>DATLDF010000030.1:0-59314 GCA_035525975.1 Gemmatimonadaceae bacterium
CAGCGGTGAGTTCGGCGGAACCACTCATCCGATTCCGGAACCTGGTCCGGGAGAATCCCTCCAGGTTCCATGGCGCTGGTAACGGCCAGACTGTCGCAGACTCGCTGGCTACGGGCGGGTCATGTCGACGGAGAGGCGCCCTGACTCCTCAACGGCGCTTTCAATTGCGCCGCACCCTGCTTCACGGACGCTAACGCTTCTACCAGCGTTGCAAATTCTCTCAGCTCGACGCCGCTGATTGCGAAGTTTTCCATCGCTCTCATCGTCTGGATCCCATAGAGAGCTGTTTCGGGAACGTCGCGCTCGCCCAGAAGGTCATGTTCTCGACGCGTTATGCCGCTCGGGTTGCGACGATCGGGAACGTTGCCTGGAAGTCGATCAGGGGGTGTCATGTGTAGCGGGAAACTACACGCAAGTCGTAGGTTTTTTAAGCCAATCGCCCTCCACAACTGGTGATTCATGACACAGAAGGTCAATCGCCGCGATTTCGTCACCGCTGGTGCCGCCGCAGGAATTTCTCTCGCGATCCCGGCCTCGTCCTGGGCACAGGCGCCCGCCATAATCACCCGATCCGCTGCAACTCCGATGGTGATCGCCTCGGGGAATGGGAATCAATTCAGGAACGGCGGAACACAAACAGCGGTCGAGAAAGCATTCAGCATGATTACCGGTGGGGCTGATGTTCTCGACGCAGTTGTGGCCGGCGTCAACATCGTCGAGCTCGATCCGCTCGACAACAGCGTTGGATACGGCGGACTTCCCAATGCTGAGGGTGTGGTGCAACTCGACTCGTGCGTGATGCATGGTCCCAGGAAGCGAGCCGGGGGGGTCGCGGGAATCGAAGGCGTAAGAACGCCGGCGAGTGTAGCGAAAGAGGTCGCAAACCAGACCGATCATCACCTTCTCGTCGGAAAGGGCGCGCAGGACTTTGCCAGGACCGTGGGGTTCACGATTGAGGCAGACCTGAACACCGAAAAGTCGCGATCTCTCTGGCTCGAGTGGAAGCGGCGCACCGACCCGCTTCACTACCTGGATCCGAAGACTCGTGCCGATGCGGAACACCGCGTCCGTCTCGAGATGGTCGCGGAGGGGCTGATAGAGGGCGATCACATCTACGGAACCATCAATTGTGAGGCGATCAACGCGAAGGGCGAGATCTGCGGCGTCACGACGACATCGGGCATGTCGTGGAAAATTCCGGGCAGAGTTGGCGATTCGCCGATTCTCGGCGCGGGGCTCTATGTGGACAATGATGTCGGTGCCGCCGGCTCAACCGGTCGCGGCGAGGCGAATCTCTACAGCTGCGCGTCGTACCAGATCGTGCAGAACATGAAGGCCGGAATGCATCCGAAAGATGCGATGGTGGAGGTCTGCAAGCGCGTCGTGGCGAATACGATCGAGAAAAGGCTGTTGAACAGTCGCGGCCTGCCCAATTTCGATATGAGCTACTACGCTATGGACAAGCAGAGCCGATATGCGGGCGTTTCGTTCTATGACAACGGGAGCTTTGCGATCTGCAACGCCAACGGGGCGCAGACGTTCAAGATGGATGCGATTTTCCCAGGAAAGGCTACGGACTAACCCAGAACAGAGGGCTTTTAGCGTGGGCCTAGTGGGCTGCAAGCTGTGGCCTAAACTGCACCGAGTAGGCCCAACGCCCAGAGCCCCGTAAGCTCAAGCCCCCGGGCCCTCAGTTGTGGGTTTGCCTTTCGCTTAAAGCGCCGACGAAGTCGGCACATCCCACCCGGCCCCATCGCCAAGTTTGAAGGATCCGGCGATCTGAACGACCTTCTTCGCCGCATGAGTGAGCGACCGCGCGGCAGCCGCAATCTGATCGATGTTCCCACTCTGCTCGTCACTCGCCGAAGCGACCTGATGAACCGCACTCGCAAAGCTCTGGGTGCCGAGGGCGAGGGTGTCGAGCCGGCGGGTCATGTCGACAACCAGTCGTCCTGACTCTTCGACGGCACTCTCGATAGCGCCACTCCATTTCTCGGCGTCGATGACGCCCTGTTCGACCTGCAGGAACGACTGACGGCCGTGGTGCGTCGCGTCATTGACGCTCGCGAGGGTCGAAAGCGTGCGTGCTGCCGATTCGCGGGACCTACCGACGCGTTCGGCCATGGCTCGGGCCAGCAGGTCTGTGCGTTCGGCCGCCTCGGCTGAGTCGGCAGCGAGGCGACGGACCTCGTCAGCGACGACGGCAAAACCTTCGCCCTGCTCGCCGGCGCGGGCGGCTTCCATGGCCGCATTGAGGGCGAGGAGCTTGGACTGTCGGGAGATCTTCTGAACGATGGTCAGGAACGCCCGGATTTCGTCCACGGCGGTCGCCAGGGCATCAATCGACTCTGCGCTGGCGCTTGCGTCAAAGGTGAGCATTTCAAGGGCCCGCGAGCTTTCGTCGAGGCGTTCGCGGTTTTCCTGGGCGAGGTTGCGGAGTCGGCGTTCGCGGCGGAGCCCCTCCTGGGCGCGTCCGCGTAGCGAGCCAGAGACGTTAACGAGCCGGGCTGCGTCGGCGGCGATCTCGTGGATGGACCGAGCCATTTCGGTACTTTCATGCCTTAATGCTTCCGAAGTGGCGGCAGTCTGATGCGCTGCTGTCGCCATTTGTTCGGAACAGGCGGTTATCTGGGCAGACAGGTTTGTCGTGTCTTTTGCGGACGCTTTCATCGTCGCGGCCAGCCGTCTCAGGGCCAGGATGATACTCGAGGTCGCGCGGCTGAGCCTCCCCACTTCGTTGTTTGCGGCAAGGGGAACAAAGGGCAGGGACAGCTCGCCTCGGGCCACCGATTCAGAGACCATCGCGAGCTCGGTAATCGGAGACGTAACGTGGGAACGGATCAGGCGGAGAACGAACATGGAAGCGAGCCCCAGGAGGCCGACAACCCATACTGCCCCGACGATGATTGTCCAGCGGACGTCGTCCGAAGCGAGGAAAGCAGCCCGAACGTCGGGCGTAAGCAGGTGAAATAGCCGGTAGGCCATCCAGCCGATGCCAACGTGGACGATCGAGATCGCGAAAACTATGACGAAGGCCGCCTGGCGCTGAAGGAGCCCGATCAGCGGACCGAAAATGCCTTCGGACTTTATCTCGACAACGGGGATGCCGTTCCAGGAAGGCGTGAATTCGCGTTCCGAGGCGTCGGGCTCGAGTGCGGGACCGATCGGCGACAGCTGCTGTTGGCGCATGGCAGGATGAAAGTGAGTTACGGTGACGCTACTTTGTATCGATGGACAACTCGGTAAACCCAACCCACGGCGACGACCAGATCAGCTACGATCCCACGAGGGTCGAAGAGAAGTGGCAGCAGACGTGGCAGGATCGGGACACGAACACGACAGACGTGGCCGCTGCGCCTGATCCGTACTACGCACTGATGATGTTCCCTTACCCGTCTGCGGAGGGGCTCCATGTCGGCAACCTTTTCGCGTTCGTCGGTAATGACATATATGGACGATTCCAGAGGCTTCAGGGGCACAACGTCTTCGAGCCCTTCGGGTACGACGCGTTCGGCATCCACTCCGAGAACTATGCGCTGAAGGTCGGGAAGCACCCGATGGACCTGATTCCGCAGAACATTGCCAACTTCGAGCGGCAGGTTCAGCGGTCCGGTTTGATGGTCGATTGGACCAAGAAGCTTTCGACCACCGATCCCGATTACTACAAGTGGACCCAGTGGGTTTTCCTCCAGCTCCTCAAGCAGGGCCTGGCCTACAAGAAGCAGGCGGCGGTCAACTGGTGTCCGAGCTGCAAGACGGTCCTTGCCAACGAGCAGGTCGTCGGCGGCGCGTGCGAGCGCTGCGACACGCCTGTCGAGCAGCGGTTCCTGAGTCAGTGGTTCTTCCGGATCAGTGATTACGCGCAGCGTCTTCTGAAGAACCTGGATGGGCTGGACTGGTCGGAGACGACGAAAACGGCACAGCGGAACTGGATCGGTCGCTCTGAAGGCGCGGAGATCTCGTTCCCGGTCAGGAAGAAGGGCGGGGATCAGTCGATTCGTGTCTTCACGACTCGCCCCGACACAGTTTTCGGGGCCACCTATCTCGTCGTCGCTCCCGAGCACCCGGTCGTCGCGTCAGTAACGGCCGGCGCTCACAGGACCGCGGTCGATCAGTATCTCGCGCGCAGCGCGAAGCAGGACGTCGTCACGCGGAAGTCGAGCACCGAAAAAACCGGCGTTTTTACCGGCGCTTACGCGACTAATCCGGCAACGGGAAGAGACATCCCTATCTGGATTTCTGACTACGTGCTGATGGAGTACGGAACGGGTGCGATCATGGCGGTGCCCGGTCACGACGAGCGTGACTTCGAGTTCGCGAAGGTTTTTGGCCTGCCGATCGTCCGTGTCGTGTGCGGAGAAGGCGAAGAGCCGTCAGCCCCGCTGAACGAAGCGTTCACTGAAAATGAACGCGGGATCATCGTCAACTCCGGCAAATTCGACGGAATGACTGTCGCGACTGCAAAGCGAGAGATCATCAAGATGCTGGACGAGAAAGACGCCGGCCACCCGGTTGTCAACTATCGTCTGCACGACTGGTGCATCTCGCGTCAGCGGTATTGGGGTCCGCCGATTCCAATCATCTATTGCGATGATCACGGCGCCGTACCGGTTCCTGAAAAGGATCTGCCGGTCGTGCTCCCGTTTGTCGAAGACTTCAAACCCGACGATTCAGGAATCTCCCCGCTCGCGCGTCACGAGGACTGGTATCGAGTTCCGTGCCCTGAGTGCGGGAAGATGGCGCGCAGAGAGACTGACGTGTCGGACACGTTCCTCGACAGCGCCTGGTACTTCCTGCGCTATCCGAGCGTCGGCATCGATGAAACACCGTTTGATTCTGCCGTCACGAAGAAGTGGCTGCCCGTCGACAGCTACATCGGCGGCAACGAGCACGCGGTGCTGCATCTCCTGTATTCCCGTTTCGTGACGATGGTCCTCCACGACATGGGCTACATCGAGTTCGAGGAGCCGTTCAAGAAGTTTCGCGCTCACGGCCTGATCATCAGGAACGGCGCGAAGATGTCGAAGAGCAAGGGCAACGTCGTCATTCCCGATGTCTATATCGAGAAATGGGGTGCGGACGCCTTCCGCACGTACCTCATGTTCCTTGGGCCGTTCGAAGAGGGCGGCGATTTCCGCGATGCGAGTATCTCCGGGGTGAAGCGCTTCCTCGATCGTCTGTGGGCATCAGTGCATTCGGCCGTCGATTCCAGGTCTGTGAATTCGTCCGGCGATCCTGATGTCATGCGCAAGCTGCATCAGACGATCAGGAAAGTTGGTGACGACATCCCTCGCCTCAGCTACAACACTGCCGTCGCGGCGATGATGGAGTACATGAACGTTCTTCGTCGCGGAGAGCGCTCGCCGTCGCGCGCGGAAGTCGAGCCGGTCGTCCAGCTCGTCGCGCCATTCGCGCCGCACATCGCTGAAGAACTGTGGGAGACGCTCGGTCATTCTGAAAGCGTGTTCGACGCCGGCTGGCCGAAGTTCGATGCGTCTCTGGCCGAGGATGAGCATATCGAGCTCGCGGTGCAGGTGAACGGAAAGACTCGCGGCAAGCTGTCGGTTCCGCGCGACATCAATCAGGACGACGCTGTCGCTGCTGCATTGGCCGAGGAGTCCATCTCGAAGTTTCTCTCCGGGCCGGCGAGGAAGATCATTTTCGTTCCGGGCAGGCTTCTGAATCTCGTAGGCTAATAACAGCTTTAGACACAGAGACCACAGAGTGGTCTCTGTGGTCTCTGTGTCTAAAAGCTGTTATTAGCCTAGAACAGTTGCCCGACCCACCCACCGACATAGTATCCAACGATCGCAACACCAAGCCCGACGACGAACATGTCGAGGCCAGAGCGAAAAAGGCTGCGGCCTGTAAACACTGATCTCATCGCGCCAACAAGGAAGTGAGACAGCATCGCGAAAGTGAATGACAACACGATTGCTGTCGTTCCCTTCGCGATGAAAAACGGGAAGACAGGAATTATCGCGCCGAATGCTGTCGCGACACCCGTCACCCATGCCTCGCGGAACGGCGAGATAGTCTGTTCACCGATCTTCAGCTCTTCCTGCACCTGCTCCTCGAGCATACGCGCCGGGTCCTGCATCACTTCAGTCGCAAGCCGGTGCGCCCACTCTGCGTCCATCCCCTTCGCTTCATAAATCAGCGCCAGCTCGTCACGCTCGATCTCCGGCATGAGTGCGATTTCGTCCTTCTCCATCGCAATCTCGTAGTCGTAGACCTCCCGCTCGCTCTTCGCTGCCAGGTATCCGCTCGATCCCATCGACAGCGCGTCGGCGATCAGACCAGCGACTCCGGCGACGATGACCGCCCGATGCTGCTGGGTGGCGGCAGCACCAATCACTCCTGCGACCAGACCAAAGTTCGCCGTCAGTCCGTCGTTGAATCCGTAAACCACGTTCCGAAGAAATCCGCCTGACTCAGTTCGATGCCATGGCTCGCCACTCTTTCCCGCGATTCCGGCCAGTGTCATCGCGTGATCGGCCGACTCCCTGGCAAGTGTCAGGGCCTCCCCACCGCCCGGTGCACCCTTGGGGGTCGCACGGTGCATGTCGAGGTAAGCTTTGACCTCGCGACCTTCCTCCTCCAGCAGCATCCCAAGGAGAAATCCAGGTCCGAAAATGCTTCCCAGCCTGGCCAGGATTCTCGTCCGGGCACTTGGCCTGAACGGCTTGGGCGAGTGACCGTGGCTGGTCATCAAATCGCCCCAGACGACTACGTGGCGGTCTTCGACGTCCGCCAGACGCGCATAAATATCCTTTTTCTTCGCATCCGGCTCGGCCGCGGCCAGAATTCGATACAGGTAGGCCGCGTCAGCCTCGTCCTGCCAATGGTGCTCGAAGGTGTGGATGTCGGGCTCATGCCGCGCGCCACGCTTCGGATCTACGCTCGTTGCCATCCCTCAAATATATGCCGGTCGGCGGTTCTTCCCGCTCCCGGCAACCATCCGCCGAGCAGTTGTTGTCATAAGCATGAAAGCCACTGCTCAACGGAGAAGAAAAAATGCGTGGGATAATTTCAGCTTTGACTGGCACTGCGGCGCTTATGGGTGTCGCCGGCACACTGGCAGCGCAATCGCCGGCACCGGGAAAGGAACCTGCAAAAACGATCGAACCGGGAAGTATGTGCTTCTCGAGCGACGACTCGAAGACCGAGTGCCGGATGTTCAGCCGTACGTCGTTGGATTCCGCCTTGAGTAAGCGCGCCATACTCGGTCTTCAGCTAAGCGGGACCGGCACCAAGCGCGACACGATCGGAGTTTTCGTACAGCGCGTGACACCCAACGGACCGGCAGAGAAGGCCGGAATTGTGGAAGGCGATCGCATAGTCTCGATCAACGGCGTTGACCTTCGCGTGAACGCGGCGGACGCGGGTGATGACTACGCGAGCGGACTGCCCAGCCGCAGGCTCACGAGAGAAGTTGAGAAGCTGTCGCCGGGAAATGTTGCGACACTCCGCGTATCGTCCGGTGGCCGCGTTCGCGACATCCAGGTGACAGCCGGCAAGGCCTCAGATTTTCGGGAGGCGGGTTTCGGCTTCAAGATAGGAAGCGGAGATGGGTTTCCTCGCTCATTTCCGCGAATGAACATGGAAGACTTCCACATGCCCAACATGCGATTCGAGGACATGCCGAAAATACGTCCGGAAGACATGCGCAGAATGGAAGCGATGATGCCGCGTCTTCGCGAGCGCATGCAGGACCTGCCAATGCGCCTGAAAGAGCTCGACATGGCTCCGATGCGTATGCGTCACAAGGAAGGCGGAGCGTGGACGATGCTCGAGCCGTCTCGTGTTCGCGTCACGAGCCCGCGCGGTGTCTACATCTATCGGGACAGTGCAGGGAGCCTGAAACGGTTAAAGACGCTTACTGAAAAAACCAGGGCAGGGGGGGCTGCAGTGGAGAAGGAAAAGAAGGAAAGCGAGAAAAAGAAGTAGTTCTTGTGGTTGGCAGTCAGCACTCAGCAGTCAGCCGTTGGCGTTTGGCTTTTAGCGCCCTTTTGTAAACGCGTGCTCGAAGCTCAGATAGAAGAGGACGTTCCGCTCTCCGCTGCTCGGTCCCACGCCGATCGGAAATGCGATGCCGGGTACGATCTGAAGTCCTGACGCAAAATTGAAAGCCGCGCGGAGCCCGGGAGAAATGACAAAACTCTCGCTTCGCGCGGTTTTGTCATCCCCGACAACCGCCTGACCACACACGTAGATCGTTTCGAGCATGGGCTGTATTCTGTTGCTCGCAGTGAGAATCGCGCTTCCGGCAACGAACCAGTCCATGATTTGCGCCCTATCCCCCGCAGTATTCCGGGCCGACGGCGTCACCGTTCCGCCGATGTCGAAATGCGCCGCGACCATGGGCGATAAGACGTAGCTCATTGGGATCGCGGCTTGGAGTCCGGCCGCTCCGTTTCCACGCGCCCTCTTCCAATCGCCGGTTGGCAGAAGCACGGACAGGCGCGGCGAGATCGCCAGTTTTGCGTCGCCGTCCCCAAGCAGCTGGTAGCGATAATTGAGGCCGACATCGCCAATTCCCGTTTGCGAGTCGGTGCGAGAAACCGGGATGCTGTAGCTGAGCTGGTGTCTGATCGACTGAACAGGCCATTCCTGCGTGAACCCGTAGTCGAAGCCGCTCGTCCCTCGAGCAACCTGAAAGGTCGAGATATGCTGAACGACGCCCGGTCCCTGGTTGTACGCTTCCTCAACCAGGAAACTGTTGTCCTGGATCAGCGGGTCTGACGAAACTTTGGCCGAGTCCACGCTTTGCGCCGCCAGGGGCGCTCCGGCCGCAGCGATCAAACCGAGGAACAGCACACGTATTCGCATGGCGGGTAACTTACGGTCGGGTTCACTCGATGGAAGAAGATGACGCCACATCACGACGAAGACGAAACGGAGCGCCCCGGAAAAGTCCGCCTCGACAAGTGGCTGTGGGCCGCGCGTTTCTACAAAACCCGCGCTCTCTCCGCCGAAGCAATTGCCGGGGGCAAAATCGAAATAAATGGAGAACGTGCGAAACGGTCGAAGCTCGTCCAGTCAGGCGACACGATGCGAATCCGGATGGGACCATACGAGCACATCATCGATGTCACTGGAGTTTCATCGACGAGAGGGTCCGCGACGATCGCGGCGACCCTCTACAAGGAAACCGACGAAAGCAGGAAGGCGCGCGAAGCTATGGCGTTGCACGTCCGGGCAATGAACGCAAACACCGGCTACGAGTCGGGTCGCCCGACGAAGAAAGACCGGCGTGACATCGAAAAAATCCGGCGTCGAGGGTCTTAAGTCCCCCGCAGTTCGTCCCGTCCTTCGCCTTGTTTTCTTCGTGTCCTAGGTGACTCTAGAAAATGATCTGTGCGCCGAGCTCGACTACACGGTTAGGCGGAATCTGGAAAAACTCGGTCGCGCTTCGCGAGTTCCTCGACATGAAGATGAACAGCTTTTTTCTCCACCCGGCGAGATGCTGCTTGGAGTTCGGATCGGGAATCAGACGCTCACGCCCAAGGTAGTAGGTCGTCTTCGAGTGCTCTGTTACAAGGCCGTGCTCCCTGGAGCGAGTCAGAAGATCCGGCACACTCGCCGTTTCCATGAACCCGTACCGTGCCTTCACGCGCCAGAACCCTTCGCGCATAGGCGTTACCGACAAGCGCTCTGACTCCGGGATTTCCGGGACGTTTGCCGACAGCACCGACAAGAGAACGACCTGCTCATGCAAAACCTTGTTGTGCTTGAGATGATGAAGAAGCACGAGCGGCGCGCCGTCAGGATCCGACGTCATGAATACCGCCGTTCCAGGAACCCGCACCGGCTTGTGCTCGGCGACTGAATTCAGGAGCATCTCGATTGGCAACGACGCGCGCGTCAGCAGCTTCAGCACGATGCGGCGTCCCGAATACCACGTCGTCATGAGCGTGAAGATCACAAGTCCAATTACGATCGGAACCCAGCCGCCATGGAGAATCTTCAGAGCGTTGGAGCTGAAGAAGGCGACGTCGATGATCAGGAAGAACATACAAAGTGATCCGGCTTTTAACACGCTCCAGTTCCACCGCGATCTCGTGAGCACGTAGTATAGAATCGTCGTGATCGCCATCGTTCCTGTCACTGCGATTCCGTAAGCGGCTCCGAGAGCGCTCGATGACCTGAACCCAAGCACGACGAAAAGGCAGCCGATCATCAATGCAGTGTTCACTTCGGGGATATAGATCTGACCGGCTTCAGTGCTCGATGTATGAACGATGTTCACGCGCGGGCTGTATCCGAGCTGCACCGCCTGCTGTGTGAGGGAGAACGCACCTGAGATCAAGGCCTGCGACGCGATGATAGCCGCCATTGTCGCAAGTGCGACCAGCGGGTAGAGCAGTACCCGGGGGGCAAGCATGAAGAACGGGTTTGCCGCACCTGCTGGATCGCGCAAAATCAGTGCGCCCTGACCGAAGTAGTTGAGCAGTAACGCAGGCAGCACGAGCGCAAACCAGGCTATTCGAATCGGGCGGGCGCCGAAGTGCCCCATATCGGCGTAGAGAGCTTCGCCACCTGTGACGACGAGCACGACCGCGCCAAGCAGGATGAACGACGGCCTTCCGTGCGTTTCAAAGAAGCGCAGCGCATAGATCGGATTGACCGACTTCAATATCTCAGGTGCCATCGCTACTTCGTAGATGCCGAGAGCAGCAATTGTGACGAACCACAGCGCCATTACGGGTCCAAAAATCCGTCCGACTTTTGTCGTGCCCTTCTTCTGTACCAGGAACAACGTGAACAGGATGACAATTGTAAGGGGAACGACGATGAACTTGAGCTTTGGAGTGATCACTTCCAGGCCTTCCATCGCGCCGAGCACCGAGATCGCCGGCGTGATTACGCCATCGCCGTAGAGTAGAGCTGCGCCGATCAATCCGAGCACGATGATTATTTGCTTGCGAACCTTGTCCTGCGCGCGCTGCTGCGTCTGAAGAATCAGCGCGAGCAGCGCGAGCACTCCGCCTTCCCCGCTATTGTCGGCGCGAAGAATGAAGATGAGATACTTCACGCTCACGACGAGTATGAGTGCCCAGACTACGAGCGAGAGAATGCCGTAGACGTTTTCAGGAATCGCAGCGAGCCCGTACTCCGGCTTGAAGCACTCACGGAGGGCATACAGGGGACTCGTTCCGATGTCGCCGTAAACAACGCCAAGGGCAACGAGAGTTAGCTGCTTGAGACGTCGACCGGTGGGCCGGGCCGTTGGATGAGTTGAGATTTAAGTGCCTTGTTCAATTTTGCGGGGCCAAAGTGGCCAGCCCACGGGATGAATCTCAACAGGCGGCTTCAGCGGGGCAAGCTCGAAACCCCTATATCTGAAGCTGCGCCCCCGTTGAACCACCGTAATCTCCTGTCGCTCATCAGGCCGAGCTTCCGGCTCTCTCGCCCAGCCTCGGCCACCCTGGGGCCGTCAATGTTACGGGTCACTTTTTTGATGGCCCCGCGAGGTCAAAATGTGTGCCTTCGCGCCGAAAAATCAAAAAGAAAACGGGCACGTCGATTGCGTTTGTTGAGAGTGCCGCAAAGCGCGGCCGATATAAAACCAGCAAGATTCAGAAGCGGAGGATGTATGGGAAAAGACCTCGAAACCCGTGGCGTTGAGAACCAGGTAAAGGGCTCAGCCAAGGAAATGGAAGGCCAGGTGCGCGGTGACGTCGGCGATGCAACCGACAACACCAGCGAGCACATCAAGGGTCGTGCTAAAGAGCTCGAAGGCAAGATCCAGAAGAATTTCGGCAAGGGCGAAAGAAAGATCGACGAGAATACCTGATTCTCGAGAACAAAAAGGCCCCCGCGATTTCGCGGGGGCCTTTTTTTGTGCTGACGGCTGACGGCTGACTGCCCTGCGACAACGACGGAACCGCTATTCGCTGCCTGTGCCGTTTTCTGCCTGCCAGTCAGCTGTCAGCAGTCAGCCTTTAGCGGCCTTTTATTCGTATCTGAGGGCGATGATGGGATCGAGCGACGCAGCTCTTCGTGCCGGCCATACTCCGAACAGCACGCCCACGGTTGCGGAGAACAGGAAGGCGAGAAGGACGGACGAGATGTCCACCGTCGTATTGAATCCGCCCAGCTTGCTCAGCGCCAGCGCTCCGCCGGCTCCCAGAAGCACGCCGATCAAACCGCCAAGAAGGCATAACACGATTGCCTCAATGAGGAACTGAAAAAGGATCGCGACTTTCGTGGCACCGAGCGCTTTGCGCACGCCGATTTCGCGTGTTCGCTCAGTCACTGACACGAGCATGATGTTCATGATGCCGATTCCACCCACCAGAAGACTCACTGCCGCGATGCCGGCGAGGAGGAATGTGAACGTCTTCGTCGTTTCAGCGAAGGTGTTCAGGAACTCCGCTTGATTGCGAATGTCGAAATCATCCTTCTTTCCGGCTGCCAGACGATGCTGGCGCCTGAGAATGGACTGAATGTCGGCCTGAGCCTGTGGAATCTGATCTTCGCTTGCCGCGAGAACGTTGATCGAGTTGAGGTCGTTCGTTCCCATCAGGCGACGGCGCGCGGTTGAAAGGGGAATTACCACGATGTCGTCAGGGTTGTTTCCAAACCCACCCGTCTGACCCTTCGACGCGAGCACGCCAATGACCTGGAACTGCAGTCCACCGAGACGAACGTATTCTCCGATCAGCGCGTCGGGCGTCTGAAGGCCGAGGTTGTCGATTACTGCCGATCCGACGACTGCCACGCGACGCATTCCGACTTCTTCAGCATCAGTGTAGAAGCGCCCGGCGGCCAGCGTGAACTTCCGGATGTCCAGCCAGTTCGCCAGCGCACCCGTGACTTGCGTCTGGGCGTTCAGGTTTCCTGTTTGAAGAAGCGTGCGCTTGTTCATCTCGGGACCAACCGCGGAGAAATACTTTCCGCGCTTGAGCAGCGCGTCGGCATCTTCGACTGTCAGCTTCGAGTTGTCCTCGGTCTGGACACCGAATCCGCGGCGAGCCCCCGGACGCACGGTCAGGAGAGTCGTACCAAGCCCTGCGATACGGTCGCTGATCGACTTCTGCGCGCCCTTTCCGATGGCGACCATCGCGATGACAGCGGCAACACCGATGACAATTCCCAGCATCGTCAGGAAGGAGCGCATCTTGTTCGCGCGAAGCGCGCCCATTGCAACGAGCACGATCTCCTTTGCGAGCATGACACTCCCGGCGCGGCTCGCACCGGCGATGGCCTCGAGACCGTGTGGCTGTGACTTGGGCGCACCCCTGCCGCGAAGCTTTACTCCACGCTCTTCCTTCTGAACCGGGACCGTCATTAGTTGCCTCCTCGTTGCGCTCCGCCTGCGCCACCCGGTCTCGCGCCTGCTCCACCAGCGGCACCCCCAGCTCCACCCGCCGGCTGCTGGCGCTGCATGCCCGGCACGCCAGCCCGGTTTCTGATCTGGTTCATGTCCGCCTGCTGCTGCGCCTGAAGCACAGCAACGTTCAGGATCGCGACAGAGTCTCCCTCACTCAGTCCCGACAGCACTTCAGAGACATCGAAGTTGCTCACGCCAAGTCGAACCACTTTCGGTGTGTATTTCCCGGCCTTGACGGTGAACACGAGCCCGCGACGCGAGCGGGCCTGTCCCCCTGCGGAGGTGACGGTCGGATCTGCCGTGGCGCCGCCCTGTCCTCCGCCGGAACCAATCGCAAGGCCGCCACCGCCCTGGCCCTGACGCTGCCTGAAATTGCAGGCGCGAGTGACTTGGGGATCCAGTCCGATGCCGGCGTAAATCTTCTGCGATGCCGCCTGCATGCCCTCGCGATCCAGCTCGCCCGACTGCATTCGCGTGCGAAGATCAGCCAGCTGCTTCTGGGCTTCGGGGTGCTTTGTGAGCGTTTCATTGACCTTGGTGCACTGGGCGTCTGTGACCTCGGGAAGGTTGAATCCCCCGCTGCCCCCGCCCTGTCTACGCTGCCCGACATTTGTCGCCCCTGCGCCGCCACCTGCTGGCGCATTTGACGCCAGTTGCGCGCGTACTGAGTCGGGATTGAGTCCGAGCATCGTCGCGACAGATTGAACTTCATTGGGACTGCGGACAGCGTCGTTGGAAACGGCGAGAACGTTTTCGCGACGCTCTGTCTCGATCGACACTTCACCATTCATTCCAGGCATCAGAAGTCCGCCGCGGTTGTCGATGCTGATCAGCACCGGGAACATCGTCACCGACTGCTGAATCGTCGCCTGCGGCTCGATCTTTTCGACGATGCCCTGGAACGGACGATCCGGATACGCATCGACCGTAACGCTCGCGGCCAATCCTGATCTCACCTTGCCGATGTCTGTCTCGTTCACGAGTGCGCGAACTCTCACCTTCGTGAGATCGGCCATCTTCAGGATCGTTGTTCCGGCGCCGTTGCTTCCAGTTCCCGACGCGATGACCTGTCCCAGCGACACAGACTTCTCGATGACTGTCCCGGCTACCGGAGCGCGAACAGTCGCTTCATCGACGCCCTGCTGCCGAAGGTCGAGCGCGGCGCGGTTACGCAGCACAGTTGCCTGCGCGTTTGCATAGTCGACTTCAGCCGCCTCGTTCTCGGCGGACGTGATGATTCTTTCCTTGAACAGGTTTGACGCGCGGTCGCGCGCGGTCCTCGATACCCGCTGCTTGATTACCGCAGCGTCGAGATCCGCCTTTGCCTGCGCGTACGAATTGCGTGTGTCACGGGTATCGAGCTGGACGAGCAGGTCGCCTGGCTTCACGTAGGTGCCAGTCTCGACAGGCATTGCGACAATCTGGCCCGAAGACTTCGCCTTTACCTCGATAACGTTGATCGGCTCTACAACGCCCGTCGCTTCCGCGTCAGCGACGATCGTTTCACGCTTCACAGGCTCGACTGGAATAGTCAGCGCCTTTTCCTGCTTTTTCGAGCAGGCGACGGCGATGAAAGCTGCCAGTACGAGTATGGTCTTTCGGTTCAAGTTATCTCCTAGAGGTCACGGCCAATCAGCGCTTCGAGCTGCGCCTTGGCCACGCGGTAGTCGTAGCGCGCGCGAATCAGAGCTGCGCGCGAATTGTCGAGCTGGGTCTGGGACGTGAGCAGGTCAAGCAACGTCGTGGCGCCAAGCTCGTAGCGCCGCTGCTGAACGCGCACATCTTCGGCGGCAGCGTTAACTGTGACGATCTGAATCGCGACCTGCTCCTGAGCGGTGCGCATCTGTCCAAGCGATTGCACCAGCGTCTGATGCGCGAGGTACTTCGCGTCCCGCAAATTCGCCTCGGCCACGTCTTCTGAGACAATCGCTCGAGCAACAGTGACTTCACGGTTCAGGTTGTTGAAAAGCGGAAACGCCATGCTGAAGCTGAGATTCTGGTTGTAGGCGTATCGTTTGTCGCTCAGCCCGAATGCGGGATCGAGGCCGCTTCCACCGCGACTGAAGTTCATGTTCAAAGTCGGGAAATACGACGTCTTCGCCGAGCGGAGACTCAGATGCGCGGAGGTGAGCTGGGCGCTGGCCTGCTCGACGGCGGGCGAGTGATCGATCAGCGGCTGCAATGACGCCATGTCCGGAATCACCACTGTCTGGTCGATCGTGTCCGACACAGTTGCGGTCACCGTTCTCGGCGAGGCGACAAGGCGCGTAAGAGTGGCGTTGGCGAGCGAAAGGTTGTTGATCGCCGTCAACCGGGCCAAACGAGCGTTGCCTAGCAGCACGAGAGAGCGAAGGGAATCGGAAACAGTCGCGGCGCCAGCCCGCAGTCGCAGTGATGACGCCTTGAACTGCTCGGTCGCCTGCTGAACCTGCGCATCAGCAGCACTCTGCGATTCTCGCGCGGCGAGAATGTTGTAGTACTGCTGTTTCACCTGCAGGGCGATCTGGTAACGTGAGACAGTTTCCCCCGCCTCTGCAGCGTTGACGTCTGCTTTGGTTCGCTTGACGTCAAAGAAACGACGGCCAGCATCAAAAAGCTGAAGACTGCTGGTCAGGCCCGTCGAATAGTTCGTCGGGTTTCCAGTGAAGGGAACGAGATTACCCTGCGTGTCGAAGCGATCTCCGGCCTGACGCTGCGTGCCGGCCGAAAGGTTGATCGAAGGCAGAAACGCGGCGTACGATTGCTTCACTGTTGCGTTTGCCGTGCGAATCGATCCGCGCGCCTGCACCGTCGAAGGCGCGTTCCTCTGAGCCATGAGAATGGCATCGGACAGTGTGATCGGTGCGGCTGCAGTATCAAATTGCGCGGAGGCGACTGCCGGAATCAGGAAGAGCGATGCTGCGAAAAGCGTTGCGGCGTATTTCATCTATGGAGTTGGTGACGGTCTGACTTTTCCTGAGTCGCGGCGAGCTCGCATTTCTGCAGCTTCCTTTCGTCCTCGCTCACGCATCTCGTCGAGTTTCTTCCCCTGTTCGGGTGTCAAAACGCGCTTGAGCTGCTCGTGCGTGCTGTCGCTCAGCACCTTTCCGATTTTCTGGAGAGAGTCGAGCTGCGGTCGCAGCGGCTTGTACAGCTCGCGCATCTGGGTTCGCCGCCGTGTCATTATAGAGTCGACCTGCGTGCGCTGGGCGGCGGTCAGGTCGAGCTCTTTGGACATCCGGTCGAGCCCAGACCCTGGGCCGTGACGATCGTGCCTGTCGTGCGTGAAATAGCGATCAACCGTGATCCCGATTGCGATTCCAGCGATCAACGCACCGATCAGGAACAACAGGGCGTAGCTCTTGGAGCGTTGCATTTCTCTGTGTGCTAGTGTGAAAGGACGTACTCGACGGTCGCATCGCGGCCAGCCGTCTTATCCGATGCCAGGAAGAGGGACTCCGATGCATCGGCGTCCGGAGGCGGCGTCTGGACGACCGACTCGTAGGCGTACTGAGACTCCGATTCTGAAAGCCGCTGGTTGATGAAGCTCGTGAGGGCGAAGATTGCAGTGGCCGCTACGAGACCAGCCTGCGCCCACGGAGCCAGCACGGACCACCAGCCTGCTTCAGCGCCTTCGGCCCGGACGCGGGCCATGATCCGCTGCTCGAGTCCAGCCCAGTAGGCGTCGGATTCGGCAGGCAAAGCGGGCAGATAGGCATCCCGAACCAGACCAGTCAGCGGCTGGCCCAGTGATTCGCTATCGGCCCTCCCTGCGCCCGGAAATTTCAGATCGTCAGTCATTGCTACCCCCTCATGTCCTTCAAAAGTCCGCGCAGCTTTTGCCGCGCGTGATGTAAATCAGATCGAGCGGTTCCGCCTGGAATTCCAAGCATTTCGCCGATCTCGACGTGCGTAAATCCTTCGACGTCATGCAGCACTATTACCGAGCGGGCACGCTCCGGAAGCTGCGCCAGCGCCGCTGCCAGCCGTGCCCGCAGTTCTGAGTCTTCCGCCGGGTCCCGAAAAGGAGACATGAGAGCGTCGCTCAGCTCCTCGGTCGTCCTCACCTTTCTGCGTCTCGCGATATCGAGCGCGGCATTGGCCACGATGCGGTTGAGCCAGGCGCCGAACGCCTGTGTTGTGTCGAACCTCTCCAGCGCCTGATAAGCACGAACGAACCCGTCCTGGACTGCGTCCTCCGCGTCCTCGTGAACTGTCACGATCGCTCGGGCCACGAGGTACGCGCGTCGCTGGTGCAAACGCACCAGGCCCGCGAAGGCGATGTGATCGCCGGCGCGGGCCTTCTCAGCCAGCGCGCGTTCCTCATCTGGGATACGCACCGGCCCGGACAAGCGTTGAGGGGTTTAGTGGCTGACGGGGGGCGCTGCTACAGCTGGGGCCGTCGCCTCGGCCTTCTCTGCGGCTTTCTTGCCCTCGAAGTGCCTGTTGGTCAGCCAGACGATAGTCAGCACCAGCAAAAACAGCACGGAACCCCCAAGCACCAGGCCCGTGAGGGCGGCGCCAAGGTCCCGGCTTTTGGGTTTCGGGGCGGTGGCCATGCTGCTACTCCTTCGAGGGTGAGTCGGAAACTGTCACTTTGGTCATGGTGTCGTTCGCCTTGATCTGCTTCACGATCTCGACGCCGTCGGTGACCTTGCCGAACACAGTATGGACACCGTTGAGGTGCCGGGTGTTTCCTTCGCTCAGGACGATGAAAAACTGGCTTCCGCCGGTGTTCTTGCCCGCGTGGGCCATGGAAAGCGCGCCAAGCTCGTGCTTGTGGGGGTTTCCGGCTGTTTCACAGTCGATCTTGTAGCCAGGTCCGCCGGTTCCGACGCGCCTGTCGCCTTCAGGAAGATCGCGGGAGAGCGGGTCGCCGCCCTGCACGACGAAGTCAGGAATCACCCGGTGGAACTTGATGCCGTCGTAATAGCCTTCATTGGCGAGCTTTTCGAAGTTGGCGACGGTCTTCGGCGCTTCCTTGTCGTAAAGCTCGGCGGTCATTGTCCCGCGGTTGGTTTCGATCGTTGCGTATTTAGTCATCTTCTTGATTCTGGGGGTAGACTGGGGAAGCTATCGATCATCAGGGCGTTCTCAAGTGGCACTGCGGTTCGGAACCACTGAGTTTGTCGTTCGCAGTCGAAAGTTTCGAGTTTCGAGTTTCGAGTTCTTGCGGTGATTCGGTTGGCGTTGTGCTGGTTCGGTAATCCGGGCCGGAAAAAACTCAACCATTTTGCGGAATGCAGAATTACCACGATCTCGCGATCTGGAAAAGGTCGCGCACGCAGGCTGCGGAAGTCCGAGCAGCGACGGAAAAATTCCCTCGGAGCGGCTACTCGGAGCTCAAGACTCAGATGACTAGTTCTGCCGAATCCATGCTGTTCAACATTGTCGAGGGATGCGGCGCCTACTCTCAGAAAGAATTCGCGCGCTTTCTCGGCATCACTATCAAGTCTGCTTACGAGCTGGTTCAGTCCGCAATTCAAATACGCGCCGAGGGACAAATGTCGTTTAGTACGCACTCTCCACACTTCGGCGAACGAGCAATACAAACACGTCTTCCATGAAAGATAAAAAGATGGGATAGCAACGCCCAATCGTCTTGCGGAAACAGCGTCATTAACACCTGCTCGACCTTCACCGGATCCGTCTCGTCGGTAAGCCCAAGCCGCACAGCCAACCGCCCAACGTGCGTGTCAACGACGACCCCTTCATTAATCCCGAATGCATTCCCGAGAACAACGTTCGCCGTCTTCCGCCCAACCCCGGGAAGCCGAACGAGCTCCTCCATCGTCGACGGCACGCTCCCCCCATGACGCCCAGCCACCGCGGCTGACATCCCGAGCAGACTCTTCGTCTTGTTTCGAAAGAATCCCGTGCTCTTGATCAACTCTTCGAGGTTTTCCGATTTCGCCGCTGACATACTTTCGGCGTCAGGATAAGTACTGAACAATTGAGGAGTGACCATGTTCACGCGCTTGTCAGTGCACTGAGCGCTAAGGATTGTGGCGATCAACAGCTGAAGCGGCGAGCCGAAATCAAGCTCGCAGTGCGCGTCGGGATACTCCGCCTTGAGTCGCTGCAGAATCTCGAGTGCGTGCGCCGCTAGCTCTTTCCCTTTCTTTTTCTTTCTTTTCGCCGCTGGTTTCGTCGCTTTCTTGGATGCCATTCGGGTCGGAATTGGAAGGGCTTGAGCCATGAGCAGGAGCGGAGTGCTCTGAGCCTTTAAAGTCAACTTCCTCGGGTGAAGAAGCCAATAGCTTGAGCTTGGTGAGCCCGAGCATTGAGCCAACGACTCCTTTTCGGCTTAGCTCCGGGCTCTGGCCACAAGGCCCAGGCTATTGGCTTCTTCACCCGAGGAAGTTGACCTTAATGGCTCAGAGCACCCAGCTCGTGCTCACGCTCGCAGCTTCTTCGAACGGGCAAACGAAAGAACCTGTTTCCACGTGCGCGTGTTGAGGACGTCCTTCTTCTCGCACCACGCTTTCCGCGCCAGGGCGACACCCATCTCGACATTCTCGAGACTGTCCTCCGAGTGGGCATCGGGTCCTATCGCTATCAGGACGCCTTTGTCCCGGGCCGTTCGACAATGCCGCCAGTCCAGATCGAGCCGGTAGGGATCAGCATTCAATTCTATCGCGGTGGCTGTCTCGACGGCTTTCTCGATAACCGCGTCGATGTCCAGCTGATAACCCTGGCGCGATAAGAGCAGCCGGCCGGTCGCGTGGCCGAGTATCGTGAGTCGCGGGTCATCCATTGCTCGCAGCACTCGAGCGGTCATGACTTCGCCGGCCATCTTAAACTGCGAATGCACCGAGCCGACGATGTAATCGAAAAGGTCGAGAGTGTCATCCTCGTAATCGAGATTCCCGCTCGGAAGAATGTCACACTCGCATCCTTTGAGGATCCTGAACTTCGTCATCCTCGAGTTCAGCTCGTCAATCTCCTCGTGCTGGCGCAGAATCTTGTCGCGCTTCATCCCGCCGGCATAGAACGCAAACTGCGAGTGATCGCTTATCCCTATGTAACTCCAGCCAAGCGCCTGCGCCGCCAGCGCCATCTCGGCGATGGACGCCCCGCCGTCCGACCAGGTGGTGTGACAATGGAGCGCGCCCTTGATGTCTTCGCTTTCCACGAGGTCAGGTAAATCGTGGGACGCCGCCGCTTCGACTTCACCCATGCCTTCGCGAAGCTCGGGCGGAATTTCCTGAAGTCCGAGCTTCGAATAGAACTCCGCTTCAGATGAGACGCCGATGGCTGATCTCCGCGGGCCAAGGAGCTTCAGTCCGTCGATCCTGAGCTTCTTCTTCGTCGCGTGCGCGGTGACCTGCTCACGATGACCGTCACTGCCCGTGCTTTTCCAAAGCGCGACGGCAGAATCTTCGGGCAATGCGCAGACGAGATTCATTCGCACTCCGTCGATGTATTCAATACAGATCGACGAGGCGTCCCGTGTCGCCTGTTTTACCGCCGCACCGTTCGCAAATGACTTCGCTACTTCGACGGGATCAACAGAACACGTAGCGACAATGTCGATTTCACTGACAATCTCTGTCACGCGCCGAATCGAGCCCGCTATCATGGCTTCGATCACGTCAGGATGCCGTGCCACCTGTTCCTCGAGCACCAGTGCCTGTGCGAGTCCACGGTGAATCAGCGTTCGTTTCCCTGATTCCCGAGCGAACGCAATTCCATTCAACACACGCTCGGCCGTTTTCGGCCCGAAGCCTTTGACTTTCGCGAGGCGTCCATCTCGGGCTGCTTCCTCGAGGTCGTCGAGCGTCTCGATCCCCAGTGCTTCGTGAAGAAGGCTCACCTTCGCGATGCCGAGTCCGGGGACTCGCGCCATTTCAACGAGGCCGCGTGGGGTCTTCTCTGTCAGCCGCTCCAGGTAGCTCGACTCGCCCGTTTCGACGAGGTCCCGAATCACCCCCAGGGTCGCTGGACCGATGCCGGCAGTCTTCTTCAGCTCGCCAGAGTGGAGTAGGGGCCCGAGATCATCTGCGCCGAGGGCGAGGACTGCTGCCGCGGCTGTTCGATAGGCGCGGGCATTGAAACGAGGAGCGCCCGTAAGCTGGAGCAGAGCGCCGATCTGATCGAGAATGTGAGCTGCGGTGCGGGAGTCCATGCTCCCGCAATATGCGAAAAGCTAGCCTTCGGTTCCCGCGTGGCCGGGCATGCGGTCGATCATCTCATGAAGTTGCTTCTGAATCAGCTCGATTTCCTGCCGGGCTCCTTCGGCATCGAGCAGGCCGTTCTGCATGTTGATCGAAACCCGGTTCATGTATTTGATCTTCATGAGCATCTCGTCCGTTGCACGTCGAAGGGACGTATAGCGGCGCTTGTCAGCGCGGGCGCGGTGATACCGGCGCGTAAAATCCTCGAGCGTCAGTCGCCGCGCGAATTCCACCGCTTCCTCGACAGTACGGCCCGGAATTGCGCCGTGGTCAGGAATTCCTTCGCCGGTTTTGGGGTCGCCAAAGAACAGACGGCCGATGTACTCGATGCCGTCGTACGCAATACGAACGGAAACCGCGCACGGCTTTCCGTCCATCTCAATTGTCGTCAGGTGCTGCTGAACGATTCCAAAATCTGACATTACTAACCGCGGGTCGCTGTGGAGTCCGATGCGGCCAGAAATTCGTCCAGGGCGGCGAATAACTGACCAGGCTGTTCAACGTACGGCACGTGTCCGCAGTCGTCCAGCAAAACGAGCTGCGCGTCCATGGCCTTCGCGCCCTCTATGGAAGACGCCATTGGGATGGGATCGTCACGCCCGTGGACGAACAAAGTCGGGAACCCCATCGGCGACAGTCTGGACAGCAAATCGTAGTCTGCGCCGATACTCTCCCAAACGCTCTGCTGGACCCGTCCGGTGATCCGAAACGGGGTGAGATCGCGCGCCTTTTCAGGGTCCGCGAAGTATCCCGCCACCGCCAGCTCGAAGGTCCGTTGCTTGTAAGCGGCCGGATCGGTTTCACGAAGATTGGACGCTACGAGCGCTTCCCTCATTCCTCGAATCACGTCGCCGTTTTGCCGCTTCGTGAACTCGTCCTCGAACATCTTCCGCCAGTCCCGGCGCAACGGAGCAGGGTCGATCATGGCGAGCCGGGCTGGCTTTCTGATTGTCGCTGATTTCCGGGTTTCCAGACAATAATGAAGCGCGATCAACGCGCCGAACGAATACGCGACGATTGACGGTGCGTCCATTCCCAGTTCCTTGACGACTGTATCGAGGTCGGTCACGTGCGTATCAATCGTAACTGGATGGTGCTCGTCTGACTTCGATTTTCCGCCTCCCCGCTGGTCGTAGAGAATGACGTTGTATTTCTCCGCGAGGTGAAGCATCTGCGGCAGAAGGTACGCATGGTCGGCTCCCGGCCCACCGTGCAGCATCAGTAGGCGATCCGCGTCGGCCGGGCCGTAGGCGACCCAGTAGAGCGGAACCTCAGTTGTTGTCGTGAAGCCGTGGTTGCGCGGCTCAGGAATCGTCAGCGACAAGTCAGCCGCCGCGTTTTCCAAGCGTTACCAGGACTTCAACCGGCTTGCCGGCGCGAAGGACTAAGACCTTCACCACGTCACCCGGTTTGTGCGAGTACAACGCGTCACTGTAGCTCTGGAGATCGGTCACCTTCACTCCACCGAACTCCACGATGATGTCATCGGTCTTTAATCCGCCGAGTTCGGCAGGACTTCCCGGACGAACACCGGTCAGTTTCAGTCCTGGAACATCGCCAGCGGACATGTCGGGAACCGAGCCGAGGTACACCTGCGAGCCGGACGACGTGCTGGAGGTCATTCGTGATGAAGCGGCGATTCGAACGAAGCTCAGGCGACCGGGAAGATCGTCGATCGATCGGACCACTTTTGTCGCCAGATCTACGACTCGCGCTTCGCCGCCCGAGTTGATTTTCTCGATGTCGTCCGACGCGCGGTGGTAGTCACTGTGAATGTCGGTGAAGAAATGGAGAACCGGAACGTTCTTCGCGTAGAACGAGCTCTGGTCGGACGATCCAAAACCGTCGCCACCGCCTGACACCTTGAACGGGACTGTCGATCTCGCGTTCGCGCTGTCGAGAATTCCCTGGAGCTCAGTCGCGGTGGCTGTTCCGTAAACAATGAGCTTGTTGTTGTTGAGACGTCCTACCATGTCGAAGTTCACCATCGCCACAATGCTGTCGAGCGGTACAGGCGGATGGTCGACGAACCACTGTGAGCCCAAGAGGCCCAGCTCTTCGCCGCTGAAGCTGGCGAAGATGATCGAGCGTCGCGGATGTGTGGTTGAGAGGATGCGGGCGAGCTGCATGACTGCTGCGGTTCCGGATGCATTGTCGTCGGCGCCGTTCCTGATTGCGTCTTTGGCGTCGGGGTCGAGGGCGAACTGCGAGTCGTGCCCGAGGTGGTCGAAGTGCGCGCCGATGACGATGTACTGACCGGCGAGCCTGGGATCACTCCCGGGGAGAACCGCGACGACGTTTTGTGTCGGGCGTCCGCTGGTATTCCCGTTGTGAGCATCGGCCGCGGACCGCGCAACGAACTTCTGGAGATACCCCGGTGAGCCCTGCCGAAGTCCGAGCTTAGCGTAGTGCCGCGCGATGTACGTGGCGGCAGAATCATTCCCGGCAGTTCCTGTAAGACGCCCTTCGAGTCGATCGCTCGCCAGGTAAGCGATGTCGTCGTGGATCGCCGTCGAGTCGGCTGCCACAGGAGCGGATGCCGAGTGGGCGCCGGCGGAGGCGCACGCGGCAAGGAAACTGACAAGTGTGAGGGCGCTTAGTGGCCGCATTTTTTGAGCTGACATCGAGTGCAGGTCGGATCCGTTTTCATGGTGAGAGTCTTCACTACGAATGACAGCCCTGGGCCGAGCTAACGTGCCGTGAAGTCAGTCTTGTCGTCCACCGCCCTGCAAACCTCTGCAATAAGAGCTGCAGTGCGATCGAGATCGGCAAGCGACACCATCTCATTCGGCGAATGCATGTACCTGTTGGGCACAGAAACGAGCGCTGTCGCTATTCCGTCGCGCGCGATGTGAATCGCGTCGGCATCGGTGCTCGTGTGCACGCCCGCGGCCTGCACCGAGAATGGAATCTCCTTATCCTCTGCCGTCTTCCTCAGGAGATTGAAAACGACCGGAGAAATCACCGATCCACGCGCGAGCACTGGACCGCCGTCCAGCTTTGCTTCGCCCAGCTCCTTTTTCTCGACCTGCGGATGGTCGATCGCAAAAGTGACATCGACGACCATCGCCATCTGCGGATTGATGCATGCCGCGCAAACGCCAGCTCCGCCTCCGCGATGGCCGATCTCCTCCTGCGTCGTCGCAACAGCGACCACGTGCGCCTTCCCCGGATTTTCGGCGTACCGCTTAAGCGCCTCGAGAACGACAAACGCTCCAATCCGGTCGTCGATCGAGCGAGATACGATACGGCCGTTCGGAAAATCCATTGTCCGGGAATCGATGACACCCGGATCGCCAATCGATAAACGCTCCTCGGCCTCGGCCTTGTCTTTCGCCCCGATGTCAACCCAGAGGTCGGTCATCTTCGAAGCTTTCTCGCGATCCTCGCTCTTCATCAGATGAATCGGCTTCTTGCCGACGACGCCGAATACGTCACCTGTCCGTCCAATGCACCGGATTCGCTGGGCCACCAGAACCTGAGGGTCCCATCCGCCGATCGGCGCGATGTAAGCGTACCCTTCATCGTCGATGTAGGTGACGATCACACCGATCTCATCGATGTGCCCCGCCAGCATGATCGTCGGCGAACCAGTCGGATTCACCTCGGCGATGCTGTTTCCGGTGACGTCGGCGCGGACCTTTGCGAATTTCGAGGCCTCCTCCCTCCAGACCCTGGCTGGCGCGGATTCAAAGCCCGACGGGCCAGGCGTATCGAGCAGCTTTTTCAGGAAAACAATCGCTTCGTCGCTGAACATGACTTTATGGTGAGTTGGGGGCGAATATAGCATCGCCATTTGCACGGCTGTAACGTTCGAACGTGAAATCAATACTCATTGTAATTGCCGCGTTGTCCACCACGACATCGCTGAACGCCCAGCAACAGCGTTCGATTCCGCTTTCCGGCATTCGCTACGACGTCACGCTCGACTCCGCGACGGCCAGCTCCCGGACGATCTCAGTCGCGATGACGTTCGCGACGGCCGCTCCGGGAACAGTCCTTCTCTCCCTGCCTGCATGGACACCCGGCGAGTACGAGATCCAGAACTATGCGCGATTCGTCAGCGATTTCGGCGCGTCGAGCGGCCGCGATCCGCTTCAATGGGACAAGCTGGATCCCGACACGTGGAGAGTCGTCGCGACGCGCGGTGGAGAAATCGCCGTTCACTTTCAATTCAAGGCTGACTCGCTCGACAACGCCATCTCGTGGACGAAACCGAACTTCGGGTTCTTCAATGGGACGAACCTCTTCATGTATCCGGAAGGGCAGGGCACGGACTTCGCCGCAACGGTGACGGTTCACACGACGCCGACGTGGCAGATCGCGACAGGAATGCCGCGAACATCCGACAGCACATTTACTGCCTCGAATTATCACGACCTCGTCGACTTTCCATTCTTTGTTGGAAGATTCGACATTGACAGCACGCAGGTATCCGGAAAGACGGTTCGCTTTGCCAGCTTTCCAGTTGGAAGCATCACACCGGCAGTCCGAAACGGAGTCTTCGGGCAGCTGAAGAAGATCATTCCGCGGCAGGCAGCAGTGTTCGGCGAAATTCCCTGGACCGACTATACGATCCTTCAGGTCGCCGACGAGAGTTTCTCACTCGGCGCCGCAGCCGGTCTCGAACACCAGAACTCACACTTCGATATCATCTCGCCCATCGTACTCGGCAACCCGATCCTCGCTTCGCTCTACTCCCACGAGATTTTCCATGCATGGAATGTGAAGCGCCTTCGCCCCGTCGAGATGACGCCATACATGTACGATCGCGAACAGCCGACGACGCTCCTGTGGATGAGCGAGGGAATCACCGACTACTACGCTGACCTCACCGAGGTGCGGGCAAAGGTCACGACTCCACGCTCCTTCTACTCGACGACGGCCGGCAAGATAGACAACATCGCCGAGGCCGTACCAACTGCGCTGGAGGATGCGTCCTTATCAACGTGGATAAGTCCGGTGAACGGAACAAAGGATCTTTACTACGACAAGGGATCAGTCGCGGGAATGCTGCTCGACATTCTGGTCCGCGACGCCAGCGACAACAGGAAATCGCTCGACACGGTGATGAGAGATCTCTACGAATCGACATACAAGAAGGGCAGGGGATTCACAGGCGCCGATTTCTGGTCCTCAGCTTCTCGCGCCGCGAAGGGCAAATCGTTCGCCGATTTCGAGAAGCGCTATATCGACGGAAGAGAAGTGTTTCCGTACGACAGCGTATTTCCGCTGGCTGGATTGCGGCTCATGATCGAGAGGACAGTTACGCCATCACTCGGAATCTCTGTGTCCGGCGACGACCAGGGGCTGCGCGTCGTTCAGGTTGTCGTCAGCGGGCCAGGCGCAGTGGCAGGTGTGCAGCTTGGTGATTACCTGCAAACGGTTGGTGGGCTCGATACCGCAGACCCGGCATTCCCTGACAAGTTCAATGCGAAGTTCGGATCTACTCCGCCAGGCTCGACGATTCCAGTTGAAATCAGACGGGGGACTCAGCGACTGACGCTGAATGCCCCCGTGAGATTCAATACTGCTGAAGGTCGCCGGCTCATCGAGATGACGAATGCGAGCCCCAAGGCGATCAGGGTACGTGACGGCCTGTTGAACGGTACGCTTCAACAGTAGCTGCGTCCCGGGGCGAGGGACCGGTGTACTTCTCCTTCATCAGCGCTTCGATCTCATTGATCTCGCGCGGAGCGCGTGAGATCCATTCGATTGCGGTTGGCGTGACGATGTAGTCGTCTTCGATTCTCACGCCGATGTTCGCGTACTTCTGAACGGCGGGACGAATCTTCGCGATCATCGCCTGATTCTTCGGGGTGTTGGGAATGATCTCGAGCAGGTTCGATCGAACGTAAATACCGGGCTCGATGGTGAACGCGCTTCCCGGGACGAGAGTACCGTTGGAGCTCGACCCGCCTGGATCGTGAACGTCAAGTCCGATTCCGTGTCCAAGACCGTGCATGTAGTAGAGCGAGCGCTGCGTGCACTGCGTTGCTGCTGCGTCGCAATCGTACATCGCACCGGGTGCTTCGATCAGGCCGAGCGTCGAAAGCGACTGATCGAGCGACGCGTTGGCAGCGTCCGACATTGCCCGGCCGTTGCCGCCGACGACTCCTGCCTTCTCAGCGGCAGCCTGAGCTGTGCGAACCGCGGTGTAGATGTCACGCTGAATCGGCGAGAAAGTCCCGCTGGCTGGAACGGTACGCGTGACGTCGGCCGCGTACCCGCGGTACGATGCACCGATATCCATGACAATCATGTCATTCTTGTCGATGAACCGATCGTCAATGCCGTAGTGGAGGGTCGTCGAGTTCGGGCCCGATCCCACGATTGTCGAGAACGACGGGCGATCCGCACCGTTGCGGCGGAAGTTGTACTCGATCAGCGCCTGCACCTCGAACTCGTTCATCCCGGGTTCGATGAGCCTCATCGCTTCGCGCTGCGAGCCGACGGTGATGTTTACTGCACGCCTGATCAAGTCCAGCTCGCCCGCCGATTTCACGCGACGGATCTGATTGATGAGCGCGTTAGCCGATTTCGCCGTGGTACCCGGGTGACGCTGAAGCACCGCGGCTATCGTCTGGTCGTCCGCGCTCATTTCCTTGTCAGCAGGCGTATAGCTGCCGACAACCTGGAGAGAAGCAGAAGCATCGGTGCCGATCAGCGAGTCGAGAACTGCATCGAGCGAGGAGGCTGCACGGCCATCGAGACCGAACGCTGATTTCACGTTCGGGACTCCGAGCCTGTGTCCGGTCCACACTTCGCGCGATGGATCGCTTGGCTGAACAAAAAGCATTGGAGTTCCCGTTATCACTCCGTTCTTGACGACCATTACGAGCGCCGCATCCGGCTCACCAAATCCCGTGAGATAGCGGAACGGCGAGTTCTGATTGAACAGGATGTAATCCTGCTCGGGCTCGGGTGAGCCGAGGGCGACAACAATGCCGTCCTTGACCGCGGTTGCCAGGGCTGCTCGTCGCGCGCCGTACTCCGAAGCTGGAATCTGAGCCCCAGCGGTGGCGGATAGCGCGAGGAAAGCGACGAGTGTGGTGAGGTACCTTTTCATGGAGTCCTGAAGTGGTGGTAATGGCTGTTCGCAGTTCGCAACATTAGCGGTCAGCGGTTGGCTTTCGCTGTCAGCGTTTTGGGCCCAGCACTGCTTTCGCAATCGTTTGAAGCTGCATATTCGACGTTCCTTCGTAAATCGTCCCGATCTTTGCATCGCGATAGTACTTCTCGACCGGATAATCCTTCGTATACCCGTATCCGCCGAACAGCTCGACACAAAGCGATGTAACCCGATCGCACACCTGGGATGCAAAGAGTTTTGCCATCGCGCCCTCGCGGGCGATATCGTGGCCGGCGTCCTTCAGCCGTGAGGCGTTGTACACCATCAGCCGTGCAGCCTCGAGATCGGTCGCTGCCTGTGCGACCTGGAACTGAATTCCCTGAAATTCCGAGAGAGCTTTGCCGAACTGCTTTCGCTCGTTCAGGTAATTGACTGCAGCCGAGAGCGCGCCCTGAGCGACGCCAAGCATCTGTGCGCCGATTCCGATGCGTCCTTCGTTCAACGTTTCGATCGCGATCTTGTAACCCTGACCGACGGGGCCAAGCACGTTTTCTTCGGGCACTTCGCAATTGTCGAGAAGAAGCTCCACCGTGCTCGAGGCGCGAATGCCGAGCTTGTCTTCTTTCTTCCCAACGCTGAAGCCCGGGAAGTCACGCTCGACTATGAACGCGGTGATACCCTTGTAGCCGGCTGCCGGGTTGGCGTTGGCGAAGACAACGTAAATCCCTGCCTCGTGCCCGTTGGTGATCCAGAGTTTTTGACCGTTGAGGATCCACTTGTCGCCCTTCTTTTCGGCCTTGCAGGCGAGTCCAAAGGCGTCAGATCCGGAACCCGATTCCGAAAGCGCGTATGCGCCAACGGTGTCGGACGTAAGTCGCGTGAGATACTTCGCTTTCTGGGCGTCTGAACCGTAGCTGCTGATCGGATAGTTCACGAGCGTGTTCTGCACGTCGCAGAGAATCGCGGCCGACGCGTCGACCTTGCTGATCTCTTCCACCGCAAGCGTCACCATGAAGAGAGATC
The DNA here is from genome assembly GCA_035525975.1 of Gemmatimonadaceae bacterium. Classification (GTDB taxonomy): domain Bacteria; phylum Gemmatimonadota; class Gemmatimonadetes; order Gemmatimonadales; family Gemmatimonadaceae; genus UBA4720. Next base: position 29,591 of record DATLDF010000030.1, read on the forward strand.
CCCCCGCGCCGCCGTACTCTTCAGGAACCTGAATACCCATTAGGCCGAGCTCGAAGTACTTCGGAATGAGCTGGGGATCGAGCCGTGATGCTCTTTCCATTTCCGTCACGCGTGGACGAACTTCCTCCTCCGCGAAACCCGCGACTGCGTCGCGGAACATCTCCTCTTCTTCTGATAGAATCGTCAGCGCGGGACGCGCGTCTGTGGCGGTTGTCATTTTGAGATTGCGAGAGGTTCAGTGTTCGGGACCTTTGCCCTGCATGCATCGCCGCAGAGCTGCTCGCTGCATGCGGGATCCCAGCAGCGATTTGCAGCGCCTGTGTCGAACGCAGCGTCGATCTCGACGCCAGCCCGGCTGAGAATGATCTCACCGAGTTTTTCGTGGACTCCGAACGCTGGCGTTACCGAGAAGGTGACGCCAGGATGCGACTCCGAAGCTTCAGCGACCATCCGCGGAATGTCGGATGTTGAATGCCTGCCCGGCGACAGCATGTACGGAAACACGATTATTTCTGACGCGCCGGCCTCGACGCAGCTCGCGAAACCCGCAGCGATCGAAGGCTCGGCGAGCTCCATATGGGCTGGTCGAACTATTACGCCGGCGCCGGCCATCGCCTGAACGAGGTGGGCCATGCAAATGAGCATGTCATTCGCCTCCCGCTTCCGGGAGCCGTGATCTACGAGGAGGATCGCTTTCATATCCCTGAAGATGACGGAACGACCCTCATGGGGAAAGGCGGGGGTGAAGGAGGGAACTACCTGAGCAGAGCGGTGATCCTGTGCAGCAGCGACAAGGGATCTCAGGGTTGAGTGCGCGTGATTGGGGGGTTCTCGTCGTACATGTCTTCGAACAACTGATTACACCCAGAACAGAGGGCCGTTGGCCTGGGCTTAGTGGGCTTGAGGCCATGGGCTTGATTACAATGCAGTTTGCCCAAAGCCGTTGGCTCACTAAGCCCAAGCCAATAGCCAGATTCCTGGGTTTTGTCTTAGGCTGTAGCGGAAGCCAGGGTGTCGCGGAAGACTTCCAGCGCCAACTCGACCTTCCCAAAAGGAGCCGAGACCTGGACACCCTGAACTGATGGGCGGACACGCTCGAGCATCTCCCGCGCAATTGCGATTCCTTCCTGCACGCCGTGCTCCTTCGACTTGTCGTTCGCGCGCCTCATCCGATCGATGACGTGCTGCGGCACTGTCACGCCCGGCACTTCGTTCGCCAGGAATTCAGCGTTACGAACTGACACGAGCGGCCAGATTCCCGCGATGATCGGAATGCGATTGGTATCGAGCTTCCCCAGAAACGACTCGAGCTGCTCGACATCAAAAACGGGCTGAGTGATCGCGTACTCCGCTCCAGCTTCGACCTTCCAGGTGAAGCGCTTCAGCTCGTGAGCGAGATCGATCGCGCCGGGATTTACTCCGACTCCAATTGCAAAACTTGTCGGCGCACCAATGGCATTGCCGCCGGGGTCGAGACCGTGGTTGAGCTTGTTGACGAGATTCGTGAGACCGATCGCGTCGATGTCGAATACAGCCGTCGCGTTCGGATACGGGCCCATTTTCGGCGGATCGCCAGTAATTATCAGCATGTTGCGCAAGCCGATCGCCGATGCGCCAAGGAGATCTGACAGCATGCCGAGGAGGTTGCGGTCGCGGCAGCAGTAATGCGTGACCGTTTCGATGCCGACCTGCTGTTCGATCAAGAGACTCGTAAGCAGCGCGCCCATGCGGCTCTGCGCGCGCGGGCCATCAGGCACGTTGACCGCGTCGACGCCTGCATCCTTCAGCGCCTTCGTGTCGCGCAGCATCTTCGATGCGTCTACTCCGCGCGGTGGGACAATCTCGACGCTCGTAACGAACTCCCCGCGCGCAATTCTGCCCGCGAACTTCGATCTCTCGCCGAACGGCATTGGCTCGACGCCTTTGTCCTCGACAACGACCGTCACCAACTCGCCCGTTCGCGGAACCCGCTTCGGAACGCGTGCCTGGCGTGGTGAGAGCGGACGAATGCCTTCGACCATCGCCGCGATATGCTCAGGTGTAGTTCCACAGCATCCGCCGACTATCTTCGCGCCAGCGCGCACGAGATGCGCTGCGTATGTTGCCATGTACTCTGGGCTTGCCATATACATGCTTCGTCCGCCAACTTCGCGCGGCATTCCGGCGTTTGGCTGCGCGCTGATCTTCTTGCTCGTCACCTTCCGCATTTCTTCGACAGCGTCGAGGATCGTCTGCGGACCCACAGAGCAATTCAGTCCGATTACATCGGCGCCAAATGCGTCGAGGGCCTTTGCGATGTCGACAGCCGATGCGCCATAGGGCGTGAGACAATCAGTTCCGATCGTCATCTGCGCGATAACCGGCATCGACGGATCCACTTCACGTGCTGCAAGAATCCCCTGCTCGATCTCGGCGATGTCGGCAAAGGTCTCGAGCAGAAAGAAATCCGCACCGCCTTCCCTGAGCCCCCTCATCTGCTCGGCGAATATTTCCCGGGCGTCTTCGTGCGAAGTCGGGCCGTATGGTTCGAGGCGCACTCCCAGTGGGCCAACCGCCCCGGCGACCAGGACGTTGTCGCCCGCCTCTTCGCGAGCGAACGACGCCGCAGCTTTGTTGATCGCGTGAACCTGCGATTCAAGGCCATACGGTGTGAGCTTCGTTCGGCTTGCGCCGAAAGTATTCGTCTCAATTATTTCGGCACCGGCCTTCACATATGCGCGATGCACCTCGCGCACGAGATCTGGCGCTCGAAGGTCAAGCTCATCATAGCATTGATTGATGAACACGCCCTTTGCGTAAAGCATGGTCCCCATCGCGCCGTCGAACACGACAACCTGCTCGGGATCGAGCAGTCGTCGAACGAGTTCCTGGCGGTCGGACATCAACGAGCTCCGGACTGTGTTTGGAGAATGGCGGCTGTGCTTTCGGCTCGTGCCGTTGCATCGTCAATGAATCCCCGCACGGCGTAGTACTTCGCTTCCGGGTGGTGGATGATGACCGCTGCCGTGCTCTGCTCGGGCAGAAGCTGAAACGACTCTGTGAGGTCCATACCCAAAGCCTCCCTGGCGGGGAGAAGCTTGAAGACAGTGGCGTGGTCGTCGAGATCGGGGCACGCGCCGTAGCCCCATGAATAGCGCTTACCCGCGGCAGTGCCAAGCTCTTTTTTGATGCGGTGATGCAGCCACTCAGCCGTAGCCTCGGCGGCTTCGACAGAGAGGCCGTGCGCGTAGAGCGCTTCGGAGTATTCGTTGTTGCCCTGGAGCTTCTCGAACTGGAGTGTCGATTCCTTGCCGACGGTTACGATCTGCAATGGAAGCACATCGACGTCGCCTGAGTCGGTGGAGCGGATGTAATCGGCAAGACAGAGACGCTCGCGTCCCACCATTCTCGGGAAGTGGAAGCGTGCGATCTCCCGAAGTGATCCTCCGTCGCTCGAGTACGCTGCCGGATCGTAGACGATGATGTCGTTGCCGAGCGATTGAACAGGGAAGTAGCCGTAGACTGCCTGCGGTACGATCCAGCCGTTGGCTTTCGCATCGGCTTTGAGGCGTGCGAGTGCGGGCTCGAACTCGTTCTTGATCGTGTTGTCGTAAGCTTCGCCCGAACCGCGCGCGCCCCATTGCAGCCGATAGAGCTCGTCGAGGTCGAGAAGGTCGAAGACTTCGTCGATGGGGATGTCGCGCAGGACGCGCGTTCCCCAGAACGGCGGAACTGGAACCGGATTGTTCGCTGCGACGTCGCTGCGTTGTCCGCCTTCGTCTCCCGCGGAGATTTCCTTTCCGACAGTTGAGCGAAGGAAGACGTCGGTGCGCGCCTGTTCCAGGTTCGTGGCGATGAAGTCTTCACGTCGATCGTCCTGGAGCTTGTCCATCGTCTCCAGTCCTTCGAACGCGTCCTTGCAGTAGAAGACGCCCGCGTCGTATTCGCGTTCGTTTTCGACGAACAGTGCGCGTCGCCCGAAGCGGCGGTTGATCGCAGCTCCGCCGATCAAGACCGGAATCTTCATTCCGCGCTTGTCGAGCTCTTTGACGGCGAGGGGCATCTGCTTCGACGTCGAGACGAGGAGCGCGCTCAGTCCGATAGCATCAGCGCCGACTTCGACTGCCTTCTCGAGAATCGTGTTGACCGGGACCTGCTTACCGAGGTCGTAGACAGTGTAGCCGTTGTTGGAAAGGATCGTGTTGACGAGTGACTTGCCGATGTCGTGCACGTCGCCGTACACGGTCGCGAGCACGACCTTTCCTTTCGTGTAGCCTTCGGCCTTTTCGAGGAACTGTTCGAGGTGTTTTACAGCTTTCTTCATGACTTCAGCGGATTGAAGCACGAAGGGCAGGATCAATTCGCCGGCGCCGAACTTGTCCCCGACTTCCTTCATCGCCGGCAGAAGGACTTCGTTGAGAAGCGTGACCGGATTTTCGCGAACGCCTGCTGCGTCGAGCTGTTCTTCAATTCCTTCCTTTTTTCTGTGAAGGATCATCCAGTGGATCCTTTCAGCAGGAGTCATCCCAGCGGTCGGATCGACTTTCTCGGCGCCCCCGGCGTCCTCGGCGGTTGAACTATTCGCGAAGTACTCGATGAAATGCTGAAGCGCGTCGGGGCGAGTATTCCAGACAAGGTCATTCGCCAGCTCACGTTCCTTCTCGGATATCTCGGCGTAAGGCCGGATGTGAGCAGGATTCACGATTGCCGCGTCGAGTCCAGCGGCGACGCAGTGATGCAAAAACACCGAGTTCAACACGGAGCGGGCTTCGAGAGTCAGGCCGAAGCTCACGTTCGATACGCCGAGGATGGTGGAAACGCCGGGCAACTCGCGCTTGATAAGGCGAATGCCTTCGATCGTTTCCTTTCCGGAGTTGATCCACTCCTCATCGCCTGTCGCGAGCGTGAACGTCAGCGCGTCGTAGATGAGGTCTTCGGGGGCGAGTCCGTACTCGTCCACTACTATAGTATAGATGGCCTTGGCGACCTCGAGCTTCCGCTCGCGGGTTTTAGCCATGCCGACTTCGTCGATCGTAAGCGCGATGACAGCCGCGCCGTGCTTTTTCACCAGAGGCACGACTGCTTCGATCCGCTTGCGGCCGTTCTCCATATTGATGGAGTTGACGATGCCGCGTCCCGGGATGTGTTCGAGGGCCGCTTCAATGACGTTCGCTTCGGTTGAGTCGATGACGAGCGGAGTCTCGACGCTCATGCTCAGAAGCTTCACGAGCTTCGACATCTGCTCGGCCTCGTCTGCGCGTTCGGTAACTGCGACGCAGATGTCGAGGACGTGTGCTCCTGAGTCGACCTGGTCTCTCGCTACTTCGAGGATTCCTTCGTAGTCGTCGGCGAGTAACAGCCGCTTGACCTTTCGGGAACCTTGAGCGTTGACGCGCTCTCCGACGAGGAGCGGTGGGGGATCCTGATGGAGAGTGATGGCGCGCATGGCGCTGCTTACACGCGGGACTTTGTGGTGACGAGTCCGCGCAGAAGTTTGGCCATCTTCTGTCTTGGGGGGGGCCCCCCTCGCGGCTTCAACCGCGTGAACAGCTTTCACCACCGCTTCGAGGTGTTCCGGAGTGGTTCCGCAGCATCCGCCGACGATCCGCACTCCAAAATCCGAAACGAACTCGGCAAGCGCCTCCGCCATCGGCGCCGGCTCGAGCGGATACACGGCTTCGCCGACGCCTGTGTTCAGGGGAAGGCCCGCGTTCGGAATAACTGACAGCGGAAGAGTCGCGTGCTCCGAGAGATACCGGATCGGCTCTCTCATATGCTCCGGACCCGTTGAGCAGTTAAGCCCGATCACGTCAACGCCGAGCGCTTCGAGCGTCGTCATGGCGCTGGCGATGTCGGTGCCGAGCAACATGCGGCCCGACACGTCGAGCGTAACCTGTGCCTGGATCGGAATGCGACGGCCGATCTCGGTGAAGAGCTGTTCGATTCCAGCGACTGCGGCTTTGACCTCGAGGATGTCCTGGGACGTCTCGATCAGGAGAAGGTCAACGCCTCCTTCTATAAGGTATTGGGCCTGGTCGTGAAAATTCCGGGACAACTCGCCGTAGGAGATGTTGCCCAGGGACGGGTCGGAGCTTGAGGGGAGCATTCCGGTCGGGCCCATGGAGGCGGCGACGAAGCGGGGTTTCTCCGGGGTCGAGTACTTATCACAGGCGGCTCTCGCCAAGCGAGCTGCCGCAACGTTGATCTCTCGAACCTTGTCGCCAAGACCCCATTCCTCGAGGCGTCTCGGCGTGCTTTGGAACGTACAGGTCTCGACGACGTCACAGCCGACGGCCAGGAAGGACTCGTGGATCGCCTGGATGACGTCGGGCCGCGTGAGAACCAGGTTGTCGTTGCAGCCTTCGAGTGACTTGCCGCCGAAATCTTCGGGGGTAAGGTTGAACCTTTGGATGCTCGTGCCCATGGCGCCGTCGTAGATGAGGACGCGGTTTTCGAGGGCCTTGAGGTAGGGCGAGTCAGTTGGTCGTGCCGTCATGCAGGGTACCTATACGAAAAAAGCCCACGCGTGGGCGCTGGGCGGGAGCGCTTTAGCGATTGTTTAACGTGGCCGCAATTTGCTTTAAATCGCCACGGGATTCAGTTCGTAGGATAGCCGAGACCGTGCTTCAATGCAAGCACCATCGCCGATCACCGACAACGGCATCTTGGCTCAAGTCGATGTCTTGACCGAAACGGCTGGAACGTATTCCCTAAGCGCATTGCTAAATGCAAACCAGGAAAAAACTAGCGCCCCAAGAAATGCCACGCCGATTGCTTCGGCACCCGACAACTCTGGCGCCTCGAGCTTACGGATGACCGTAAAAACCGCCAGGAGGACGAACGCAATTGCAACTCGGACTGCAAAACCTCGGCGCCTGCCTCCACTATGCTGATCCCTTTTCAGCCATCTCCACAGCAATGCAAGCACTGCCCCGAAGAGAAGAAATATCAAAGCTGTCGTCAGGCCTGAATTATGTCCGATCGTTCCATGGCCCATGAGCGCCCATATCGAGTGCCACAAACCCCATAACAAGCAGATTATTGCAAAACCCGCCACGCACCAATCAAAATGCGAGGCTTTGATTGGATGTTCAGCATGTTTTTCGACTACGGGACATTGCTTTCCATGAAGCAACAAGTGCCGGATGTTCGCGAGTGCACGCGCCGTCTCTTCCGATTCCCAGAGCAAGTAGGATGCTGTCGACAGACATATTGCGGAGAAGAGAATGACGGAGTCGTGCGCCCACAATAACTTCAGAGAATCGAGCCAGATCATCCCGAACCACGAAAAAAAGAGGGCGAGTCCAAAAGACAATTCAAACTTGAACCTCAAGGTCAGTGTTCTGAGGTATCGGTGTCCCACTGCCTCTTTGTCGGGCGCATAACGAAGAAACGCGTGCCAATCATCATGCTGGCACCTACTATCTCGTTCTAGTAACGGATCCCAAATTTGCGCTTCGATTCGCGCCCCTAAATCTTCCAAAACAAAACCTGCCGCGATGCTAGAGAGTGCCACTAGGACAAAATAGACCAACGGTTGCTGCTGCTGGAATCGATCCAACTCGGGATTATAATGCGAGACGATTAGGACATATGGCGCGAGCGCAGTGAACCCTGGTAAGAGTCCCGTTACAATCGGCCGATACGCCTCCGTCTTGAACGCAGAGCTAAAGTCCATCCAACGCCTCTCAGATGCTTTACTATAGGATCACGTGACCGCTGAGCCGCTGATTCATTAAACGTTACAAGCCTACCGCACTTTCGTGGCAGCACAAGCATGCCCTTTTTTGAGCGAGGGCTTGCTCTGGGCGCGTTGCATCACGACTATAGCTTCTAGCCCGATACTTCCGATGACTGATACCCCGTTCTTCGACAAACCAATCCTTAACTCCCCGTACGAGTACCCAGCTCGTCACTGGGAACTCGACGAGCACGGCCAACCCACTCAGCGAATAATCGAGACAAGAAGAAAAGCTGAATTCATTACCCCAATCCCAAAGCCTCGCCGGCAGAAGAAATCCAAAGACGACCAAACAAAACTCGTCTTCGACGAAGGCGCCGGCGTCTCCACGGCAACGCAAGAATACGATCCCACCCCAGTAATCAACGAGCTCCGCCACCGCGTCGATCAATGGCGAGCAATCCCCAACTCAACGAACTGGGGAGTAACGCCAGAAACAGCCAGACTCCTAACACACTGGAGAACTCACGACTTCTCCACCTTCCGACCGTTCTTCGCTCAGATCGAAGCCGCGGAAGTCGCCATCTGGCTCTCTGAAGCCGCACCAAACGATCGCGAAGGAAAACGCTTCATCGAGCATCTCAAAAACGCAAACAACGACGCTAATCCTGAGCTTTCGCGGCTAGCTCTAAAACTCGCAACAGGCGCCGGCAAAACGACAGTGATGGCGATGCTCATTGCCTGGCAGACAATTAACGCCGTCCGTCACCCCGGAAGCAAACGCTTCACACGCGGTTTCCTTATCGTCACACCAGGCATCACCATCAAGGATCGCCTTCGCGTCCTCCAACCAAACGACCCCGACGCATACTACGCCGAGCGCGAGCTGGTCCCACACGACATGCTCGAAGACATCAACCGGGCAAAGATCGTCATCACCAACTACCACTCCTTCAAGCTCCGCGAACGCATCGAGCTCTCCAAAGGCGGGCGCTCACTTCTGCAAGGCAGAACAGGCCCCGACCTCGAGACGCTGGAGTCCGAAGGTCAAATGCTCCAGCGCGTGATGCCGGAGCTCATGGCGATGAAGTCGATCCTCGTGCTGAACGACGAAGCCCACCACTGCTATCGCGAAAAACCCGACGCGGACGAAGAGACAGAGCTCAAAGGCGACGAACGCAAGGAAGCCGAAGAGAACAACGAAGCAGCACGTCTTTGGATCTCGGGCCTCGAAGCAGTCAACCGAAAAATCGGCGTTGCACGAGTACTCGACTTGTCCGCTACGCCCTTCTTCCTGAGCGGATCGGGCTACGCCGAAGGCACGCTCTTCCCGTGGACGATGAGCGACTTCTCCCTCATGGACGCAATCGAATCGGGCATCGTCAAACTCCCGCGCGTCCCGGTCGCCGACAACATTCCGACCGGCGAGATGCCGATGTACCGGAATCTCTGGGACAACATCAAAGCTGAAATGCCGAAGAAGGGTCGCGTTAAAGGCGGCGCACTCGACCCACTGTCACTTCCGCTCAAACTTCAAACAGCCCTCGACGCGCTCTACGGCCACTACGAAAAAACGTTCGAGCTTTGGGAGCAGGAAAAAATCTCCGTTCCACCATGCTTCATCGTCGTGTGCAACAACACAGCGGCGTCGAAGCTCGTCTACGACTACATCTCCGGCTTCACGCGCGAAAACAACGACGGCACTTCCGAATTCAATAACGGTCGCCTTCGACTCTTCCGTAACTTCGACGATGACGGACGACCATTCCATCGACCGAACACCCTCCTCATCGACAGCACTCAGCTCGAAAGCGGCGAAAACTTCGACGACAACTTCCGCACCATCGCTGCCGACGAGATCTCACGCTTCCGCAGCGACATCATCACACGCACAGGCGACCAGCGCGCAGGAGATTCAATCTCCGACTCCGACCTCCTCCGCGAAGTCATGAACACCGTGGGCAAGCACGGCCGGCTCGGCGGATCCATTCGTTGCGTTGTGTCCGTGTCGATGCTCACCGAAGGATGGGACGCGAGCACTGTCACCCACGTCCTGGGCGTTCGCGCATTCGGTACTCAGCTCCTCTGCGAACAGGTAATCGGGCGCGCGCTGCGCAGGCAATCGTACGATCTCAACGAAGAAGGCCTCTTCGACGTCGAATACGCCGACGTGCTCGGCATCCCATTCGACTTCACTGCGAAGCCGGTCGTCGCTCCGCCAATCAAGCCGCGCGAGACTGTTCTCGTCCGTGCCGTAAGTCCCGAACGCGATGCGCTGGAGATTCGATTCCCACGCGTCACTGGCTACCGCGTCGAGCTTCCCGACGAAAAGCTCTCGGCCGTTTTCAACGACGACTCCACGCTCGTTCTCACACCCGAGCTGGTCGGGCCGGCAAAAGTTCAGCTCTCAGGAATCATCGGGGAGACTGCGGATCTCTCGCTCGATCATCTCGACAAGGTCCGCACATCGGAGCTTCTTTTCCATCTCACGAAGCGCCTGCTGATGACTAAGTGGAGAGGCGAGGGCGAAGCACCGAAGCTTCATCTCTTCGGGCAGCTCAAGCGCATCACCCGGCAATGGCTCGACAATCATCTCGTCTGCAAAGGCGGCACGTATCCTGGCCTGCTCATGTACCAGGAGCTCGCCGACATGGCCTGCAATCGGATCACCGCCGGAATCACTGCTGCTTTCTCAAACGAGCGCCCGATCAAGGCGATGCTCGACTCGTACAACCCAGTCGGGTCAACGAAACACGTTCGATTCAACACTTCGCGCGGCGATCGCTGGGAGACTGACGCGAGGAAATGCCACATCAACTGGATAATCCTCGACAGCGGCTGGGAAGGGGAGTTCTGTCGTGTGGCCGAGTCGCATCCGCGGGTGCAGAGTTATGTGAAGAATCACAATCTCGGGCTCGAAGTCCCGTACAGGTATGGCTCGATAACGAGAACGTATCTGCCCGATTTCATCGTTCGCGTCGACGACGGTCACGGGCCTGACGATCTGCTGAATCTCATTGTCGAGATCAAAGGCTACCGTGGCGAGGACGCCAAGGAAAAGAAGTCGACGATGGACAACTACTGGATTCCCGGCGTCAACAATCTGGGGACATTCGGACGATGGGCGTTCGTCGAGCTGAAGGAGGTCTATGAGATCGAGTCGGATTTCGAGGCGAAGGTCCGTCAGGCTATCGATGAGGCGATCAACGGTGTCCAGGCCTCGACGGAACAGGCCGCTTAAGTAAAATCTCTTTACTTGTCCGGTCGGATGTGTATAAATTTCAGCGTTTTCTATACATATCTAATTCAACCTGTATAAAGAAATGGCCGAAACCGAACTCCATGGGCTCGTCCGCCTGAACAGCGAGCGATTCGAGACGCCGGCCATCCTCAAACGGCTCGCCGCCGCCACCAGGCAGCTCGCCGAGCTAAAGGGCGTGGCGCAGTCGATTCCGAATCAGTCGATTCTGATAAACACACTTGGCCTGCGCGAAGCCAAAGATAGCTCCGCCATCGAAAACATCGTTACGACGCACGACGAGCTTTTTCGTGACGATGCCTTTCCGGCCGAAGCGACCGGCACAGCAGCAAAGGAAGTGCTCAGATACCGGCAGGCCCTGAAGGTTGGATTCGACGCAGTCCAGGAGAGCGGGCTGCTGACTGTCAGCCATATCGTCAACATTCAGGAGACGCTCGAAGGCAATCGAGCCGGTCTCCGGAAGGTTCCGGGAACCGTTCTCAAGGATGGCGCAGGCCGCATTGTCTACACGCCGCCGCAACATCCGGATGCGGTTATCGCCCTTATGACTGACCTCGAGCGGTTCATCAACGATGACGCGGTATTCGATGTCGATCCATTGATCAAGATGACAATTCTTCATCACCAATTCGAGAGTATCCATCCTTTCTATGATGGCAACGGAAGAACGGGCAGAATCATCAACGTCCTCTACCTGGTGCAGAAGGATCTTCTCGACATTCCGGTGCTTTACCTGAGTCGGTACATCGTACGTACAAAGGGCGAATATTACCGTCTTCTTCAAAAAGTGCGCGACAAGGACGCATGGGAAGAGTGGGTGCTGTACATGCTTGAGGGAGTCGAGGTAACAGCTCGTGACGCCATTGAGACCATCAGGCGCATCAACAAGGCGCTGTTCCAGACAAAGCATCAGATCCGGGAGAAGTACAAGTTTTACAGCCAGGACTTGATCAACAACCTGTTCATGCATCCTTACACGAAAATTCAGTTTCTGGAGCGGGACCTCGGCGTTACGCGGCTTACCGCGACCAAATATCTGGACGAGTTGGCTGAAGGTGGCTTTCTTCGAAAAGAGAAGATTGGACGGGCCAACTACTATATGAATGTCGCACTGCTGGAAATTCTGACTGGAGATTCAATGCTTGGTGGTGGCAATTGAGAGCTAAGAAAGCCGGGTTGCAGAAAAAGCCTAGGAAGGTCGTCGAGACACTTCGCCACGACGAGGCGACGCGCAAGAATATTCCCACGGCCGAGTATCAAAGCGTGATCCAGAAGGAGGCGGAGAATCCGGTTCAGGTCGCGTACGAGCGCCGCAATCGTGATCTCGATCCGCAGCTCGTATGGCGCGGAAAGGACCAACAGGATTGGAGCGATCTCGTCGTCAACGCGCCGCCGCTCTACATCCAGGAGAAGGTTCATCCGAAGGCGCTGATCGACGATCTGCTTCGCCAGACGCGCGAGGATCGTCACGAGTCGGGTCTGATGGAGGCCGATCTCTTTTCGGACTTCAACGGAATTCCCAAAGGTGTAGACAAGACGGAGTTCTACCAGCACGACCAGAACTGGTCGAACCGCATGATACTCGGCGACTCGTTGCAGGTGATGGCAAGTCTCGCAGAGCGTGAGGGTCTGCGTGGGAAGGTGCAGTGCATCTACATCGATCCGCCATACGGGATCAAGTTCAACTCGAACTTCCAGTGGAGCACGACAAGCCAAGACGTGAAGGACGGAAATTCAGGCCACATTACGCGCGAGCCAGAGCAGGTCAAAGCATTCCGGGACACGTGGCGGGACGGCATCCATTCGTATCTCACGTACCTGCGAGACCGGTTAACGACAGCGCGAGATCTTCTTTCAACCTCAGGGTCCATTTTCGTCCAAATTGGTGACGAAAACGTTCATCGTGTGCGAGCAGTGTTGGACGAAGTTTTTGGCGATCAAAATTTTGTAGCTATCGTCACAATACGAAAGACCACAAGCGATTCGAGTGAATTACTGGGCTCCACGTCGGACTTCGTACTCTGGTTCGCTAAGGATCGCAGCACGGCTAAGGCGCACACGATCTGGGCTGTACGAGGGACGGACGCCGAATCTCGATATTCCGGGAACTATTTCGATGACCGTCGCTTTCAGCTCGGCGGAATAACGAGCTCTCGTCCGCCAGGCGAAGGCGATCTGCGAGTGTTCGAATGGTTCGGAAGGAAATTCGAATCTGGAAATGCAACATTTAAGACAACCGCAATTGGGCTAACCCGCGCGGCGAAGGCCGACAGACTTGCATTTACCAGCGGGTCGAAATTGCGCTACAGGCGGTTCCACGACGACTTTGGCTACACGCCGGTTGCGAACCTATGGGCAGATATCAGTGGGGCTGTCCAGAGTCGGTCAGACCCAAAGGTATACGTAGTGCAGTCATCCACCTCCATTGTAGAAAGATGTATTCAGATGGCGTCCGACCCTGGCGACCTTGTCCTTGATCCAACGTGCGGCTCCGGGACCACCGCGTATGTTGCTGAGCAGTGGGGGCGACGCTGGATCACCATCGACACCTCTCGCGTTGCGCTCGCACTCGCCCGGGCCCGAATCATGGGTGCCCGCTATCCATTCTATCTGCTCGCCGATTCACGCGACGGCCAAAAGAAGGAAGGGGAACTAGCCCGCACCGCTCCGTCCTCTCAGCCGACGCGCAACAACATCCGCCAAGGCTTCGTCTACGAGCGGGTTCCGCACATCACGCTTAAGTCGATCGCGAACAATGCCGAGATCGATGTTATCTGGGAAAAGTGGCAGCTGACACTTGAGCCGCTACGCGACAAACTCAACTCAGCCGTCAAGAAGAACTGGCAGGAATGGGAAATCCCGCGCGACGCTGACAATTCATGGGACGCAGCCGCAAAGGATCTTCACAAACAGTGGTGGGACGCACGCATCGCTCGGCAGAAAGAGATCGACGCGTCGATTGCCGCGAAGGCAGAGTTCGAGTACCTCTACGACAAGCCGTACCAGGACAACAAGAAAGTCAGAGTCGCCGGACCATTCACCGTGGAAAGCCTCTCACCTCATCGCATGCTTGCTGTCGACGAGAACGACGAGCTCATCGATCGCGTCTCGGAATCTGAGGCCGAGTATCAGGCTAAGCAGTCGTTCCCGCAGATGATTCTGGAGAATCTTCGCACAGCGGGAGTTCAGCAGGCGCACAAGGAAGACCGCATCAACTTCACTGCGCTCACTCCCTGGCCGGGCGAGTTCATTGCCGCTGAAGGCAAGTATGTCGAAGGGTCGAACGGTTCATCGTCGGAGAAGCGCGCGGCGATTTTCATCGGGCCCGAGTTTGGAACCGTGACGCGTCCCGATCTCGTCGCCGCCGCCCGTGAAGCCGGCGACGCCGATTTCGACGTGCTCATTGCGTGCGCGTTCAACTACGAAGCTCACGCAACCGAGTTCAGCAAGCTCGGCCGCATTCAGGTTCTCAAGGCGCGGATGAATGCTGACCTTCACATGTCGGACGATCTCAAGAACACGGGGAAGGGAAATCTCTTCGTGATCTTTGGTGAGCCGGACATCGAGATGCTTCCTGAGAATGACGGGCGAGTCCGAGTGAAGGTGAAGGGTGTGGATGTGTTTCATCCGAGCACTGGAGAAGTGCGCAGCGACGGGCCGGATGGAATCGCGTGCTGGTTCATCGATACCGACTACAACGAGGAGAGCTTCTTCGTTCGTCACGCCTACTTTCTCGGCGCAAATGATCCTTATGGAGCGCTAAAGACCACGCTCAAGGCCGAGATCGATCAGGAGGCGTGGGAATCGCTGCATAGCGATACGTCGCGAGCCTTCGACAAGCCCAAATCGGGAAGGATTGCCGTGAAGGTGATCAATCACCTCGGCGATGAAGTGATGAAGGTATTCAGGGTGGACTAGTCAGGCAGTCGCCGGGGCGTCTATAGGTCACCAACCGGCGCTCGAAGGGTAACATTTCGCGGAGGATTCCTGGCTGGTCAGGTGGGCAAGAAGCTCAAGCCACTGGCCTCGACATATCAGCCACCGTCAGCTGCGAGCCCTGGCGCTGGAATCGCTGCGTGTCCGCCCTGCTTTCTGGATTTTTTTAGCCGCGCAGCCGCCTTCCTGACATGCTCGATGGCCCCGGGTGTCTTGACCCAGTCGGGTTTGGCCGCCATACAATAGGCCCCTGCTTCCTCCTCACCCCCAAGCCTCAGGTAGTCGGGCATTTCAGTGGGTACTCGCTTTCGTCCGAGCAGGAAAATCGGCACAAAGGGATTGGTCTCCAGTGCGTCGTCGAGAGCGAATGATATCTCCGATACAGGCGCATGTCGCTGAATCAACCACCGCGCTTTGTCATAAAGCCATCCAGTACCTCCTTCATCCTGATTCGCCGCGAGTAACGTCTCGACGGCCTCGTCTTCGCGCAGTTGGATGAGGAAGTCAAGCAGCAGGTATCGATTCCCTTGATTATCTCCGGGGTTCAGGCGAAGAAGCTCCTGGAGATGCGCTACTGCTGCCTGCTTCTCACCCAGATCCCAGAGGCACGAGGCGAGCCGGGCGCGGGCGCGCATATACGGCCGCGTTTCGAGAATCCCCCAGAAGTGACCGACATCTTCGTCGAACGCCTTCTCGCCAATTGCACGTGCGCCCGCCCTGACCGCCTCCTCATAATACGCGCGGGCCTCGTTCGCGCTGAAAGCCTTTTCGTCTCCCAGAAGCGTGAAGCCGTCTGCGCAATCAGCGGACATTTCCACCGCCGATTCAGCAAGCGTGATCCGGTCATTCGGATCACTCTCTTCCCACGCAAGGAACATGATTTCCTGCGCACGTTCGAGTGGGGTTCGCGGAGCGGATGCAGTTCTGGCGTCTCCTTCGTCGAGGAGCTTATTGATGTAGGCGTCAGCTGCGTCGCTGGACTCGAAACTGCGCCCGCTCAGTGCACGGGACAGCTCAGTCATCGCTCGCTCGACGACCATCGGCGAGAAGTCATCGGGCTCATCGTCGGCACTGTTGCCGACTTCAGCCGCCTGCGGGAGTTTTCGTTTTGGAGCCATCGATGAAATGAATGGATGACTGGTAAAGGATATGACTCTTTTCGGTATTTGCCAGTGTCGTTATCCTCAGAAGAGAATCAGAACCCCTGACTGATCCTCCAGGTGAACTTCCACTTGCCTGGATGATCGATCGGTCGCGTTACGCCAAAGGCGACAGCACCGCTGAATAAAGTCGCAAGAAATTCCGCGGACGCTCTCACCCCATCGGTAGCACGTGAGAACGGAATGTCTGGGGCGTCCCCAACCCCAGGAGTAACTCCAAGCTGAAGCACGGCCGCGCGCGCGTCGTCGCTGGAGATCTCCGTCCACGCGCCGTGCACACCCGCGGCGATACCTGGGGCAAGTCCAGGAAAAATGAACTGCCCCGGCAAACGAATCGGCGCCCTTAGAATTGGCAGCGTGTAGCCAAGTACCGTTCGAACAATCGCCGCGCGGTCTCCCGCGAACTCCTTGTAACCATACGAGCTCAACCCCTGTTCACTTCCGATCTCGAAAATCGCCTGAGGAACAGGAGTCCCAGGGAGAATTCCGGCATCGCCTCGCGCATATAGCTGAAACGGCCCCAGCTCACGCCGCGCGGCAAGGCGGGCCTCGATGCGCTGCCAACTGAGATTTCCATCGGCACGCTCGTAATGAAGCTGCGCACCAACACCGCGATCGACGAACATTCCGCTGACCTGAGGATTTATCTGGAGATCGGCAACAGTCCTGAAGTAACTGCCTTCCTCAATTCCGCGGTTGGCGATGAAGCCGCCTTCCTTCGCGACGTAAAGCCCCTGCGAGACATTCCGCTCAACAGCGCGATCCTCGGCTGGACCGAGTTCGACGCGCGCAACAGATCGTCGCTGCGCGCCGAGTGACCGTGCAATTGAGAGTGTCGCACCCCGCCGGTCCAGATAGTCGAAGTCGTCAACACTTCCGAACAAGGCCGAGAGCGTTGACCCGAATGACAGCGGCAGCTGGAAGTCATTGGTATGTGCCAGTGTCCGCTCTGCTCTAATTCCTGTAGTGGTTCGGCCCAGCGTCCGCTGAACGCCGAGCATTCCACGAGCGGTCCGTTCCGACCAGGCGTACCCTGCCGATCCGCGCACCGACAATCCCCGAAGCGCGCTCAACCGCTGCTCGGCCGCAATTCCCGTGAACGCACCTTCGACCCGGTTGAAGCGAAAGACTTCACCGAGCGAGCGAGGCTTGAAACGAACCCCAGGTTCGCCAACGGTGCGCCATGCATCGGGCGCGAGATCATCGAACGCACCATAGTACGCGTCGCTGCTCGCTCCGCCGATCGGCTCATGCCAGTCATTGAATCTCTGCTGACTCGCGGCCGAGGCGAATGTGAGATTGTGACCGACTCCTGCTGCTGCTTCGGGACCTGTCCACGTGGAATCATTTGCGCGGATGTCATAAAAGCGGGAGACGAGCCGAACAATTGTCCGAAAATCTCCGAATAGCCCAATGCGCGCCTGGATCTCCGTTCGTTGATACGCAGGAAGCCAGTACTCGCCGTTCACTTCGACGTTCACGAGCTCCACGAACGAGGCGCCGCTTACGCCCGGAAACCGGCTGCCCGACTTGATCGTGACTTTACCGTCCTTGAGCTCGACCATCCGACCGCGCATTCGAACGATCTGCTTCCTATCGGCATCGAGGTACATGTCGCCATAGAACAGCACTGCGTCGCCGACCGCGTTAGGCCTTGGTGAAACACGAATGCGGGCGAGAGGAATCTTCCGGCCGCTCGTGGAGAATAGAGTTACCGAGGTGTCGCCGCCTTCGAATACGTAGTAAGCATCGCGGTTCGCAGCGAGCGGGTGAATCGCGAAGCTCGCGCTGCCTGGATTGATGGTCTTGTTGGAAGCCGTGGGGGATGTGACGCCGAGCTGAAGTCGATTGCCATAGAGCGTCGGAGTAGTCCAGCCGCCGAATATCGACATGAGGCTGAAAGTCGGTCCTACGGACTGGCTTCGATAACCGATGACGCGCTGATCGTAGCGATTGGGATTTCGAAACCGCACGTCGCTCTCGATTTGTTCGAGCTGCGCAGTGCGCTCGCGTCCGCCGGAGTCGAGCAGCACAAGAGACATCTCGGTCTCGATGCGAGCACGGTACGCGCGCAGTCGCTCCGGGATCTGAAGATTGACAGCGGACGCTTCGCCCAGCAATGCCTGAAGCGCGGGCGACGCACCTCGCCTAACTGAATCCGTTGTCTGCGCTTCAAGCCGGGCAAACGAAACGGCAACGAAAAGAAGCGCGATCCTGAACGTGGCTTTCATGAGTTCGGACAGTGCAACTGGCAGGCCTCGCGCGGCACCAATATTGACCAATCATGAACATATATCATGAAAGCATGACAAAATCTCATGATAGCAAAGCAAGCCGGATTGCAAAGCCGGTCCAGGGACGGAGTCAGTTTCGTCGTAATGAAGCAACGCGGTATCCGCGACGCTCTTGCGCTCGATCACCGCTTCACGATCGCGGGAGTCGATATTATTCCAGGCGAACGAGCCAGATAACAGCGATGACTACTTTGAGCTCGGAGCGAAAAGGCGTCCGAGTAACAACGCCACTACCCCCTGAATCGCAGGAATCCACGCCGCGGTCTTGAACGCCGAAACCGGATCCTGAAACCGCGCGACGGCCGGCAACAAAGCGACAATCAAGTAGAAACCAGACACCATCAGCGTCAGCTTGTAAGCCGACGAAGACACCGTCCGCGTTGAAGCCGACGTGTCAGTCCCGCTGATCGCACCGGCTATCAATAACAACGTCGGCGCAAACGCCGACCCGAACCACGTAAACCGCACAGCTGTATCACACGTCGTGCAGTTGGGATCCACCTGATTGAGTGTCCTCCAGATCAGGATCACCAGAATTATCCCAGCTCCGATGAACCACATCTTCGCCAATGTCCACTGCGCTTTGATCAATGGAGTTCGATCAACTGCAGACGCCACAGCGGCTGGATCAGGAGCAGCAGGAGTCGTCATGGATTTCTCAGTTGATTGTTCGTCCACAGCCTCGACTTCACGAGGTGCTCGCGCGCCAGGTGCGTACCCGGCGATACGATCTTCGTATTAGCCGGAATCGATGGGCGTTCCAGCTCATATATCAACGCATAACAAGGGACATCTGGTGCAAGCGTCCTCTCCCCCATCGCACTTGGCAACGGTCCAATCGGACCTGAATCCACGATCGAATCAAGGCGAGCAAGACTCGGCGTCACGTTCGTGGTCTTCATCGGGCGACGCGTCACGACAAGCGCGATCACTCGATAACGACCAGTCACCCGCGAAAAGACTTCCTTGAACCACTGCCCAATCGAAAACGATCCGGGATCACCCGTCAGCGGGTTTCCCCACCTGCTTCGCGCGGGCTTGGGCGTCGCATCATCGTTGATCGCTTCCATTCTGCCAAGCATCGCGAAGCCGTCGGCTTTTCCGATCGAAAAGGTGCGCTCGTCATCAGGGAACCCGGCTCTCTCGAACGCCGCGTGAAGAAGATCCCAGCTTCCCTGTAACGTCGGATGCTTCGGATCGTGACAGAGTCGCTTGGGCAGCGTCACGATCGTGCTTGGCTTGGGCGGCGGCCAGATGAGACTATCTATAGTAGGGGCCTCCAGCTCGCCGATTTCGTAACCAGTCCCGCCAGGGACGATGAACGAGAAATCAACACGGCGATTCTTCGCCCGGCACGCCTCCGTCTTCTCTCCGCAGACCGGCCGTTCGCGACCATAGGAAACGACGTCGATTCGGGCGCTGGAAATTCCGCTCAGTGTGAGTCGGTTCTTCACCTGCGCAACGCGGAGTGATGCAAGCCTGGTTGCTTCGGCTGGCACATGCGTATCCTCGTCGTTGCCTTCGAGGCGAACTCGCAATGCGGGCGATGTCTTCAGGAAGCCTGCAACCTTGTCGACAGTTTTTGCCGCATCGGCAGCAAGTGTCGCTGAATTCTTCGCGAAGTAGGCGGGAGCCGGCTCAGGCGGCTTCGAATTACCCATCTTCGTTGGTACGCGACACTCCGGGTCGTTCGCCTGAATTCCCTCGAGCCCCGGATACTGACACATCAAATAGGTCGGCGGGGGTGGGGGAGGCGGAGGCGGGGCGGGCGGGACACACTGGGGACTCGACGCCGGAATCGTCTCCATCCCGGCATACGCACACATCTGCTCGGCCGTCCGCGGATGGATGCAGCCCATCACCCCAAATGTCACGACCGCGAGAGCCAACCAGAATTTCATGCTTTGCCCGCGAAAAGGGTGCGCTGACGGCCGGCGAACGAACCAGACAATAGCACCATTCGTCGGTTTGGCAACGTTCGCTGGCGTAGGGAAGCACCCTGGCCCAGATTGGTGCCACCAAATAAGTCGTCGGCGCGTCATTCATCCCGATTCCACCCGATTCCAAAGGAGATTCAGATGACCGGACTCGTCTCGCTATGGCTCCCCATCCTGCTTTCCAGCGTTCTAGTCTTTGTAGCCAGCTCGATCATTCACATGGCGAGCCCGTGGCACAAGAACGACTACCCGCGGCTTCCTGACGAAGATGCGTTTCGCAGCGCAGTCGGCCCGCTGGAGATCCCTCCCGGCGATTACCTCGTACCCCGACCGCTCAAGCGCGAGGACCACAAGACTCCAGAGTTCGCCGAGAAGTTGAAACAGGGCCCGAATGTCCTGATGACTGTCCTTCCGAAAGGCAGTTTCGGAATGGGACGCAACCTCGCGATGTGGTTCGTCTACCTTATCGTGGTCACGATCTTCGCGGCATACGTCGCAGGTCGCGCCCTTCCGCCCGGGACTGATTATCTCCAGGTCTTCAGATTCGCGGGGACGGTTGCGTTCATCGGCTATTCGGCGGCGCTCTGGCAATTGTCGATCTGGTATCGCCGGTCGTGGTCTCTCACCATCAAGGCGACGGTCGACGGATTGGTTTACGCACTACTTACCGCTGGGGCGATGGGATGGCTATGGCCGCGCTAACCTTCAGCGCAAAGGGCTGGTGACCGAGACGCTCGACCGGCTAACCGCTGCACTCGCGGATAAATACACAATCGAGCGGGAGCTCGGCCGGGCTTCGGCTGGTCGATCGGTCCGGATGGGCGGTTCCTGGTCGCCAGGCTCGCCAGGGGCGGAGAACATCGCTCACTCAAAGTCATCCTGAATTGGGTGTCAACGCCGAACGACGTATCACGCCGGATGAAGTAGGGCCCATCTTCCGGCTGCAGGAGTAATTCCAAAACAGTGATAGATCCCGCAATAGAAGCCAGGACTGAACAGCTCTCGGTGAGATCGCGACTTCGTCGCAATCTCACCGTCCAGGTGCTAGTCGCCATCTCACTCGGCATCCTGCTCGGCGCAGTTGCGCCGGAATGGGGCAAAGCGATGAAACCTGTTGGCGACACGTTCATCAACCTTGTGAAGATGGTGATCGCGCCGATCATCTTCCTCACGATCGTGAGCGGCGTCGCGAACATGGAGGACATCAAGAAAGTCGGACGCGTCGGCGGCAAAGCCCTTCTGTATTTCGAAGTGGTAAGCACTCTTGCCCTCGGCATCGGCTTGATCGTCGTAAACATCACGAAGCCGGGTAACGGCATCGACATATCGAAAGTGACCGGCGCCGATCTCAGCAAATACACTGCGTCTGGAGCACAGCTCGGCTTTGTCGATATCCTCACGCACGTAGTTCCCTCGAGCATCGTCGGAGCGTTTGCCAACGGCGACATCCTGCAGATCGTCTTCTTCTCCCTCCTGTTCGGGATAGCGCTTCTAAAGGTTGGGGATGCCGGGCGACCTGTCATCAACGGCATCGACAAAGTCTCCACGGTGTTCTTTCGCCTTACCGGCATGATCATGAGAGTCGCTCCAATTGGTGCATTCGGAGCGATGGCGTACACGATCGGATCGTTTGGACTGAAGGCGCTGATCCCGCTGGGACGATTGATGGGCGATGTCTATCTGACGATGGCGCTTTTCATTTTTGTCATCCTCAACATCATCGCTCGCGTTTCCGGTTTCTCTCTCTGGAAACTGCTGCGCTTCATCAAGGATGAGATTCTCATCGTGCTCGGCACTTCGAGCTCGGAAGCGGCGTTGCCACGGATGCTGGCCAAGATGGAGAGATTCGGCTGCGAGAGGAGTGTCGTTGGTCTCGTAATTCCGGCAGGATATTCGTTCAATCTCGACGGGACTTCGATCTATTTATCGATGGCTGCGATTTTCATCGCGCAGGCGTATGGAATTGACTTGTCGCTTGGCCAGCAGCTCTCATTGCTCGCCGTGCTGATGGTCACATCGAAGGGAGCCGCTGGAGTAACTGGCTCAGGATTTATTGTGCTGGCCGGCACTCTGGCAGCGACTCACGTAGTCCCGATTGAAGGAATGGCGCTGCTGCTCGGTGTTGACCGCTTTATGAGCGAGGCTCGTGCGATCACGAACGTCATTGGAAACGCTGTCGCCACGGTCGTCGTCGCGAAAAGCGAAGGAGCCTTCAACGAGACGAAGTATCAGACGGCGCTGGCAGGAATCGGCAAACCAGTTCCACCAGAAATCATTTAGTAACGAGATTCACGACGAGGGGCAGCGCGCCGGCTTTCTTGCTTCCCTTGCCGAGTCTGACAAATGCTGGAGCCGTCCGCTTGTCGAGCAACAGATCGATCTGGATTGTCGTCACGCTGTCGTCGGGAACAAAATCGAATCCCCCGATGGCGTTCGCTGCGAGGGCCTCGAATACGATTTTGTCGGCTCCGTCCGGGCGAATTACGGCCTTGTTGACGCTCGGCGCATCCGGAACCCGGATGCCAGGGTCGGTCCGATTATTTCCGACGCTCATGCGGCGTCGGGATGACAGGAAGGTCAGCGTCTCTTTTTCTGAATTGTTTTCCTGCAGGTTCGTCAGTTTCCCGCCGGTTGCGGCGACGATGCCCTTGAATTCGCGCGCACGCTGCTCAGAGGCAACCCACCTGAGGTGCCATTGGCCATCGGCATTCCATACGTGGAACGCGTCGCCCTGATCGAACTTTGGCCGACCCTGATAGACGTCCTGGGCAACAGGAGTCGAGGCAGCCATCAGTGACAATGACGTCAGTGCAGCAAGGGCCAACTTCATCGCTCGGTCTCCATGCAGGGGGTTCGTATCGGAATCTATAGTCGGCGCACCGAGTTGCCATGGAACGAGCGGACGCGGCAGGCTTGCCGAAGTTAGTCTACTTAGCTAACATATTAGCTAATGAGTTACGTAAACGTTCACACGGCCAAAACGACGCTTTCCAAGCTCATCGCCCGCGCTATCGAAGGCGAGGAGATAATCATTGCCCGCGGCAGCGAGCCCGTCGCGATGCTTGTCGCCTTCGAAAAGCCGCACGCGAAGCGAAAATTTGGAGCTTTACGGGGCAAGGTCACGGTGCCCGGATCGTTCTTCGAGCCTCTCTCGTCGGACGAGCTATCCGGATGGGACGAGTAACAAGTGCGGCTCCTGCTCGACACGCACGCTCTGCTCTGGTGGCTTGCCGGCGATAAGCAGCTGTCGCCAACAGCGCGCTGGGCAATGGAGGACGAATCAAATCCGATATTCGTCAGCTCAGCGTCGGCCTGGGAAGTGGCGACGAAACATCGCCTCGGAAAACTCCCGACTGTTGGGCCGCTAGCTCGCGACTTTGCGGGAGAGATAGCGAGGCAGGGCTTTCTCGAGCTTCCAATCTCACTCGAGGATGGGCAACACGCCGGAAGCCTGACCGGGGATCACAAGGATCCGTTCGATCGCATGCTGATCGCACAGTCGAAGACGCACAACCTGGCGTTGATATCAAATGAAGAAGTCTTCGACTCCTTTGGTGTGATCAGATTGTGGTGACAGGCAGACTCGAGGAACGCGGTCTCAGGCTCAATAGCCTGCGTTCACTCCCAGAGCAGTGAGTCTCGTTCGCCCAATCTGAAGCCGGTTGCTGAAGTCGCTCCAGCTGCGCTGTGCCTGTGATGTCCAGCCTACTTCAGCAAAAACGATGACGCGCGGAAACGCCATGAACTCAAAATCTTCAGGTCTTACTACAGTCTCTGACCAAAGTGGGGCCTCAACCCCGAGTATCGCAGATTCGGGCACTCCGGCGCGGTAGGTTGCAGGATCCCAGTCGTACGCGATCTGCGGAGTGATGAACCCCGCCCACTTGAGGCCGAGGATCGTCGTGCTGTCGTACTTCATGTCGAGGTACGCCTTGGGGCCTGGGGACATAATGACCTTCCCCCCGCGGCTGGCGTGAATCTGAACTGAATCGGTAGACCAGTGCTGCACGATTGTGCTTGTCGCGAGATTCGCCGGAGCGATATCGGCCCAGCCGACCATCGTCTTGCCGTTCGCGTTCACGATCGACTGCATCCGTTCGATGAACGTCAGATACTGCGTCCTGGTGAGTCGCGGCACTTCGTCGCCGCCGATGTGATAGTACGCGCCGGGAGTGATCGCCGAGATCTCTCGAACGATGTCCTCGATGACGGGGTAGACTCGCGCGCTGTCGACGCACAACACGACAGTTCTTGGAGCGCCGATGAACGTATAGACCGGCGGCGCCACCCCGTCGCAGGTTAGCTCGGGATACGATACCATCGCTGCGTTGAGGTGCGCCGGCATGTCGATTTCGGGGATCACAGTCATGAACCGGCTCGCGGCGTACGCTACGATGTCCTTGTATTCATCCTGCGTGTAGTAGCCGCCGACTCCGCCACCGACTTGAGTGAGCCCGCCGATCTTCGCGAGATTCGGCCGCGAAAGAATATCGATCCTCCATCCCTGATCATCGGCGAGGTGGAGGTGAAGGCGATTGATCTTGTAGAGCGAAAGGACGTCGATGAATTTCTTGACGTCGCGCGGCGGAAGGAAATGCCGAGCGACATCGAGCTGCATTCCTCGCCATTCGTAGCGGGGCGAGTCATTGATATGTCCGGCCGGGACAGTGAGTCTCCGCGCCACGCCTGCCTGATACTCGACCGAAACAGGCATGAGCTGCCTCATCGTCTGGACCCCGTAGAAAAGTCCAGCAGCGGTCTTCGCTACTATAGATATGCTTCCCGGCGTGATGTCGAGTTTGTAGCCCTCAACATTGGGAATCGCGGGATCAATCGATAACTCGATTCTCTTTGCGCCCATCGGCCCCGTCGCGACACCTCGTCTGACTTCGTGACCAACGATTGGCGTCAGCATCGAGCGCAGATATTGAGCGACCGCCAACGTCGAGCTGTCTGCGGCCTCGGCGACATAGATCGTTGTCGACGTATCCACGCGGAACGTGCGCGAGGTATCGAGCTGGATCGACGCCGGCAGCGGGATAACCGAAAAATTCGAGCCGAGCTGGGGAACGGGAGCTGTGATGGGCGCGGTTCTGCACGCCGAGATGGCAAATACCAGGACGAGCGAAGCGCGGACGACTTTCATTAGCTCACGTTGATTGTGATGGTGATCGAGACAGGTTACTCCTGCCGGTACCCCACTCAAAGTTATCGTCACCGCGAATCTCCCGTTCAGGGCAGGCAAAAGGTAATGCTCATTCCCCGGCCTGCCCACCCGTCGGGAGCGTCGCGATTACGGCCGCTACGAAAATGAGAGAGATTTATCGCATGTACGTAGACGGTAGTCTGACAGGCGATGGTCGGCTCATGACAAGATTCTTGCAATGACTGATACCGATTTCGATCTAAAAGCAGACACAGAAATGAACACCAAACACATGGAGATTCGCTTGTCCCCCACCGTACGCTCGACCAGGTCGTTGCTCTTCTCGCTCGCCATGTTCGCTGCGATTCCGTTTGTTTCGATTGTCGCACAGGCGCCGCGTACCGCGGCAACTGATCATGAAAGACTCGCCCGCGCGGTGTACGCCGATCTGGTCAACACCAACACGATGGACACTGTAGGCTCGACAACGAAAGCGGCTCGACTGATGGCGAAGCGGTTTCTCGACGCCGGCTTTCCGCCGGAAGATGTGCAGATTCTTACTCCGCGGGCCGATTCGACGAAAGGAAACCTCGTTGTGCGGTATCGCGGAACTGGCGGAGCGAACGGTCCAAAGCCACTGCTCCTTCTCGCGCACATCGACGTAGTTGCTGCGCTTCGGTCTGACTGGTCGCGTGATCCGTTCGAGCTCCAGGAAGAAAACGGTTTCTTCTACGGAAGGGGAACAGCGGACGACAAGGCGATGGCAGCGATCTTCGTCGCAAATCTTCTCCAATACAAGAAGGACGGCTGGAAGCCCAATCGGGACCTGATCCTCGCGCTGACGGCTGCCGAAGAGGGCGGAGATAACAACGGCGCCGAGTGGCTGGTGCAGGAGCACAAGTCGCTGATCGATGCCGCGTATGCGTTGAACGAAGGCGGCGGTGGGACCTTGACGGGCAAGGATATGGATGTGAAGCCGCTATTTAATTCCATTCAGGCGGGTGAGAAGGTGCCGGAGAATTTCACGCTGACCGTAAGAAATTCCGGCGGGCACTCGAGCGTACCCCGTCCTGACAACGCGATCTATTCGCTGGCCAATGCACTGTCCCGTCTTTCCAAGTTCACATTTCCCGTTTCATTGAATCCGGTATCGCGCGCGTTCTTTGAACAGACCGCGAAGGTTGAAACTGCCGCGAACGCTGCAGCAATGCGCGCCATCGTTGCTAGTCCATCGAACCCCATAGCGGCTGCAACGCTGTCGAAGGATCCGCGATATGCGTCGATGTTGAGAACGAGTTGCGTTGCAACAAAGCTGTTTGGTGGTCATGCCAACAACGCACTTCCCCAGACGGCAACGGCGAATGTGAACTGCCGCATTGTGCCGACGTCGAGTATCGCCGAGACGCAAGCGACACTCGCGAGGGTGTTTGCGGATACGTCGGTGAAGATTTCGTTCACCACTCGCGAAAGGGAAAAATTTCCAACGTCTAACGACGCGATCAATCCGGAGCTGATGAGAGTTGCGACCGCGCTGACTAAATCAATGTGGGGAAACATCCCGGTCGTTCCGGTGATGTCGACCGGCGCGACAGACGGGCGCTATCTCCGCGCGTATGGAATTCCGACGTACGGTATCAGCGGGATTTTCTCATTGCCCGGCGAGACAAATGCGCACGGCCGCGATGAAAAGCTGAGAACCAAGTCGTTTTACGAGGGGCTGGATTTTCTCGACAAGCTGGTTCGCAGGCTCGCGGGCGGAAACTGAAGCGGTAGGCAGCTTTACCAGTTGTCGATACGCTCCTTGAGCGCGGGCCAGTCCGGATGCGTCTGCAGGGGCGCCCATCCTTCCCACCTGTCATCGAGCGCGGCCCACCGGATGTGTGTGTCGCGCTCATCTACTGCCCGGTGACCGAGCGCAATCGCTTCGTCTAATCTCCCCGCGCACGTGGCGGCAAGTGCAAACGGAGTCGGCTGGACCAGGTCAATGCGATTCCTCGCCGCCAACTCGGAGTAGATCGCATCCGCCGCTTCGTTTTGCCCGAGGGACGCGTAAGTCACAGCCAGCTCGCTCAAAGGCCAGGGATGACGACCAGACATTGCAAGCGTTCGAACGCCCTGCCGAATCGATTCTTCGTGCATGCCGGCTGACTGATAACATCTCTGAAGTGCCCAGTTGCTCCAGAACGCTGCCGGATCCAGCTCTACGCCCCGGCGAGCATCATCTACCACACCGTCAATTCGTCGCGCGAAAACCTTCAGAACCGCCTGCATCGACCTGGCAAACGGATTCAGTGGATCGGCGTTGACTGTTTCTTCAATGACGTGAACGGCATCGTCCCACCGTCGTTCGCCGAGGCACAGTCCCCAGATCGCATACGTGCATCTTATCTGGCCAATCTGGCTGCCGAGCCGCATCGCGTGTTCCCATTCCGTTATGGTCTTCTGCGGATCCTTCCCGTAACAGCTGTACCAGAACGCGAGCGAATAGTGCGATTCAGCAGACTCCGGATCTAACAGCACGCCCCGCTTCGCATGGGTGTAGGCCCGCTCTATTACATCCGCGGAGCGCATCAATCCATTGTACGCAGCGATGAGGAGAGTTTCCGCGATTGCTGCATGCGCCATTGCAAACTGGTCGTCCCGGTCGACGGCATTCTGAAAGCACTCGAGGCACTCGAAGATGGAAGAGAAGTCCGTATAGAGAAGTGAACGCCCCTTGAGAAACAGCTCATACGCCTCCACATCGAGAGTGCGCGGCTTCATCAGTCCAGCACGCTCGCCAAGGGAAAGGCGCAACTTCTTCGCGATTGCCGTGGCGATCTCGTCCTGAACGGCAAAGACGTCCGTCATCTCCCGGTCGTATCGCTCAGACCAGAGATGGTAGCCATCGCTGGTTTTCACGAGCTGCGCAGTGATCCTCAAGCGGTTCCCCGATTTTCTTACGCTGCCTTCCAGAACTGTGGTGACCCCGAGCTGCTGTCCGATCGCGCGCAGATCCCTGTTGTGATCCTTGAAGACAAATGACGAGGCCCTGCCGACAACGCGAAGTCCGTCAATCTGGGTCAGCGCGTTGGTGATCTCCTCGGTGATGCCGTCGGCGAAATACTCGTTCTCCTTTTCACCGCTCATGTTCTGGAACGGGAGAACTGCGATGGCAAATGCCTGCTCGACTGGTTCCCGTGGCGTCGATGGAGTTGTGCGCCCGCCATCACCCTGAATTACACGCAGAAGGTCGGATGCTGTCTGCGGCCTGTTCTCCGCATCCTTCGCAAGACAGCTCATGATGAGATCTGCAATCACACGCGGAATATCCGAACGATGAAGATTCCCGGACTTTGGCGTCTCCATGATGTGCGCCATGAGCGTCTCGTGAATCGTCGGCTTGGAAAAAGGAGGCTTGCCGGCGAAGATCTCATATGCGACACAACCGAAAGCGTAGATGTCCGCGCGGCCATCGACTTCTCCCTGTCCAGTGGCCTGTTCAGGCGACATGTATCCGGGAGTGCCAACGACGAAGCCGGCGCCGGTAATCATTCCGGAGGCGTTGGTTTGCGTCGTTGACGTCCGCGCGGCCGTGAGCGCCTTGGCAATTCCGAAGTCGATGACGCAGGCAGAATTGCCGGATAGCAGGATGTTGTCCGGTTTTATGTCGCGGTGCACGACTCCATGTGCGTGCGCATACTCGAGCGCTCGCGCCGTGTCGCGAAGGATCTGGATGCATTCATCCGAACTGATGGGCGTCTTGTTGGTCAACCTGCGGCGCAACGACTCGCCGGCGACGAACGGCATCGTGTAATAGGGAAGGCCGTCGAACGTGCCCGCCGAGAACAGCGGCACGATGTGAGGATGCTGAAGATTTGCGGCGAGCCGGATTTCCCGCGTGAACCGATCGGAGAGAAGGCCTTCTGCCTTTTCCGGCGACAGGACCTTGATGACCACCATTCGCCCGAACGCTTTTTCCTCGGCCAGAAAAACGCGCGACATACCGCCTCCGCCCAGCTCACGCTGAACGGTGTAAGTGTCGCCGAGGGCCCGCTGAAGGTGCTCGCGCAACTGAGACGTGGTCGTGTTAGCTCCTGCGTGAGTCAACAACCTTAGCGGTGCACGGTTGCCCGGTCTAGGGTCAATTCCCGGGTAGCCCCTCCCGCACGCCGGGTGGCGCGGGAGGGGCGCCTGTCGTTACGGCTTGTTCTTTCCGTATGTCTTCTTGATTGCCTTGGAGGCGGCATCGGCGAGGATTGCATGACCCGCAGCTGTCGGGTGCACTCCGTCGAGGCTGATCGTCGGCCCGTAAGGCAGGCCGGACGTCATGAAGCTCATCAGGTCAAAGGG
>DATLDF010000034.1:0-21460 GCA_035525975.1 Gemmatimonadaceae bacterium
TCCACGCTGCGCGGGGTGCGAACTGGAATTCATGCATACGACAATAAGGAGGAGGAGCTGGATGGCAGATACCTTGAAAGCGACACCGAGTGGGAGAAGCCGCGCCCGCGCGTCCGTCCGCGAGACGAACATGGAAGAGGATCGTGAGCAGCAGTTCGACCTTCTGACCGCAGCGCTTCTTGGCGCAGCAGTTGGTGCAGTCGTAACGCTGATGTTCCGGTCCGGCCCGAGCGGCCGCCGACCGATTGGACCGCTGCTTTCGGCAACAGGCAAAGGCGCCAAGTGGGCAGCACTCGCAGGACTCGAGGGCGCTCGCTGGGCCGGTGACCGTGCAGCTCCGGGGGCCAGCTGGGCTGCCGACCGCGGCCGCGATGGCGCACGCTGGGCTGGTGAGAGATCGGCAAAGGGCTATCGCGTCGCGCGCGAGCGTGGCGAAGAGCTCGTCGATTCCCTCCCCGTTGAAGAAGTCGCCGAGTCGGTGCGCGAGTATGTCGATGGCGCGCGCGAAGCGATCAACGACGTCGTACGGGCCGAGATGAACGATCTGCGCAAGGCCGTTCGCCGTCAGCGGAAGCGGATCGGTATCTAGCTTGAACCGGCTGTCAGTAAGACAGCCCGCCGTTTTCATGCTGTGCGTCGTCGGCATTGCGATTATCGCAATTGCCGTCACGCCGGCGGCGGCATACGCGTGGACTCCGGGCACGCACATCTTTCTCGGAGAAGCGATCATGCGCTCGCTCTCGCTTCTCCCGAGTTCCGTGTCGTCGCTGATTGCGGCTTTTCCGTATGACTTTCTGTACGGAAGCATCGCTGCCGACACGAGCATCGCCAAGAAATACGCTGCGGCCGGAAGGCACTGTCATTCCTGGAATATCGGAATGGAGATCTACCAGCGCGCCGGTCCCGAACCGATGCAGGCCTTCGGGCTTGGCTATCTGGCGCATCTGGCGGCAGACACCGTTGCGCACAACTATTTCGTTCCTCACCAGCTCGCGATCACCTCGACGACTTCCGCGCTTGGCCATAGCTACTGGGAAAGCAGGATAGACACTCATGTTGGCGAGAGATTCAGCAGGCGAGCCAGGGAAGTGATCCTGCTCGACCATTCCTCGTCCGACGGACACCTCGACCGGATCCTGAGCCCGACGATCTTCAGCACGCCGACCAATCGGAGAATTTTCCGCGGCATGGTCTACGTCACTGACACCGAGTCGTGGCAGCGAATCTTCCAGATGGTTTCCGAGAAGAGCAGATGGGACCTTCACGAATGCGACGTGTCGGCGTACATGATGAGGTCGTACGACTACATCATCGATCTGTTCAATCGCTTTGACTCGGCTGAACCTTTCTCGCTCGACCCTGCAGGCACGCATGCGCTGCGAGAGGCGAAGCGGGTGAGACGTGCCGCGCTCAGAATTGGCGACGACGCACGAGTGGCCGACAACGCGAAGGCACACTTCGGAATGCCGGCCACCTCACTGCGATATGCTGCCGGTCTTCCCGAGCCGCTTTATCCCGCTCCGGCCCGCGACGCCAACAACTGATTGACCTTCTTCGGGTCAGCCTTGCCCGAAGACTTTTTCATCACGAAGCCGACAAGCACTCCCTGCAGCTTCTTCTCGCCGGCGAAGTAGCGCTTTCCTTCGTCGGGATGCTCCATGAGCACTTCGTCGATCCAGCCATCGAGTGCCGAGTCGTCGCCGACCTGGAGAAGTCCCGAGTCGTGAGCTATCTGCGCGGCTGGCTTTCCGGTCTCGACCATCATCGCGAACACCTGCTTTCCCGCAGCGTGACTCAGCAGCCCGTCGCCTATGAGCTTGATCAGCTGAGCAAGATCAGCTGGCCGCACGGGAAATTCGTCGAACGATTTCCTAGATATGTTCAGTGCGGCTTGACCCTCACCCATCACCCAGTTGGCAGCGGCCTTGGGATTCTGTGAATCTCGTGCTGTCGATTCGAAGTAATCGGCAATTGCCGGAGTCGCGGTAAGCTTGTCGATGTCTTCCGGCCCCAGCTTGTATTCATCCTTGAACCGCGTCTTCCTGTCTGCCGGCAGCTCCGGAACGGAAGCCTTGATCGCGTTCAGCCATTCCGGATGAAGAATCAGCGGAAGGAGGTCCGGCTCGGGAAAATACCGATAGTCGTGACTCCCCTCCTTCGTGCGGCTCACCCGGGCTTCTCCTTTGTTGGCATCCCAGAGAAGTGTCTGCTGCGAGATCTTCTCGCCGCGATCCAGCATTCCAGACTGACGCGTAAACTCATACTCCAGGGCACGCTCCACTCCCGAGAATGAGTTCATGTTCTTCACTTCTGTCTTGGTCCCGAGCTCTTTTTGTCCAACCGGACGTGCGCTGACGTTGGCATCGACCCGGAGACTGCCCTCTTCCATGCTGACATCGCTTACTCCGAGGTACTGAAGGATCTGCCGCAGCGTTCTCAAGTAAGCTCCAGCTTCCTTTGACGAGCGCATGTCGGGCTCGCTGACGATTTCGATCAGCGGAACGCCAGCTCGATTCAAATCAATTGCGGTCGCGCCCGGATATCTGTCGTGAAGCGACTTGCCCGCATCCTCTTCCATGTGCACGCGCGTAACGCCAATCGACCTCTCGCCATCGCCGACGTCAATCTTCACGCTTCCTTTGGTCGCCAGCGGCTGGTCGAACTGCGAGATCTGATATCCTTTCGGAAGATCGGGATAGAAATAATTCTTTCGCGCGAAGATCGAGACAGGATGGAGGTTGCATCCGAGCGCGAGCGCCGCGCGCGTCGCGAGCTCGACAGCCTTCTCATTTAGCACAGGCAAAGCTCCCGGCAGCGCGAGGCATATCGGGCAGGTGTTGATGTTTGGCGTGTCTCCGAAGCTCGTCGAGCAGCCACAGAACGCCTTGCTGCGCGTCTTGAGCTGCACGTGCACCTCGAGGCCGACAACCATTTCGTACTTGCCGGTCATTGGTGAGCCTCCCCGCCGAGTGCCGACTCGAGGGCGTAGGCCACGCGGAACATTGTCGCTTCGTCGAAGTGCTTTGCGATTATCTGCCCACCAACCGGCAGCCCGCCAACGCGTCCGATTGGAAGCGACATCGCGGGAACTCCGGCGAGATTTGCCGTCGCCGTGAAGATGTCGCTCAGATACATCTCGTACGGATCGGCGATCGCGCCAATTGCAAATGCAGTTGTTGGTGTGGTCGGCGTAAAAAGGGCGTCCACCCCGCCACCGAAGACATTCCTGAAATCGCGGGTGATCAATTCGCGAACTGATTGCGCCTTCTTGTAGTAGGCATCGTAGTATCCAGCGGACAAAACGTAAGTGCCGAGTAGAATCCGCCGCGTGACTTCAGGTCCGAAGCCGATGGAGCGCGTCTCGGCGTACATCTCCCGCAGCGACGAGGCCGCCGCTCTCATTCCATACCGCACGCCATCGAACCTCGCCAGATTCGACGACGCCTCCGCGGGCGCGACGATGTAGTAAACCGGAATCGCCAGTGAAGTGTGCGGCAGCTCGACGTCGACGACCTTTGCGCCAAGCGATTTGAGAACATCAACAGAACGCTCACAGAGGGAGCGAATGCCCGGATCCAGATTCTCGGGGAAATACTCCTTCGGCACGCCAATTGTCACCCCGTCGAGCGGCATCGGTGATGACGCCAGCGACAGGTACTGATCGCGATAGGAACCCACCCTGGCCGACGAGCTCGTCGAGTCCTTGGGATCGACTCCGGCCATGATCTCGGTTACAAGAGCCGCGTCGTCCACGTTGCGCCCGAACGACCCGATCTGGTCCAGCGAAGACGCAAACGCAACGAGTCCGAACCGGCTGACTCTCCCGTACGTTGGCTTCACGCCGACGACTCCACAGAACGCCGCAGGTTGCCTCACAGATCCGCCCGTCTCGGAGCCGAGCGCGACCGGTACGATTCCGGCCGCGACTGCAGCAGCCGAGCCTCCGGATGAGCCACCGGGGACGAGCCTCACATCCAATGGATTTCGAGTTGGCCCGTAACTGCTGTTTTCGGTTGACGAGCCCATCGCGAACTCGTCCATGTTCGTCTTGCCGATGACGATCGCTCCTTCTTCACGAAGGCGCGTGATGGCGGTCGCTTCGTAGGGACTCACGTAACCCGCGAGAATCTTCGAAGCGCAAGTTGTCGGAAGTCCGAGCGTTGCGATGTTGTCTTTCACCGCAAGCGGAACTCCGGCAAGACGACCTCCTTTTCCCGCGCGTTTCATCCCATCGGCCAGTGCGGCAGCATCCCGGCGCGCCAGGTCGTTGTCCGTCCACAACATGATGTTGAGACCTTCACTGCCGGCAACGACGGCCTTGGAGCGCGCAATGCTCGCGTCGACTGCCTCGGTTGGCGACACGCTGCCACTGTCGATCTTGGCGGCGAGCGCGGTTGCCGTAAGCGTGGTGTAATCAGGAATCGTCACGGTGCTGAGTCGCTCGCGTCTTCGTGTGAGGCGAGGCGAGGCACGATGAAGAGTCCGTCCTTCATCGATGGAGCAAATGACTCGCGCGGCGTAGCCATGAGCAGCGGCCCGCTTGAATCAGACCGAAGCGGCGTGCTGTCGACCGGGACGTTCATCAGGCTGTCGACAGTTGACGTGTCGGCTTGCGACAGCACGTCCATGTGCTGGAGAATCCCGTTCAGCTCGGCAACGAGATGGTCGAGCCGATTTTCATCGACTGCGAGTCGCGCGAGCTCAGCGACATGGCGCACGTCATCCTGCGTAACGGCCATCAGCCCTGACTCCGTTCAAGTGTGGTATATGCGAGCTTGATTGTCTTGGTGCCGACATTGACGTCGTCGAATTCGATCACTGCCTTGGTGTCACTTCCCTTGCCCGTGACCTCGGCAATCCTGCCCCCGCCAAAGAGCTTGTGCTTGATCCTTTCGCCCGGCATGTACGATTGCTGCGCCATGCTGACGTCCATCTCGGCCCTGCTCGTTCCCGAGCGCCACGACGGCACCTCGTGCTGTGTCCGCGGCGGGCTGGAACGCCAGGTTGCCTGACCGAAAGTATCGCGCGAGAGCGCGTCTCTCGAGAAGGCCGACCGGCCGCTTGACCGTACTTTGAGCGTCTTCCTCTCGTCGAGGAGAAGACCAGGAATATCGTTGAGGAATCTCGACCGCAGCGATTGGGACATCTGCCCGTTTCGGCGGCGGCTTTCAGCGAACGACAAGTACAGCTTTCGCCCGGCACGCGTGATTCCGACGTAAAAGAGGCGGCGCTCTTCTTCGAGACGGTCGGGATCGTCCATCGAGTTAATGCCCGGGAACAATCCGTCTTCGAGACCCGTGACGAACACAACCGGATATTCCAGTCCCTTCGCGTTATGAAGAGTCATGAGACTCACCGCATCGGCGTTGGGATCGAGCGCGTCGATCTGAGCGACGAGCATCGCCTTCTGAAGGAAATGGTCGAGCGGTGTGAGTCCTACTTCACCGCCGTCGTCCACAACAACTTCTGCGGCACCGTCAATGAGTGATTCGATGTTCTCGGCTCTGTCACGGGCAGTCTCGGGCGAATCGGCTCGGAGGTAGTCGCCATACCGAATCGAATCCACAATTTCGCGGAGGAGCTCGTCGACGCTCGATTCCTTCGCCCGCTCGCGGAGACGGTTGATCAACCCGGCAAATTCCTGAAGTCCGGCGCGCGTAGCGCCGCGCATCCCTCCGAGAAGATCATCGCGAGACGCCGCTTCCAGCAATGGAACACCAGCGTTTCGCGCGATCTCGGCGAGCGAATCGATTGTCGTGTCGCCCAGCTTGCGGCGCGGGACAGAAACGGCTCTACGAAATGCTTCGTTGTCAGCAGGATTCGCGATGAGCTTGAGATAGCTCATCAAATCGCGGATTTCCTTGCGGTCGTAGAAGCGCACGCCGC
This sequence comes from Gemmatimonadaceae bacterium, assembly GCA_035525975.1. Lineage (GTDB taxonomy): Bacteria > Gemmatimonadota > Gemmatimonadetes > Gemmatimonadales > Gemmatimonadaceae > UBA4720. The sequence goes on from DATLDF010000034.1 coordinate 5,887, forward strand.
CGACAAGCCGGTATGGGATCGCGTTCTTTCTCAGAGCGTCTTCAATCGCGCGACTCTGCGCGTTGGTGCGATAGAGAATCGCGAAGTCGCGGAGCCCCCAGTTGTCTTTCGACTGCCGTGACTTCATCTCGTCCACGACCATGTCGGCTTCGTCGCGCTCGTCGAGCGTCGAGTAGAGCGTAACCTTTTCTCCACCCGGCTGCGTGGCCCGGAGAGTTTTTCCACGACGGCCGACGTTGGCGCTGATCGCGGCGTTGGCAACGTCCAGAATCGACGGAGTGGACCGGTAATTCTCTTCGAGCTTCACGACGCGAGCTGACGCGAACTCCTTCTCGAAGTCGAGAATGTTTCGAATGTCCGCCCCACGCCAGCCGTAGATGGACTGATCGTCGTCTCCCACGACAGCGACGTTCCCATGTCCGCTGCCGAGCAGCTTGATGAACTGGAACTGCGCGCGGTTGGTATCCTGATATTCGTCGACGAGAATGAACTGGAACTTCGATCGATACTTCTCGAGGATCACAGGGTTGGCGCGGAAGACCTGAACTGGAAGTACGAGCAGGTCATCGAACGTCACTGCATTCGCGGCGCGAAGAGCAGGCTCCAGCTCGAGGTAGACAGCGGCCGCTGCTTTCGTCAGGGGATCCATCGCAGCCGCCTGTAGCTCGGCCGGAGTGACCAGTCCGTTCTTGGCGTCGGAGATCAGACCGAGTACCGATTTCGGCGTCCACTGTTTGGGCGATACGCCGACGCGCTCCATCACGCGCTTGACGATGCCGAGAGTGTCGTCTTCGTCGTAGATCGTGAAGTTGGGAGTGCGGCCTGCGGCGGCAGCGTGAGCGCGAAGCATCCGGGCGCCGACTGCGTGGAAGGTGCCGCACCACATCGTCTTCAGGTCGGAATCGATGAGTCGCGCGATTCTCTCGCGCATCTCGCCGGCCGCCTTGTTCGTGAACGTTACTGAAAGGATTCGAGACGGATCGACGCCGTGATGCTGAATAAGGCGGGCGATCCGGGTTGTGAGTACGCGTGTCTTGCCGGAACCAGCACCGGCAATAATGAGTAGGGGGCCTTCGTAATGAAGAACTGCTTCGCGCTGTGCCGGGTTGAGCCGAGCGAGGGGCTCTGCGTCACCGGGGGAAGCGGGAGACCCGGCGGCATCCATCATTTCATTCATCAACTCAAGATAATATCGAAGGTCGCTCCGCGTTCTGAAGGTACAAGTAAAAGCTCACCACCATGATTGTCCTGCACGATCCGGCGGGCCAGGGGCAGGCCTATTCCCCACCCGTGTTCCTTGGTACTGAATCCCGGCTCGAAAATTCTGCTGCCCAGCTCACGGGGGATTCCGGGACCGTTGTCCTTTACGCGGACGCGCACGTGACCCTCCGGCATCGCGGTCGCAGTCATGTCGACCTGGCCATCGCGTCCGGCGAGCGCGTCGATAGCATTCTTCGCAAGCGATTCGATAGCCCATTCGAGAAGGACGGGATCGCCGTTTACGATGAGTGGCTCCTCGTCGTGTGAGGAATTGACCGTAACGCGCTGAGCGAGCGTGGGAACACGGGCGCGGAAATACGTCGCGACCCGCTCGACGAGCTCTCCGACGTCAACCTTTTGAAGTCTGGGTGGCCGACCGATTCGCTCAAACCTGTTGGCGACGCGTTTCAATCGTTCGAGATCTCCATCCATGTGCGAAAGCGCGCTCTCGGTCATCGGATCGCCGCCAGCTTCCCGCAGCAGCTCGATCCAGCCGCTCATGCTCGAGATAGGCGTTCCGAGCTGATGCGCCGACTCCCGTGCCATCCCTGCCCAGATTTGTTCGCGATCGGCTCGCCCGCGCGTCTTGATCGCATAAGTGCCGGCAAGGAGGAACATTCCGATGAGCAATGCCTGCAGCAGCGGTATGATCCTCAAGCCGCGCACCAGTGGCGTGTTGCCGAAATGGACAGTTCCCACATCGCCTTCCGATATCGGCCGATTCTGACGGTCGAGGTCGCGGATGAACTGTCCCATGTCCGGTGAGCCCAACGGCAGGTCGCGAGGCAGATTTGCAGCCGCGGTGGGATGTCCTTTCGAATCGGTTATGACGAGCGGTACGCCGGATTCGGTGATGTGCCGCGAAAGGTCCAGCAACGCGGTGTTCGCAGCGTCGGGACCTGGATCGTTGAGGCCGTCGTACACGCGAGCATACATGATTCCCACGCGCGATGCCTCATGCCTCAGCTCACGAACGACGCTCTGCGTGTAGATGACGTACCACACCAGTAGCGCCGCAACGCAAACCGACGTGATGGTGACCGGAGCCAGCCGGCGCACCTGTCAGCCCAGCCGGTCGGAGCCCAAATACGGACGCAAAACTTCGGGCACGGTGACCGAGCCGTCCGCATTCTGATAATGCTCCAGAATCGCTGCGATGATGCGGGGGAACGCCAGACCGGACCCGTTCAACGTGTGAACGAATCGCGGCTTGCCCCCCTCTCCCGGCCGATAGCGAATTCCAGCGCGCCGCGCCTGGAAGTCGCCGAAGACGCTGCAGGAAGACACTTCGAGCCAGGCGCCGGCACCGGGCGCGAACACTTCCAGATCGTATGTCTTGGCGCTGCCGAACCCGGTATCACCGGCGGCGAGCAGCACCACGCGGTATGGAAGTCCGAGGAGCTGAAGAACTTTTTCTGCGTGGCTCGTCAACACTTCCAGCTGCTCAGACGACGTCTCAGGCGCGGCATACCGGACGAGCTCGACCTTGTCGAACTCGTGAACGCGGATGAGTCCGCGCGTGTCCTTGCCGTGCGCGCCGGCCTCACGCCTGAAGCACGGAGTGTAGGCGGTCATTCCTTTCGGCAGGTCAGCCTCAGAAAGAATCTCGTTGGCGTAGAGATTTGTAACCGGAACTTCCGCCGTCGGGATGAGAAACAATTCCTCGTCCTTGATCGCGTACATGTCGTCTTCGAATTTCGGAAGTTGAGTAGTTCCGGTCATCGATGCGCGATTCACGAGAATGGGCACCCAGGCTTCTTCGTATCCGTGCTCGCTGGTGTGAAGATCGAGCATGAAATTCATCAGCGACCGCACGAGCCGCGCGCCCTTTCCGCGGAAGACGATAAAGCCGGAGCCGCTGATCTTTGCGCCGCGCTCGAAGTCTATGATATCCAGGCTCACTCCGACTTCCCAGTGAGGCTTGACGCTCCGGGCTTCACGGGGCTCGCCCCAGGCTCTGACCTGCTTGTTGGCTTCTTCGCCGCCCGCAGGAACTTCGTCCAGCGTGATGTTCGGAAGCTCGAGCATGTTGTTGTGAAGCTCAGCCTCCAGTACCGACAGCTCTCTCTCGAGCCGGGTGATCTCTTCACCGAGATTTCGCGATTGAACGAGGAGATCGTCCGCGTCCTCTTTCGCGCGCTTTTTTCTCGCAACTTCCTGAGTGATCGCGTTCCGCGCGGCCTTTCGTTCCTCTACGGCCTGGATCGCAGCGCGGCGCTCGCCGTCGAGTTCAGCGGCGCGGTCGATGAACGGAGCCAAAGCATCGAGCTTCCCGCGACGGCGCATGCCATCGCGGAGAACATCGATCTGCTCCCGGATCATGCGCAGATCGTGCATTGCTTATTTGGTGGGCAGGCCCGCTTCGAAAGAACGGAAGCCGCAATTCGGATCGAGCGTCGCGCCGACGAAAATGGAGCGTGTCGGAAGAGAAATCGAGTCGATGACGAGCTTCGTATAGATATATGGTGAGATGCCGAACTGACACGCGTCGTTTGCGCCGTTTCTGACTGCCTGAACGATGATCGTCTCTCCCGGCACTGCGACTACGGTGCTGTCGAGGTACGCACCGGTTGGGGCGATGGTTATGGTCGACGGGGCTCCCGCAACCTTCTTGAGTCCAACCTGCCGGTTTCCTGTGATCGTGTTCACGACCTTCTGGACCGGGTACACCAGTACCTGGCCTGTGCTGTTGAGATCGAACGCGACGTCGAAGTTCGCGCTTCCATCGACCCTTACAACGGAACGGACATACGTGTTGATCCCGCTCGGAAACGAAGCGGGCGTCCCGGTCAGGGCGTAGACCTGGTATGAATCCGTGATGGTGGGCAGCTGCGCGATGATTCCCTGCGGATCGCCACAAGCCGTCAGAGCGAGCGCGCTTGCAATGACCGCAAGCGCAAGTTTTCCATGTCTCATATACTGCATTAAAGGAAGTGGGACGGCATTGCCGTCCCTGATTCGATAATACCCTGTAACTGATGGCAGTTCAAGCGAATACGGTTGACTAGATTTCCTGCCATGTCTAGCTTCGCATCACTTTTGATGGAGCCCTGATGCCGACCATCCGCGACCTCACAGTCGCCATCCGTCAACGGCCGGGCATCGAAGCGGTCGTAGTACTCGGCCGCGACGGCCTGCTTATCGACAGCCAGTCCACGATCGATCTCGATGCTGAGGGTTTGGCAGCACGCGTGCCCGGAATCGTTGCCTCCTGCGACGAAATCGGCCCGGCCGGTGGGCACGGTTCACTGCGGATTGCACTAATTGAGCAGGAAAACGGCTACGCAGTCGTCTCCTCGGTTGGGGACGACGCGGTTCTTTGCGTGCTTACCTCGGCAGCCGCGGATCTCGGGAGTCTGCTCTACGACGTCCGCCGCCACCGGGAATCGATCGCCAGGCTTTTCTAACCAGCGAATGACTCAGACAGAAACAACCGTCAAGCACATTCTCGTCGCCGACGACGAAGCGCACATCGGCAGAATCATCAAGATCAAGATGGAGCAGGGCCCGTTCAACGTGATCCTGGCATTTGACGGACAGGAAGCTGTTGACGCTCTCGATGCCGAGCCGGCTCTCGACCTCGTAGTTCTCGATCTGATGATGCCCCGGCTCAGCGGCCTCGATGTTCTCGATCGGATACGGTCCAGCGAGAAGTGGAAGGAGCTTCCCTGCATCATCCTCACGGCTGCCGGTCAGGAAGAGTACGAGCGCGAGGCCCGAAGCAGCGGCGCAACGGACTTCATTACGAAGCCGTTCAGCCCGAAGAAGCTCTATTCGCTGATCGCCAGGCTCACCGGCGTTGCGAGCGACGATCTGGTCGCCGAATCGGAAACGACTGCAAATGACTAGATGGGCGGTTGTCCTCGCCGGAGGCGTTGGGTCGCGCTTCTGGCCGCTCAGCACGCCTGACCGTCCGAAGCAGCTGCTTCCCCTCGTCAACAGCGACCCGCTTCTGGTCAACACGCTGCGACGTCTGGAGCCGATCGTCCCGCCCGAGCGAACGCTGATTTTGACAAACGCATCCCTCACGGATGCAGTCGCGGCAATCGCACCCAACCTGCCGCGCGAGAACATTATTGCCGAACCGAAGCCGGCTGGAACGGCGGCAGCCCTGGCGTGGGCTGCGCTCGAGATCGAACGGCGCGACGGGCCAGACGCCGCGATGCTCTGCGTGCACGCGGATTGGGCGATTGGCGATGACGCCGGATTCAGGGACACGCTCCTTGCCGCAGAGCGAACAGCACGGGAAGAAGAAGCCCTCGTCACAGTGGGTATAGTTCCAACGCGTCCTGACCCAGGCTTCGGGTACATCGAGCCCGGCGCTGATACTGGAAGCGGCTCGCGTGTGGTCACTCGCTTCGTCGAGAAGCCGACCCGCGAAAAAGCCGAGATGATGATGCACAACGGCTACCTCTGGAATTCAGGAATCTTCGTCTGGACGGCTGGACATTTTCTCAGCGAAGTACGGGAGCACACGCCTGAGGTCGCGGCAGCATTCAAAGCGGCCGAATCAGGCCTCGAATCATTCTTCGCTGCCGTCGAGCCGATTTCCGTCGACGTGGGTGTCATGGAGAGAAGCAGCCGCGTGCGAGTCCTTTCTGGTGATTTCGGATGGGACGACGTTGGAACCTGGGGAGCGCTTCGCAGGGTCAAGCCGGAAGACGCCGGGGGCAACGTGAGCAACGGCAACGTTCACGCGATCGGCTCGCGCGGCAACGTTGTTCACGCCGAAGGAAACACTGTCGTGCTCTACGGCGTTTCAGATCTTGTTGTCATTACGCGTGACGGGCTCACCCTTGTCACGACAACCGACAAATCATCCGACCTCAAGGAACTCTTCAGCTCCCTGCCGCCGGAGATGCTCGAGACCAAGTGAAGCGTCTCTATCTTTTCGACGATACTCGCGCCCGGCAGTTCGAGCCCTTCGCGCTGACGCGACCAGTGTCCGAGCTCCGCGCCGGAGCGGAGATAATCAGGTCCCGCTGGGAAAGGGTCGCCGGTACCAGGGCGTACGGGTTCATTGCTGGTGCACACCTCAATGATTTCGACGAGCCGGGTGCAGCCCCGTCGGTCTCGTCCGAAGCGACGATTCCAAGCGGCTCGGTTATCGCTAATTCGCGCTTCGTTCCGAACCTGTCAGGCTCAGTCGATGACACGAGCGCATCGTATTCGTGCGAGGGAGTCATGTGTGCGGTGACGCTCCGCCAGTCGATCGAAATGTCTGAGCTGGCAGAGGGAAGTGTCGACTTCCGGCAGCTTGCAAGTCCCGGCACAACGTCGGCTGAGTTGCCCGGACGCTGGCTGAACGAGGTGTGGGATCTCGTTGGCCAGCTCAACGATCAGCTCATCGACGACATCCCGATTATGGGCCAGTCGCTGGCCGGCGGCGTGGTGGAGAACGCCACCGTAGTCGGCAGCCACAAGGTTTACCTCGAAATGGGCGCGAGCATCGAGCCCTTCGTAGTACTCGATGCTTCTGCTGGCCCTATCCTCATTCGGCGCGGCGCCTCGATCGCTTCGTTCACGCGCATCGTGGGACCGTGTTACATCGGCGAGAATAGCACCATAGCAGGGGATGCAATCCGCGCGTGCTCGATCGGGGATGTCTGCAAAGTTCGCGGCGAGATAAGTGGCTCTGTAATGCTCGGACATTCGAACAAGGGACACACTGGCTTCGTCGGCAGCTCTTACGTCGGTCGCTGGGTGAACCTTGGAGCCGGAACTACGACGAGCAATCTCAAGAACACCTATGGCAGCGTGCAAATATCGACTCCATCCGGCTTACGCGACACCGGCCTGCAGTTTCTCGGCAGTCTGGTCGGAGATCATGTGAAAACCGGAATCGGAACGATGCTTACCACCGGCTGCGTTATCGGTGCGGGAGCCAATGTTTACGGCGCTTCAACGTCCCCGAAACGAATTCCCGCCTTCGCGTGGGGCGACTGCGAACCATACGATCGCTACGAGCTCGACAAGTTTCTCGAGGTCGCTGCGAGAATGATGGAACGTCGTCACGTGACGCTTAGTGATGCGGCGCGCCGGCAACTCGCCGCGGCCTACAACGCCAGCGCCGGCAAAGAATGAAACTCTGCGTGCTCGGCAGCGGCAGCAAGGGAAACGCAGTCCTGATGCAGGCAGGCAGCACCCGGGTGCTTGTCGATGCAGGCTTTTCGAACCGTGCGATATCCAAGCGGCTTGGACTGATTGGCGTCGATCCCCGATCGATCGAGGCTGTGATCATCACGCATGAGCACGAGGATCACGCGAAGGGCGCCATCTCGTGCGCGAAGAAGTGGGGCTGGCAGATTTACGCGACCGAAGGGACAAAGGGCGCCTGCGTCGGCCTGGACGAAGCCGACACGCGCACAGTAGCATCGAATGGCTCGATTGAAATCGGCGAGATCGAGATTCGGACAGTCGCCATTTCTCACGATGCAGAGGAGCCGATCGCGATTGTTGCAACGGGCAAGCCCAATGGTGTTCGTGCAGCGATCGTCTACGATCTCGGAGTAGTTACCGAGACTGTTTCCAGGGCGATTGAACGGGTTGAGATACTCATTCTCGAATCCAACTACGACGGCGAGATGCTGAGAAACGGTCCTTATCCGCCGGTTCTCCAGCGGCGTATCGCCGGGCGTGAAGGTCATCTCAGCAATAGGTCGTCCGCGCTCGCGGCGGCGGCGTGTGCTCATGGCGGACTCGCGCATGTGGTGCTCGCTCACCTGAGCGAAGTAAACAATACGCCGCGGCTGGCGTTTGAATGCATGGAGCGAGTACTCAAGCGAACGGCTTTCAAAGGCCAGATCACGCCCGCGCCACAACACGCACCATCCCGGACAATTTCGGCCGCGAAAGCCCGGGATTTCGGAGCGAGCCAGCTTTCGCTCGGTTTGTAGAAGCGGCGGCCCTAAACGCCTGTCGCGGGACTGAACGAGGCAGCATAAGTTATGACTATGCGCGTCTCCGTCATCATCACGACGTATAATCAGCCGGAGCAGCTCGAAAAGGTCATGTGGGGTTATGCCGGTCAAACCCATACTGACTTCGAGCTGATCATTGCTGATGACGGCTCGGGGCCTGCGACCACCGACGTGATCGATCGCGTAGCTGCCACCACCGGGCTCGACGTACTCCACGTCTGGCACGAGGACCGTGGGTTCAGAAAGACCGAAATCCTGAACCGTGCGATCCTCGCCTCCTCCGGCGAGTATCTCCTCTTCTCGGACGGCGACTGCATACCGCGGGACGACTTCGTTACGGTGCACGCTCGACTTGCGCGGCCTGGCTGTTTCCTCTCCGGCGGTTACATCAAGCTGCCAAGTGAAGCCAGCCGGGCAATTTCAATCGACGACATCAAGTCGGGACGCGCGATGGAATCGTCACGTCTTCGCGCGCTGGGATGGCATCCGGGGAAGCGCGCGCTCCGGCTGCTTCGCGGACGAATTGCACCGACACTGATGGACGTCGTCACGCCGACGCGCCGTACCTGGAACGGGCATAACTCGTCCACATGGCGCTCGGCCATCATCGCAGTGAACGGCTTCGATCTCGATATGGCGTATGGCGGACTCGATCGCGCGCTGGGTGAGCGCCTCGTGAACGCCGGAATGCATGGAAAGCAGGTCCGGCACCGCACGCCGTGCCTTCATCTGTATCATGAGCGCCCGTATGTGGATCCGGAGAAGTGGAAGCACAACCACGAGATCCGAAAGCGGATTCGACGCGACAGGGAAATTCGCGCTAACACCGGCATCGCGGAACTCGGCGCCGATGCGTCAGTCCTCATTCGCCGGCCCGGCCAACTGCTCGAGCCGCTGGATGCCGCGCGCATCGTGATGGCCCGCTAAGCGACGATTTCGAAAGTATCGCGCGCCTCCTGAGGTAACATCATAAAGTTTCGCGCGCTGGCGCTGCCCTTAGCGCTCACTGCACTCGTGCTCGGACTCGCCGGCCGAGTGAGCCCGGTCGTAAGTGCGCTCGACGGTCCGGTGCCACATGGAGTGAGGCTTGACCTCCCGGCGGCGTACGTCTCAACGTCGCCGCTGTCGCGAACTCTCGACCTGTTGAGTCTGTTGTCGATTCCGCAATCTGTGTGGCTGCTGTGCGTGTTTGCGTTTCTTGTCATCGCTGGAGCTGCATGGACCGCGCGCAGGGAGCCACCAAGGCGGGTCGGCGTTCGCGTTCTTCGCACGTTTTTGTTTGTCTTCGCGTCGATCGTCGTCACGGAGGCTCTCGTAATTTTGCTTCCGAGGCCGATGGCGAAACTTGTTGTCAGTGACCCGCAAGTTGTTCGCGTTGACTTCCACAGTCACACGAAGGCGTCACACGACGCGTATCAACAGTTCACGGAGGAAAGAAATCGCGACTGGCATCAGTCAGGCGGATTCGACATCGCGTTTATCACTGACCACGTGAAGTGGTGGGGCGCGATGGAAGCGCGTCCCAGAAATCCGTCGCGTGCGGGCGAACGAGTCTCGTTGCTGACGGCAGTCGAGGGGCACTATCACAAAGTGTCGACCATTATGCTAGCCCTCACGAGAGAGGACACGGCAATACTAACAGGATGGGGTGAACTGCAGCACGGGACGCCGAGCATCGGCCGTCAGCCAGTCACAATCGCGGCCATTCCGGGAAAGATCGATTCAGTCGCAGCCGCTGTTGCAGACACGTTCCCCCAATTTACCGGCCTAGAGCTGGTCGATGCCGCGCCAAGGGGTCTCGGACAGCTCGACAGCCAGGAACACAGAATTCGGGAGATTGCGAGTCGCAATCGCCTGCTGCTCGTGTCTTCGTCGAACAATCATGGATGGGGCCGGACAGTCGCTGCCTGGAATCTGATACGTATCCCGGGCTGGAGATCATTGTCGCCGGATTCAGTGGGCCGTCTTATAGAAGAACCATTTCGCGCACGTGACACTACCGCTGTCACCATCATCAAGCGCCTTCGACCGAGAACGCACGGTACTGGGCTTCCGTTCACATTTCCCATTGCTGCCAGCCAGACGATCGGAAGCCTTACGATGCCGGAGAGAGGCGTATGGTTAGCGTGGATCTGGCTCACGACGGCAGTTGTCGCGATGAGGCGACGACGCTCTACCTAGCTGGTCTCTGCCGCGAGCGCCTGTTTGATCTCGCCGAACAGAGCATTGATGTCGTCCTCAGTAGTTCGGAAGCCGAGTGTACAGATTCTAAGAGAGAAGTTTCCGCGCAGTCGCGTCGATGAAATGAGAAACCGTCCGTTGGAAACGACGCGCGAGTTGACTCTGTCGTTGAGGGCATCGAGGTCACTCTCCTTAACTCCAGCGGGACGCGCCCGGAAGCAACAAATTCCGAATTGCGCCGGAGACAAAATCTCGAAATCCGTTGATTGCTGCACGAGAGACTCGAGCACGCGCGCCCGCTTGAACGCAGCCTCGATTTCATCGCGAATCGCATCGGTTCCGAAGTAGCTCACGGACATCCATACCTTCAACGCCCGTGAATATCGGGTAAGCTGCTCTCCCCGATCGGAGAAGTTCACCTCCTCTTCGCCCGGCTGAACGTCCTTCAGGTATTCCGGGACGATGCGGAACGCGTCGCTGAGGACTCCAGGATCGCGCACCATCAGACATCCACACTCGAATGGGACGAAGAGCCACTTGTGCGGGTCGAGGGTAAGGCTGTCGGCTCGCTCGATCCCGCTGAGCATCGCCTTCCCTTCCTCACTCAGCACAGCGAATCCTGCGTACGCCGCATCGACGTGCAGCCATATTGATTCCGCACCAGTGAAATCGGCGATCGCGTGAAGTGGGTCGACCGAGCCCGTGTTTGTCGTTCCCGCGCTGGCGACGACCACGAACGGCTCCAGGCCATTCGACCGATCCTCGGCGACAACCCGCTTCAGGTGGTTGACGTCGATGCGAAACAGCTCGTCCATCGCGACCGTCCGAACGTTTTCGCGGGCTATGCCTGCAATCCATGCAGCCCGGACGACTGACGAATGCGCCTGCGCTGACGTGTAGACCGTCAGCTTGCGGATGTCTTTTCCCTTCTCCACCGCTGCGTGCCTCGCAGCGACGAGGGCAGTAAGATTTGCGCCCGATCCGCCAGAGGTGAGAAGCCCACTGGAGCCCAAGGGCATCCCAGTCCACCGGCGAAACCATTCGAGAACGACCATCTCGACCTGGTTGGGCCCTGCCGCAACCGGCCAGACGCCAGCGAAAAAGTTGTAGCCGGTGGCGAGCCAGTCTCCAAGCAGCGCGGGAAATGTCGGGCAGCTCGAGACGTAAGCGAGGAATCCCGGGTGTGGTTCGCGGGCGTGGTAGGGGAAGACACTCTGTTCGAGAGTTCCGATCAGCTTCTCGAAATCAGTCCCACTTCGCGGCGCATCGGCGGAGAACGCGTCGTGCAGCTGCGCACGTGGAGCAGTTGCGATAACTGGCTGCTCGCGGATGGTGGCAAGGTGGTGCGAAACGATGTCGACGGCCCTGTAACCGAGCCGCTGCATCGTTTCTTCATCGAGATCCAGCGGCGAGGTTGTCAACTACTCGGGGCGAAACGAAACGGAACATGGTTGCTGACAGACATAGTGCGATCCAATTGAATGGGCGTCGAACAGGATAGTACCATAGTGCGAAGGTGTGGTGCCGCTCGCAACTTCCGGGAAAGCCTAGGCGCCTTTGCGGGTTGCAGGCATCCCTTCTCTGCCACCCCAGAGCGGAACGGCGTTTCCACCCGCATCGTCGTAGAATTTCACGGCACCGGGCTGAAAGATCTTCGCCAGCATGATGATCTGGCCGGTGTGCATCGAGAAGTGTTCGACGACGTGATAGATCGCGTCGAGCACGTTCGTGTCTCTGCCCTGAATGGTTCGCTCTGCGGTGAGGTCATTCTTGTCGAGGCCGGCGAGAACCTCGTCCGCATCGTTCACAGCAGCAGTCAGAAGATTCAGAAGCTCCGGAAGCGCCGGCCCATGTCGCATCGCGAACTCAGACGCGCGATCCCGGTCGCCTGGCGCGCCGCCGATTCCGGCGACTATCCACTGCCTGATATTTCCAGCCAGATGGAGAATCAGATTTCCAATGCTGTTCGAATCTTCATCCGGGCGCCGCCAGATATCGTCATACGAAAGATCCGCCACGGCGAGGCGGATCTTCGACGGGTACTCGGTCGCGAGGTAGTATCTCGACGTTTCAAGGAAGCGCTTTGCAGTCATCGCGCGAATATGAGATTGCTTGAGTGCGAAGACCAGAACCCTTGATATCAGGCAACAACTTTGATCGGTACAGGCTTCGAGAGGTAGATGACCTTCTCGTGGTTCCGGAAATGGACCAGCCGCATCAACCAGTTTTCCTGCTGCCGCAAGCCGCCGTTTTCCATCACCCACTTTCCGACTTCCATTACTTCATCGGGGTCCATGCGAAGGCAACCATGCGATGCGGCCGAGCCAATGCTCTCGACGTCGGCGGTGCCGTGGATGTAGTAGTCCGGTTCCTTGAAGAAGATCTTGACGACCTTCATCGGGTTCTTCGGGTCACCCGGTTCCGTGGCGGTCTTGTTTCTTGCCCACTTTGCGTCAGGCGGAGGAGTCCAGCTCGGATTCCAGGTCAGCTTCCTGATGATGAACGAACCCGTCGGGGTTGGATATTTTTCTGCGCCTGTTGCCACGTAGTAGGTCTGCACGACGGAGTCGCCGAGCTTGAGGAGGATCTGCTTGTTGCTGATGCTGGCGACAATGTTTGGCTGGGCGCCTTCCCTGCCCTCTGCCATGACGTCGGGGGCCATCAGTGCTGAAACCGAAATTGTTCCCAGGATTGCTGCTGTTCTTATGACTGCGCGCATCGTTGCGATTCCTTGTATTTGAGGCTTGATAGCGCCTCTAAATGCAAAGGGTGTTCCAGTTGTTTACGGCGCCAAACGCCGTGCGCCACAGGCCACGCGCTACTACAAAAAGACCCGCCCTTAGCGTGTGGCCTTTGGCGTTTGGCGCTTAGCGACGAAAAAAGGGGGAGCCGAAAGGCCCCCCCTTTTTCCCGGCCAGCGAAGCTGGCCTTAGTACATTCCGCCCATGCCGCCGCCCGGAGGGCCGCCAGCATTTCCACCACCGTTCGACGGCTCCTTCTTCTCGACGATCAATGCTTCAGTCGTGAGGAGAAGACCAGCGATCGATGCTGCATTCTGAAGCGCAGTACGCGTGACCTTGGTCGGATCGATGACACCGGCCTCGACCAGGTTCTCGTACTCGTCAGTCAGAGCGTTGTAACCGTAGTTCGCTTCCTTGGAGTTGCGAACCTTCTCGATCACGATCGAGCCTTCGCCGCCCGCATTCTGAACGATCATGCGAATCGGCTCTTCGATCGCGCGGCTGATGATGCCGACGCCAATCTGCTCGTCGCTGTCTTCCAGCTTGAGCGTCTTGAGCGCCTTCTGTGCGCGAACGAGCGCGACGCCGCCACCGGGGACGATTCCTTCCTCGACCGCTGCGCGCGTTGCATGGAGTGCATCCTCGACGCGAGCCTTCTTCTCCTTCATCTCGCTCTCGGTTGCTGCACCGACATTGATCACCGCAACACCGCCGGCAATCTTCGCCAGGCGCTCCTGCAGCTTCTCCTTGTCGTAGTCAGACGTCGTCTTCTCGACGGCCGCCTTGATCTCCTTGATACGGCCCTGAATCTTGTCGTCGTCGCCAGCGCCATCGATCAGCGTGGTGTTGTCCTTGTCGACGACGATACGCTTCGCCTTTCCAAGGTCAGTGACGACTGCGTTCTCGAGCTTGAAGCCGACTTCTTCAGAAATCACCTGTCCACCGGTGAGAACTGCGATGTCCTGCAGCATCGCCTTGCGGCGGTCGCCAAAGCCGGGAGCCTTGACTGCTGCGACGCGGAGCGTGCCGCGGAGCTTGTTCACGACGAGTGTCGCGAGTGCTTCGCCTTCAATGTCCTCTGCAATGATGAGCAGCGGCTTGCCGAGCTGAGCGACCTTCTCGAGGATCGGAAGGAGATCCTTCATCGACGAGATCTTCTTGTCGTGGATGAGAATCATCGCGTCGTCGAGAGCGGCTTCCATCTTTTCAGGATCGGTGACGAAGTACGGCGAGAGGTAACCGCGGTCGAACTGCATTCCCTCGACCGTCTCCAGCGTCGTCTCGAGGCCCTTTGCCTCTTCGACTGTGATGACGCCGTCCTTGCCGACCTTCTCCATCGCCTCGGCGATCAGATCGCCGATTTCCTTGTCGTTGTTTGCGGAGATCGAGCCAACCTGTGCGATCTCCTTCTTGCCCTGCGTGACGACGCTCATCTTCTTGAGCTCTTCGACGACGGCGGCAACGGCCTTGTCGATGCCGCGCTTCAGCGCCATCGGGTTTACGCCTGCGGTAACGTTCTTGAGGCCTTCGCGGAAGATGGCCTGGGCAAGAACCGTCGCGGTCGTGGTGCCGTCTCCTGCGAGGTCGGACGTTTTTGTCGCGACTTCCTTCACCATCTGCGCGCCCATGTTCTCGAGGGGATCAGAAAGCTCGATCTCCTTGGCCACGGTGACGCCGTCCTTGGTGACGGTCGGTGCGCCGAACTTCTTGTCGATGACGACGTTTCTTCCCTTCGGTCCGAGGGTGACCTTCACGGCCTCGGCGAGCTGATCGACGCCGCGCTTCAGCGCTGCGCGAGCTTCGGTGTTGAAATGGAGTTCTTTGGCTGCCATGGATTCGTTCCCTTGCGGTTAGTTGACAACCGCGAGCACATCGGCTTCGCGGAGGATCAGAAGCGGCTCGTTATCGATGGTGACTTCGGTTCCGCTGTACTTACCGTACAGAACCTTGTCGCCGACCTTGAGCTCCATCGGGACGCGCTTGTCCTTCTCGTAGCGTCCGGGTCCGACGGCGATGACTTCGCCCTGCATCGGCTTTTCCTTTGCGGTGTCGGGGATGAAAAGCCCGCCACGCATCTGTTCGGTCTCTTCCAGAGCGCGAACGACTACGCGGTCCGCGAGTGGAGCAACACTGCTGTTCTTGGCCATATTGTGCATTCCTCCTGCTGAGAATGGCTGAAAAAAAAGGGCGTTAGCACTCTTAGTTGCCGAGTGCTAACGACGCAAGTTATCGGGTGCGGACAGCTAATTCAAGCGGGCCCGTTCAGCCGTGATTTCCCCAGTGAGCTATCACAAATATGCTAGTTCTACAAAAACTTTACACGGTGACCACAGAGACCGCAGAGACCTCTATCTGGTCAGCAGCTCGTACCCCATTCTGACCCCTTTCAGAGTCAGGAACGGATCGACCTCGTCGAACGATTTCAGGTGGGGCCGGAGTACTTCGGCAAGTCCGCCCGTTCCCACCACGAGG
>DATLDF010000040.1:0-65709 GCA_035525975.1 Gemmatimonadaceae bacterium
GTGCGTGGTCTTGCGATCGAAAGCAGCCGACCTGGAATCGAGGAGATTCTCGCTACGGAGACTCTATACGAGTACGCGGCCCGGCAACCCGACGCGCGGATGTTCAAGGGTCGTGCACCAGCGTACGCTATCTCCCTTCCCAAGGACGGCGGGGACGTAGTCGTGCGCCACGCCATGCGAGGCGGAGCGCTGGGCAAAACAAAGTCGGACCTCTTCTTTCCTCCCACTCGAGCGCTGCGCGAGCTCATCAACTCGATGCGGCTGCGCATGGCTGGAGTTCCAACGCCCGAGGTGGTCGCGTTCATAACGTATCGCGCCGGTCCAATCTTTCGACGAAGCGATGTTGCCACGCGTGAGATAAAGGACGGACACGACCTTTCGATTGTACTAAAGGAAGTCCCCAGTGGTGACCATCGCGCCCAGTGTCTCGCGGCGGCCGGGAACCTGTTGGCGTTACTCGCGCGAGTTGGTGCACATCACCCCGATCTGAATGTCAGGAACGTGCTCCTCACATGGGACGATTCCCACGGCGCGCTCGCGCATGTCCTGGATGTCGACCGGATCCGGTTCCACCTACCGGCCGATCCTATGGTGTCGAAGGCCAACTTCGACCGACTGGAACGATCACTCAAAAAGATTCGCGAGCGAGGCGACATCTCGATAACTGACAAAGAGATCGAATCGATTCGGGCGTCTGCGTCCGTTACGGCGCGATGATCGGCAAGCCGATGGACCGCGTCTGCATCGTGATGATGAGCGCAGTCGGCGATGCAGTACATGTGCTCCCTGTGATCAACGCAATCAAACGCAGTTACCCTGCCTCACACATCACATGGGTCCTGCAGGCAGGTGCAGCGTCCCTGGTGCGCGGCCATCCATCAGTTGACGAGATAATTCTTTTCGACCGCACAAAGGGCCCGTCGGCGTTTCTCGACATCAGCCGGGAGCTTCGCAAAAAGCAATTCGACTTGCTCATCGACCTTCAGGTCTACTTCAAGGCGGGCCTGATCACTGCCATGTCCGGAGCAAAGCGACGACTGGGCTTTGACTTTTCGCGCGCGCGCGATGCGAACTGGCTGTTCACGACGGAGCGCATCGCCGCGCATTCGATGCAGCACGTCCAGGATCAGTACTTCGAGTTTCTCACTGAGCTCGGAATCCCATCCGAGCCTGTCACATGGAACCTTGGACCATGGCCCGACGAGCTGGAGTGGCAGAGAAATTTCGTCTCCGGAATCGACCGTCCAATCGCATCGATCGTTGTCGCCACCAGCAAACCCGAAAAAGACTGGCTTCCAGAGCGCTGGGCCGAGGTGACGGATATTCTTTCCGAGAGATATGGGCTTCAGCCGGTACTGGTCGGTGGGAATTCAGAGCGGGAAACAACAGCGGCAGCGACAATCATGTCGATGAGCAAAGCCAAGCCGATCTCCGCGCTCGGCAGCGGACTCCGCAAACTCGTCGGCATTCTCGACGCATCGGAGCTTGTGCTGTCACCCGATACAGGTCCTCTTCACATGACTGTAGCGCTCGACCGGCCCGTCATCTCGCTCATCGGCTATACAGACCCTCGCCGCACTGGACCGTACCGGAAATTCCACGACCTGATCGTCGACGCGTTCCATGACGGTCCAGCATCGGGACCGATCACGATGAAAACGAAAGGCGACCGGATGTCTCGCATCACGGTCGCCGATGTGGAACAACGGTTGTCGATCTGGAACGACCGCTATCGCCCGAAGTCGTAGCTCACGCCGACTTCGGCCATCAGAGCTACGAGCTTTACGAGCGAAAGTCCCATCACTGCGAAGTAGTCTCCGTCGATTCGCCTGACTATCGTCGCTCCGTAACCCTGAATTCCGTATGAGCCGGCCTTGTCCATCGGCTCACCGGTCGCGACGTAGTTCCGAATCTCATCTTCGCTCAACGGCCTGAACGTCACGTCAACCATTTCGACTGTCGAGACAGTCTTCCCCATGTAGTGCACTGCAACTGCAGTCATCACCGTATGATTGCGCCCATTGAGCACACCAAGCATTCGCTCTGCATCTCCGATGTCTCGCGGCTTGCCGAGTACTACGTCGTCGATCACGACGATTGTATCCGCGCCAATGATCAAAGCGTTCGGGTTTAGCGCGATAAGCGTCTCTGCTTTTGCTCGTGCCAGCCGCTCGGCGTACGCTTCCGGCAGCTCACCAACGCGCAACGACTCGTCAATATCCGCCGGACGCACCTCGTGGCGAATTCCAATGAGGTCGAGGAGGTCGCGCCTGCGGGGAGATGCAGAGGCGAGGACGACAGCCATCTCCGATACCCGCATCAGCGCTCGATCCAAAGAGTCACAGGGCCGTCGTTCACGAGGTCAACCTCCATCATCGCGCCGAATTCACCCTGTGCGACTCGAAGTCCTTTCGACTCGAGCGCAGAGATGAATTTCCGGTACAAGGGAATTGCCTGTTCAGGCCTGGCTGCATCGATGAAGCTGGGACGCCTGCCCTTTTCCGCGTTTCCATAGAGGGTGAACTGCGAAACGACTAGAACCTCTCCCCCTACGTCACTGAGGGAGAGGTTCATCTTTTCGTCAGCATCCTGGAAAAGTCTCAGGCCGGAAACCTTCTCCGCCATCCATTCAGCTTTCTCGTCGGTGTCGGTTGAAGTAAAACCGACGAGGAGCGCAAAGCCTTTTCCAATCTTTCCGATCGCGTTGCCGTCCACGCGCACCTCCGCGCGGGAGACGAGCTGCAACAGTACGCGCAGTGGCTACTCGACCGTTACTGACTTCGCCAGGTTGCGCGGCTGATCGACGTTCGATCCGCGCTTCACTGCGATGTAATACGCCAGGAGCTGGAGCGGGATGCAGGCGAGAACAGGCGTGAGCATGTCGATCGTCTCGGGGATCCTGAACTCGTAGTCAAGCTTGCCGGCGAGCGATGGCTCGTCGCGACTCGTGATCGCGATCACACGTCCCTTTCTCGCTTTCACCTCGTGGATATTCGACACGACCTTGTCGAACACCGCGTCGTGTGGCGTGACGAAAACAGCGGGCATCATCTCGTCTATCAAAGCGATGGGACCATGCTTCATTTCCGCAGCCGGGTAACCCTCGGCGTGGATGTAGCTGATTTCCTTGAGCTTCAGCGCGCCCTCGAGTGCGGTCGGGAAATTGTACCCGCGCCCGAGGTACAGGAAATTCTGTGCGCGCTTGAATTCCTCAGCGATCTGCTCGATTTCATCGGCGCGCTCCAGGATCTGTCGCACCTGGCCCGGCAGTGCGCGAAGTGCGTCGATGATCTCCTTGCCCTTGACGACTGATACTCCCTTCAATCGGCCGATCTTGAGTGTCAGGAGCGCAAGCGCTACGACCTGGCTGGTAAAAGCCTTCGTCGATGCAACTCCAATCTCAGGACCTGCGTGAACGTAGATGCCGCCGCCTGATTCACGCGCGATGGTAGATCCAACGACGTTCACGATTCCGTATGCCCTCGCGCCGCGGCTCCGGGCCTCGCGCATTGCCGCGAGCGTGTCCGCAGTTTCGCCAGACTGCGAGATCACGATGCACAGGGTGCGTTCGTTGACGATCGGATTCCGGTACCTGAATTCTGACGCGTATTCGACTTCGACCGGGATACGCGTGAGCTCTTCCATCATGTGCTCGCCGATGAGCGCCGAATGCCAGCTCGTTCCGCAGGCGGTAATCACGATGTTGTCGAACTTGAGTAGCTCTTCGTCGGTCATGTTCAGGCCGCCGAGCTTGGAGGTCCCTTCTTCGTCGAGAAGGCGGCCGCGCATGCAGTTCTCGATCGTTTCGGGCTGCTCGAAGATCTCCTTGAGCATGAAGTGGTCGAAGCCACCGCGCTCGATCTGGCTCAGATCCCAGTCGATCTTGTGAACCTTTCTGTCGATCTCTTTCGCGCGAAGGTCGATTACGCGATAGCCGTCCTTGGTCACGACGGCCAGGTCGCCGTCGTCGAGGTAGACCACTTCGCGCGTCTGGGAAAGAATCGCTGACGCGTCGCTGGCGATGTAGTACTCGCCGTCGCCGAGTCCGATGAGAAGCGGGCTGCCTTTGCGTGCGGCGACGATCTTGTTGCGGTCCTCGCTCGATACGACGGCGATTCCGTACGTGCCTTCAATCTGCCAGAGCGCTTCGATCACCGCGTCTTCGAGATTTCCGTCGAACGCCTCTTCGATGAGGTGGGCGATGACTTCGGTGTCTGTCTCGGAGACGAACTTGTGTCCAAGCTCGACCAGCCGCGCCTTGAGGGACGTGGAGTTCTCGATGATTCCGTTGTGGACGACCGCGATATGTCCCTTGCAGTCAACGTGTGGGTGCGCGTTGCACTCGTTCGGTGCGCCGTGGGTGGCCCAGCGGGTGTGCGCAATTCCCGAATTGCCGCTGATGGGGTTTGACGCGAGGACTGCCTCGAGACGGGAGATCTTTCCTGCTGCCTTGCGGGTTTCCACTCCACTTCCATTGAGAATGGCAACACCGGCAGAATCGTATCCGCGATACTCGAGGCGCTTCAATCCATCGATCAGGAGCGGAGTTGCTGCCCTGTCTCCTACATATCCGACAATTCCACACATAGGATCTTTTTTCGTTAAAGAATGCTTCTCGGTTCAGCCCTGTAATTAAGCGGCAAGAGAGGGGCCGTGAAAGCCGCGCGATCTAAAGGAACAAACGGGCCTCTCGGCCCGGGGTTTCTTTTCTTGAGGAGTGACCGCTCTAACCGGGGCGCTCCATTCAGGATAATGTAGACTCATGCCCATTCACCGTAGTGCCCTGCTCATCGCGCTTTGCTGCGCGCTCCCGGCTTCGCCGGCAGTTGCTCAATCGTCTGCCGATGTCGTGCCTGGAATCGAAGTGCTCCTGTCCGACTCTCTTCACCTCATCAAGGGAAAACGGGTCGGCCTCCTGACGAATCACTCCGGACGCGACAGAAAAGGAACAAGTACCATCGACCTCCTTTTCCACGCTCCCGGCGTAAAACTCACGGCGCTTTTTGGCCCTGAACATGGCATCCGTGGCGCGGCCAAAGCCGGTGAGAAGATTGCATCGAGCGTGGATTCGGCTACCGGGGTGAAAGTGTATTCACTTTACGGCGACATTCGTGTCCCTACTCCGGAAATGCTGAAGGATATCGACGTTCTCCTGTACGACATTCAGGACGTCGGTGCGCGGGTGTACACGTACCAGTGGACGTTCGCGAACGCCGCGCACGCGGCGAAGAAGCCAATAATCGTGCTCGACCGTCCCGACCCGATCCGGGCCGACCGGATCGAAGGAAATATCCTTGATCCGAAGTTTGCCTCTCTGGTCGGTCAGTTTCCGGTAGCACTCAGATATGGCCTTACTCCAGGCGAGCTCCTGCGGTACCTGGCCGGCACAAAGCTCATAGATGCAAAAGTCACTGTTATTCCGATGAAGAACTACCGGCGCGCGATGTGGTTCGACCAGACTGGAATTCCCCGTGTGAATCCGTCGCCCAATTTGCGCAATCTCGACGCGGAGCTGCTCTACCCGGGCACGGTATTCTTCGAGGGCACGTCAGCGACAGAAGGCCGCGGGACGGACGACCCCTTCACCCTTATCGGCGCGTCGTGGATGACCGATAACGCCGCAATTGCCAAAGAGCTTAATGCGCTCAAGCTGCCCGGCGTGCGGTTCGACACGGCGACCCGCAGCATCGAGGCTGGATACAAGTTCGGCGGCCAGACCATTCCGATGATCAAGGTGCGAGTAACCGATCGCAATGCCGTTCGCCCCGTGGAAGTCGGAGCGCGAATGTTGCGCGCGATCTACGCCCGCCATACAACCGATTTTAAATGGCGCCTGCCCCAGATTGACCGGCTTGCGGGGACCGATGAGCTTCGCGCCGCGGTCGAAAAGAACAAGGTCGATCGACTCTTGAAAAAATGGCGCGCAGCCTCCGCCACCTTCTCCGGGCGCGTGAAACCCTATCTGATCTATCGCTGATGGCTGTGAGGCTGCTGTGCGCGCTGCTCGCGATAGGGACACCGCAGGTATTGGCTGCACAGCAGCAGCCGGTTCTTGCGAGCGCTGCGATGCGATTGGAGTTGTCAGGCACCGATGGGCATGTGCTCGCGCTGCGCGACGGGCGGGGGCGTGCGCTGGGCGGCGGCGCGACTGATTCGGCAGGCATCTGGTCTCTCGACCTAAAACCCGGCTGGGGTGCGCCGGCGATTCGCGCTTCCCAGGCGGGTCGGTTTACATGGCGCAGGTCGGGCGCAAACAGGCTCGAGCTGGTTTGGGATCGCTTTGCCGGAACCGCGGCACTCACGCTACGTGTTGCGGCAACGGTAGTCATGCTGCCCGATACAACTCTGATCTGGCACATCAGCCTCGCCGGCATTCGCGGCATCCCTGTCGACAGGGTGAATTTTCCGCGGATTACCGGAATCGCGACCCATGGCTCGGGACAGGAGCTCGCGGTACCGGCGTGGATGGGACAAGTCGCACGTGATCCACGCGCGCTTCTCGCTCCTGGCAACACGCCATCGAAGAGACTCGAGTTCGTCTATCCCGGTTCTCTCTCGATGCAGATGATCTCGCTGTCGAGCGAGAGGAGTGGCGGACTTTATTTTGCCGCGGACGACTCGCTTTCATTTCGCAAAAGTTTTCTCCTCTGGGGCGCGTCCGATGGATCGGCTGGCTATGCAATGGTCCACATGCCGTCAAACCCGGGAGAGTCGGACACCTACGCGCCGCCGTACGCCGCTATTGTCGGCATAGTACCCGGTGATTGGCTGACGGCGATTCAGCGGTACCGGAAATGGGGCGTCCGCCAGTCATGGGCTCGTAACAGCCGGCTTGCGACCGGAGCCACCCCTGCGTGGCTGAGAGATACCGGAATCTGGGAGTGGAACCGCGGACGCTCGGACGTCGTGCTCGAGCCAGCCGCTGCATTGCAGAAAGACGCCCAACTCCCTGTCAGCGTTTTCTGGCACTGGTGGCACAACGGCCCGTACGACACAAGCTTCCCCGACTATCTGCCCCCGCGAGAAGGAGCGGACAAATTCACCGGTGCAGTGAAAACGGCGCACGGAGCCGGCTTGCATGCGATCGTCTACATGAACCAGCGTCTCTGGTGCGTCAACACGCCGAGCTGGAAGGCTGAAGGCGCCGAGAAGTGGGCAGTGCACGAACGCGATGGTACGCTGCGACTCGAAACGTACAACGTGTTCAACCCGCTACCGTGCGCGACGATGGATATCGCGACACCGTTCTGGCGCAACAAGTACGCTGGCATCGCCGACACCGTCATCAAGCAGTATGGCCTCGACGGCATCTACATGGATCAGGCGGTGCTCAGCCTCGTTGACTGGAGTGCAGACCATGGTCATCCGGTGGGTGGTGGCAACTATTGGATGAACGGTTTCCGCGAGCTTGCGAACGATTTGCGCAAGAGAAAGGGATCACGCGCCACTGCATTCGCAGGTGAAGGCGGCGGTGAAGGCTGGATGCCGTATCTCGACGCTTTTCTCACGCTGCAGGTGAGCAGAGAGCGTTACTCGGATCCCGCATCAGGCTGGGAAGTCATTCCTATGTTCCAGGCCGCGTATCACCCGTACGCTCTGACGTACGGCACTTACGGCTCGCTGACCCTGCCACCGTACGATGAGCTATGGCCCGTAGAGAAGCGGCCGGCGACAGCGATGACGCTTCTCGATTCGAAGTACGTGCGGCAATTCTATCTGGAGCAGGCGCGGATGTTCGTCTGGGGAATGCAGCCAACAATTGCGAATTTCCTTCCCGATCAGCTCACCGCGCGTCGCACCGAGATCGACTACCTCGAGCGGCTGGCGCGTCTGCGATATGGACTACGCGAATACTTTCTGTCTGGTACGTATCTGCGCCCGCCGGTGGTGGACGTTCAGTCGTCCGATATCCTTCTTTCGCGCATCTCTATCTACGCTGCGCGCCTCGGCGGGCCCATCGAGGCGCACATCAACTCTCCCGAGGTTCTCTCGTCAGCGTGGCGGTCTCCCGACGGTCGTGTCGCGGTGGCCCTCGCGAGCATCAGCACGAAAGCGTTGAACCCGCGCGTGCGACTCCCAGCCAATGCGTACGGCCTTCCCGCCGGCAGCAGAATCATCCGGCATGACCGAAGCGGCAAGCACCCACTTGGGATGCTTGCCGCCTTGGGAGAAACTTTCGATGTGTCAATGAACCCTCTCGATGGCGTCGTGCTCGAATTCATTCCGCCATCGAGAGCCGGCCGCTAGAACTTGACCTGCATTCCCACCTGGGCCTGCCGGGCCTGATACGCTCCGGTGGGCGTGCCGAAAGACGGAACTGCGACACCCGCCGCCGTGAACTTCGTGGCACCCCAGGACAGTGTGTTGTTCCAGTTGAACAGGTTGAACACCTCTGCCGAGAGTCCGACCTTCATGGTTCCGCGCTGATAGAGCGGACGCGCGAGCCTGAGGTCTACTGTGCGATACCAGTTCTTCCAGTCATTGTCGGGACGAGTGACGCGAGTGCCTGTCGTGGTCAGCGTTCCGCCGATGTAGTCGTCGCCAGTGATGTTGTCGAGATTGATGTCGCGGCCATCTATCGTGATGAACGGCTTTGGACTCGCAATGGTGGTGATGGATGAAAGCGTGAATCCGAACGGAATCTGACTGACTTCCGAGAACACCGCTCTGTGGCGCTCGTCACCGGACGTGGCCTGCTTGTCGAAGAGGAATGGCAGGGCGTAGTTCGGCAGGGCGGCCATGTCGAAGTTGCCTTTATACCAGCCAAGCGTATAAGCCAGGTTCGCCCGGGTCTTGTTGCGCTGCCAGGTGGCCTGCATCAGGAAGGCTGAGTAATCCGATTCGCCGATGTCATCCCACAGCACGATGTCGCCATATGCTGTCGTCAGCTTTCGCCGGCTTGGAGTGACCGTCTTGTCGAGATAGTTCGGATTGCGCTGCACATACAGGTTGTCCATGTGCTGGCGAACGAAATCGAGGTTGATTCCGAACTCATTGGTAAACTGCTGACCAATGCCAAGCGACATTTGCCGGCTGTGCGGCGTCTTCATGTCGTGCTTGATGAGAATCGGAGCCGGGGACCCGGACACGCCGGAAATAACCCGCGCTCGCAGCACGGCTGGATCCTTCGTGCCGGGGTTGGTGAAGTTGTAGGTACGCCAGGTGGAATTCTTTCGCTCCTGGAACCCGATAAAGCTCGTGACACGGTCGTAGATGATTCCGAATCCGCCGCGAATGAACGTCTTGTTCTGGCTTGTTGGATCCCACGAGAAAGAAATGCGCGGAGAAATATTCCCGAGCTGGTTCTTTCGATTGCCTGTGTTGAGAAAATTCGCGAGCTCGGGAAGCCCCTTCAAAATCGGATCGCTGGCCCACGGCACCGTGTAGTCGTTGTTCATCGTGTTGAGCTCAGCGTCATGGCGCAGCCCGGTGGACAACGTGAAGTTCGGCACGATGTGCCATTCATCGTTTATGTACACACCGGTGGTGTAGCCCGTTGCCGATGCAACCGCATCGATGGTGCTGTTTGGATCGGTGAACCCCACCGCGATTGACGCGGTGTTCGGGAGGCTTGACGTGTCCGTCAGGAACCCGAACGTGCCGTTTGCATTGTTCGCGAAGTCCTGACTCGCCGCAATACGGCTCAGCTCTATTCCGCCTTTGACGACGTGCGAATTCAGGTTCCATGTCGCGCGGTCGACAATGCGCGCGTGTGTCTCACGGAGAATCAGAGGGAAGCCTGCCGTTCCAAACACGATTCCCGGATAGGTGAATTGCGGACCTGGCTTGAGTGGTGCCTCGTCGTGCTCCCAGCGAACGAGCTGCAGGCTGCTTTCATTCACGAAATTCCCGTTCTTGAGGAGATCGCGACGGCGAAGCTGTCCAGTGTAAATCCGATACTTCTGTGAGATGCCTCCGTCCTGCGAGACTCTATTTCCGAAGTTTCCCTCTCCATCGAGCGCCCTGAACGAGCCCATGAAATCGTAAGTGACTTTCGGGCTCTGAACGAAAGTGAGGCGCTCGTACACTGTGCCGTTCTTGTTGGGTGCCAGGAACGACCCTTTGTAAGATCCCCAGGGTCCGCTCGTTGGATTAACGTCGAGATAGAAGTTGGTCTTGTTCAACTCGAAGCTGGTGGAGCTGAACAGCTTGTCCTTCATGATTGGCCCGCGTGCATTGGCGCCAACCTGATATCTGTTGTAGTTCGGTACGGCCGTCTGAAAGACGTTCTTCGCAATGAAATCTTTCTGCTGAAGGAAGCCGAAGCCCGAGCCTTCCCACTTGTTCGTTCCGCGCCGGCTCTCGGCGCTGATGATGTACGAACCCGCTCGCGTGTATTCGGCGTCGTAAGGATTCATGTAGATGCGCATCTGGTCGATCGCTTCCTGCGGAAGCGGCGAACCCGTCTGGCCGAGCCCAACGATGTTTCCGTTGAACAGGCTCTTCATCTCAACGCCATCCATATAGACGTTGAAGAACCGGAGGTCCGGCGCAGCGCCGCCCGATGGAAGCGTACGACCCTGCTGGGGAGCATACGTCTTGATGCCCGGTGCGATTGCGGCAAGGTTCAGGATGCCACGTTGATTGAGCGGCAGGTTTTCTACTTCCTGCTGCACGACCGGAGAAGAGACAGAGAGACGCTGCACTTCCACGTCTTTGATTCGCTGCCCGGTGACTTGCTGCGCGCCAAGCTCGACGGCGCCTTTTTCCAGGGTAAAGTCGAGGCGCGCGCGTTGTCCGATCATGATCTGCACGCTTTGTCCGGCCGGTGAGTATCCGAGCGACTTCAC
Source organism: Gemmatimonadaceae bacterium (assembly GCA_035525975.1). Lineage (GTDB taxonomy): Bacteria > Gemmatimonadota > Gemmatimonadetes > Gemmatimonadales > Gemmatimonadaceae > UBA4720. The sequence goes on from DATLDF010000040.1 coordinate 10,791, forward strand.
GGTTACACCGTATTGGCCCGGGAAAAGTCCGATTACCCGGAATTCACCGTTTGACCTTGTCGTAGTAGTAAGGGTTTCGTTCGTCCCCGAATTGACAACCGTTATCTGAGCGCCCGGAATTGCAATTCCGTTCGATTTGACGGACCCTTCGAGGTTAACCGTGTTCTGGGCGCGCGCTGGATGGGCGAAAATTACGAGGGCGGCACCGACGAGCAGACGACGGACCAGAGTTCGCATGCGATATCTCCAAAATAAGATGCAGGAATCCCGACTCGGGAACCAAGATGAACCCCACCCGAGTTAAGTCAAGCGCGTTTTTCCGAAAACGCGTTACTCGCCCGAGGCTTCTCGCTCCACCTCTAAGTCAGTCATCGACAGTGCATCGAGAGGCTCTCTGCACTTCGCGACCAGATCGTTCGCTTCCTCGACAGTGGGAGCCTCTGCAATCACGCGAACTATTGGCTCGGTCCCTGACGGGCGAACGTGCACCCACCGGTCTTTCCAGGAAAGACGAAGTCCGTCCTGCGTGTCTACTTCTGCGTCCTTGAAGGCCTCGCGAAGCGAAGCGTACACGTTGTCCAGCGGAACGGATGGACGATCCAGCTTGTCCTTCACGATCGCGTATGCCGGATACGATGCGACGATCGCGGAAAGCGAGCGACTCTCTTCGAGAAGCAGTTGAAGAATCAGCGCCGCACCAACTGGTGCGTCACGACCCAGGTGCATCTCTGTCAGAATCACTCCGCCGTTCCCTTCTCCGCCAATCGCCGCGCCCTCAGACCTCATCCGCGTCGCCACGTTCACTTCACCAACGGGCGCACGAATCACTCTGCGGTTCTGTTCGCCTGCAATGTCCTCGAGAATCCTGCTCGTGGAGAGATTCGTGACGATCGGTCCCTCACGCGTCCGGAGCACGACCTTGGCCGCGAGCGCGAGCGTGTAGTCTTCGCCGATCGCCTTTCCTTCATCCGACACCAGCGCCAGGCGATCCACATCCGGGTCGACGGCAAAGCCTATGTCTGCCCCACTCGACTTCACCAGCGCTTCGAGTTCGGTGAGATTCTCGGCAATTGGCTCCGGAGAACGCGGGAATTTTCCGTCTGTCTCGAGATTGATCGCGCTCACCCGGCAGCCGAGCTGCTGGAGAAGCTTCGGCATGAACGCTCCGCCTGCGCCGCGCACGCAATCGAGCGCGACGTGGAAGCCCTTGCGTCGAATTCCATCGACATCGACAAACGGAAGCGCCAGCACCTGGGCGATATGACGCTCGACAGCGCCGGTGTCTGTCTCGACGGTTCCGAGATTGTCCCATGTTGCACGTCGAATTTCCCCCTCAACGACTGCCCGCATTTCGGCTGCTTCAGTACCATCGAGAAACAATCCGGATGGACCGATGAATTTGAGAGCATTCCACTCGATCGGGTTGTGGCTGGCCGTGATTGCGAGGCCGCCTGCTGCATGATGGTGCTCGACCGCAAGCTGGATTGTCGGAGTCGGCGCCATGTCGACGAGAATCACATCGCAGCCAACTGACTGAAGGGCGCTGATCACGACAGGCTGAAACATCGGCCCCGACACGCGACTGTCACGTCCAACTACAATCTTCGCCTTGCCGCCACCCGCGCGGTGTTTTGCCCACGCGCCGAATCCGGCGGCGAACTTCGCGATTATCTCCGGCGTCAGCGCTTCGCCAACACGTCCCCGAACTCCGGAGACACTCACCATCAGCCCTTCATAAGCCATCCAGTTTCCCCAACGTTGATTGTTCAGCCGGAAGCTACGCTTATCTTTCCAAACAGCCACCACCAACCAACGCAAATGACTCGCATCTTCGACGAAGACCTCTCGGTCGGATTCGGCACCCGCGCGATTCACGCCGGCCAGCGTCCCGACCTGCTGTCCGGCGCGATCATGACGCCGATCTACACCACCTCCACCTACGTCCAGGAAGGACTCGGCGACAACAAGGGTTACGAGTACGCACGCGGGAAGAACCCCACTCGCGAAGCCCTCGAAAGAAACGTAGCGTCTCTTGAAGGTGGAACTCACGGCTTCGCGTTCTCGAGCGGCATGGGATGCCTCGACTCGATCATGAAGATGTTCAAGTCGGGCGATCACATTGTGTGTGGCGAGAATGTCTACGGCGGGACGTTCCGCCTGTTCGACAAGATTCTCCAGAACTACGGGCTCCAGTTCTCGTTCGTCGATGCTCGCGATCCCCAGAACGTCGCTGACGCAGTGAAGGCAAACACGCGCGCTATACTGATGGAGACGCCAACAAATCCGTTGATGCGCTTGACAGACCTCACGGCCGTCAGTGAGATCGCGACAAAAGCGAGCGCGATTTTCATCGTCGACAACACTTTCGCGACGCCGTTCTTCCAGAAGCCGTTCGAGCACGGCGCTGATATCGTCTACCACTCGACAACGAAGTACCTCAACGGCCACAGCGACATGATCGGCGGAATAGCGGTAACGAAGAGCGACGAAATCGCCACGACGCTGCAATTCATCCAGAATGCTGCCGGTGCGGTTCCCGGGCCATTCGATTCGTGGCTGGCGCTCCGCGGAACGAAGACGCTGCATCTCAGGATGCCCCGTCACGACAGCAATGGCCGGGCGATCGCGAAGTATCTCGCCGAGAATCTGGGCGACGAGCGTGTGATATACCCTGGTCTATCATCGCATCCGCAGCATGACCTCGCCAGGAAGCAAATGAAGGGCTTTGGTGGAATGATCTCTGTAGAAATGGGAACCAGGGAGAAGGCGAACGAGGTCCTCAAGAAATTCCGCGTATTCTCACTGGCCGAGTCGCTTGGAGGCGTCGAGAGCCTGATCAGTCACCCGGCCTCGATGACACACGCGTCGGTCGAAGCCGGCATGCGAGCCAGGCTCGGCATCACAGAGGGGCTTGTTCGACTTTCATGCGGAGTCGAAGAGCTGGACGACCTGATGGCTGACGTGGAGCAGGCCTTCGCGTAGAAGCGGCCGATGAAGGTCCTGATGATTGGAACTGGCGCGCGTGAGCATGCCATTGCGTGGAAACTTCTCAGGGATGATCCGGCTCTCGAGATTATTTGCGCACCCGGTAATGCGGGCATCTCGGAGCTCGGTCAGTGCATTCCGCTCAAGATCACGGATATCAACGGGCTGGCTTCGTTCGCGTTGCGAGCCAAGGTAGATCTGACTGTTGTCGGACCGGAAGGCCCGCTGGCCGAGGGGATCGTCCACGCATTTCGCTCGAACGGGAGTGCGATCTTCGGCCCGTCCAAAGCAGCGGCAGAGATCGAGACGTCGAAGCGCTTCGCGAAGTCGCTTATGACGGACGCAGGTGTGCCGACGGCTGGCGCCGAGCATTTTACTGATGCAGACGCGGCACTTGCTGCGGCGGATGCAATGGGATCGCCGCTCGTTATCAAGGCGTCCGGCCTTGCGGCGGGAAAGGGCGTGATCATCGCGCGCAGCAACGAGGAAGCAGAGCGCGCAATCAACATGATGCTTCGTGATTGCGTGTTTGGGGAAGCAGGCAGTGAGATCCTTCTGGAAGAATTCATGGAAGGCGAGGAGCTCTCGATTTTCGCCATCACGGACGGGACGAATTTCCTTCCGATGCTTCCGGCGCAGGATCACAAGCGGCTGCTCGATGGCGACACTGGTCCGAATACGGGAGGCATGGGGGCGTACGCTCCTGTTTCGATCGCGACTCCGGATTTGATCGGCCGGATTTCCGATACTGTCTTCGAGCCGACGTTGGCGGCGATGCGGAAAGCCGGTCGTCCGTTCGCCGGGTTATTGTACGCCGGGCTGATGCTGACCGACGAAGGACCCAAAGTCGTCGAGTTCAACTGCCGGTTCGGTGATCCGGAGACCGAGGCGATCCTCCCTTTAATGAAGAGCTCGCTCCTCGACCTGATGCTCACAGTTGCGAAAGGCGGCTCGCTTGCCGGAGCGCCGTCGATCGAGTGGGAGAACAAGTTCGCGCTCACGACAGTCCTCGCATCACACGGATATCCCGACACGCCTCGTACCGGTGACGCGATCCACATGCCTGCTCCGCCTAATGGCGTGTACGTCTTCCACGGGTCCACCGGTCGCGAGAAGGATACCGACCAGCTCATCACTTCCGGGGGACGGGTCCTCGCCGTGACAGGAACGGGCGATACGATCGAAGAGGCAGCGAGGAGCTCGCAGGACTACGTGGAGAAGATCGCGTTCAAGGGAAGACAGTTCAGGCGTGACATTGGCCGGCGGGAGCTGGAGCGGCATGCCGGAGCTGCCTGAAACCGAGACGATTGCCCGCGACCTGAACGAGGCCATCGCCGGACGGAAAATCTTGGCAGTAAAAGTGTCGAAGGCCGATGTTCTGCGCGAAGTCACGTCTCGTACTTTCGCCAAACGACTGAAAGACGTGACGATCGTCCGCAGCTGGCGCCGGGCGAAGCTCATCGTGACAGACCTTTCCACTGGTGACCGGCTCGTCGTCCAGCCGCGGTTCACGGGCGCCATGATCGTCGAGAATCCGGACCTCGACCCGGCGCAGCTGGCTTATTCGACAATGCGCCTCGAGCTCGACGACCGGCGCGCGCTTCACTACTGCGACGTCCGGCGGTTGGGTACTGTCTCCCTCATGAATCTGGCGCGCTTCGACGAGTACTCTGGCGCCCTCGGCAAAGAACCTCTTGACCAATCCTTCGACTCAGCCCAATTATCGGGCGTTCTTCGGGTCACGAATCAGCCGGTAAAAAAGGTCTTGATGGATCAGAGCAGGATCGCAGGGATCGGGAACATCTATGCCAATGAAGCACTCTGGCGCGCGGGGATAGACCCATCGCGCGCCTCGTCCACGGTCACTCCTGAAGAAGCAGAGCGGCTTCGCAACGAGCTCGTCGATGTGCTCAATGAGTCGATCGCACTGAGAGGCACGAGCTTTCGTGACTACCGCGATGCAAAGGGGGAGCGCGGACGGTTCGCCGAGAGGCTCCAGGCGTACGGACGAGAAGGCCTGCCTTGCTTTCGCTGCGGCCGGCGCATGATTGGAACTCACGCGATAGACGGTCGCGCGACTGTCTTCTGCGCGACCTGCCAGACATGACGCGCATTCGCAACGCATCGCAGCGCCATCAGCCTACGAGTGACGCTCAGATCGCCCTCATGCGGAACCTCGTAAAATCCGGCGCGAAGGATCGACCTGGCACGTACCGAATGCTCTCTTCCACGGGCGAAGTCGTATACGTCGGTAAGTCAAAACGAGTTCGCACCCGTCTGTTGAGCTACTTCCGCTGTGCCTATCCCGCGGAAAAGGGCGCGCGAATTCTGCGCGAGGCAGAAGCGATCGACTGGGAGTACACCCCCAGTGAATTCGCGGCGCTGCTGCAGGAGCTGCGGCTGATCAAGAAGTTCCGGCCCCGCCTGAACGTGCAGATGAAACGCGATGGACTTCACTACGCCTTCATCAAGCTCACTAAAGCGCCCGCACCAAAGCTCACCGTCGTTCGCGGCGCATCGACCGACGATGCTTCCGTTTACTACGGACCGTTCGTCGGAGCGCAGCGAATCTCCGAAGCCCTTCGCGAGCTGAGCGACGCACTGATGCTTCGCGACTGCAAGTCGGAAACGAAGATGCACTTCAGCGATCAGCAGGAACTCTTTCAGCTGATGCCGCGTACTCCCGGCTGCATTCGCTTCGAGATCAACAAGTGCCTCGGGCCATGCGTCGGCGGATGCTCAGTATCGGAGTACGATGAACGTGTCGCTCTCGCGCGCGCATTTCTCGACGGAGCGAACGACGGTCCAATGGAAATGCTCAAGACCGAAATGGAGATTGCCAGCGAGCAGCTCAAATTCGAGCGCGCTGCCTCATTCCGCGACAAGCTCAACCGCCTTGAAGTTCTCCGCGAGCAGTTCGGACGCCTTCGTTTCGCCGTGGAGAATCTGTCGTTCGTCTACACGGTCAAGGGCCAGGAAGGACCAGACACAGTTTATCTCGTCAAGCGCGGCGTCGTCCGCGCGGAGCTTGAAAAGCCCAAGTCCACGTGGCAGCGGCACAAGATGAAGCAGATGGTCGAGGATATTTTCGGCGTGAAGGAAAAACCTTCAACCAGTGTCCCGACTCACGAGATTGACGAGCTACTGCTGCTCTCGTCCTGGTTCAAGAGATTCCCCGCCGAAATGGGCAGAACGAAAAAAATCTGTTAAGACTTTTCGCCGACGTGAATCGCGGCGATCCCAAGTGATAATGACTTCCAGGAAACATTGCTGAACCCCGCACTCGTCATCCTGCGGGCCAGCTCGGGCTCGGCCGGAAAGTTCGCGACTGAGCGGGGCAGGTACTGATACGCCGTGCGGTGACCACTGATAAGCCCGCCGATGGTCGGAAGTATTCTATTGAAGTAGAGCTGGTATCCGGCGTTGATGATCTTCGACGGCGGAGTCGAAAACTCGAGGATGACAAACCTCGCACCGGGCTCGAGCACGCGATGAACTTCGGCGAGACCAGCATCGAGGCCGGACACGTTTCTAATTCCGAATGCGACGATCGCCCCGGCTATCGTTCCCGATCTGACCGGGAGTCGGAGCGCATCCGCTGTCACGGGATTGATTGAACGACCACGCGCCTTGCCCATGCCAGCCCGCAACATCGGCTCGGCAAAATCGGCAGCGACTATGGTTCCGTGAAAACCCTGAGCGTCGGCCAGTGCGGCGCTCACATCGAGAGTCCCCGCGCATAGATCGAGATAGCGACCCTTCGGGCTTCTCGAGATTCCGAGCTTCGCAATCGCCTTTCGCCGCCAGATACGATCGATATTGAGGCTGAGAAGGTGATTGAGCAGGTCGTAGCGCGGCGCGATGTCCGAGAAGATCTGCTTTACGTACTCGCTTTTTTCGCTGCCGCCCTCTGCCGCTCTGATGGCGGTGGATTCGTCGGTCGTTCTCGCCATCGTCCTGTAAAAGTTGTCGGGCGCCGGATAACACAGCAAGCTAACTTAGTCAGCGCAAATGCCTGCCGGGTCACTCTCTCCTCCACTCTCGGGTCTTGCCGATCCAGCTGTCGTCGAGCTGGCCAGGAAAGGCTCTGAAGCCGCTTACCGCGAGCTGCTCACCCGTTATGAGCGCCCGGTTTTTTCGCTCATCTTCCGGATGGTGCGCGACCGCGAGATGGCCGAGGATCTCGCGCAGGAAACGTTCATAAAGGTCCTGAACAACCTCGATCGCTACAGCCCCGAGTTCAAGTTCTCGAGCTGGCTGTTCAAGATCGCAAACAACCTCACAATCGATCATCTCCGCCGCAGGCGGGTAGAGACTATAAGTATCGAGGGCGCTCCCGACGCGGTTACATCGGAGAGTGCTCGCGCGACTTCAATCGCCGTGGTGTCGGGAAATGAGTCCCCGCTGGAAGAGCTTGAATCGCGTGAGCTGGGCACCGCAATCGAGCACGCGATAGGCAAGCTTAGGCCGGAATACCGGGCCTGCATCATGCTCAGGCACGTCGAAGACAAGTCGTACGAGGAAATAGCAGAGATAGTCAAGCTGCCCCTCGGCACTGTAAAGACGTATATCCACCGCGCCCGGCACGAGTTGCGCACAGCGCTCGGGGACGTCCGTTGACGCGGCGCGAGATCTGTGAAAAGGCACGCATTTCGAGGGCCTCAAAATCCTCGAAAAACATTTCAGGAAACCTGAAACCCGGGTTACAAAGCCGCCGTAATCCTTCTGTGAGGATCATTTGATGGAAGACCACATCTCCGACGAAGAATTCGCGCCGATCGCGGCAGCCATGAAAGAGCTGCCGTATTTCGCGCCTTCTCCGCAGTTTGCGGATAAGGTGATGGCGCGCGTGCGAATTCAGGGGGCCACGGGCCTTCCAGTTGCACCTCAGGCCCGGTCCGTTGCCCCAGGGTTCATTGCCCCGGCACCGGTTCGGAGGGAGAACTTCGCGCCCGCAGTGCCTGACTACCGCCGCTCGATCCCAGCACGCATCGCCGCCACAGCCCTCGTCGCCACTTTCGGGACCGCCGTCGCGGCGATTCTGCTTATCAACGTTTTCAATATCGACTTGTTCTTGCTCGTCAGCCGGGTGTTTGGACAGGGAGCCGTTGGCTTCCTTGCCGGGCTGGCTGCCGATGCTTCGGCTAGCGTCGGTGCTACGGCTGCCAGTGGTGCGGCCGCGGCTGGTACCACCGCAGGGATTGCAGTCATCGGATCGTTCGTCGCCGGCGCCGCCGTGGCAACCGCAGGCCTCAAGGCCGCAGCCTCAATAAACCGAAAAGCCGCCTGATCATGCGCCGTCTCAATCCGTACCTTCTCATCATCGCAGCGGTTCTCATCCCTGGCGGCGTTCGCGGTCAGGTCGCTGTGACTGCCTCGGGTCGGTCGGTCGTTACGGAAGGCGCCAAAACCGTCGCAGCCGGAACCCGGATTCCGCGTTCGATCGCGACCTTCGGTGGCAATCTCGACATTTATGGAACAGTAGGCCGCAACGCTACGGCGATCGGCGGCGATGTCATCGTTCATAAAGGTGGCCGCGTCAACGGTAAGGCCACAGCGATCGGCGGGGTTGTTCGTCTCGAAGGTGGGACAGTCGGTGGACGCGTCAGAACTATTGCTCGTGATGCCGATTTCCGTGGATTCGCTTCATATCGTGAATTCCGCGGAACGCGCGACCTTCGCGCGGTGCGCGTCATGCGCCACACTCCGTTACGCTCTGTCGGAATCGCGGTGACCTGGCTCCTGATCGTCACGCTCGTTGGATTTGCGCTGATGGCATTCGGTCCCGACAAGCTCGAGATAGTGATTGAGACAATGCAGAACGGCGTTGGCAAATCGCTGCTCACCGGATTGTTCGGTCAGCTCGCAATCGTGCCCGGGGCGATCGCAGTCGTTGCGCTCCTCGCGGTCACGATCATCGGAATCGTGCTGATTCCCCTTGGCCTGATGGCGTTCATGTTCGCAGTAGCTGGAATCGCGATGTTCGGCTTCATCGCCGCCGCTACGATGACGGGCGCTGCACTGACACGCGACAAGTCACGTGACAATACGCCGCACGGAAGAATGCTCAGGGCTTTCCTCACGGGCAGCGCAGTCTACATGGGTCTCTGGCTGCTCACCGCAGCATTGAGCGGCGTTCCGCTGCTTGGCGCCGTGCTCGCGTCGTTCACGGCGGCAGTGACTTTCATCGCGATCACTACCGGCTTTGGCGCGGTGCTTCTGTCCTACTGGCGCGGCGAGTTCAAGCGCACAGCGGTTCCGACAGCAGGTTGATCCGGCGCGGCCTAAGCCGCGCCTCCCGCTGCCCGTTCATAAGCCGCGTCCACATTATCCGCCGTACGCAATAAAGCGACAGACGCCGCGGACTTTGGCTCGCCTATAACGATGGGAACTCCCGCATCTCCACCGGCGAGTACCTGCGGATAGAGCGGAATCTGACCCATCAGCGGGACGCCGAGCTCGTCGGCGAGTTTCTGTCCCCCACCTTCGCCGAAAATCTTCGTCGGCTTTCCGCAATGCGGACACTCGAGCCAGCTCATGTTCTCGATCACGCCAATAACGGGGACGTCGACGCGCTGGAACATCTTCGCGCCGCGGAGCGCATCTCCCGCGGCGACGTCCTGCGGCGTGGTGACGATGATCGCGCCGCTCACGTGAGTTGCCTGGACGAGTGAGAGCTGAGCGTCTCCGGTTCCAGGGGGCATGTCGACGAGAAGGAAGTCGAGCTGGCCCCAGTTCACGTCGCGAAGAAACTGTGTGATCACCTTCATGATGATCGGACCGCGCCAGATTGCAGGCTGGTCTCGCTCGATCAGGAACCCGATGCTGACGAGCTTGATCCCGTGCGCTTCAAGGGGGATGATGCGAGCGTTTTCGTCGACTTGAAGCGGAGACTGAACGCCCATCATGCGCGGAATGTTCGGGCCGTAAATATCAGCGTCCATCAGCCCTACTCGCGCGCCGCGTTTTGCCAGAGCGACAGCGAGGTTCGTCGCGACCGTGGACTTTCCTACTCCGCCTTTTCCGCTGGAGATCGCGATCACCGTTCCCAGCTGCGGGTAGTTCACAGGGGTCGGAGCCGGCACTGCGGCCTTTTGCGATTGGGTGTCCTGTCCCATCACGGGCAGCGAGCGAGGCTTGCCTTGCGGCCTCGGCGGCAACGCTTCGTTGGTTTTCGCGGGGCTGACTGCCGGGCCGTGTGGTTGGGCGGCATCCTTGATATCGACGCGAACTTCTGTCACGCCTGCGAGTTGTTCGACCGCCTGCCGCGCATCGCGCACGAGCGTCGCGTCATCGGCAGCCGAGAGAAGTATGCTGAAGCGGACTTTTCCATCGGTCGTCGTGGCGATGTCGCGGACCATTCCCGCCTCGAGAATGTTGACGCCGAGTCTATTGTTGCGGACACTCGCGAGCGCGGTGTCGATGCGTACCTGGAGGTTGTCGGACATGGTGATGAAGTTAACGAACCGCGGAAACTGCTATCAGGGAGGGGTGGGAGAAAAAGGGGAGATGGGGAGACACTCTCGCTCACGCACGTTTGCCACGATTGATTTACAACGACATGCAGGGGTCGTCGTATTCCCCGTTGTTCCGATGTTAACAAGAAACGTGTTGAGATGCTGGCGGCTGAAATGATGTCTCCTTAATCTCTCCGTTTTCTCCCATTTCTCCCTGATAGCAGTTTCCGAGTTCGGCCAAGACCGTCCTAACTCGCGAGCCGAACCTCACTGACTTCTACGACCCGCTGCTTCACATGAGCGGCAATGCCCGTTGCGAAGATGGAGGGAGAGACAGAGCAATCCGGGCAATTGCCCTCGATCCGGATAACAAGCAAACCGGTCGAAGAATCGAACTCGACCATTTCGAGGGTACAGTGCTCGATCCTGAGCATCGGCGTCACCTCGACCAGCACAGTCGATATGCTCTTCTCGATCGCGGACTGCGAACGGGCCGATTTGCGTCTCAATCCCCTCATGCCTGCAAGATAGTTTTGGGACCCGGCACATGCCACAGAAAATGACCTCAAGCGTCTGATCGGCCGGGGAGCGAAATCCCTTGCTGTGTAGTGGTTTAGGCATCAACTTGGGGGTAGTTCTACCTCTGCAGGATTGAATGAAATACCCCGAAGTTCGGAACTACCTCGCCGGCGACTTCGTCGCTGGCGAGCACGACTATTTGGACGTCTTCAATCCGGGCGACGGCTCGGTGATCTCCAGGGTCCCTCTCTCCTCGCGCGAAGACGTCGATCGCGCCGTCGCCATAGCGCAGGCCGCATTCCCGGCCTGGTCGGCGATGCCCATCAAGGAACGCGTCCAGATCTTTTATCGGTACCGCGCCCTCCTCGAACGCGACATCGAAGAGCTCACCGCCCTCATTACCGAGGAAAACGGGAAAGTCTACGCGGAAGCAAGGGCGGAAGTCCTTAAGTCGATGGAGCTTACGGAATTCGCATGCTCGCTCCCGCAGATGACAGGCGGCGAAGTCCTCGAAGTGAGCCGAGGGGTCGAGTGCCGCATCGAGCGCTTCCCGCTCGGCGTTGTCGCTTCGATCGCTCCGTTCAACTTCCCGAACATGGTTCCTAACTGGACCATACCCAACGCGATCGCTCTCGGGAATTGCATGATCCTGAAGCCGTCGGAGCTGGTGCCGATTTCGTCGAACAAGATTGCTGATCTCCTCAAAGAGGCCGGACTTCCTGATGGAGTATTCCAGGTAGTCCACGGGGGCAAGGACGTGGTCGAAGCAATTTGCGATCACTCGGGAATCGAGGCGATCAGCTTCGTCGGATCGACGAAAATCGCAAAGCTGGTGTATCGGCGCGGGACGGCGAATCTCAAGCGCGTCCTTGCGCTCGGTGGAGCGAAGAATCACCTGATCGTGATGCCGGACGCTGATCTCGAGATGACGTCATCGAACGTCGTCGCATCGATGTCGGGCTGCGCCGGACAGCGCTGCATGGCAGCGTCGGTGATGGTCGCGGTCTCGGACACTGATCACATCATCGCACGAATGGTCGAGCACGCGAAAACTGTTGTTCCCGGCAAGAATCTCGGCCCCGTGATTTCACGCGAGGCCAAGGAAAGAATCGAGAAGTACATAACCGAGGCCGAGCAGGCCGGCGCGACGATTCTCGTCGACGGACGAAATCCTGTGGTTAAGGGGAAGGAAGACGGCTATTACGTCGGCCCGACGATCATCGATCACGTGACGCCTGACATGCGAATTGCGCAGGAAGAAGTCTTTGGTCCGGTGATCGTCATCATCCGCACGAAGGACCTCGATGCCGCCCTCGCGGTCGAGAATGCGTCCCCCTATGGCAACGCTGCTTCGGTGTTTACAGAAAACGGCGGCACCGCTCGCTACGTGATGGAGCACGCCAGCGCAGGGATGGTCGGTGTGAACGTCGGCGTTCCAGTTCCGCGCGAGCCGTTCTCATTTGGAGGATGGAACGAGTCACGCTTCGGCGTTGGCGACATCACGGGGCGCGGATCGATCGAGTTCTGGACCAAGTCAAAGAAGATGACAACGAAGTGGAATCAGGAGCACGGCACGAACTGGATGAGTTGACGGCAGCGTGTGGCGTGTGGCCCGTGGCGTGTGGCTCTCGACCATAGCGAAACATCAGTCGAACCCTTAGGAGGCAGCAATGGCCGTAGATACCTCAGTGACATTCACTGGAATCAAGTTCGAGAACCCGTTCATGTTGTCATCTGCTCCACCGACTGAGTCTGAGAGCAACATCATGAGAGCGTTCGACGCCGGGTGGGGCGGAGTCGTCACGAAGACGATCGGACTGCATCCGGTCGTGAACGTATACGGCGCCAAAGCCAAGTTCATGCGCACGTCGCACGACACGGCGCAAGTGTCGATGAAGAAGCGCGACGGCGCTGCGCTTCATTCCTCATGGAATTGGGAGTTGATCTCCGACAAGCCAATCGACTGGTGGATTCCACGCATCGAACGAATCAAGGCCGCGCATCCCACCAAAGTCCTGATTGCGTCGATTATGGCCGGCTCCGGCAACGACAAGGAACACGGGCACTGGCAGCAGCTCGCGCAGGCGTGCCAGGAAGCAGGCGCCGACGGACTCGAGCTCAACTTCTCGTGTCCTCACATGGACCGAAAGGACATGGGCTCGAACATCGGCAAGGATTCAGTGCTCTGCTCGACGGTTACCGAAGCAGTGAAGGAAGTCTCGAAGATTCCTGTGTGGTGCAAGCTCACGCCGGCAACAGCCGACATCGTTGTTGAAGCGGGCGCCTGCTTCACCGGCGGAGCCGACGCGATCGTCTCATCGAACACGTTCCCTTCACTGCCGCTCATCGACCCCGAAACGCTCGACTTCGAGATCAACGTCGACGGATTCGTATCGAGCGGCGGACTGGGCGGCCCTGCAATTCTGCCCATGGCGCTCGCGAAGATGGCGCAGCTGACGAAGGCATTTCCCGATGGAAGTTTCTCAGGCATCGGCGGCATCTCCGACATGTCACAGGCGCTCAGCTACTTCATGCTTGGCTGCGGGACTGTGCAAGTCTGCACCGCTGCGATGCTCGACCATGCAATCGGGCCGAACGTCATCAGGAAGCTTAACGAGCAGTACAAGGCCTTCCTGGAAAAGCACGAAGCAACCGACGGCTGGCATTCGCTCCAGGATTTCCGCGGATCGCGTCGCGACCGCGTCGTCCTTCAATCAAGCATTCGCCGTCCGAACACGGCGGACTATCAGGGTGGGTACGAGCCAGTCGAGGGCTATGCCGCCCCAGCCGAGACGGAGACGCAGGCGGGGACGCACTAGATGACAGCAACGATGCCAACGGCAGAAGAAAGCCGGGCTGCCAGGGCCACGCGGCCACAAATGCCGCAGACGGACCACCAACCGCGTCCATACACGGGTCCAACGCGTGAAGAGGTAATCGCGACGCGAAAGCAGTACGCGAACCCCGCGATCTTCACGATCTACAGGGAGCCCATCATGATCGTCGAGGGCCACATGCAGTGGCTCTACGACGAGACGGGCAAGCGGTACCTCGACATGTTTGGCGGCATCGTCACGGTTTCCTGTGGGCACTGCCATCCCAAGATCACGAAGGCAATTCACGATCAGGTCGATACGCTTCAGCACGGAACGACGATCTATCTGCACCCGGGAATGCCATCTCTGGCGAAGAAGCTCGCTTCGAAAATGCCGACCGGCCTCGACGTCACGTACTTCGTCAACAGCGGCAGCGAGGCGAACGATCTCGCCATTCAGATGGCCCGTCTCTACACGGGCAACAACGACGTTGTCGCGTTGCGAAACGCCTACCACGGCGCATCGCCGTCGAGCAACACGCTGACCTCGCACAGCACGTGGAAATATCCGACGAATGTCAGCGCCGGAATTCATCACGCAATCAATCCGGATCCGTATCGCAGTCCGTTTACCGGAACTCCACAAGAGATCGCGAGCAAGAGCGCCGCTGATATCCGCGACCTCATTCGCTTCTCGACCTCAGGCAAGGTCGCTGCTTTTATCGCCGAGCCTATTCAGGGTGTCGGTGGCGCGACCTACGGCGCAAAGAATTACCTGAAGGAAGCCTACGCGGTAATCCGCGAGTTCGGCGGACTCTGTATTGCCGACGAAGTCCAAACCGGCTTCGGCAGGACTGGCGATCATTACTGGGGTTTCCAGAATTTTGACGTCATTCCCGACTTTGTGGTGATGGCCAAAGGAATCGGCAATGGAGTTCCTCTCGCTGCCGTGACGACGCGAATGGAAATCGCCCAGGCACTAACGCAGAAGATTCACTTCAACACGTTCGGCGGAAATCCCGTGTGCATGGCCGCCGGAAACGCGGTTCTCGACGTCATCGATGAGGATGGTCTTCAGGAAAACTCGCGCGTTATCGGCGCGCGACTGAAGTCAGGTCTTCAGAAGCTCGCGAAGGAGCACAATATCATCGGCGACGTCCGCGGCATGGGACTCATGCTTGGAATCGAGCTCGTTCGTGATCGCGGAACCAAGGAGCCGGCCAAAGCTGAGGCGCTTGACGTTCTCGAAGCGACGCGTGAGATGGGAATGCTGATTGGCAAGGGAGGCATTGATGGTACTGTCATTCGCATCAAGCCGCCGATGTGCATCACCTTGGCGGACGCAGACTTTGCACTCGACGTTTTCCACCACGCCTTCTCGGCTGCCCAGAGCTAGATGAAATACGAAACCATCGTAAAGGGTGGACACGTCGTCACGCCTCGCGGGACGAGTGTAACCGACATCGGGATCAGCGGCGAGAAGATCGCCGCTATGGGAAATAACCTCGAAGCATCGCCTGAAACGAAGATCATCGACGCCTCGGATCATTATGTGATCCCTGGAGTGCTCGACGTCCACGTCCACCTTGAGCTCCCGTTCATGGGCGCCGTCTCCGCCGACGACTATCGCACGGGAACGCGCGCAGGAGCACGCGGCGGAGTGACGACGCTCATCGATTTCGCAATTCCATACGCCGGCGATTCGCTCAACGACGCGGCCGACAAGTGGATGGCGCGCGCCGAGGGCAAGGCGATGATCGACTACACGTTCCATATCTGCATTACGCGCTACAACGAGCACAAGGATCAGATCAAGGGCATGGTGGACCGCGGATTCACCACGTTCAAGGAGTTCATGATCTACGAGAGCGAGGGCTGGCAGTCGGACGACCGCGCCCTCTTCGGCACTCTCGAGAAGATGAAAGAGTATGGAACGATGCTCCTCGTTCACGCCGAGTCGTCACGCGTGCTGGACGAGCTCATCGAGCGGCACCACACGCCCGAGCTGATGAAAGAGTACGGCGCGCGGCTGCACCGCATGACGCGCCCTAACTTCATCGAGGCAGAAGCGATTCAGCGTGTCGTGACCTGGAGCGAAGTCACGGGGGGCCAACTCTACATCGTCCACATGTCGACGCGACAGGGCACCGACATCGTCAAGGCGGCACAGGAGCGTGGAGTGCCTGTATTGGCTGAGACGTGTGCTCAATACCTCGTCCTGAACGACGATGTATTCGACCGCGAAGACGGACACCTCTTCGCATGTTGCCCTCAGCTCAAGACACCGGCCGACACCGAGCGTCTCTGGAAAGGCCTCAAGGACGGAGAGGTCTCAGTCGTCTCGACAGACACGTGCACGTTTACTCGCGAACAGAAAGCCGGCTGGAAGGGAGACTGGACAAAAATCCCGATGGGGATCCCCGGTCTCGAGACATTGATGCCCGTTGTCTATACCCATGGTGTTCTGAAGAATCGGTTGACGCTCGAGGAAATGTGCCAGAAGCTGAGCACTAATCCCGCGAAGATCATGGGTCTTTATCCTCGAAAAGGCGCCATCGAGGTCGGCGCTGACGCCGATCTGGCCATCATTCACCCGAAGTCAACGATGACGGTGGATTGCGACGTGATGGAGACCAACGCTGACTGGTCGCCGTTTCAGGGATGGGATCTGGCAGGTTTCTCGCGTACCACCCTGTCTCGCGGCGAAGTAATCGTCGACGATTACGCCGTCGTAGGAAAAGAAGGACGAGGCAAGTGGCTGCCTCGCACATCTGCTGGATTGCAGTAATTACAACCCCGTAGCTGCGAGCAGGCACAATGTCGGAGCAGCAGGAAATCAGGCCGGCGCGGTTGCCGATGTCGCTGGAGAAAAAACTGCCGCTGATGATGTCAGCGGTTCTTCTTATGATCCTGGCTGTCGGCGTCACGCTGGCATACAGGGAAGTCAGCCGCGCCGCTGAAGACATCGCGCAGCAGCGCATGAAGCAGGTGTCGAATCAGCTTTCTGACTTGATAGCAGGCGGACAACCGAGGATTGGCACTCTTCTGGGCTCGGTGGCGGCCGACCCGGCCGTAATCGAGCTGCTGCGCGAACGCTCACCCTCCAGGGCGACGCGGGCCAAAGCAAATGCCGCGCTCGCCAAGGTCGTTCCACCAGCGGATTCCGGTGTCGGAGCCGCGCTTTTCGACATTGACGGCCGCGTTGTCCTGAGCACGAAGACCCCGGACATGGGCCAGCAATGGATCGAAGGTGCTGTGCCCGATTTTCCTGCTCCCGTTAGCAAGACGATCTCGACAACGCCATTCTACCTCAGCAACGGAAGAATCTATTATTCGACGACTTTACCAATCATCGTCGACGGGGTCAGGATCGGAGCCGTTTCACAGAATCGTCGGCTCAACGCGAGCGCTCGGACCGAAAAGGACATCGCCGGTCTGACGGGCCAGGATGTCGGCATTCTTCTCCACAACGCCGACGGCTCCCAATGGGTCACTCTTGGAGGCAAACCTGTTCCGCCGCCGAATCGCAGGCAGGCAGTTCGAGGCATGCGCACGTATGTGCATGAGTCTGCCCGGTTTTCGGACAGGGTGCTGATTACCGAGTCTCCCGTGAAAGGCATACCGTGGGTTGTTACACTTGAGCTTCCCTTGAGCGCGATCGTAGCGGGACCGCGCGCGATGCTGAACCAGTTTCTCGTTTTCAGTTTTGCGCTGCTGATCATCGGCGCTCTCGCCATGTGGTTGATTGGACGAAGAATGACCGCTCCACTGGCGACACTGACAAGAGCGGCAGAGGCGATCGCCGGCGGCGACTACTCCCAGCGTGTTGATTCGGCGGGTGACCGCGAGATCGCGCAGCTGGCGGAGACTTTCAATCGAATGGCCCGGGGAACTGCACGGGCTCACCGGGATCTCGAGGACAGGTTCCGTGAAGCGCGTTCACTTGCGGAAGAGCTCGAGCACGCGAACAGTCGCCTGAGAGCCACTGGTCGCGCGGCCGAAGAGGCTCAGTTGGCAGCAGAGACAGCCAATGCCGCGAAGAGCAGTTTTCTGGCGGCAATGAGTCACGAGCTGCGAACGCCCCTCAACGCAATTGCCGGCTACGTGCAGCTGATACAAATGGGCTTGCGGGGTCCTGTCACGCCGGAACAACAGGCTGACCTGCATCGCATCAAGCGCAGTCACGCCTATTTGCTTGGACTGATCGAAGATGTTCTCAACTTCGCGAAGCTTGACGCGCACCAGATGGAATTCCACGCGCGTCACGTAGCTGTTGATGAGATCATGCGTGATGCGGAGACGCTCCTCGCTCCGCAGCTGAAGGCGTCTGGAATCAACTACTCGTATGAGGAGTGTGACTCCGGCCTCGCCGTTTGCGCCGATCCTGATAAGACTCAGCAGATCCTTGTCAATCTCCTCACAAACGCGGTGAAGTTCACCAGGCCCCCGGGAAACGTCACTGTCTCGTGCGCGTCAGATGACAAGTTCGTCCGCATCATGGTCTCCGACACGGGCATCGGGATCAAGGCGGGCGACGTAGACAGGGTGTTCGAGCCGTTCGTTCAGCTCGGCCGCGGTTTGAGCCAGCCAGGAGAGGGTGTCGGCCTTGGACTGACGATCAGCCGTGATTTTGCCCGTCGCATGGGCGGCGATCTCACCGTAACGAGCACTCCGGGAGAAGGCTCACAGTTCACGTTGGCCCTCCCGCGCAGTGAGTCACGAGAGGATGAAGGCGGCGAAATGAGGTCTACAGAGGCAGCCGGGGCCGTCTAGGTTCTTTCGTTTACGAAGGCCCTGGTGGGAACACTTTCGAGCGTCTTGCAGCCATGCGAGGCGCTCGTTCGGCATTGGTCACAAAGCTTTACTAAGGCTCGCTAAACCGGCATAATCTGGCGCGCGGAATGTCAGCATCGGCCAGAAGTCCCATCCTCAAGACCTCACTCATGCACGCTTCTGAAGATCTCGACAAGGAACTTTCGGGCAGTCCTCTCTGGAATCCCGACCTGTCACCGACGCCATTGTCGCGACGCACGTGGTCGACGTATAACATCGCCGCGCTGTGGATCGGCATGGCCGTGGTCATCACAACGTACACTCTCGCATCTGGATTGATGCAGCAGGGAATGACCTGGTACCAGGCGCTGGGAACAATCCTGCTGGGCAACCTGATCGTGCTTCTTCCAATGATTCTCAACGCGCACGCCGGCACTAAATACGGGATCTCATTTCCCGTTTTGTGCAGGGCGAGCTTCGGAGTGAAGGGAGCGAATGTCGCCGCGATTCTGCGCGCGATCGTAGCCTGTGGCTGGTTCGGGATCCAGACATGGATTGGTGCGCTTGCGCTCGACGCGCTCATGAATGCCGCCTGGCCAGGGTGGTCCGCCATCGGCATTCACGTCGGCATAGCGTTCGGGATCTTCTGGGGCATCCAGGTCTTCATCATCCTCAAGGGAACCGAAGGCATCAAGATCCTTGAAAGCTGGTCAGCACCACTGCTTCTCGGTGGCGGACTGGCGCTTCTCTTCTGGGCAATGAGGAACGGCGGCGGGCTGACCAACATTCTCGAAGGCTCCGTGAAGCTTCAGCAGGGCAGCACGCCGTTCTGGACTCTCTTCCCTGCCGCACTGACGGCCAACGTCGGTTATTGGGCGACGCTGTCTCTCAACATTCCCGACTTTACACGTTACGCCAAGAGCCAGAAGTCACAGGCACTCGGGCAAGCCCTCGGACTGCCGGGCACGATGGTCTTGTTCGCGTTCATCGGCGTGGCCGTTACCAGCGCGACAATCGTCATTTTCGGGAAGGCAATCTGGGATCCCGTCGAGCTCATCACGAAGATCGGCAGTGCGTGGGTGATCATCGCCGGCGCTCTCGTGGTCCTGGCCGCTCAGCTGACGACGAACATGGCCGCCAACGTAGTGTCCCCTGCAAACGACTTCTCGAACCTGAATCCGCGCAAGATCAGTTACGTGACGGGAGGGCTCATCACGGCGGTCATCGGCGTTCTGATGATGCCGTGGAAGCTCTATTCCGATGCCTCCGCATACATCTTCACGTGGCTCCTCGGATACTCGAGCCTCATGGGAGCGCTTGGCGGCATCCTGATCGCCGATTACTGGGTGGTCAAGAAGCAGCAGCTCGACCTTCACGACCTGTTCGCAGTCTCTGGCCGGTACACGTATTCGAACGGCATCAACTGGCGTGCGATTGCAGCGCTCGTTCTCGCTGTCGTGCCGGTCGTCCCGGGATTTCTGAAGGCAGCCACCACTCCAGGCGGGCAAATAGCCAACCCGACGGTCTTCGACACGCTCTACACGTACGCGTGGTTCGTCACCTTCGTGCTGAGCTTCGTTTTCTACCTTATTTTGATGCGTGGAGCGGCCTCCGATTCAAGTCGCGCCTCCCAGATAAACTCAATCACCAAAAGTTGATACAGGACTAAGCCGAAATGTCGAAAGTCGTGAAGTGTGGTCTCATCCAGGCGACAAACGCGTGCAGCACCGACGAATCTCTCGAGACGATCAAGAACGCCAATATAGAAAAGCACATCCCGCTGATTGAAAAGGCGGCGAGCGAAGGCGTCCAGATCATCTGCATGCAGGAGATTTTTACCGGTCCGTATTTTTGCGCCGAGCAGAGCACACGCTGGTACGACTCGACGGAGTACATACCTGACGGCCCGACCACGAAGCTGATGCAGGAGCTCGCAAAGAAGCACAGCATGGTGATCGTCGTTCCGATTTACGAGGAAGAGTCGCCCGGTGTCTACTACAACACCGCCGCAGTCATCGACGCCGACGGCACGTACCTCGGCAAGTATCGCAAGAATCACATTCCTCATGTCGCTCCCGGTTTCTGGGAGAAGTTCTACTTCAAGCCGGGCAACCTGGGCTATCCGGTCTTCAAGACCGCATACGCCGATGTTGGCGTCTACATCTGCTACGATCGCCACTTCCCTGAGGGCGCTCGCGCGCTGGGGCTGAATGGCGCAGAAATTGTCTTCAATCCTTCGGCGACCGTGGCGGGCCTGTCGGAGTATCTATGGAAGCTCGAGCAGCCTGCACACGCGGTTGCGAATGCCTACTTCGTCGGCGCGATCAACCGGGTTGGCCACGAGCAGCCGTGGGACATCGGCGAGTTCTACGGGCAGAGCTACTTCTGCGATCCGCGCGGGCAGTTCCTCGCGACGGCGAGCCGGGACAAGACTGAGCTCATCACAGCTGAGTTGGACTTCGACAAGATTCGCGAAGTCAGAAATACTTGGCAGTTCTATCGTGACCGAAGACCGGAGACGTATGAAGATCTGGTCATGCTTTGATCAGGTTCGCCGATGCCCCGAGCATTATGCGCTTGGGATGTACGGATCGATTCAAGTTTCACCCAGGCCAACGACATGACAGCATCTGACAGCATGCGTGATTTCGACACCTATCAGGACCTCGCGCTCCGCACGGCTTCGGCGAGCAGTCTTCAAGACACCAGTACAATGCTCAACACCGCCGCGCTCGGCCTGGCAGGTGAATCGGGAGAAATCGCCGACCACGTGAAGAAGGTGATGTTCCACGGGCATCCACTGGACGACGCAACGAAGGACAAAATCGCAAAGGAGATCGGCGACATCCTCTGGTACTGCGCCATGGGCGCACAGGGTATCGGTATCAGCCTCGGGGAAATCGCGACGATGAATGTCGAGAAGCTGAAGAAGCGCTACCCGGAGGGCTTCTCGACAGAGAACAGCCTCAACCGCCCCCACGGCTAACTGATCCCCGCTGGGCAGTCAGCGGTCAGCAGTCAGCGTTTGGCCGTTGTTTACCGAACTAACGCTGACCGACAAACTCCCGGGCAGCATTTACCACCGAATGCCGCACCTCGTCGATGGTGCCTGGAATCAACGCGCCCGCGGCCTTGGCGTGCCCGCCTCCACCGAACTGCCTCGCGAATTCATTCACGTTCACATCGCCGGTACTGCGAAACGACGCCTTGATCTTGCCATGACCGAGGTCTCGGAAAAAAATCGCCATACGAGTTCCGCCTACTGACCGGGGATGCTCGGCAAGGCCTTCCAGGTCCTCGGACTTCAGCCCGTACTCTTCAGCGGCGCCCGCCGCTACCGATATCCACGAGATGCCGTAAGCGGGATCGACCTCGAGAGTGGCCAGCGCATCGCGCAAGAGATGCAGACGCCCGATCGGATGCGAGGCATACAGCCGCCGATACATCTCCTCCGGCTCGACTCCGGCGGCCAGCAGCTGCGATGCGACAGCGAGGCACCGCGCCGATGTGTTGCTGAACCTGAAGCCGCCCGTGTCAGTTAGAATCGCCACGTAGAGCGCCGTCGCGATCTCCGGCGTCAGCTCCGCGTTTAGCGTGATCGCCAGATCATATATCAGCTCGCCCGTCGCGCACGCCGTCGTATCGGCGAGCATATCCTGGCTCGGTGGCTCGTCACTCGGGATGTGATGATCGATAACGATCTTCGATGTCTTCAGGGCTCGAACCGCGTCGGCCAGGTTCCCAAGCCGTTTCACGTCGCTGATGTCCAGCACGATCAGGAGGTCGGCCTTTCTCAGACCCGATGAGCCTTCTGCGGTCGCGTCGACAATGTCCTTGCCGAGCAGGAAGTCGTACGTGTCTGGCCACGGAGTGGGATTGACGATTTTGACCGTCATGCCCAACTGCCCGAGAATATGCGCAAGCGCTACTTCCGAGCCACAGCCGTCTCCATCCGCGTTGATGTGGGTGGAGATTGCGACAGAGCGCCCCGCGCGAAACTCCCGCGCGAGACGCTCGATCGCTTCTCTTCTCTCTTTCGATACTGTTAGAAGATCAACCACCCGCTGCGCTGTTTGCCCCAATCCGCGAGTGCGATTTTCCATAAGCGAAGTAGATCAACAACCCGAGCGCCAGCCACACGATCAGTCGAATCCACGTGTCCGCCGGAAGGCTCGCCATCATGTAACCGCAGATCAGGATCGCCAGTATCGGAACGATCGGGACAAGCGGAGTCTTGAATGGCCGCGGAAGATCCGGGCTCTTTCTGCGGAGCACGATGATACCGGCCGACACGATCACGAAGGCCAGCAGCGTGCCGATCGACACGAGCTCACCGAGGAGACCGATCGGGAACAGGCCGGCGATGACGGCGCAAACTGCACCGGTCAGGATCGTCGTGATGTACGGCGTCTGGAACTTGGGATGAACCTTGCCAAACACCGGCGGCAGCAACCCGTCACGCGACATCGAGAAGAAAATTCTCGGCTGCGCCATGAGCATCACAAGCACGACTGACGCCAGTCCTGCAATCGCTCCGACGTTGATGATCGGCCTGAGCCAGGCGAGCGCCGGTCCAGCCGCTTCGATTGCGACGAACACCGGGTGCGGAACGTTGAGGTTCTTGTAGCTGGTGAGACCCGTCATGACCAGCGACATCAGGATGTAGAGAACCGTACAGACCGCCAGAGATCCGAGGATTCCTATCGGCATGTCTCGCTGCGGATTCTTTGCTTCCTGTGCCGCAGTCGATACGGCGTCGAATCCGATGTACGCGAAGAAGATCACAGCGGCGCCGCGAACGATTCCGCTCCACCCGAAGTGCCCTGTCTCTCCGGTGTTAGCGGGGATGAACGGGTGCCAGTTGTCGGAATTGACGTACATGAAGCCAAAGCCGATAACGAGCAGAACTATCAACATCTTGATGATGACGATGAAGTTGTTGAAGCGCGCCGATTCCTTGATACCAATGACGAGCAGGATGGTCATCAATCCGACGAGAACCATCGCCGGAATGTTGATGACACCATGCGTCACTGAATACTTCGTCGTGTCACAGACCGCGTCGCTGGCGACCTTGATTACGCCGTTTGTCGTCGGATCGAAACAGATCTGCGACGCTACGAGGTTGTGCGTTCCAACGACGTCGAGCGGGGCGCCAGTGAACTGTACCGGGATGCGGAACCCGAGCTCGTTCATGAAGGCCGAGAAATATCCCGACCAGCCCACTGCGACAGTTGCCGCTCCGAACAGGTACTCGAGAATGAGATCCCATCCGATGATCCACGCGACGAGCTCACCAAGCGTCGCATAACCATAGGTGTAGGCGCTTCCCGCGATCGGAATCATCGCCGCGAACTCCGCGTAGCAGAGCCCCGCGAAGAGACAGCCGAGTCCGGCGAGAATGAACGAGTAGACGATAGCGGGGCCGGCATACTGCGCCGCGGCCGTACCGGTCAGAACGAAGATACCGGCGCCGATGATGGCTCCGATGCCGAGCGTAGTCAGATTGAGCGCGCCAAGGGCTCGCTTTAGCTGGTGAGCGCCATCCTCACCGGCCGCCTCTGCCTGCAGCACAGCAACACTTTTCTTGGACCAAATACCCATTCGAGTTCTCCGGAATACCGGGGGAAGTGAATCGAGAACGAACCGTCAAACCACAAATTGGCCTGACGGACAGCGGCAAGACGTACGGGACTACAGGTAAGCCGGGAGAAGTTGTCGCCCGGCAACAAGTGTTGTCAAGGAAAAAGAGACATTCGTAAACGTCAGAATTTCCTTACAACTAGGCGACAAATTGTGGGATGAGCAGGAATGACCAGTTGTTTTTACGTCCCTGTTGTGGAGACACTGCAACGACTGAGTTCCCTTACACCGAGTAGTTCGGGGCCTCTCGCGTGATGACCACGTCGTGTGGATGGGACTCGCGCAAACCGGCCGCGGTGATTCGAACGAACTCGGCATCATGTCTCAGCTCATCGATGTCACCACAGCCAACATAGCCCATTCCCGCCTTCAGTCCTCCGACCATCTGAAAGATCACGTCGCTGACTGGTCCCTTGTACGGAACACGGCCTTCGATTCCTTCGGGCACGAGCTTTTTCGGCGACAGCTCACCCTCCTGGAAGTATCGGTCGGCGCTGCCATCCTGCATCGCGGCCATGCTGCCCATGCCGCGGATCATCTTGAAACGACGGCCCTCGAGAAGAATCGATTCTCCCGGTGACTCTTCCGTTCCGGCGAGCATCGATCCCATCATCACGCTCGACGCGCCGGCAGCGATCGCCTTGACGATGTCGCCCGAGTACTTGATTCCGCCGTCAGCAATGACCGGAATGTCGCCGGCGCCTTCCACAGCGTCGAACACCGCCGTTAGCTGAGGAACGCCAACACCGGTGACGACTCGTGTAGTGCAGATTGAGCCCGGACCGACGCCAACCTTCACCGCATCAACTCCGCGCTCGACGAGAGCAGCGGCTCCCGAGCGCGTCGCGACGTTGCCCGCAATGAGCTGAACATCAGGGAATGCATCGCGCGCCTCGGCCGTCGCCTTCAGGACGCCTTCGCTGTGGCCATGCGCGGTATCTATTACAAGCACGTCAACACCGGCATCGACAAGCGCTCGCGCGCGATCGCGGAAGTTTACAGCACCAATGGCGGCAGCGACCATGAGTCGCCCGTGCTCATCCTTGTTCGCGTTAGGAAACTCGCGGCGCTGATGAATGTCCCTGACGGTGATCAATCCCTTGAGAACACCCTTTTCGTCGACGACGGGCAGTTTCTCGATGCGATGTTTGCCGAGTATTCGCTCTGCTTCGTCGAGCGTTGTTCCGACTGGTCCGGTGACGAGGTTCTTCGACATCGCCTCGCGAAGGGGCTGGTCGAGATTGCGCTCGAACTGGAGGTCGCGATTGGTGATGATGCCAACGAGGTGTCCGCCCTTGTCGACTATCGGCACGCCCGAAATCCTGAACCGTTTCATGACGGCCACGGCTTCACGGAGCGTTGCGTCCGCTGACAACGTGATCGGGTTCAGGATTATGCCACTCTCTGAACGCTTCACCCTGTCGACTTCAGCCGCCTGCCGATCGATGGACATGTTTTTGTGGATCACGCCGATACCGCCTGCACGTGCCATGGCCATCGCCATCTCGGACTCGGTCACTGTGTCCATCGCCGCCGACGCGAACGGGATGTTCAGGTCGATCTTCCTGGTGAAGCGCGACTTCGTTGAGACATCCTTTGGATGGACGACAGAATGTCGCGGGCTGAGCAGCACGTCGTCGAAGGTCAGGACGACATCTTCGCGAACTCGTCTCGCTCCGTTGTCCCTGCCCTCGGACTCCTTAAAACGCGAAAGCCCGCTGCCGGATGAAGCCGGTTGAGCGGGCCTTTGTGATGCTGGTCGAGATGTGGTTGCCATAGCTGAATGTAGAGGAAATCACCCTCCTAGTCCAGATCTGCCGGCCCTACATTCTGCCGATTGTTCTCAGCCGGCGACGCATCCGGCGGGGCAGGAAAAACGCACAGGCAGCCAGGATCTTTTCGAGATTGAGATCCGTCAGCTCCGCCGGATCACCGACCCAGTAATCGTGAAGCACGCTTCGGCCGGCATTACCGATGAGGCGCTGAAGCGCGAGGATCAGCAGGAATACGTCGTCGACTTCGCCCAGGAACGGGATGAAGTCAGGGATCACATCCACCGGAAGCAGGATGTACGCGATCGCTCCGGCGACGACGAGCTTGTCAACTGAATTCACCCGGGAATCAGTAATCAGGCCGTAGAGCAGGCGCAGGAAGTTCGGAAGCTCAGTTATCGTCCCCATTACAGTGCGCTTGGCGCCTGTGCGCGGCGCCCCCGGCCCGCTCTCTACCTTCACATCGGGAGGAAGGCTGCGTGCGCGTCTTCCGCTCGCGGCTGTCGTTCGCTTCTTGGCAGTGGTCACTTGGATTGTTCTCCGGGAGTGTGCGGCAGCTGGCTTCCCAGCTCGTGTGGACCTCCACGCGGAGGTGCCGACGGAGCTGGTGGCTGTGCTGATGAGGTGCCTTCAGCGCTGCCAGAGGCCGCGCCCATGATCCCTGTTGCAACAGACTTGCCAGCGGCCGCGACCTCGTTGATAGCGCCCACTGCCTTGTTCATGATGCTCATCGTTCCCGAGATGGCGCCCGCCGAAACCTTGCCGGCTCTCAGAGTGCTCTCGACCCCTTCCGCGAATCGCGTCAGCGTGCTCGGCGCAGGTGTGTTTCTCGGCGCGTACTTCGAGTCGAGAAACTCTATGTAATCGAGAACCTGATCGAGCTTGTCGTCAGGCATGAGATCCAGCTTTCTCAGAAGCCGGTCGCGCAGAATATCGTTCATCCGCCTTTCTCCTCAGCCACGCCAGCGAGCGCGCTTTCCCCGCGCGTCGATGTGCACGTAAGTAGTCCTCGTGTGTCCGCTTGTATAGATCCCAAGTCCACCTACGAGATCGGGATGCTTGAGTTCCACGATCTCCACTGCCAGTCCAACCATCCGGCTGTCCATCGACGTGTACTTGCCGTCTCCGTTCGCGTCGATTGCAACGTCCGCGGCATCGCCATACTGATGCTGGCTGTCACGGGCAGCACGTGCAATTCTGCGATTGTGGTCGGGCGCGCGGAAGCCCGAATGTACGTCCAGGGCCAGCTGAACGTTGTCGACGGTGCCGCCATGCCAGCGTGTCAGCTCCGAGATAACCAGCTCCAGCTTGTCGAGAAGTCTCGGACTGACGGCGGCATACCGCGGCCACGTATCCTGCGAGTCGTGATTGAGAAAGTCGCCCACCTTGAGGTGCTTGCTGATGGGAAGATTGACATCACTCTCGTTGATCTCGAGAAAGCCTTCGGGCGGCTCCTGTCCAGTACCGAGCCGCTCTGACAGATAGGTGCCAATGCGATATCCATTGAGCATGGCTCCCTCCTTGTCCTTGAACGGAACAAGAACGGCTATCGTCAGCCCTTCGACTATTCGCCGCTTCTCGCCGCGTACCAGGGCGAGTCGATAGAAACCGGGCTTGGATGGCGCGCGGACCTGTGGGCCGTTGAGGGGCTGCGTCGGCTGAGCCGAAGCGGCATCTCCGTTCCTGACCCAGCTGTATGCGAGGGCAGTCGGGTCGCCATGGACATCCAGCGGATACTCGACGGTCTCACCGGGAAGGGCAAACTTGAGAAGAACTCCCCCGCTCGCGCCGAAAGCCGTAGCTGACGGAGCGGCAAAGGGGAGCGCTCGCGTCAGGTAGGTTCCGAACGGCTTCAACTCGAACGACGCTGCCGGATTCCTGAACTGAATGGCACCGAGCGTAGCGATGATCATCAGGCAAACAGTAGCGACTGTGGCGGGACGCTTATGGCGATACAAAGACTCGGCCGGCGCGTCGAGGCGCCGGTCGGGCAAAGTGGAATCCATTCTTACAAGTTAGTGGCGAAACGCCCTTTACGCCCTAGTAGATGTAAACGGGCGTTCCTACCGGAACCATGTCATACAGCCGCTCGATGTCTTCGTTCCGCATCCGCACGCATCCATGGCTGACGGAGCGGCCAATCGACTCGGGCGCGTTGGTCCCGTGAATCCCGTAGCCGTCACCCAGCTCGAGGCGCCGGGTGCCGAGGATCCCTTTGTAGCGACGTTGGTTGACGCCATACGGAGGGATCAGGATGTTGCCATTGACCACTATTTCATGGCCATCGGTTGCCTCCAGCGGAACCTGGCGGCCGTCGGAGTACTGCTTAACGATCTCTGAGCCGCTGACCTTTACCACCGATCCATCGGATTGGTGAATGACGGTGCCACGTTCCATGTGTGCCAGGCCAAGCCCCCTCTTGTTCGCCTGCTCCTGGAAATGCCAGTCTGGCGGGACCCAATCGGGGTTCTCGCCCTTCCCCTCGACCGTCAACCTTCCCCTGGGCGTGTCGAACTTGTACTGCTTGCCGCCAGCGTTCGACACCAGGGATTTCCCGCTGCCTGTCGCGACAGGAGCCTCAAAGAGGACCTCGCTCCCTCGCTTGTACCAGAGACGATGTTCCTCGATGCTGACGACCAGATAAGGCGTGTTCGCTGACACGATCGGGTTCTGGTTCTCCAGCATGGACAGGCTGTCGCTGGTGACCCCGAGTTTTGCCTTCACCTCGTCGAGAACGCCAAGGTTGTCGTTGAAGACCATGCGGTTGACGTCGCGCTCGTAGCGCAGGTCCGCAGTCTTCGTAACAAGCATCGCGCTCGCGATCGCCGCAGCGGTGAACGCCAGCAAAGTCCCGTAGACCCATTTGCCACCGTGCGTAAGCGTATTTCCTATTCCCATTCCCTTCACCCCAGTTTCAGATCCGCCCGAACGCGGTCAGTAGAAGTAAACCCGCATCCCTGGACTGAGATTCGGCAGTATTGCTTTCAAATCCGCCCGGCTTATTCGTACTCCGCCGGGAGGGATTGGGTTCGTGTCGGACGCGAGAGGATTAGCGTCCGACGGAGCCATCACTGTCCCTCCCTCGAGCACGATTCCATCATCAGATATTTTCGTGACAGATCTCTGTCCGCGAGGAACGACGACAGGAATCGAGTCGGTGCCGTTGCTGACTTTGGCTTCGGGACCGAACATCGCCGCCATTTCGCGCAGCACTGCACCGTCGCGCTCGAGGTAGATCTTCCCGCTGTCGACAGCGACAGAGAGGTGAAGAGACTTTTCGATTTTGGCCTGTCGCTTCGCGAGCTCGAGCGCAATGCGCGTCTTGTTCTGCTCCTGAGCGACAATCGCATCAGTCTTCGCGCGCTCGGTCTCGCTCATGCTCGAGCGCAGCCGGGCAACTTCGCTTTCGTAAGCGCGGCGCTTGACAACCAGGTAGACGTCGAGCGCTACAATCACCGCCAGTCCAAGGAGCAGCGTGAAGACGAAGCCCGGATAAGCGCGCCGAAAATCCGACCACCCTCCGCGTCGGCGATCGTGCGAGCGCTCGCCTCCTGGATCCCGACGGTCGCCTGGACCGTCGAGATCGTCCTTCGGAGAAATGTCTGGAGCTTTGGCCATTATCGTCGTGTGAGACTTTGAAGGTCGAGTACAGGAACACCGGCCGGCTCACTGCGTCCGTTGCGGATTCGCGCGGTCACGGTGATCGGCGCCATCGAGGGCAGGCTGCGCGCAGTCTGGGTGAGAGTGGGTGGGACTACGATGTAGACCAGTGTTTTCTCGTTTCCCGGGCCGAGCGCCAGGAGGTACTGCTCTCCTGACTGTAGTCCTGTACGCAAAGCATCGGCCGTTTGAAGTGCGACCGCTTCGACATCCCACCGCACGAGCTTGCCTTGCGCTGCCGCAGGATTCGCACGGACGTCGGCGGCACTCAGAACCCGCAGCGTACTGTCGGCAACGGCGAGGTCTGCCTCCCTCACCCACCCTTCGAGGCGGACGCGAACCCACTCGTGATCCTTGCCGATTACATCAACTGTCGCCCCTTTGGCGATTTGACCCACTGCGGGCGTCAATTGGGCGGCGGTTGCGGGTGCCGCTCTCACGATCGTCGCCTTCGAGGCGGTATAGGGCACAGCGTCTTCCTGAGCCGACAGGACATGTGCGGACGCGGTCAGTGCAAGAGCGAGAAAAATGCGCATTGCTGGTTGGGGCTTTTTGGCGGGCGTACATTTGGATTGGCCGGTTTCTAACGTACACTCTTACACGCAGCGGGCAAATATGGCCGGCAAGAATGCGCGTCCTGTCGCGCTGATCGTTCTGGATGGCTGGGGTTATCGCGAGCCAACCGCAGGCAACGCGATCGCAATGGCGAACACGCCGGCTTGGGATGCGATCTGGAAACACCCCGCGAGAACGCTGCTCGAAGCATCAGGAATCCGCGTTGGCCTCCCCCCCGGCCAGATGGGCAACAGCGAGGTAGGACACCTCAACCTCGGTGCCGGCCGCGTAGTGATGCAGGATCTCGTTCGCATCACCACTTCAATTTCCGACGGATCGTTTTTTCGCAATGCTGCGTTCATCGGGGCGTGCGAGCAGGTGAAAAAGAACGGCGGAACGCTTCATCTGGTGGGATTGATCGGGGACGGGGGAGTGCACGCCATCGACAAGCATCTCTTCGCACTGATCGATCTCGCTGCTCGAGAAGGCGTCCCGCGGGTTGCGATTCACGCCTTCATGGACGGGCGCGACACGATGCCGACATCGGGCATTCGATACATGGAGGAGCTGCTTCGCCAGGCGAAAGAGATCACCGGCCGAGCGGGACGCGAGAACGTGAAGGTGGTCATTGGCAGCGTCTCAGGTCGCTACTACGCAATGGACCGCGACCGCCGGTGGCAGCGGTCCGAGCTCGCGTACCGCGCAGTTGTCGATGGAAGCGGGCCGCATGCCCGCAGTCCCAGTGCCGCGATTCGCGCCGCGTACGATGCAGGCACGACTGACGAATTCATCACACCCGTCTTCATCTCGGAAAATGGGAACCCGGTCGCGTCAATTCGTGACGGCGACGCAATCATCTGCTTCAACTACCGCTCCGACCGCATGCGGCAGTTCGTGCAGACGCTTATCGATCCGCAGTTCAGCGGTTTCGATATCTCAAAACGCCCTGACGTGACAGTCGTGACACTCACGTCATATGACACCACTTTCGATGTCCCGGTGGCGTTCCTTCCTCAATCGATGGAGAGGATCGTCTCCGAGGTTTTGTCGGCGGAAGGAAAGTCAATTCTCAAGACGGCGGAAACCGAGAAGTATCCTCATGTGACTTACTTCTTTAACGGGGGCCGCGAGACGCCCTTTGCCGGCGAAGACCGGATCCTTGTACCGAGCCAGAAGGTTGCGACCTATGACCTGATGCCGGAAATGAGTGCGCCGGGAATTACCGATGTGTTGTGCAAGGCAATCAGCGAAAAGTCGCACGATTTCATCCTCTGCAATTACGCCAACGCAGACATGGTTGGGCATAGCGGGTCGATCGAAGCGACTGTCAGTGCCGTCGAAACGGTCGATCAGTGCCTCGCCAGAATTATGAAGGCCGCCGAACAGTCGGGATTCAGGCTGGTGATTACTGCCGATCACGGCAATGCGGAGATGATGATCGACCCGGAAACCGGCGGGCCTCACACGGCTCACACAACCAGTCCGGTGCCGATTGTCGCGGTGGGTGATGATGAGCTTTTGAGCCTCCGTTCCGGAGGTGCTTTGTGCGATGTGGGCCCTACTATATTAAGAATGCTTGGGATCGAGCAGCCCCCTGAAATGACGGGAAAAACCTTGGGAGTCAGTTAGATGAAGCAGCTGTTGTTCGGGTTTGTATTTCTTGCCTCTGCGATGCCTTTGGCAGCTCAGACGGTCGACGTCGGCTACCCGCCTCCGAAGAGTCCGTTTCGCGATCTCGAGTATCACCAGGAGTTGACGTTTTTCGGCGGTTACTTTGCCGCTGGTAAAGACCCGGCAGGAGCCGCTCCCCGAGGCGCGCCGATGGAAGGCATTCGCTACGAAGTCACGGTGGGAGGACCTGCGCAGATCTACGCACGCCTCGCCATGGTCAACAGCGAGCGAAACGTCGTCAACCCGACCCTTCCGGCTTCCGCGCGGCAGCTTGGCAGCCAGAGCTGGCCCGTATACCTGTTTGACGCAGGGGTGTCACTCAACCTCACCGGCCAGCGAACCTTCCATGGGGTCGTTCCCATCGTGGCGTTCGGCGGCGGATTGGTCAGCGACCTCGACAAGTCGGTAGACGAAGACCCATTCAACCTCGGCACCACATTTGCCTTTTCTCTTGGCACTGGCCTGCGGATGGTTCCGGGCGGAAGGTTCCAAGTTCGTGCCGATGTCGGGACGTACCTGTATCAGATCAAATACCCGACTCAGTACTACGCGCCTTCCACCGACAACACAGCGGTACTCCCGGACAAGCAGGCGAAGAACTTCTGGAAGAGAAACGGGGCATTCAGCCTTGGGGTGTCGTACCTGCTCTTCCGCTGACGAGGCGCCAGTCGCGCCACTTGCCTGCAGGAGGGAGAGATGGCCGACGACTTTGACAACACCGACGAGATTCAGAACCTGAGTGATGACGAGCTTCAACAGCTTGTCAACGACCAGCTCCGCGAGCAGCCGATGATCGACGGCGACCCGATTGAAGTTCACGTGCAGTCCGGCAAAGTGACCGTAGCCGGGACGGTGGGCACCGAAGAGGAGCTGCGTATCCTCGACCATGTGCTGACTGACACGATCGGTCTCGCTGAAATCCAGAACGACGTCGTCATCGACGGGCTCCACCGTGCCGAAAGTCCTGAAGCCATCGACGAGCATCTTGCTGACGAGGAACAACACGCGGGACTCATGATCGGCGACCGATCAAGCCAGTTCAGCGCGGAGTCTGAGCATCTGGCCGACATGCCCCAAATCGACTCGCTCGACGATCCAGGCGGGACTCACGATGTCGGCAAAGCGATTGAAGAAGGCGAGCCATGGATTCCGCCTGAAGGTCCGACACCGGAAGGTTTGAGCGGACTCGAGAACGAAGGAACGTTCGGGCACGATACAACGCATTAAATCATTTTTGAGAACGCCGGCCGGCCACGCACAGTGGCCGGCCGTTTCGTTTCCGGCGAGATTAACTCCACATGCGAAAAGCTGCCCTCACTCGACGCGTCACCTTCGCGGCCGCACACCGATATCGACGTCCCGAATGGAGCGACGAAAGAAACGAAGCCGTCTTCGGTGCCTGCGCTCGTCCTCATTACCACGGCCATACTTACGTCTGCGACGTCACTATCGAGGGAATTATCGATCCGACGACCGGATTCGCTGTGGACCTTGGCAAACTCGACATCATACTCGCACAAGAAGTGATGCTTCGGTTCGATCACCGAAACATCAATGTTGAAGTTCCGGAATTTGCGGATGGTGTGATGGTTCCGACCGGTGAGAACCTCGCTCGCTTCATCTTCGACAAGGTTGCGGCGCGCCTGGCCGAAGGGAATCGCGTGGTGAGTGTCACTGTCGCGGAAGACTCCACGTTGAGCTCGACCTACTCCGGATGACAATGCGCCGACTCTCCGCAGCCGTCGTGTTCACGATGACTGCTTGCACGACTGCGCCGACTGTCGGCGTTGCACCAGCCAGGGCGCCGCTTCAGCAGCTGCGGTGGTCAATCGACTCGCTTGTGAATCAGCCGCAGTTTGCCCGCGCGATGATGGGTTTTCTTGTCGTCGATCCGAAGACGGGCGATACGCTCTATTCGCACAACGCCGGAAAGCTTTTCATGCCGGCTTCCAACCAGAAGCTCCTGACGAGCAGCACGGCTCTCGCGCAGCTCGGTGCGAATTATCGCTACAGGACCACGTTTGTCACGCGCGGCAAAGTGACCAACGGCGATCTCGACGGAGACCTGATAGTCATTGGCCGTGGCGATCCAACCGTCAGCGATCGCGTAAAAGGAAATGCGATGCTGTTCCTGCAGAGCATTGCCGACTCGCTGGCCGCACGCGGAATTCACCGAATACTCGGGGCTCTGCGCGCCGGCGGGAACGCGTTCCCGGATTCGATTTACGGATACGGCTGGGAAGTGGACGACATCCGCGGCGAGAGTGCGGCACCCGTTGACGAGCTGGAGTTCAACGAAGGAATGGTTCAGCGGCGAGCAATGGTCGCCGGCCGCGACACTGTGATTTCCGTTGCGACTGAATCGCCAACTGATGCATACCTTGGCGCGCTTCACACGGCGCTGGCGAATCGCAACGTCGTCGTGGTCAGACAGATAACACAAGGCATCGACAGTCTGGCAGGCCCTGTCGACACAGTCTTTTCCTACTATTCGCCTCCTCTTCGCGAAATTCTCAAGCCTTTCCTCAAGCCATCGCAGAACCAGATCGGCGAAGCGCTCATCAAGACCCTTGGCCTCGAGAAAACCGGCGTCGGCATTGCCGACAGCGGAGCGGCTGTCATCAAGAGACAGTTGCTGACGTGGGGAATCGACTCGGCATCGACAGTCATCTACGACGGAAGCGGGATGTCGCGGCACAATCTCGTGACACCTGAAGCGATCGTGAAGATTCTCATCGGAATGCAGAAAGACACGGCGTTCACTGCCTTCTACGATGCGCTCCCGATCATTGGCGTTGACGGCACCACGAGAACGCGGATGCTCGGAAGCGCTGCAGTGAACAACTTCCGCGCTAAAACAGGAACGCTCGAGTTTGTGCGCTCACTCTCTGGCTACGCAACGACGGCTGCCGGAGAGAAGCTCGTCTTCAGCATGATGGAGAATCACTACCCCGGTTCCGTCAGCGACATCAACAAGCTTCAGGATGCCGTCGGAATTCTTCTCGCCAATTATCGGGGAACGTCCAGCCAGTGATTTCTGTGGCCGAGGCGAGTGCGAGGATTCTCGAGGGGATCCGGCGTCTGCCTGCGGTGACTGTAGCAACTGAGGACAGCGTCGGAAGGGTTCTGGCTGAGCAGGTGGTGGCGGGGATTACTTCGCCGCCATGGGACAACTCGTCGATGGATGGCTACGCTGTCCGATCCGCCGACA
This sequence comes from Gemmatimonadaceae bacterium, assembly GCA_035525975.1. Classification (GTDB taxonomy): domain Bacteria; phylum Gemmatimonadota; class Gemmatimonadetes; order Gemmatimonadales; family Gemmatimonadaceae; genus UBA4720. The sequence continues at coordinate 45,852 of DATLDF010000040.1, forward strand.
TCCTACTCGGAAAACTTCGCGTTGTCGAGACGATCGCAGCGGGCAAGTTCCCTTCCCGGGCTCTCAGCCACGGCGAAGCGATGCGAGTCATGACCGGCGCGCCAGTTCCGTCCAACGCCAACTCGGTGATTCGGAGGGAAGACACTGACGACGGTCGCGACGTCGTGACGATTCGAGAAACGCGCGATGCCGGCAGGAATATCAGAAAGACGGGCGAGGACTTCCACGCTTTCGACGTCCTTTTCAAAGCGGGTCAGCAGATCGGCGTCGCGCATCTCGGTGTTCTTGCGTCGGCCGGTGTGAAGTCTGTCGCCGTGTATCGATCGCCGAAAGTTGCCATCATCAGCTCGGGCGATGAGCTCGTCGAGCTCGACGACTTCACACCGGAGCTGGCGGGGACGAAGATCGTCTCGGCCAATTCGCTGACTCTTGCTGCGATGGTGAAGGCCGCAGGCGGCGAGCCCGTGAATATAGGAATCGCGGACGACGATCTCGAGTCAGTGAAGGCGAAGATCCTGAAGACAACGGGCTGCGACCTGATCATCACCTCCGCCGGAATCTCGGTGGGTGATCACGACCACGTCCGCGACGCGATCACGGCGCTGGAAGGCACCATCGATTTCTGGAAGGTCAAAATGCGTCCAGGGGCACCGCTCGCGTTCGGCTCTGTAAACGGAGTGCCGTGGATAGGTCTTTCGGGAAATCCTGTGTCAGCGATGGTGACATTCGAAGTGTTCGTGAGACCTGCAATTCGAAAGATGCGCGGGCTAACCTCTGTGTTCCGGAAGACCATCCCCGTTACGCTGGGCGAGCCAATAAGGCTCGCGGCATCGCTAATGCATTTCCTTCGCGTCGTGATTACACCCTCAAATTCCGGCTGGGTCGCGCACCTGGCCGGCTCTCAGAGCTCGGCTGTATTGACTGCGATGGCTCGGGCGAACGCCCTCCTCATCGTGCCCGGCGACTGGCTGAGTCTCGAGGCTGGTGAACAGCTCGTTGCGATACCACTTGGCGATGAACACGAGAGCGCGCTTTCGCTGGTTCTCAGTTGACTGCGCCGATCACCGAGCTCGCTGAACTGGAAGGTGCCGAGCTTGTTGCCGCGCTCGAGGATCGATTCAAGACTGTCACGGGCGATGTTGACGTCGGCAACAGAACACTCTCCGTTCTCCGCCCGAGCAACTCTGACGATCTCATCCGCGAAGAGGACTTCGTCAAGGATGAGCGGCTTCCCTACTGGGCCGACATCTGGCCGTCATCGACAATTCTCGCGCGTCACTTCATCGAGCTTTCCGAGAGCAAGCGGCCGCGAAGTCCCGGGCGTGGACTCGAGCTAGGATGCGGAGTCGGGCTCGTCACAACCGCAGCCATGATCGCAGGCTACGACATGATTGCATCCGATTATTACACGGATGCACTCGCATTCACCCGCGCTAACGCCTTTAGAAACACCGGCAAGTCTCCGTCAGCGCAGATGATCGACTGGCGACATTTTCCGCGCGACATGAAGAATCTCGACCTGATTCTAGCGTCGGACGTTCTGTACGAAAAGGAGTACGCGCGACTGCTTCCGGGAATCTTCAAGCGCGCCTTGAAGCGCGGCGGAATGGCAATCGTAGCAGATCCAGGGAGAATCGGCGTTCCTGATTTTTTCGAGGAATGCGCCGAGGTCGGTCTCGTAGTGAGGTCGAAGGTCACGCACCCGTTCGAATCGGGCGAGATAAAGCAGAAGATCGACCTCTACGAAATCGCCGGCGAAGACAGCTGATCGCCGGCGACTGACTACATCAGGCGGTATTTGGGACCGCTTTCGCCTTCACGTGGCGTCCACCGTGGACCGATGACGTCAGTGGCCTTACAGTCTATACAGTTGGCCTGGTTCACGATCAGGCGCCCGTCTTCGCTCAGCTCGTAAACACCGGCTGGGCACATGTGCGCGTAGAGACTGGCAACTTCCGGCGGAATATCCTTTCCGACGACCAGGTGCGACGGAATCGTGTCGCGCGTCGCGTTGCCGGATTTGAAGTTCGCGTCAAGCTTGCTGAAAGTGAGTTTTCCATCCGGGACGAACCGCGGCTCCGGTGTGACTCTGCGCTCGACATGAGCATCCGGCTCCGACTCGATCTTGCCGCCGGGAAACGCACCCTTGGTTAGAGTCATTAGCGTCGCCTTTATTCCGCCGACGTAGAGCCCCCCGTGCTGGAACGCCAGGCGCATGTTGCGGCGCTCCTTCAAGTCTGAAACTATGTAACTCGCATCGACGAGGGCGTCATAGCGCGCCATTGTGTTATCGCAAACGTCGTCCTTCTTCAGCGCGTCGAAAATCGCGCGCGCTGCATACATGCCCGACTGCATCGCGTAGTGAATCCCCTTCAATGATGCGACCTCGACATATCCGGCCGAGTCACCGACGATCATCACGCCTTCGCCATAGCGTTTCTTCGGCAGGCCGTAGTAGCCGCCTTCGGGGATTGTCTTCGCACCCCATTCGACCATCTCTCCGCCTTCTAGACACTCTCGGATCATCGGAGCGGTCTTGAACTTCTGAAGGAGCTGATGGACGTCGAGCGTCGTGTCCTTGTAATCCATTCCAACCACGATGCCGACCGCAACGAGATTCGGGGTCAGCGGATACATGAAGCTTCCGCCGAACGCATCAGTCGGAAGCGGCCACCCCAGCGTGTGAATGATGGCGTCGAGCGGCTTCTTCGTCTCCCATATCTCTTTTACGCCGAGCGCGTAGATCTGCGGATTCTCGGACTTGATCCCCGCGTACTCCATGTAGGCCTGCGCAAGCGAGCCGCGCGTCCCTTCCGACAGGACGGTTACGCGTGCAGAGATATCTGTAGGCGGAGTGTAACCCGACCCTGGTGTCCCATCGCGACTGAGACCCGTGGGAGTGGTACGAACTCCGATGACCTTCTCACCGTCCATTACGAGAGAGGCAACAGGAAATCCGGTGAACACGTTGACGCCCATTCCTTCGGCCTTATCGCCGAGCCAACGCACGATCTCCGACAGCGACGCGATGTAATGACCGTGGTTCTGCATCGTTGGCGGCGTGGGAATTCGCTGCGCACGCTCGCCCATCATGAAGTACACGCGCTCGTTCGTCACAGGCGCACGAAACGGAAAGTCTGAATCCTTCAAGTCAGGAAACAGCTCACGGAAAGCGCGCGGATTCACAACCGCGCCCGATAACGAGTGTTCGCCAAGCGCCGACGATTTTTCGAGGACAGCGATCTGCGTTTCGCCGAGTGTACCGCCGGCTTCAGTGTCCTCCTTGATCAGACGCGAAAGCTCGATCGCTCCAGCAAGTCCGGCCGGACCACCACCCACGAATACGACGTCCATCGGAACTGCTTCAGGATCGAGCGCCTCGCGCACAACCAGCTGATCAGGCAGCGGCGGCTGAAAATCGCTCGGCAGCACCGTCAATCGCCGGCCTGTGGTCATCTAGTGGCCCTTTCTCGCTTCTTTGATGGCAGCGGTCAACGCGGGCATCACTTCGAAGACATCTCCAACAATTCCATAGTCGGCGACTTTGAAGATCGGCGCTTCCTTGTCCTTGTTGATTGCCACTATGGTCTTCGAGGTCTTCATTCCGGCTAGATGCTGAACTGCTCCCGAGATGCCGACAGCGATGTACAGGTCCGGGCTCACCAGGCGGCCAGTTTGTCCAATCTGGTCCGAATGCGGACGCCAACCGTCATCGGTAATCGCGCGCGTTGCGCCAACGGCGGCGTTTCCAAAGGCGTCGGCAAGATCTTCGACGAGCTTGTAGTTCTCCTTGGCCTTCAGCCCGCGGCCGCCCGCGATAACAACCGGAGCCTCACCAAGATCGAGCTTGCCGCCTGCCCCTGTGATGAGCTCCTTCACGACAACACGAGACGCCGACGGGTCACCAACAGGTGCGACGTTCTCGACAGTTCCCGCTTTGGCATTGGCGACCGGCGAGTACGTGTTCGGACGAATCGACACAATCGCCGGGGTTCCGACAATCGATATGGTCGAGATGACTTTCCCGATATTGATCGGATGCTTTGCAATGAACTTCTCGCCGGCCAGCTCGACTGACGTGACATCGGTTACGAGCCCGATGCGAAGCTTACCGGCTACTCTTGGAGCCAGGTCGCGTCCCTGAGCAGACGTGCTGAAGAGCGCCGCGCGAAAACCGCCGGTCTTGATGCGATCGGCAGCGAGTGCAGCGGTCGCTTCAGCATTGTATTGAGTGAAACCGGCATGTTCGCAAACCATTACGACGTCTGCTCCATGTTGAGCAAGCTGCTCTGCTTTCGACGCAATTCCCGGCGCGCCAACCAGAAGCGCATGAACCCGCCCGCCGGTTGCGTCGGCAAGCTTGCGGGCCGCCGTAACATTCTCGAGAGCGACTTTGCGAAGCTCTCCGTTTCGCGTTTCCGCGAATGCAAAAATATTTGCCATCAGAGAACCTTCGCTTCTGTCTGGAGGAGTCGAATTAGCTCGGGAACAGCCCCAGCGCCCTCGCCGACGATTCTTCCGGCGGCTCGTTCTGGAGGAAGCTCGAGCTTATCGACATGAACCGTCGGTTCGCCCAGCTGTGCAGGCTTGGACTCGAGCGGCTTTTTCTTCGCCGCCATGATTCCCTTGAGTGACGGATAACGCGCCTGATTCAGGCCTTCGTCGATCGTGAGAACAGCGGGCAACGGAAATTCGACGAACTCTTGCGCGCCTTCGAGCTCCCGTTTGGCGGTGCCTCTCCCATCTGCGATGTCGAGCTTCGAAATCGCCGTAACACACGGCAAGTCGAGCAGCTCGGCTACGATTGTCCCGGTGACTCCATTCGAAGAGTCCGGCGCCATCTTCCCGAACATGATAAGGTCGTAGCCGCCGTCTTTCAGCTCGGCCGCGATAGCGCTCGCTATTGCGAAGCCATCAAAAGGAATTTTGTCGGCCTGAAGGTGGATCGCGCGATCCGCACCCATGCTGAGGGCCTTTCGGAGCGTTTCCTGTACAGTGTTTGGCCCGAGCGAGAGAACCACGACCTCGCCTGCGCCAGCCTTTTCCTTCAATTGAAGCGCGGCTTCGACAGCCCAGGCGTCGAAGTCGTTGAGGTCGAATTTTACGCCGGTCTCGTCCAAAGACGTGCTGTCGGCGGCGATCTTGAAGCGCACGTCCATGTCCGGAACGCGCTTGATGCACACGGCGATCTTCACTCCGTGTTCTCCCTTGTGAAAGATTTCACTAAAAATACAGGAACCGGGCCACCAGGTGGAGCGATTGCCCGGAAAAGGCGAAGCGGGGCTCGGAATTTCTTCCGGGCCCCGCCGTTCGCTCCGCTCGAGAGACCGCTTCCCTCGGAGATAAGAGTCTAGCAGCCTTGCGTCAGCGCTCCGTCAGCGACGGTCCCCGCCCTCGCGACGATCTCACCGGCGATCTTTCCTACTCAGGGGGCCAGCTCAAAAGCGCCGCGATGACCTTCTCATTCGTCGAAAAACTCGACAACCCCGGTCTCAAGAGAATACTCGGCTCCAACGACTGCGAGGCCGTTGGTCGCGATCAGCTTCTCGAGCAAGGCAGAGCCGTGACGCAGCTGGCTCACAGATGCGCGAACATTTTCACGCCCCGCTTCGCGAAGCAGCGCGTCACGGTCATTTCGCAGGTCTGTTGCAAGGAGCGGCTCGACCGCAGGACGAATGCGGTCAACTATGAACTGAAGATTCTGCGACTGATTGGCACTCTCCAGCTGAAGCTCGTCTACGGTCGCTTTAATCGCCCCGCACTGGGAATGCCCCACGACTACGACCAGCCGTGTGTTGAATTGGGCAGCGGCGAACTCGATGCTGCCAATTTGCGACGCAGCGACGATGTTGCCAGCCACGCGAATCACGAACAGGTCGCCGAGCCCCTGGTCGAAGATCAGCTCTGCGGGCACACGCGAGTCGGAGCATCCCAGGATTATGGCAAAAGGTTCCTGCCCTCCGGCCACCTGGATCCGGCGTGTTTCGCCGATGTGAGCATGGCTTCGTCGCGTCTCGGCGACGAATCGCGCATTTCCTGCCCGGAGGCGTTCAAGTGCGTCAGCTGACGGAATCACTGGGATCGATATTGGGGGTTGGTCACGGTTTTACAATTTGCGATGCACTCGCCGTGCTCACAACGTACATGAGACACAACCCGATTTTCCATACCATTACTCTCGCGAGGGCGTTGCACTCCCGCGCGCTTGTCTGCCAGGATCAGTAAGTCTGCTTCCGAGAATCGGAAACTCCACCATCAGGTTGGGAGTAAAGCTGGAATTCTGGGCTTTCGGAGTTCCACGGCCGCCGGTGCCGTATACGCTGGTCACGCTGGCGCTACCCCAGTTCGAGCCGTCCATGTTCGAATTGTCGAGCGCAGGATTCTTCAGCTCACGACTCACGCCGTCTGCCGCCGAAATGCTGGCGTTGGCGTACTGAGTGCGATCAATCGTCAGCGTATCGGTTCCAAAGACACGGGCGATCTTGAACGCATCGAGGCTGCTCGCAAGAGCCACTGCGCCTCCCCAGGCATAGTCGACCGGAACTCCCCCGTTGCTCACCGTGTTCTTGGTCGACCCAAGGACGAAATAGCCGCCCGAAGGTATGGTCAAGTTCGCGTCAGTGTCATTGATAAGGTGATAGGGACGGCGTCCGGACGCAGCAGAATCAGCGAGGACGAGTCCCTGCAGGTTGACCGAATGGCTGCCTGCGTTGTAAACCTCGACCCAGTCACCTGTCGACTCGATTGTGTTTCCGCTTGGATTCACCATCACCTCATTGATAACGAGCAAATACTGGATGTCGGTCTCGATAAGGAGACCAAACGTAAAAGTCGTCGCCGTGGGCGGAATGCTGAGCTGCCAGGTCTTTGAATCTGACACCGCGTTTGTTGGGAGAATCTGGTGGTAGGCGAAGTAGGGCTGACTTGCCCCGGTGAAAGAGCCAACGCCGTCTGCGTTCGCAACGCTGATCGTCCCCGATCCTCCGGTAACCGTGGGACCACCGGCGAAGAAAACCTGAATTCCTTGCGGGTCGGCAACGACTCCGTCAGGCGTTCCAATCGCTTCGTTGCTCAGATTCTGAACCGTGACGTCGAACTGAAAGATCTGCGTTCCGCTGTCGTAGAACACGTTGCTGGATGTCAGCCTGACATACGTATTCTGTCCAGTCAGGATTTCAGCGTTGGATCCCACAGGCGCCGCAACCCTGGATGCGGGCTCACAGGAAACGGACCGCGTTGCGATCGACGCTTTGCACACAAGTTCCGTGAGCGATTTTTTCGAGGATACCTGGGCTGACGGCAGAGGGGCGTTTGTATCGACGCATGCGGCGACAACCACGCACACGCCGGCCAGCGCGCCCGCAGCGATACCGCGGTATCGAGAAAGATTTTCCATAATGTGGGGAGGAGTCGGCTCAGGGTTGGAAACAACAGTATTACTCTGACTCCGGAATCAAAACTCCGTCACGTTTTCCGAAATCGGGCAAAACCCTGTGTTTACAGCATTATGGATACTTTTTCGTGTTCCAGAGTTCTGGTGGCTGCACGCGTGAATCGCTTAACCGACTCCCTTGCCGCAGCGTCTACTCGAACGCTGCGATGCCCGTGACTGCCTGGCCTATGATGAGCGTGTGGATGTCGTGCGTTCCCTCGTAGGTGTACACACTCTCCAGGTTCGCCATATGACGCATAGAAGCGTACTCCGCCAGGATGCCGTTTGCTCCAAGCAGCCTGCGAGCTTCGCGGGCGATGTCGGTGGCCATGCTCACGTTGTTGCGCTTGGCGATCGAAACCTGAACCGGACTGAAAGTCCCGGCATCCTTCAGTCTGCCGAGATGCAGCGACAGCAGTTGAGCCTTCACTATCTCAGTCACCATATCGGCCAGGCGTTCCTGCTGAATCTGGAATCCGGCAATCGGTTTTCCAAACATCACGCGGTTGCCGGCATAAGACAGCGCTTCCTCATAGCACGCTACCGCCGCGCCAATCGCTCCCCAGGAAATTCCGTAGCGAGCCTGCGTCAGGCACATCAGCGGACTCTTGATACCGCCTGACTTTGGAAGCAGAGATTCGGCCGGGACATGTACGTCCTGCAAAACGAGCTCGCTCGTGTCAGATGCACGGAGAGAAAGCTTTCCCTTCTGGTCCTTTGAAGAAAATCCAGCGGTGTCCGTCGGAACAACGAATCCGCGGATTGACGTGTCTTCCTTCGAATCACCGGTCTTCGCCCAGATGATGGCAACCTGCGCCGTCGATCCGTTCGTGATCCACATTTTCGCGCCGTTGATGATCCAGCTTCCGTCGGCTTGCTCCTTCGCGCGTGTGATCATCCCTGAGGGGTTCGATCCGTAGTCGGGCTCGGTCAGGCCGAAGCATCCGATGATCTCGCCAGCAGCCATCTTCGGCAGATAGTGCTTCTTCTGCTCTTCGCTGCCAAACGCATAGATCGGATACATGACGAGCGAGCCCTGAACAGACGCGAATGATCTCACGCCTGAATCGCCACGCTCCAATTCCTGATTGATCAGGCCGTAGGCGACGTTGTTCAGCCCGGCACATCCATACTCTTCAGGCAGATTGGCGCCGAATACACCGAGCTCGGCCATCTGCGGGATTATCTCGCGCGGGAACTTGCCTTCGACGTACGCTTTGCCAATCACCGGGATGACTTTCTCATCAACGAACTGTCTGATGCTGTCGCGAACCGCGCGTTCTTCCTCAGAAAGCACGGAGTCGATATTGAAAATGTCTTTGGTCGCCATTTGGGAAAGATAGCCGCCAGATGGCGAGGCGAACCAGCGTCAGGCCACGTCGCGCCGGGCGTGGGGCGTGATTCCAACTGCGCGGGCCATCTGGCGGAACTCGCGGCCGTGATCGACCTTACGGCCGGTTTCGTCCTGCCACTGATGCACCATCTCGTGAAGCAGCGTATGCTCCGCCTCATCCCAGCCGTGACGGCGAATGTGGCTGCGGCTGATGACGATTTCGGCGGGCCGGCCCTCCTGTCCGCTCCATGCGTAGTGGCCCAGACGGCTCTTCAAGCGGCGTGACACGCGTATCGGAACAGGACGAAGAGCTCCGCTGAATTTCTCCGAATTCAGCTGGGCGTGTCGTTCCTTGAGCTTGTCGACGTATTTCTCGTCAGCCGGATGCGTTTTCTCCAGCGCGCGTCGTGGTCCAGGCTCGGCCCGGGCGTGCGATGGGATCTTGTACGCGAGCAAATCGCGTCTCGCCTCGGCTCGTTTGCGCCGGGTTCTGGCCTGGACGAAGTCAACGACTGCGCGCAGGACGGTGTCCGGAGCCTCGAGAAAACCGCGGTGGATCCTTACTTCGTCCGAAGTGAAGCTGACAACAACAGTCCTGTTCTGCGTAAGTCTTACGCCGTATCGCCGGTCGAGGCCCAGGCTCAGGAAGACCCGTCTCAGGTCGTCGGCAGACTGCGGAGGCGATTCGAGCTCCAGTGGAAGCTGGAGCTGCGCGCCCAACCCGATCAGCCGACCGAGCGCTCGAAGCAACGATGAGGCCCGTGCAGGAATGTCTTCTTGTCGTCCGACCAGATCCGTGTGGTCACGTCGATTGTCGTTGGACCAATTTTGATCTCATTTACCGACGACGGACGCCCGCCGCGAGAGCGATTGGAGACGGTTCCAGCAGTCGAGATGACTGTCCCTCTTTTCGTGTGCTCGATGTAGTGCACCGACTCCTGATGGTCGTGTCCACAGAGAATAAGGTCCACACCCATCAGCGCGAACCGACCAAGAATTTTCTTGGTGTTCTTTAGACCGTGCCGCTGCGACAGCTCGCCCTTGACCGGGTTGTGATGCATCACGATGACTCGCGCGTCGTCGGCAGGTGCTTTCTCAAAAGCCGCTTCGGCCTTCTCGAATTGCCGCGAGCGAAGGTCTCCAATGATAGAGATGTCCCGAACGTTCCATGTCAGGGTACGCGGTGTGACTCCCTGAGACGTGTTCAGTCCGACGATTGTCGCGCCCGGGACGTGCAGCACCGGCTCGAGATCCTTCGAGACGAATTTCATATAGTTGTCATACATCAGCGACTTCGCCCCCAGGCCGAGGGGGGCGCGCCACCATTTCACGTCGTGGTTGCCTGGTACGACAATCACCTTGCTGACTTTTTCCGCGTCGCGGATGAAAACCTGGGCCCGTTGAAATTCTCCGGCGCGGGAACGCTGGGACAGGTCTCCGGAAATCGCGACAACATCGAACTTGTCGATCCGGATCAAGTGCTCGATCGCTTCGATCTGCGCCGGAACAGCGGGGCGGCCGAAATGAAGGTCAGAGACGTGGAAGATGGTTGTCACCTCCCTTTCCCTACTCACCTATTGTGCCACCACCATGTCGGCGAATCTCGTTGCCAGGGCGCGCGAGAGTCTCCGAAAACCATAGCCGGAAAGAAGGTCCTCAGCCGGAACGTCTGTCGGCGCCGGTGCGTCGACGGTTTGTACCCACAGCACACGCGCCGTACGCGAATCGACGAGCAGTAGTCTCAGAATGCCGCTCGCCCTGCCGGGACGGTTGTCGACGTCCACTTCTATAGGTATGAGCGCATATCGCCCTTCCTGAAGCGCAACGAGCTGACGGATCTGGGTGCCGAGTGGCTCCATCAAAGGGGTGTCGCCAGCCTGGATTCGTCGCAGCGACTCGGCCGATAGCTCCCGCGGATCCTGAACCAGGCCGCCCTGTCTCATGGCGTTCGCAGTTATCTCCCTCGCGAAGGTCCATGAGTTTCTGACGCCCCGCTTGCGAAATGCATCGGCGAGCTCTTCGTCAATGACTCCAAGCAGGCCCCGGTTCATCATCGACAGCTCCATCTGCCCCGACTGATTGACCACGCCAAGGTATTGCGCCGGCAGGATGAGCAGCGGACGTCCGAGCAGGCCCGAGAGCGCGCTCTGAACAGGTGCAGTCTGGTCTTTCGGCGGGGGCGCGGAGGACGCGCATCCGCAGAGAATCGCCAGCGCAAGTGCCGCAGCGGTAGCGCGGCCGGAAGTCAGCTTGATAGGGCTCATTCTGATTGCGGGAAACTTAACCGATACGCAATTTCACCGCCTACCCTCCATCGGCGGTGGAATGCGCAGGCTTCTCCAGCCAATCGTACTGATACTCATCGCCATCCTTGGCGCCGCGAGCTTCGCCCGCCTCGCGCTTTCGAGAGGCGAGACAATCAATGCTGCGTGGCTGCTCACGGCGGCGGTCTGCACTTACATCATCGCGTACCGTCTGTACAGCAAAATCATCGCAACAAAGATCTTCGCGCTCGACGACGAGCGGCCAACGCCGGCGGTCAGGCTGAACGATGGGCGTGACTATACGCCGACTAACAAGTGGATTGCGTTCGGACACCATTTTGCGGCCATCGCCGGCCCCGGCCCGCTCGTTGGTCCTACGCTCGCAGCCCAATTCGGATTTCTCCCCGGCGCGCTCTGGATAATCGTCGGCGTGGCTCTTGGCGGCGCAGTCCAGGATTTCGTCATTCTCTGTTCGTCGCTTCGCCGTAACGGCAAGACGCTCGGGCAGATGGCGAAGGACGAGATCGGCACCGTTGCCGGATACACGGCGCTTGTCGCCGTACTCGGCATCATGATCGTGTTGATTGCTGTCCTCGCGCTAGTCGTAGTGAACGCGCTCAAGGCGAGTCCGTGGGGAATCGTTACGATCGGGCTCACGATTCCGATTGCTCTATTGATGGGCAGCTATATGAAGTGGATCCGTCCGCACCGCGTTCTCGAGGCGACGGCGATGGGAATCGTTTTGCTGATCGTCGCACTTTATGCGGGACGCTGGGTCGCCGAAAATCCTGCTCTTGCCCCGATGTTCACGTTGAGTGGAAAGACCATCGCGATCATCATCATGATTTACGGTTTCTTCGCGTCGGTGCTGCCTGTATGGCTGCTTCTCGCGCCCCGCGATTACCTGTCGGCGTTCGTGAAGATCGGAGTCGTCATCGCGCTGGCGCTCGGAATTCTGATCGTGCTGCCGCCGCTCCAGATGCCGGCGCTAACGCAGTTCACCGATGGGACAGGGCCTGTCTTCGCGGGAAAAGTCTTTCCGTTCGTTTTCATAACGGTCGCGTGCGGATCGATATCGGGATTCCACGCACTGGTTGCTTCGGGAACTACTCCCAAGCTCCTCGCAAAGGAATCACACGCCCGGATGATTGGATATGGTTCGATGCTGGCCGAGTCGCTGGTTGCAGTGATGGCGCTGATCGCGGCGTGCGTCCTGACGCCTGGAGTCTATTTCGCGATCAACGCCCCTGCGTCGGCGCTCGGTACAACTGTACAATCGGCGTCAGAAGCTGTTCGTGCCTGGGGATTCACAGTCACGCCTGCTGAGCTTCAGCTTCTCGCGCAGCAGGTTGGCGAGACCAGTCTCCTCTCGCGCACAGGTGGAGCTCCGAGTCTCGCAGTTGGAATGGCGCATCTGTTCTCGAGCGTCCTTGGCGGAAGCGGTGCGATGGCGCTCTGGTATCACTTTGCAATAATGTTCGAGGCGTTGTTCATCCTGACGACGCTCGACGCAGGGACTCGTGTCGGACGCTTCATGCTTCAGGATCTGCTCGGTCATGTGTGGGCGCCGATTGGACGAGTGTCGTGGTACCCGGGCGTCGTGGCGTCGAGTGCAATCTTCGTCGGGATGTGGGGCTGGTTCCTCTATCAGGGGGTTCTCGACCCGCTTGGTGGAATCAATTCCCTGTGGCCGCTGTTCGGTATTTCGAATCAGCTGCTCGCCGCGGTGGCGCTTTGCGTCGGAACGACAATCATCTTCCGGATGGGCAAGGGTCGCTACGCGTGGATGACGATGCTGCCGCTTTCGTGGCTGGCGATCGTGACGCTGACCGGCGGATATCTGAAGATCTTCTCCGATAGTCCCAAGCTTGGCTTCCTGTCTCATGCGCGAATGCTTCGAGAACTTCTTGCTGCGGGAAAACTTCCGCCAGGAGCGCCGACGATCGACGCAGCGCGGAGAATGATTTTCAACGATGGTCTGGATGCGGTGATCACCGGCTTTTTCATGGCCGCCGTCGTCGTCATCCTTTTCGAATCGATAAGGGCCTGGCTCGGGATCGCGAGCGGTCGGATAAAGGCCACTTCAACGGAAGTCGCTTTTACGCGCCCGCCACAAATTCCTGGAGTCGCTCCAGGTATTTAGTGCTGTTACCGATCGTACGTTACGGGGTATTATCCGCGTTCACCCGCCAATCACACCAGCCGATTTCACGTTGATGCGCAAAGCACTGATGGCACTTCTCTTCGCAACTCCTCTCGCGGCACAAGCGCCGTCGAGCTTCGACTTTTCCATCAAGAACATTATGCGAGGCCCCGAGCTCTACGGCCGCCAGCCGCAGGATATCCGGTGGAGCGCGGACAGTAAATGGATCTACTTTACGTGGCTCGAGCCCGGCAGTCCGTGGCAAGACGCGGCGAAGCGCTTTCGAGTGCGCGCGGTGCCGGGATCAAAGCCTGAGCGAGTCAGCCCCGCGGCGTTTGATTCCGTCGGTGCACTTGTCACCACGGGCGATTTGTCGAGCAACGGCCGACAGCAGGCTGTGGAGTATAACGGCGACATCTATGTCACCGACATGCAGACGGGAACTACACGGCAGCTCACGAAGACGAACGCGAGAGAATCGCGCCCGCAGTTTTCGAAGGACGGGTCGAAAGTCTTCTACATCAGCGGCAACAACGTCTACTCGATCGATCTCAACGGCGGACTGGTTCAACAGCTGACTGATCTGCGCAGTGGGCCTGCCCCTGTCGACTCAACGGCCGCCACCGGCCAGCGTGGACGGCTGCAACAGCAGCAGCGCGATTTGTTCGATGCAATCAAGGACCAGGTTCGTGCTGACAGCATCGCCAGGGCCGAACGGAAGGAGCGTGAGGGGCGCGCGCTAAAACCGTATTACACCCAGCGCGGCGAACAGGTTTCTCAGATCAGCGTGTCGTCCGACGCCTCGGGAATCCTCATCACGACGAATATTCCCGCCACCGCTCGCGGCAACGACATCCCGCGCTTCGTCACGCTGAGCGGCTACACCGAACAGATTCCCGGGCGAGACAACGTTGGCGATGTTCAGGACAAGGGGCGCATCGCTTACCTCAACCTCAGCACAGGTACACTGACGTGGCTCAAGCCATTTCCGTCTGACAGCGCTGACGGCTTCGCATTCCCACTCGGCTGGAGCCCTGACGGAAAGCACGGCGCCTTCTTTGGGTACACGGCAGACAACAAAGTCCGCGTTCTACAAGCGATTGACGCAGCAACGGGCAAGCTCACGACGCTAGAAACCCTTCGCGATACAGCGTGGGTGGGCGGCCCGTGCAATTTCGGATGTGCGGGCTGGTACGACGGCGGCCGGCGATTCTTTTACGTGTCTGAGGCAACCGGCTACGCGCACCTCTACACTGTTGCAGCCAACGGCTCGGACAGGAGGCAGCTGACGAGCGGCAAATGGGAAGTTCTGCGGGCCGCGCTCTCGCCTGACGAAAAGACTTTCTATCTCCAGACGAACGAGCCCGGCCCGGCGGAAGAGCAGTTCTATACGATGTCGGTGAGCGGCGGCGCGCGTCAAAGGGTGACGACGAAGTCCGGCCGTCACATTGTCACTGTCTCGCCCAATGGCCAGTTGCTGGCCGATGTATACTCGTATGTAAATCGTCCGCCCGATCTTTTCGTCATGCCGTTCAAGGCAGGAGCTGAGGAATCACAGCTGACGGTGTCACCAAGCAGGGAATGGCTGTCGTTCAACTGGATCGCGCCCGAGATCGTTAACATTCCCGCATCCGACGGGCTGAGTGTCCCGGCCCACATGTACAAACCATCCGACATGGGCGCGCAGCCGAATGGTGCGGCAATCCTCTTCGTGCATGGTGCGGGCTACCTGCACAACGTCGGCAATTTCTGGTCGGAGTATCCGCGTGAGTACATGTTCAATCAGTATCTCGCGTCGAAGGGCTATGTAGTTCTAGACCTCGACTATCGTGCCTCGGAGGGTTACGGCCGCGACTGGCGCACTGCGATCTACCGTTACATGGGTGGACGCGATCTCGAGGATCAGGTCGATGCGTCGAAGTATCTGACAAAGACATTCAACATCGATCCGGAGCGCATCGGTCTGTACGGTGGCAGCTATGGAGGCTTCATCACTGAGATGGCGCTGTTCACGAAGCCGCAATTCTTTGGTGCCGGTGCTGCAATTCGAAGCGTGACCGACTGGGCGCACTACAACCACGGCTACACGTCGAACATTCTGAACACACCGCAGGCAGATACACTGGCGTATCGCCGCTCGTCGCCCATCTATTTCGCCGAGGGCCTCAAGGATCCGCTGTTGATCCTGCACGGAATGGTGGACGTGAATGTGTTGTTCGCCGACGACGTTCGTCTCGTGCAGCGCCTCATCGAGCTCGGCAAGGAGAACTGGGAGCTCGCTGTCTATCCGGTCGAGGACCACGCGTTCGTCAGGCCGTCATCATGGACTGATGAGTACAAGCGGATCTTCAAGATCTTCGAGGAGAACCTGCCGACGCGCGTTCCGGTGAAGCCGGACAACTGATGACACAGGCGCTCGTGGTGAGACTGACCGGCATTGCGCGCGTTTTGCGCGCGGTGCTGGGCGCGCCTGACTACGAGCGTTATGTCGAGCACGTCTCTCTTGCGCATCCCGACATAAAGCCGATGTCGTGTGAGCAATTCATGAAGGATCGCATGAACGACCGGTATAGTCGGCCCGGAAGTCGCTGCTGCTAGGGCCCGACTAAGCTCCCCTGTGAGGTGCGAGCGTTCGCCCAGGTGCGACGATAGACATTCCAACCGCTGCAGTCAATGCGAGCGTTGCTCCAAACATGAAGGCCTGTGGGGCGCCAACCTTGTCCCAGATGGCGCCGAAAATCAGAGAGGCCGGCAGCGCACCCAAGCCAATTGCCAGATTGTACCAGCCAAAAGCGACACCCCGCCTCTCCTTCGGCACGATGTCGGCAACGAGCGCTTTTTCAGTCCCCTCGGTCATTGCGTAGAACAGTCCATACGCTCCGATGAGCGCCCACGCGTGCCACGGGGCTGTCGCGCGGGAGAATCCAAAGTAGACCGCCGCGTACAACAGCCAGCCGGCGATGATCAGGGGCTTGCGACCGAGTCTGTCAGACAGTCCGCTCAGCCACGTACCGAAAATCGTCTTCACGAGATTGAGGAACGCCCACAAAATCGGCGCGAGAGCAACGGCGACACCCAACTGATTCGATCTCAGGAGCAGAAACGCGTCGGTTGAGTTGCCGAGCGTGAAGAGCAACACTACGCCCATGTAGGCCCAGAATCGTCCGCTCAGCTTTTCGGATGTCGAGAGATGTGGCTTGCTCGCATCGGCGGCCAACGCGGCTGGAGCTTCAATCTCGCGCACGGCAATCACAAGCACGATGAAGGCGAGAACACCTGGGATCGCCGCGAGCCAGAATACGTTGCGCAGCGAAAGGTTCATGTAACGCAGTAGCGCGAACGCGATCAGCGGCCCGAGCACCGCACCCGCGTTGTCCGCGGAAGCATGAAAGCCGAATGCTTTTCCGCGCGCAGCCGGTTCGACAGAATCGGCGAGAAGAGCATCCCGGGCCGAGCTTCTTATTCCCTTCCCGACTCTGTCGGCGACTCGAATCGCGAGAACAACACCGGCACTTTGCGCCAGCGCGATGAATGGCCTGACGAACGTCGCGATTCCATATCCCCACACAACGAAGGGCTTTCGCCTCTTCGTCTTATCTGACCACCAGCCACTCGCAAGCTTGAGAAGCGCAGCGGTCGATTCTGCCGCGCCTTCGATTGTCCCGATAAAGGCAGCGTTCGCCCCGAGTACGGTACTCAGGAAAAGCGGCAGCAGAGGATAAATCATCTCCGTCGCCACGTCGGTGAGGAAGCTTACCCCCGACAGCGCGAAGACATTCCTGCTCAGCTTCAATGCGATACCCTGACCTCCGAGTGGTCGCCGATCGTCACTTCACCGACGATTCCATCCAGCACCGTGTCGTCACCGACAAGCGAGTTCTTCAGCGTCGAGCGGGAAATCTTCGACCCGGTTCCAACGATAGTGTGTGCGATTTGCGAGCTGTCGATCACGCTTCCCTTTCCGATTGACACGTTCGGGCCCACGGTTGAGTTCGTCAGCGTAACGCCCTCCTCGATGTAGACCGGATCTACTATCGTCGAACCATCGGAGTTGTCAGGCCTGCGCGCACGGCCCTTCGTCAGCATCGTCTCGTTCGTCTCGAGCATCGTGTCAATCTTGCCCGCATCGTACCAGCCTTCCACATCGATGACCTGGATCTTCGCCCCCTTGTCGATCATATACTGGAACGCGTCGGTCAGATAGTACTCGCCCTTGTTCTGCGGCGAAGCGAGAACGTGGTCGATGCCCTCAAAGAGCAGCTTCCAGTTCTTTATATAGTAGAGACCGATGTTCGCCCGCTTCGAGATCGGCGTGCTCGGCTTCTCGACGATTTTCGTCATGTTGCCATCGGCGTCGGTGACAACAACGCCGAAGCGCTGATAATCCTCGACTTCCTTCACCCAGATAATTCCATCGGCGTCAGTCTTGTTCACCACTGACAGGTCGGCGTCGAAAATCGTATCGACGAAGATGATGAGCACCGGCTGATCGACGTACTCCCGTGCCAGCGCAATGGCGCCAGCCGTTCCGTCCTGGATCTTCTGCTCGATGAACACCGACGGAACGTCGAGACTCTTGCGAGCGAAATCCTCGACCTTCTCCTTGAGGTGACCAGTGATGTAGATGACTTCGTCGACATCAAGCTTCTTCAGCTCGTCGAGGACATACGACATCACCGGCTTGCCGGCGACGCGCATCATCGGCTTCGGCGTCACATGCGTATGCGGTCTGAGTCGCGTGCCCTTTCCTGCCAGCGGAATTATCACCTTCATGGTGCGCTCGTCCCCTCTCTTCCGTATCGGTCGGAAAGCCGCACCACGTCGTCGAGCTCGGGTGTCGAAACCTCGAGCACGTCGCAATCGGTGATCGCTTCCATTTGATGAATAGTGTGAGGCGTAATCCGGAATGACTCGCCCGCCGCGAGGTGCATGTCCTCGAGCTCATCCCCCAACTGCACACGGTAGACCATCTCTCCGTTGAGCAGATGCACCGTTTCGTCCTTCAGGTTGTGGTACTGAACGGACAAAGCCTGGCCGGCCTTGATATGCAGCACTTTTCCCACGTAGCGGTCGCTGTGCGCCCAGATTGTTTCGTGTCCCCAGGGCTTGGGAACGGTGCGTACGTCAACTCTGCCACTCGCAGGACGACCAGCGTCGCCTGTTTGCTGATTCTTGGGTTCGGTCATGCGTAAATATCTCTTGGACAGGCGCTTCTGGGCAGTCCAGGGCGGGGCACGCTTTCTGCCTTTCCGGCACCCATGATTCTCGCTCCCCGGTACCTGCCGCGGATTGCCGCGACTATTGGCCTGTTCACTCGTTACGGCCTTCTCGACTATGTCAAAGGGGAGGGCCTTCTCGGGAAAGAAGGGGCGCAGCTCGATGCCGACGCCCGGCCGGATGAGACTCTGCCGCCCAATGAGCGCGCTGTTGCGCTGAGAGAACGCCTCGTCGAGCTCGGCCCTGCCTACATCAAGCTCGGACAAGTGCTTTCGACCCGGCCCGACCTCGTCTCGCCGGCATACGTAAGGGAGCTTGTGCACCTGCAGGATGGAGTCCCACCGATGGGGCTCGACGAAGTTGAACGAATCATCGAAGAAGAGCTCGGCGCCAAGGTCGGCAAGCTGTTCGCGTCGTTCAACGACAAGCCCCTCGGCAGCGCATCACTCGGCCAGGTGCACGCGGCACAGCTTCGCGATGGCCGCGATGTCGTGGTCAAAATTCAGCGCCCCGGAATTCGAGAGATCCTCGCGGACGACATCGAATTCTTCAAGGAGCTCGCGAACTTCCTCGCCGCGCACACAGACGCCGGCGACAGGATGGACATAGTCGGCGTCGTTCAGCAGCTCGAGCGCGCGCTCGTTGATGAGCTCGATTACCGAACAGAGGCGCGAAACGCCGCGAGCTTTCGGAAGGCACTCGCGCAATTTCCTCACATTCTCATCCCGCGTGTGATCGACGCCTACACGACGCACAAGGTGATGACAATGCAGCGCGTGCGAGGCACGAAGATCAGCGAGATTCCGCCAATCACACGGATCGATCACGACTTTGGCCCGCTCGCGGAAGAGTTCGCCAGGGCTTACCTGCACCAGATAACCGCAACCGGACACTTTCACGCCGACCCGCATCCGGGAAATCTTTTCGTCGTCCTCCCCGGTCGGGAAAATCCGCTGACACCGGCCGAAGCAGCGGCGATGAATCGAAGAGAGGAGGAAAGAAAGGCCGCGACCCCGTTGATAAGGTCCGAAGGCGAAGCAATGCGCGCGGCGAGCGACCTTGCGCATCCGGACGATCCCAAGCTGGCGATGATCGATTTCGGCATGACCGCGCACCTGACTGAGTCGATGCGGAACCAGGTCGTTCGACTGCTGCTCGCGATGGCGAACAACCAGGGAGACATCGCGGCCGACGTGCTGATCGAGATCGGTCAACATCTGCCGGACTTCGATCGTAATGCCTACAGCCGCGAAGTTGCCGGGCTAATTGCAAAGCACGCGGACGAGACCGTCGGCGATACACCGGCGGGGCTCGTTCTCTACGAGACGATCGGCGTCGCGTATCGTGAAGGGCTGAAGCTTCCGGCTGAGCTGACATTGCTCGCCAAAGCCTTGTTCAATCTCGACGCCGTAACGCGCTCTCTCGACCCCAACTTCAATCCATCGGAATCGATCAGGGAATACTCGACC
>DATLDF010000042.1:0-37579 GCA_035525975.1 Gemmatimonadaceae bacterium
GGTATCCGCAACGTCGACTGGACGACTAACTACGTCGTCAAAGCTGATTCAGTCGAGCGTTTGACCGGCTACCATTTCATGTCGCTGCTCGACGCAAGAACGCAGCGTGCACTGAAGACCGGAACGAAGCCGCCGCTTGGAACGACTGACGGTCCATATACCGGATCGGAAGGAGTTGCAATTCCAATGAGCGCTGCGGGATCGATTGATCCGAACGGCACAATAGCTTCGTACGCGTGGACTTTCGGCGATGGCCAGACGGGAAGCGGCGCGTCGATTTCTCACACGTATGCTACGGCGGGTTCGTACAACGTCAGCCTCATCCTTACCGACAACGACGGCCTCGTTGATACCGTCACCACAACGAGCACGGTCGACGCGGTTCCGCCGCACGCAGCTGTTGACGGTCCTTACACGGATGCAGAAGGATCGGCGATCAGCATGAGCGCCGCCGCATCAACCGATGCGAACGGCTCGATCGTTTCGTACGCGTGGGATTTCGGTGACGGCTCAACCGGATCGGGCGCCAGTGTCTCGCACAGTTACGCGAACAACGGATCGTACACGGTGAGCCTTACGGTGACCGACAACGACGGCCGTACTGATGCAACGTCGACGTCCGCGACGATAAGCAATGTTGCGCCGAGCGTGGCCTCGTTGTCGGGTGCAACGCTGCTGCCTGGTGAGACGTACAGCACCACCGGCAGCTTCACTGATCCGGGCGCTGACACATGGAGCGCGACGGTCAATTATGGCGACGGCTCTGGCACGCAGGCGCTCACCCTCACAGGCAAGACGTTCTCGCTGTCGCACACCTACGCCTCAGCCGGAACGTTCACGGTGACGGTGACCGTATCTGACGGCGACAACACCGGTACCAACACGGCGACTGTGACGGTTCTCACCGGTGCGCAGGGCATCAGCTCGCTGACGGGTATCGTCAACCAGCTGATATCGAGTGGCGCCCTTTCCAGCGGAAACGGGAACTCGCTCATCGCGAGCCTCAACGCCGCGACCAGTTCGCTGGCAATTGGGGACGTGGCGACGGCGGAGAGCCAGCTGCACGCATTCCTCAACAAGGTCGACCAGATGGTCAAGACCGCAAAGCTGACCGCGTCTCAGGGCGCGGCGCTTACCACGCTGGCGCAGAGGATCATCTCTTCGATCTGAAGCCGGAGTAGTTAAAACTGATTAACTGAGAACTGAAAAGACTGTAATCTCTCTGCTCTTTGACTGAATGACTGTCGACTGATGCGCTCAGTAGGCAGTCGAACGGTCAAAGAGTATAGAGGTTACAGTCTTTTCAGTTCTCGGTTAATCAGTTTTTCCTGCTGGTAAGCGGTGTGCATAGAGAGACTTCGTCTCTCACCTTCCAGAATGTCAAAACCCAGTTCAATAATTGTCCTCGCCGGTGCCACCGGCAGGCTTGGCCGCCGGATAACTGCTGATCTCCTGGAGCGCGGCGCGAACGTCCGCGCGATTGTCCGCCCCGGCAGCCCACCTGACAAAGTCGACGAGCTGCAAAAACTTGGAGCCACACCCATTGCGATCGACTATACCGATTCTGCGAAGCTGTCCAATGCCTGTCGCGGCGCCGATTGTGTCGTCTCCGCTCTCGCCGGACTTCGAAACGTCATCGTAGATGCTCAGACGATGCTGCTCAATGCAGCGATCGATGCAAAAGTTCCGAGGTTCATTCCATCGGACTACTGCATCGACTACACGAAACTGGCCCCGGGCAACAACCGGAATCTCGACGTGCGTCGGGAGTTTCAGCAGCGGCTCGACAAAGCTCCCATCGCCGCGACCTCGATTCTGAGTGGAATGTTCGCCGATCTCCTGACCGGTCAGGCTCCAGTCGTTCTTTTCGAAAAGAAAAAGGTCATGCACTGGGGCAACGCCGACCAGCTGATGGATTTCACGACAATGGACGACACGGCCAGGTTTACGGCTGAGGCGGCGCTCGATCCGGTGACGCCGCGTTTTCTGCGAGTGGCAGGCGACCAGGTCAGTGCGCGAGGCCTGGCCGCGGTGGCAACCGAGATCACCGGCGAACAATTCAAGCTCCTCCGCCCCGGCGGACTCGTCGCATTCAACGTCATCATCAAGGTCATGCGCACGCTGATGCCGGCCAAAGAAGACCTGTATCCTCCATGGCAGGGAATGCAGTATTTAAGGGACATGTTGAGCGGCGAAGCGAAGCTTGAACCTCTCGACAACCGACGCTACTCACACATCAAATGGACGACTGTGCAGGAGGTACTTGCAGAACATCTGAAGAGGAAGCAAATGGAGTGATACACGAACGCAACCGAATGGAGAATCCGTGCGCAGAGTTCTGATTCCGACAGCCGCTCTTCTTTGTGCAGCCGCGCTGGTCGCCGCCAAGCCGACACCACCGTCGTATCTTTTCGTATGGGCGGGAGACTCTGCTGGCAAGGCAAGCGACTTCCTTGTGGTCATCGATGCGACTCCTTCATCGCCGCGTTATGGCGAGGTGCTTACTTCAATTCCGACCGGAGTGTCAGGCTCGTCTCCACATCACACTGAGGAAAAGATGCCGGCCAGTGAGCACCTCCTGGCGAATGGATTTGGCGCGGGCCGCACTTGGGTCTTCGATCTGACGAAGCCGCTGAAACCTCGGGTTCTGACTTCATTCGGAGACGCCGCCGGCTTCAGCCACCCTCATTCGTACGTTCGGACCGCAAATGGCCACGTACTCGCGACCTTTCAATACCGGTCGATGCACGGCGACGGCGAGGGGGATATGGCAATGCACCACGCCGGCGGCGGCATGCCGATGTCCCACGCGGCCGAGCATGTCACGGGCGGTATCATCGAGATGGACGAGCGCGGACGAGTGATTCGAAGCGGCGACGCACGCGACGCATCGATCGACAATAAGAAGATTTATCCGTACAGCGTGCTGCCCATGCCTGCTATTAATCGCGCAGTGTCAACTACGACGGACATGATGGGAGATTCGCTGACAACGTCGGAATGGATTCAGCTGTGGCGGCTGTCCGACCTGAAGCTGCTGAAGAGCATTGCACTTAAACCGGGTCCGCGCGGCAACGAGAACCGCTACACGGGCGAGCCGCGCCTCCTGCCGGATGGAAAGAGCGTCTACATCCACACATTCAATTGCGGCCTCTATCTGCTTCGCGATATCGATCGTCCTGAGCCGACAGCACACTTTGTAATGGCATTCGAAGGTGGGGACTGCGGGGTGCCAATTCTGGCAGGTCACTTCTGGATTCAACCGGTGCCCGCAGCGCGTGCAGTGGTGTCGATGGACATCACCGATCCTATGAATCCGCGGGAGGTCTCGCGCGTCAAGTTCGACGAGGGGGAATGGCCGCACTGGCTGTCGATTGATCCCACCGGAAAACGACTGGTGATGAATTCCGGCGGTGGAAAAACAAACCGGCTCTATGTCATCAACTTCAGCCCGACGGATGGCATCTTGAGCATCGATGACAAGTTCCGCGATAAGGGCGGCGACATGCCCGGAATCAGCATGAATGACAAGACGTGGCCGCACGGCTTCGTCGGGAAAGCGTTACCGCACGGCTCAGTCTTCTCCCGCTAAGTCAGGCGCTCGAAGGGGCGTTTACCGCGAAGAGATCACGAAGAGAAATCCGTCGGGATCCGTGATCCTGAACATGCGTGCGCCCCACGGCGTGTCCGACGGATCCGCAACAAGCACTCCGCCTGCTGCCTTCACACGTTCCGCGATCTCGTCGATGTTCTGAGTCGTGGTGATCTGGAGAGAAATCGCGACTCCCTTCACGCGATTGAGGCCTTTGGCGCCGTCATCCTGACCGATTACAATCCGGACGTCGCCCGCCTTCAGTGAAACGGCCCGCAACACTCCATCACGCTCGTGCTTCTGATCGACCGAAAAGCCGAGCACGTCCTGATACCATGCGAGGCTTTGTTGCAAGTCGTTGACGGTCATCGACGCGGCCAGCGCCGTACCCTGCAGCGGCTCCGCGGCTTTTGCACCGTTGCCGGAATTCATGGAAGAATCAGATGTCATGACCTACAGCATAAAGCCCGCTAGACTGTTACCGCAACCGTCAGAGTCGCCGTCAGACCTGCGGGCCGAAGAGTCGATGTTCGCGGTTTTTTTTTCACCACCCAGGTCCTCCTCAGCACTCGCACTGAAGATTTTTCTCAGTGCTTCGGTAAGACGCGTAGTTCCCGCGGTTAAGTGGTCACAAGGCCGGAGCGGGCAGAACGCCCTGCACCAGAAACTGCGACCGAGGAAATGCAAACTCCTCTCGGTTGAAGTAGTCGCTTTGCGTTACCTCAACTTGCTCACGCGACGCCGCGCAGTACCACGTCTCAAAGGATTTCGGTTTCGTCCGTCCGAATACTGAAGGAGTGAACGCGCCAACATTTACGCCTTCCTTGTCATCGCGCGCCGACGGATAGCGAAATGCTTCGACACCGGCATCACGCATCGCTGTCCCTAATGCCTGCGAAGACGCGTAGCTCGTTGGGGATGCGATTGCGCGGCGATGTGCGTCGAACGACTTCATTGCGAGGTCGACTCCCTTCGCCGTTCGAATGCTTGCAGTGAATGCAGTGAGAGGTGCCGTTACTGTGCCGAGCGCCGCTCGAGTCCCTTCGAGGAAAAGAAGGCGATAGTACGCGACCTCGGCGAACGCGGTTCGCCTGTCGGTTGAGCCATACCAGATCCCGCGCTCATGCCGATGACCGAACCGTGAGCCGTGCCTGAGCGGCGGATACCTGAATGGGGTCGAAAGGAGATAGTGAAGCTTCCCGCCCGTGGCGTCACGCGGCTTTACTCCATCAATCAACTCTTCGAGCAACGCCTGCTCCTCATTTGAGTCGACAAGCTTGCGTGTGGAGATCTGGTGTTGTGATTCGACAACCCGCCACGCGGCGACCTGGAGTCGCCTGATTTCAGAGTCGCCCGCGCATCGCGTCCAGATACTGGATGACATCGACGAGACCCTCCACAGCCCGGATCCGTTCGGCCGGGACTCCAGCGACGTGATCGTTCATTGAGTGGAGCCATTCGCGCGCCTTGGCATCATCTCCGCCGACAAGGGCGTCGAGCGAGCGATAGAGTCGCAGGAAGAGGAGCGCGAGCTCGCCTTCCTTGGTCGAGGGGTCTAGGCTTCGCCCGCTTCCAAGCCGCGACACGGATGACTCACTCGTCCCAATGATTTCCGCCAGCTGCCTGTGGCGCAGACCAAGCCTCTCGGCCGCGCTCATTGCCGCCTTGGCGAGAACGGAGCCCGCAGAAGAAGAGGCCGAAGGCATTTGGAGAGCTTTCATTCAGGTGCAAGTTATTGGGTTTTTCTTGCAGCTGCAAGGCTGCCCTACGGCTTGCTGTTACAGGTGGGCTTCTGTGGCCTTCCATAGGTTTTGTGGCTTCAGTTTACGACTTCGAGATCGAGTGCATCGCATCCCGCGCCACGACAGTGTTTCCCGACGGCATCGAGTAGAACCCGCGCGAGTCCCCTTCCCTGCAGCGCAGGATCCACCGAAAGGACAGCGAAATGCCCGCGGCGGTCGTGGACATCGACAAAGACGGCGCCTGCCAAACCGTCGATTTATCGGAATCGACAACAATGAAGCACGCACCGGGCGTCTCAAGGCGCGATCTTACGTCAGCCTCATTCGTTCGATCGCCGTCAATGAAAAAATCCTCGACCCGATACGCAAGATTGATGATGCGCACGAGCTCGGGAATGTCCGGACGGACAACCTCAACGGCGTCCCCTCTCCGTCGACCACAAGGCGGCGCTGGTAGCATTCCTCGGCACGCTGACTGATAATACGGTCGCGGTGGACAAGAAATTCTCCGATCCGTTCAAGCGCTACGAGGATGCTCCATGAACACTCTCATCAAATCGGTCGAGGCCGAATACCTCCGGTATAAGGCAATGGCCGAAGGTGCCTTCGAACAGGTGCCTGACGATCACCTCTCCACAGCGGGCCCCGGCGTCGGGAATTCCCTCGCGATCATCTGCTGGCACATCTCCGGAAATCTGAAATCACGCTTCTCTGATTTTCTCGAGAGCGACGGCGAAAAACCGTGGCGGCAGCGCGACGAAGAATTTGCCGAGCGCACCGTGTCCCGATCGGAGTTTATCGCAAAATGGAACGAGGGCTGGGACGTCCTGTTGACTACGCTGAATTCACTGTCCGACGATGACCTGATGCGACCGGTCGTGATACGCGGACAGAGTTTGCCCGTTCATGAAGCTCTCAATCGTTCAGTCACGCATCTCAGCTATCACGTTGGACAGATCGTATACATTGCGCACGCAATCGCCGGAAAGAACTGGAAATACCTGAGCATTCCGCCCGGTCAGTCTTCTGCCTACAATGCCAATCCCGTACTCGAGAAACCGTTGACTCATGCAGAAAACGCTGCGGGGAAAACGAGCTGATGGACGACTACCTGTCGACGCCGAATATCCTTGCGCGCCTCCAGGCCGAGCGCGAGGGACTTGTCCTGAGACTAAGCGGAATCCCGACAGCTTCGCGCAATCGACGTCCATCCCCCAACCGATGGTCAGTCGCTGAAGTACTCGAGCATCTCGTTCGGCTCGAGACCGGACTGACGAAGCTTCTTACTCTTCGCGGGCAACAACCCCCCGCGCCCGAAACCCCGGCTCCGGGCGAGTCGAGCAGAATGACACCGGCGCTCGGCAGGCTCGTTAGAGACCGAAGCAAACACATTGAGGCTCCCGAGCGAGTCCTGCCCGCCGGCGCAATGACTGCCGATGAAGCGCTGCCACAATTGCAAAGCGCTCGTGGCGGAATGCTGGCAGCCTTCGCAACCGCCAACGCTGATGCACTCGATCAGTTGACCCATCCGCATCCGGTTTTTGGTCCGCTCACTCTAAGAAGCTGGGTTGCGCTCGCCGCGGATCACGAAGCGCGTCACGCCGAACAGATTTCCGAGATAGCTGAGCAGCTGAGCACAGGGTGACTTGATGAGCGTTTCAGCTATCAGGACGCTCGCGTTAGCCGATGGAAACGACTGACACTCTGATCAATCACGTCTCCTACACTGCGTTCCTCGTATCTAATGACTCGCAAATGGACGGCGTGGAGCATCGCCGTTCGCACCGCAGTCATCGACGACTTGATTCGCGACGCCGTTTCAGGAGCAAGCGTGATGGCGTGCGACTCGAACGCATGCTCGGCTACGCGATCCTCGAACCAATACCAGCAGCACAGAACTGACGCAACGCACGAATCCGCCACCACATAAATCCCACCTGCAATGAGCACATTTGAGTTTCCGACGGTTGAAGCAATTCGCGCAAATCGCGCGCGATTGGGTGACCTGGTAGTCAAGACCCCCGTTCGCCGCATAGTCGATGACGCCATGGCGGCAGCGGTCGGTCCTGCTACTCAGGTATGGTTGAAGGAGGAACTCTTCCAGCGAACGGGAAGCTTCAAGCCGCGCGGCGCGCTCTCGGTAATGCTCGACCTCGATTCCGATGCGCTCTCACGCGGAGTTACAGGTGTGTCCGCCGGCAATCACGCGATCTCGCTGGGCTATTCAGCGAAAATTCTCGGAACGACGGCCAAGGTCGTGATGACAAAGACCGCCAATCCATATCGCGTGCAGATGTGCGTCGACCTCGGGGCCGAAATCGAGCTTGTTGATGGAATCGCCAAGGCGTTCGAGCGCGTGAAAGAAATTGAAGCGGCTGAAGGCCGGACGTTTGTGCATCCGTACGAAGGTCCCAAAACCATCCTCGGCACAGCATCGATCGGAATGGAATTCGTAGATCAGCTGAACGAGGCTGGAGTGTCGCTCGATGCGGTGATTGTTGCGGCCGGTGGTGGAGGACTTACAGGTGGAGTTGCCTGCGCGGTAAAGCAGATGAGCCCGGGGACTGCAGTGTATGTTGTCGAACCTGAAGGCGCAGACACGATGTACCGCAGTTTCAAGGAAGGTTCTCCGCAATCGATCGATGCAATACGGACGATTGCGGATTCGCTTGGCGCTCCGCATTGCACGCCGTATTCGTTTGCGGTGAACCGGGAGTTCGTCGACGAGGTGGTCCTCGTTAACGACGACCAGATCCGCGATGGAATGCGCCTGCTGTTTCGAGCAGCCAAGCTCGCTGTAGAGCCGGCCGGAGCGGCCGCTCTTGCGGCGTTGATGTATCCGCTCCGATCACGCCTGGACGGAAAGTCGGTTGGACTCGTCGTCTGCGGAGCAAACATCGACCCCGCAACATATGCGAAACAACTCCTTCCCGACACGAAAGATTTTCCAAAATGATGTGAGAACCGCAATCCTGGATTCGAATAGCGAATAGCGAGGCGAACAGCGCGCGCGAATAAATGGCTGAATCGCTCTACTCCAACTTTGCCAGGAGACGGTCGAGAGCGAGATAGCTCTCGTTCATTCCACCTTCCATTCCTGATTTCAGGAATCCGTCGCGCTCCTCCTCGCTCGAGAAAAGTGAAGTCGTAACAAGCTTTGTCCGTCCATCACCCAGATCCTGGAACTCGACTGTGTTGATGATGACATATCCAGGCATTCCATCCCATTCGAATGTCTGGACGATGCGATCCTTGGGAGCTACCTCGCGGTAGCGTCCCTCGAATCCGTCAGTGCCACCGTCGTGGTGTTCGACGAATCTCCAGTGTCCGCCGCGTTCGACTTCCATCTTCTCGATGACGAGCTTGTTGCCGCGACCCCACCATTGCGCCACAAGCTCTGGCTTCGTGTAGGCGTCCCACACGCGGTCGCGCGATGCGTCGAACGTGCGCTCGACGTGGATCTCTCTCTCGGTCGGCGTGGTAATTGTGGCTCGCTGTGTTGTGGCGGTCACGGGTACTCTCCTTTGGTTCGCTCGAGAAATTCTCCGAGGCTGTCGAGTCGCTCCTCGAGCATTTTCTGATATCTGCCGATCCAGGCGGCTTCTTCCGCCAGCCGGCGCGGGCCGAGCGTGCATGTCCTGACGCGTCCGATCTTCTGCGATTTGACCAGGCCGGCGTCTTCCAGAATGCGCACATGCTTCCTCATGCCGGTGAGGGTCATGTCGAACGCATCGGCAAGCTCAGTTATCGACAACGATCTTCGACCCAGCCGTTCCAGAACCCCGCGCCTGGTGGGGTCAGCAACGGCGTTGAATGCAGAGTCGAGTCTTTCTTGATACTGAACCATATGGTTCAGTATACGGCATTGCTCCGGAAAATGCAAGTCCCACGAACTACACAACTGCTATCAGGGAGATTTGGAAGAGAACGGCGAGTCGGGGAGAGATCGTTCATGCCGCCAGATACTCTCTATTGTTTTACAACGACATTCGGCCGCCCTCTGCGCCATGCGGCGTTTATGGAGTTCTGAAGTTATCCCAAAGAACGTTGTGGGAGATTTTGCGGCCGTAATAGTGTCTCCCTGACTCGCCGTTCTCTCCCCAATCTCCCTGATAGCAGTTCGACTCAGGTGTCGAGCTCGGCACTCAGCTTCGGCTCTGCAGGAACGCTCGCTCCCAGAAGACGCGCGACGATCTTGTCGCCGTGGTACCGCCCGTTCTCGATGAAAACCTTGTTCGCATCGAACCCCGCAACGACAACGCCCGCGATGAAGATTCCGGGGACTGACGTCTCGAGCGTGTGGGGATTGTGCTCAGGGATTCCCGTGATCGCGTTGATCGGGACTCCCGCATCGCGGAGCAGGCCGACGTTAGGGGCGAATCCAGTCATCACATAGACAAAGGTCGCAAGAAGCTTTTCACTTCCCGACGGCCCATTGATGGTCACTCCATCCGGCTCGATCGACGACACCCGGCTTTCCCATCGCGTTGCTATTGCACCTTCCTTCGCGCGATTCACAAAGTCGGGAAGCACCCACGGCTTGATCTTCTTGTCGAACGTCGGCCCGAAGTGAACAAGCGTCACCCGCGCGCCGGAGCGCCACAAATCCAGCGCTGCTTCAGCTGCCGAGTTTCCTCCTCCAATCACTACCACATCCTGATCGAACGCTTCGTGTCCCTCGCGGTACACGTGGGCGACGTGAGGCAGGTCTTCGCCGGGAACGCGGAGATAATTCGGCGACCCGAAATATCCGGTTGCAACCACGACTGCCTTTGCAGCTGTAAGTCGGACAGCACCGGCGCGCGTTGTCGAGTGCACGACAAATGAATGACCCGTCTTCTCGATCAACGTAACGTTCTCGTACTGACGCAGGTTGATCGCGAAATGCCTTACCATTGCGCGGTAGTATGCGAGGGCATCGCGGCGAGACGGCTTCTCTGTTGCAACGACGAATGGAACTCCCCCCAGCGACAGTTTCTCGGCCGTAGAGAAGAAGCGGACGTAGGCCGGGTAGCGTGTGATTGTACTCACAACGGCCTGAGCCTCGATCACGACGACCTTCAGTCCCGCCTTCTGCGCCGAAATAGCCGTCGCGAGACCGCACGGCCCACCGCCTATCACGACCAGGTCCATCGCCCCATCAGTCTCAGTCAAATTCATTCCCGGTATTTGCCTGCATGGCCAGAAAGATGACGAAAATTGGTCGTCGCGGCCTGAGGCTTTACAGAAACGCTCTTGACGTACCTCGAATTCCATTCGATTGTCGCTTGAACCAGACGTAAGGGAATTCTATGTGGAAATGGATTGGCGGCATTCTGCTCTTTCTCATCGTTTGCTTCATGGGCCTGGCGTGGTGGGGCTACAGAAAGGTTGCCGGGACCTTTGAGGCTGACGGATCCGTTAGAGTCGCGATTGCCGCACCTGCTGCCCGTGTATTCGCGTCACTCTCCGATGCCGACTCGTCCCGTACGTGGATGGCCAGCGGCAGCAAAGTCTACACAGGCAAGCACGGACCGTTCGGGCTCGGCGATTCCATCCGGATCGAGATGAAAGCCGTTGGCACCAATCGGCCGGTTACCTGGAAAATAAGTGAGGTCGTTCCCGGACAGTCTATTTCGATGCAGATCCAGAGTCCCGACCCAGGTCATCCGTTCGTTGCTACCAGGCGAGAAACTGTCTCACAGGTGGGAGATTCTACGATCGTAGTGAACCGGATCACCTCAACCCCACCTCCCACCGGAACGGCAGAGCAGATGATGCTGTCGATGTTCAAGGTTCAGTCAAAGGTCGAGCTGATGACCCTCAAATCGAGAATCGAAGGGACAGGGCGCGTCAAATACTGACGCCGAAAACTGAACGACTTACGCCAACTGCCCTGCTTACAAACCTTCGTCGAGCCACCCGCCAGTAAATCCCGCCCGCTCGAGTCCTCGAACGATGTAGGGGGATTTGCGGAGCAGGGCCCAGATCAGATCACTTCGGTGATTTTCGATCATCAAAGCAGCGACACCTTCGTCAATCGCGTAGCTGTGCGATGACGTCCAGGCCTGCTCGTCGGGTGAGTACGTCGCGTTGAAACATGACGACCAGGTAGACTCGTGTGTCGAGACATTCTGCATGTGTTCCAGAGCGGGAAGAACGATTTCCGGAGCAAACGGCAGTGATGCCGCGGTGGCGAGCGGAGATATCGTCCCATCGTCCGGACCGTAAGGAACACCGCGGGCCCGGTAGCCGAAAAACTTCCCGCTATTCGGTCCGGCGCTCGCGCTCACGCCCCAGCAGTTTTCTCCGTACCTGGCAAATTGTCGCGGGTTTCGCATCGCATACTCGCGCTGCACGTACGTCGCGCGACGACTGTTCTCGAAGTAATCGCTGCGTCGCCCGCGCATGTAGCCGTCGGCGATTCCGCGGAAATCGATGAATGCGTGCGGCATCTGATGAATGAAGAGCGGGCCCGCATACAGAAGCTCATGGCCGTACAGGGACTTCCACTTGTAGGAGGTCAGCCAGGCATCATAAGAGGCCGACGATACAGGATGGGATGGTGAGCCGAGTGCGAGGATGTAGAGCAAGAGGGCTTCGTTGTATCCGCGCCAGTCATAGCGGAGAAATCCTTTCTCCGGTGTCCACCCGTGCGAGACGACTGGTTCTCGTGGTGATGCCCATCTCCAGTCTGCCCGGAGATAAATGTTGTCGGCAAGCGAACGAACCTCCCGCTCGACCGCCGAGTCTCCGTCGAAGTACTGCGACACCACGATAGCACCGGCAAAGAGAAGCGACGAGTCCATCGTCGAGATCTCGCACTTCCCTGCCCTCTGTCCGGTGACGGGATCGAGAAAATGATAGAAAAAACCGTGGGAGCTCGACTCTCGTGTCGTCGTCAGAAACCGAAGTGTCGTGAGAGTTCGTTGCGCAGCCTCGAGTCGCGTCGCTGATCCGCGCCCGGCGGCCAGCACGTTGCACGCGAGGCCGAATCCGGTTCCGGCAATGCTGGCATGTGACCCGGTGGTGTCGCTGTCGCTGACAAGTCCGCTGATCGGATGCGACTCCCGGTCGAAGTAACCGAGCGAGGCTTGCTGAAACCGATCCAGGGTTCCTTCCGCGATCCCGGGGTCGGCGGTAACGTGAACAGTCATCTATTTCAATATGCAACGCATATGAGCGATCCGGCATTTGAATTTGTCAATGCGGCGTGTGTGCCGCTCGATTCTGGACACACGGAGGGTGATCTCGGAGCAGCCGGGAAGATTCTCGCGTCCCGCCCGGAGATCGCGACCGCATCGATTATCACCGCCGCCATACTCGGCGACGATCAAGCTGTCAGGAAGTTCATCGACGGCGACAAGGCGCTCGCGACAGCGAAGAGCCCGCCTCGCGCCTGGGATCCGCTCACCTATCTCTGTTTTTCGCGCTATTTGAGGCTCGACCGCAGTCGCTCAGATGGTTTCGTTCGAGCCGCAACGGCCTTGCTCGATGCTGGTGCCGATGCAAATACAGGCTGGTTCGAAACGGGTCACCAGCCGAAGCGGGTTTTTGAAACCGTGATGTACGGCGCCGCGGGCGTGGCGAGACATGGCGGCGTGACGCGAGTGCTTCTCGATTACGGCGCGGATCCGAACGATGACGAAACTCCATATCACGTGGCCGAGACGTACGACAACACCGTGCTGCGAATTCTCCTCGAGAGCGGAAAGTTCAACGAGAACAGCCTGTCGACGGTTCTTCTCCGAAAAACCGACTGGCACGACTACGACGGCATAAGGCTCGTGCTCGACCACGGCGCCGATCCCAACCGAACCACTCAATGGGGAAAGACTGCGCTTCTCAATGCGGCGTTGAGCGACAACGGCATCGAGATATTCGAGCTGCTGCTCGATCACGGGGCAGATCCGTTGCTGATTTCTGAACGTTCGGAGAGGGGAAGGCAAAAGATCGCGCCGTTGTCCGTCGTTCAGCTCGCGGCACGAAGAGGTCGCGGTGATGTTCTCGCTTTGTTTGAAAAGCGCCGAATCTCGATCTCTACTTCGGGCATTGATGCGCTTCTTGTCGCTTGTGCGATGGATGACAAGGAGGCGATCGACAATCGAGTATCTGACGAAAACGCCCTTGTGGGCAAAGTGATCGAGAATGGCGGCCAGTTTCTGACCCAGTTTGCGGGAAACGGAAATCACAAAGGCGTGGAGCGCCTGCTCAACCTCGGCATTTCGGCTGACGCTCGCTCGCTGCACGGAGATGGCTATTTCGGATTGCCGCCGATGAGCACTGCGCTTCATTCAGCGGCCTGGCGCGGCAGGCATCAGGTCGTGAAGCTGCTGATCTCGCGTGGCGCCGACGTTGATGCAAAAACGTTCAACGGACGGACTCCGCTTCAGCTGGCCGTAAGGGCGACTGTCGATTCGTTTTGGACTGAGCGGCGCAGCACTGAGTCCATCCAGGCGTTACTCGACGCCGGGGCTTCGATGGAAGGGATTCCTGCAAAGACTGGATACGACGAGGCTGATGAAGTATTCCGCCGGCACCTCAGCGAGAAGCAGCGCCCAGGCTGAACAGGTCGATCTGGGGCGGTCGCTGCGGAAGCCCGAGCGTCTGGATCACTGTCGGAATCCAGCCATCTCTGTCCATGGCATCGAGCCGTGGTATCTCAACTCCAAACGAAGCGATGAGGTCATCGATTATCTCGTCGATCTCGATCTGGAAGTTCTGGCTCACCGCGCGCGTTCCGTCGAACGACGGCGCATCGAGAACTGGCACCTTGAACAGAAAGTTGTACGAGCCAATCCAGCTTCTCACGAGCGCGTCGAATTCGGGTCGCCGGCCGATTCGCGCTACAAGGTAGGCGTAGTTGTCGAGTACGGAGCGATCGCAGATGACGACTTCGTAGATCGCCGCCGCGGCAAGCTCTTCTGCCATCTGGGTGTGGAGGATCCACGCCTGAGCGTCGGGCGTTGTTTTTTCGTTGATCGGCAGCGGACACCGGCGCGCGACCTCCTTCACCAGCTCGACGCCAAGGTCGAGTCGCTTGAGCTGTGCGGCGAGGTCGTAGCAGAGAGTTGTTTTTCCCACGCCGTGAGTCCCGACAAACGCGACTTTGAGCCGACGGCGTCCGAGCCCGTCCAGTGGAAGAAATTCGCGCGCGATTGTCATGGCCGTTGAGACTAACTGTCCGAACGGTCAGCGGTCAACGACCTCCAGCCCGATCGAGCCGAAACGGCGACAGGTCGAAGCGGCTCTTGCCGGTCATCAGGAGGTCTGCCTGAAGCTCGCCGATGGCGCTCGAGAACTTGAAGCCGTGTCCCGAGCAGGGGCTGGAGATGAGGACCTGCGGGTAGGCGGGATGAAAATCTATGAGAAAATCTTCGTCGGACGTATTCGTGAAAACACAGGTTGCCGTTTCACGAACCGGTGCCTCGGCGAGTTCAGGCAAAACTTGCCGCAGCGCTTTCCGGAGTGGCTTGACCTCGTCAGCGTGAACGGAACGGCGAACCGCATCAGGCCCTGAAGACATCTCACCCTGGTGCATCACTGCTGCCTTCACTCCTCGCGTGAGTCGCGGGAATCCGTAGCAGAGGTGGCCTGTCTTATACTCGTAGGCGTAGATAGGGAACCTGTTCCGGTCGAATAGATTGCTATCTAACTGTGGGCGAAACCAGAACATAACCTGGCGTTCGATCCTGAGGTCCAGGCTGATGTCACGCAGCAGGTGCCGGTTCCACGCGCCGCCTGCCATGACCAGAAAGTCGGCCGTGTATTCACCGTCTGGCGTCGTGACACGAACCCCGTCGCCATCAGGAACCCAGCCCGTGAGAGGTTCGCCGAACCTTACGTCTGCTCCCGCCGATCGGGCCAGGTCGACATGCGCGTTGACGCAAGCTTCGGGGTCCAGGAACCCGGCTCGCGGATCGACAACAGCGACGAGGTCGTCAGCCAGATGGAACGCCGGAAAGCGCCTGTGGGTCTCAGCCGGGTCCAGCACTTCATGGGCGAGCCTATGCTCGGTGGCGCTGCGAATTGTTCCCTTCACTACATAACCGTCCGGCGGCCCGATCATCAGGCCGCCGTTGATCGTCATCAGCGACAGGCCGGATTCTCTCTCGAGCTCAGACCACAGCTCGTACGCTCGCTGCACGAGCGGCACATACAGCGGATGCTCGAAGTACATCTCGCGAATGATGCGGCTGTCTCCGTGGGACGACCCCGTGACGTTCGCGGGCGTCAGCTGCTCGAGGCCGAGCACGCGCCAGCCCCGCCGCGCAAGATGATAGAGCGTTGCGCTCCCCATTGCACCCAGCCCGACGACTATAGCGTTGTAGCTCCGCAACAACGTCATGTCAGCAAACCTCGTTCGCGTGTATCTTCGTGTCCAGCATTGTCACAATCCCACGCCCAAGGCGAATCATGAACAATCCCATCCTGACGCGATCTCTCGCAAATCACATCCGCCGCGCGGCGACGATTGCGGTCACCGCACTAACGGTTCTTGCAGCGGGGTGCGACGAAGGAACGACGACACCGGTGTCGACTCAGGAAATTACGATCGGCGGCCTATTCTCCTTGACCGGGAATTGGGCGACGCTCGGCGTCACCAGCAAGGCCGCAATGGAAGTCGGGATCCAAGACGTGAATGCGTATCTCGCCGCCGGAACCACGGGAATGACATTCAAGGCATCAATCTCCGATACCAAGCTCGATCCACCGACGTCGTTGACGGCGCTGACAGCAATGAAAGCTGCGGGTATCGAAGTCGTCGTCGGCCCGCAGTCGAGCGCAGAAGTGGCGGCACTAAAGGCCTACGTCGATGCGAACAACATCCTCCTTGTCAGCCAGTCGAGCACGGCGGGAACTCTGGCGATTGCAGGAGATAACGTCTATCGCCTGACTCCATCCGACACGCTCGAAGCGGTGGCCCTCGTCGGGCTCATGAAAGCCGATGGAATGCAGACGATTATTCCATACTGGCGCAATGACGCCGGAAATGTTGGTCTTCAGGTCGCGACCCGCGCGGGATTCGCTTCAATCGGCACGGTGAAGCCGGGCGTTGAATACGCAGCGGCGACCACTGACTTTGCCCCATCGATCGCGGCTCTGAAGACGCAGGTTCAGGCAGCGATCACGGAGCGCGGTGGACCTGCGACAGTCGCAGTTGCTCACGCCGGCTTCGACGAAGTGGTCAACATCATGACGCTTGCGTCGGCAGATCCAGTTCTTGGGTCGGTTCGCTGGTACGGCACCGACGGAACGGCGCTCAACGAGCCGCTTCGCACAAACGCTGTCGCGGCCGCGTTTGCGAAAAAGGTGAATTTCTGGACGCCAACTCCTGGAGTTGACGACGGAGCAAGCGCGCGCTGGCAGCCGATTGCCACGCGCATTGCCACGAAGGCAGGAGCCCAGCCTGACGCGTTCGCCCTCGCTGTGTACGACGCAGTGTGGCTCGCGGCCGAAGCCTACCTCGCAACCGGAGGAAAGGGACACCCTGCCGCGTTGAAAGCGGCGTTCGTCACATCTGCGGACGGCTTTTACGGAGCGAGCGGATGGACTAAGCTGAACGCCGCCGGCGACAGAAAGTACGGCGACTTTGACTTCTTCTCGCTGCGCCAGAACGGAGCAACGTTTACGTGGGGTCTGGCGGCGCAGTACTCGACTCAGACGGGAGTGCTGGTTCGGAAATGAGAGCGAGCTACTCTGACGGCTGACTGCTGACTGCCCTGCGGAACCCCACCGGCGGCTTGCAGAACTGCCAGTAGTGTCTGGCAGTCAGCGGTCAGCCGTCAGCGTATTTTTCATTGATGTCCGTAATCAGTCGCCAGCTGACAGATCGTGTATTGGAGCGATTCGGATTGCATGGCGCTCCACCCGCGGATCTTGATGGTCTCCGTTCCACGTACGCGGCGTGGTGCCTGAGTGTCCCCTTCGACAACATCGCGAAGGTCATCGCGCTGCGAACTACGCCAGAGCAGCCGCTGCCGGGCATGGACGCGAGCGAATTCTTTGAGCGCTGGCTGCAACACGGTGTTGGTGGCACATGCTGGACAACCGCCAACGCCATCTGCGAATTGCTGCTCTCCCTCGGCTTCGGTGCCCGCCGCGTCGCCGGATCGATGCGTGATTCAGGATACCTCGGTCATGGAAGTGTGAAAGTTCGCATTGACGACACTGACTGGCTCGTCGATTCGTCCCTGCTCACAGACATCCCCCTGCCGATCACGAACGACGTTTTCATCGCCGATGACAGAGTCTTCGGATCCGAATCCGAACCGACTGGTGACGGAAATCACATCGTCTGGGCTGATCTCCCGCCAAATCCAACGCTGATCCCGTGTCGCCTGCTCGTCGACCCAACAGATCACGCATACTACGTCGAGCGATTCGAAGCTTCGCGGACGCGAAGTCCATTCAATGCACACCTTTACATCCGTCGAAACCGCAGAGCCGAGCGATTGGTGATCAACGCGAAGACGCGCATCCTCAAAACGACCGAGGGTACAGAGAAGCGTGATCTGTCTGGAGAAGCGCTATGCGATTCGCTTGTTAGCGAGTTCGCGATATCGGAAGAGTTGGTCAGCAAATGGCGCGACTGTGGCGGTCTCGAGGCATCGCTTGCTCCCGAAGGACCGCCTCCCGCGCCAATCACTCTCGTTCCGCCCTCACAACGCCTCTTAGACTCCTAACCGCAACAGCAATCAGGGAAAAGTGGGAGAAACACGGGAGGTTGGGAGACACCTTTGCAGACGCCAGTAAAATCACGACGGTTTTGTGGTTGACTACGGATCGCAGCGATCGCCAAATGTGGTTGTAAAACAAAAAAAGGACCGGGCGGCATTAGGAATGTCTCCCTATCTCGCCTTTCTCCCCATCTCTCCCTGATAGCAGTTCCGCCTTTCGAAGTTCTCACTACCCCGGAGCACCACATGCCGATTTACGGAAAACTCCTCCCGGAATTCGACCAGGAGATGGCAACTACTCGCCGCGTGATCGAGCGAGTTCCAACCGAAAAGGGCGAATGGAAACCTCACCCGAAATCCTTTGCCCTCGGTCACCTTACTCAGCTCGTCGCGACGATGCCCGGATGGGTCGCCCGCATACTAAGCGAAGACTCGATGAACCTCTCGGGCGGCGCCGGCTACAGCTTTCAGAAAACTGAAAGCCTCCTGGAACAGTTCGACAAGCTCTCGGCACAGGCGCACGAAGCGTTCATCGGGACCAGCGATG
Source organism: Gemmatimonadaceae bacterium (assembly GCA_035525975.1). Classification (GTDB taxonomy): domain Bacteria; phylum Gemmatimonadota; class Gemmatimonadetes; order Gemmatimonadales; family Gemmatimonadaceae; genus UBA4720. The sequence continues at coordinate 18,541 of DATLDF010000042.1, forward strand.
CGGACTTCGAAAAGCCATGGTCACTCAGGATGGGCGACAAGGTGCTGATGACATCGACCCGATACGAGTCGGTGCGACAGACTATCAACCATATCTCGCACCATCGGGGACAGCTCACCGTTTATCTCCGACTGCTCGACGTGCCGGTTCCGTCCATCTACGGGCCCACGGCAGACGAGGGCTGGAACCAGGGCTGATTTCAGGAATGCCGAGCGTCGCTCGCTTAACTTCAGGAGATGCAAGAACCTTCTGAAAATCGAGTCGACCCTTCGCTCGCCGATCGCGTTCGCGAAGCCGCCGAGCTGCTCGAATCAATCGCTGACAACCGCGCAATTCTCGCGGAGCTGAACGAAGAAGAACGCACGCGCCTTCTCCAGGCAGCGGGCCAGGTCTCACGTCCCGATGCCGTCGATCGGCGCCGTCTGCTCAAAGTCACCAAGCGCCAGCGCAAAGCCGAGCGTGTAAGTCGGGCCGAGTCGGTGCTTTCGGACACGGGAATCCGAAAGCTCCGCCGGGAGACAGTCTTCACGACACCGAACGTCTTCCCTCCGCGTGGCTTCGAGCCGCACGATGTGAATGTCGAGGAAGCAGAACCGACCCACGCGCACGAAACGCTGAACTGCTATATCTGCAAGAAGGACTTCACCCAGCTTCATCATTTCTACGATCAGCTCTGCCCTCAATGCGCTGCGTTCAATTTCGCAAAACGCAGCGAGCTGACTGACCTCACAGGGCGTGTCGCTCTTCTCACCGGCGGAAGAGTGAAGATCGGGTATCAGGCTGGAATCAAGCTGCTGCGTGCCGGCGCCCGCCTCATTGTCACGACGCGCTTCCCGCGCGACTCGGCCGCACGCTACGCGCAGGAACCTGACTTCGGCGAATGGGCAGACCGGCTCGAGATATTTGGTCTCGATCTTCGTCACACGCCGAGTGTCGAGGCGTTCTGCACCGAGTTGCTCTCAACGCGCGATCGTCTTGACTTCATTATCAACAACGCGTGTCAGACCGTCAGGCGCCCGCCGGATTTCTACGAGCACATGATGGACGGGGAGCGCGCGTCCGTGAATGCGATGCCCGAAAACGTTCGCAAGCTGCTCGGCGCGTACGAAGGCCTGCGCGGATATCACATGCTGCCGGAAGGGGGAACTTCTCCGGCTCCGCTCGCCCGGCAGATCGCCGAGGTCACAGGCCTCACTCATTCGGCGGAACTGTCGCAGGTACCGCTGCTCCCTGAAGAAATCACCGCGCAAAAGGCGCTGTTTCCCGAGGGGCATCTCGATCAGGACCTGCAGCAGGTTGATCTCCGCGACAGGAACTCCTGGCGGCTCACGATGGCCGAGGTGCCGTCGGTCGAATTACTCGAGGTTCATCTCGTGAATGCGGTGGCGCCGTTCATCATCAACGCGCGTCTCAAGCCGCTGATGCTGCAATCCTCCGAGCGCGACAAGCACATCGTCAACGTGTCGGCGGTCGAGGGACAGTTTTATCGGACGTTCAAGACGACGCGTCATCCTCACACCAACATGGCGAAGGCCGCGTTGAACATGATGACGCGAACCTCGGCAGCGGATTATCAGGCCAGCGGCATTCACATGAACAGCGTCGATACCGGCTGGGTGACGGACGAGGATCCGGCGGAAATTGCGGCCCGAAAGACTGCCGAGCATCGCTTTCATCCGCCGCTGGACATCGTTGACGGGGCTGCGCGCATCGTCGATCCCATCATCTCGGGATTCAACAGCGGTGAACACATCTGGGGGAAATTTCTCAAGGATTATCGCCCGACTGACTGGTAGCTGGAACACCGTCGTGCCAGCATCGCTTGGCGTTTGGCGGGTGGCGTTTGGCGGTTTCAGTTACGACACCGCACAACGAGCACTCGATCAACGACCGCATCGCCGTGATCCTTATCAATTGCAGCGGCGGTCCACTGACCACCCTTTGGTGGTCGTAGCGGCAGCGAGAACCTGAAGCTCAATCCGCAGTGGTCCGCGACGAATCCATAAACTCCGTCTTCACCGGGCGCGAACTGCGCGCCGCGCATTCTTGCAATTCGGCGAAGAGGCGTGTCGATACCGAGAGAGTCGGAGGTCCTGAAGCGAGGCGTCCGAATGTCGAGCCGCATCACCTTGTCATCCACGACAAGAGCAGAAATGGTCTCGGTTCCCAGCTGCACGGCGAGGATATGCTCAGTCTGTCCTTCCTGCCCCGGCTGCATTCCATCGCTCACTACTTCACAAAGTCTCTTTACCTCTGCCACTGAGCGTTCGGGCCTCAGCTCGCCGATGCCTTCGTCGGTGATAAGAGTCGTCGGCATCACGCCACAGGTGACAGTTCTTACCGGACCACTATCAGTCTGAGCGACGGTGCTCTCCGGCCTGGATGCACTAACCGGCGGAGCGACACTCGTGTCGACCCGCCGGTCAGAATCAACTCGCTTGCATCCGCCGGCGATGAGAACAAAGGCCAGCGTAATTGTCTTGCGCACTCGTTGGGCTTATTCGGTCGCCTGAATTGTCAGCGGCTGCGTCAGGCGAATTGTGATGCGGCCGCCACTGGGAACGCACCCATCATAGTTCGCATTCCGGCTCGCGACAACCGCGCCAGCCGCCGCACCGGTCGCAGCTCCAATAACAGTCGACTTCGTCCTGTGACCGAGAATCTGACCCAGCACCGCGCCGATCGCGGCACCAGTTACAACCTTCTTCGTGTCAGACGCGCGGCTCTCCGCTCTCACGCGATCCACCTGCGCATACGTCGTCTCGGCGATCACTGGATAAGTCTTTCCGCCGAACTTCACTGACTCGACGCGCAGCCCGATCTCGATCCTGTCTCCGGCGCCCTGACTCTTCGAAAGCGAAGTGATCTCGACGGTCGCTGTTGCTCCGGCTGGAATAACAGTTCCGTTCCCGCCCATCACCGGATCGGCAATTTGCGCGGTGAATCTGTCACCGACGTTGTTGGTGTTGGTGCAGATGCGCTGGCCAGACGACATCGAGATCTCGGACCCGGGAGAAACGACTCCAACCCGCTGCTCGGATCCGGGAGGAGTTACGCGCTCCGTATTCCCGCTGGCGGTTACTCGCTCCGTTGGCTGAGGCGCTGGCGTCGTCTTCACCGGCGCCTTTGCCACAGGCCGCGGCAAAGTGCGAACCGTCGTCCGCTGCTTCGGTGCCGGCTCGGACGGGGCCTGCTCGGGCGTTGCAGTAACGGGCAGGTCGGTCAACTCTGGCTGAGACGCCGTGTCCTTGTTTGCCAGCGCCAGATCGTTGGTGAGGCTCGTGTCCTGCGCGAGCGGATCATCTCCCTTCTTCGTGTCTTTGCACGCAGCGAGCGCGGTGAGCGCTGCAACCGCTATGAGTGCAACTGGTGCTCTGAGTTTTGTCTTCATTTTCTGAATAGTTGATACGACAACGCGACGCCGCGGAGATGTTCACCGTGGCGTCGCGTGGAAAGTGCTGCTAGAACCTGCCTCGTCCGCGACCGACTCCACCGCCGCTGGACGGGTAGGTACCGATTGGCATACCGGCGCCACCGATACGTCCACTGCCCGGGAAGGTGCCGATTACTGGCAGACGATTGTTGATCGCTGTGTTCGTTGGACGACGACCGTCCGTGCGCGGATCGCAATGGTCACCGTCAACTCCACCGCCGCGAACCACGACCGTAAAGATTCCGCCGATCACATTGCCGATGCCGCCTCCGCCGCTCCCACCCATGCGGCCTTCGCGGTCACCGCCACCAATCGTCGACGAGACGGGCTGTGGGCGTGGGCTCGGAAGCGGAGCCGGATCGATAGGAGCCGGCGCCACTTCAGTTGGCTGGGCCTCGACTTCCTCGCTCACGTCCGCCGCCTGAACTTCCACTGGAGCGCGAACGCCCCGCGGCGCCGCCGTGTGCCTGACTACCCGCTGCGAAGAAGCAATCTTCCTCGGCGCAGGAGGAGTCGTGCGCTCGATTGCTGAAACAACTTGATTCGCCGGCGTCTTTGGCGTGGCGAGGTCGATCGAATTAGACGTCGATGCTGCATCGAGATCCTTCTTGAGCTCGTCGCTCATTACGGCGTCTTTGCTGCTGCATGCAGCGGCCACCAACACGCCAGCTATTGCTGCGATGCTGACTATCTTGCGCACTTTATCCTCCGTTTCCCGCCTCAAGCAGTCGTCCGGCTCCATGATGGAGTCGGGCCGCCAAAAGTGAATACAACTTGTGGCACGGGCTGAGCCATTGCTCTTAGCCCTTGAAACCGCCCTTAAACGGGTACTTTCGTCCTAAAAAGGTGACAATTTTGTCTCAACGGAGAGACAGCATGACTTCGGCACGATGCAGATTCATCGCTTTCCTGCTTGGCGCAGCTACGATCGCCCAATTCGCGTGCGGAAAGGACGGAGCGCGCCCCGTTTCCGAAGCCCAGCGCAAGGCAATCGCCGATTCCCTGCGCCATCTCGTCACCAATCATTACGACTTGTCGAAGCCTGACGTTGTCGGACGGATGATGAGCCTCTATCCAGCAACTGGTCCGCTCTACTCGGCCAGTGGCGGCCGGGTCTTCACCAGACGCTCGGACCTCCAGGCGCAGATCTCGACGTTCTGGCAGTATGTCGGAAGCAACATGCAGAATCCGAAGTGGGAGTGGACGTCGATGCATTTCGACGTCCTTGCTCCCGATGCAGCGGTGATGACCGCCACTTACCGAATTCCTCACACGACTCCACAGGGGATGCCGCACTCTATTGGCGGCGCCTGGACTGCTGTTTTCGTGAATCGCGGAGGCCACTGGGTCGTCATACAAGAGCACCTGTCTGACGTACCGGCCGCCGCCGATTCAATGCGCATGTAACCGCTTCGCCAACGCCCTGACGGGCAAGGCTACTCTTCGGAGTCGCTTCCCTCGACCGACTTGTTCAGGTCTTCGTTGAGTTGAGCGTCGCCACTGACGATTGAACGCCAGGAGATCTCATTTCCTTTCCGAAATCCCTTCTTGGTGACCTTGATTCCTTCAGGGGAAATTGACGCGATGTACGACTGCCCATCGAGCTCGATTTCGCGCTTCAGAACCTTGTCGAGTTTCGTAGCCATTGAATTCCTCCGCTGGGGGGTTCATTAATCCATGAGTCCCACGTACGCCAGCAATCTCGCATCACAGTGATTACAAGGAAAGGATGACCGAAGATTCAAGCCTCGCGCAGAGCTATCTGGTCTATGAGTTCGAGCGCCGCGCATATCCGTTGACGACCGATGTTTTTTCGATTGGTCGTGACGCTGGAAGCCGGATAGTCATCCGCGAGCCGGCGGTTTCCCGTACCCATGCGGAAGTGAAAGCCGAAGGGGATCACTACGTTCTCCACGCAAACGGCGCTACAGGAACGAAACTGAACGGTGTTTCAGTTACGGGACCAGAGCAGCTCAGCGACGGTGACAGTATAGAAATCGGATCTGCTGAGCTTACTTTTCGCCGCGGACGACTGCCCCTTGGGGTCTCCGTCGTTGACCTGTCGAGTCCGGCAGGGCATGACCCTGATGCCATAACAAAACGCAGCACGATTACCAATCCGATCCTGGCTTCGTCGCCCGCCGGAGCGGAGCGAAAGAAGAGTGCCCCCACGACTCTCATCCTTCTGGTAGTCCTTATTCTCGCAGCGGGCTACTTTTTTCTGATGCGCCGGTAACCGGAGACCCCCGTTCAGGGTAGTCGGCAAGCCCCGGATCCGAATCCGGGGCTTTTTTTCTCGGAAAACCAGCAAGAAGTCAACAGAAGCGCTTTTCGGGACGTATTTGGGGATGAACTCTAGCTCAGTGTGTATCAAGCTCCGTCGCTTACGTGCCGGTATCGTTCCTGTGATCTCGGCTGTTGGTATTGCCTGCGCTACTAATTTCACCCAGGTGGACGGCGTGCGCGCCGTGGCACCCAGCCCGAGCGTTCCATGGACCGCACCGCGCTCTGCAGTGAAGCCCGAGCCTCCCGTCGAGAAGGGCGAGGGCTTGGTTCCTAAGGATCTCGCACAAAGAATTCAGCAGCTTACCCTCGCCGATGTTGTCGATCTCGCTCTCCGCAACAATCCGGCAACGCGCGCCTCGTGGGCCCAGGCGCGAGTCGCAGCCAACGTACTCGGCTCTACGCGAGGAGATTTCTTCCCGACGATCGACGGTTCGTTCAACGCTACGCGCTCGCATTCACCGGTTACCGCAGGTCGCTCAGTTACAGACAGAACTCAGTACGGCCCGTCGATCAACCTGAATTATTTGCTCCTGGATTTCGGCGGCCGCTCGGCTTCGGTTGAAACTGCGAAGCAGAACCTCTTTGCGGCCGATCTCAACCACAACGCAACAATTCAGAACGTCGTGCTCCAGGCGGAGGCAGCATTCTTTTCGTATTCAGCCACAGCTGCTCTCCTCGCCGCCGAGCGCTCGGCGATTGCCGAGGCGCAGGGGAACCTGACGTCGGCACAGCAGAGGAACAAGGTCGGACTCGCGACGATTGCCGACGTGCTGCAGTCGCAGACTGCGTTGTCGCAGGAACGGCTGAACCTCGAGACAATTCAGGGAAATCTGCAGGCTGCGAGAGGATCTCTCGCTGCCGCGCTTGGACTTCCCGCGAATCTGCCTTTCGATCTTCAGCCGATGCCGCCGGCCATTCCGATCGGAATGCTCTCGCAGAGCGTGGACAGCGTCATCAACGACGCTCTCAGAAATCGCCCGGATCTTGCTGCCGCGCGCGCGCAGGCTGCCGCCGCTGGCGCGCAGATCAGAGTCGCAAAATCAGCCGAGTTTCCGTCACTTTCGTTCGGAAGCAACGCGTCGCGCACAACGTTTTCTCCAACTGGCGCGAGCGGACCCGCATACAGCTTCAGTCTGGGTCTGTCGATTCCGATCTTCAACGGCTTCTCGCGTCAGTACGATGTCGGCGCCGCACAGGCACGTGCCGATGCCGTGAGCGCGTTTGCAGACCAGACCCGGCAGAACGTCATCTCCCAGGTGTTCGTGTCGTACTACGCCCTCCAGACCGCGGCGCAGCGCGTCGCTACTTCGGATGATCTTCTCAATAGCGCACAGCAGTCAGCGCAGGTCGCGGCCGGGCGGTATCGCGAAGGTGTCGGCAGCATACTCGATCTGCTCACGGCGCAAAGCGCTCTCGCAAACGCGCGAGCGCAAAACGTTCAGTCGCGATGGCAGTGGTATACAGCGCTGGCGCAGCTTGCCCGCGATACCGGAGTGCTGACAGTTCGTGGCGACGCACCTTTCACTTTCTCGGCAGATAGTTCTGCCGGGAAAAGTCTTCCAAACGTGATTAATCCATGAGCTCCATACTCTGCCGTGTTGTAGTGATTGGTGCCCTGCTTGCAGTGGGCGCCTGCAAGAAAAAAGAACCGCCCAGGAGACCGCCGACCCCGGTCAGCGTGACGACCGTTCATCGCACAACGATGCCGTACGTCGTGACGAGCAACGGAGTAGTCGAGCCATTGCAGACCGTTTCTGTCCAAGCTCAGGTCAGCGGAATACTTCAAAGGGTTGCATTCTCCGAAGGACAGGACGTTCACGTGGGCGATGTGCTATTTCAGATCGATTCGCGTCCATATGTCGCGACCCTCAACCAGGCCCGGGGGCAGCTAGCGCGTGATGAAGCGCAGGCCGCAAGTGCACGACGCGAAGCTGCGCGCTATGAGGCGCTGGTACAGCAGGGGTATGTCACCCGCTCGCAGACCGACCAGGTTGCAGCTACTGCCGCCTCAGCAAATGCGAGCGTCGAAGCGGATCGCGCCGCCGTCGCAAAAGCCCAGGTCGATGTAGCGAACAGCACCATTCGCGCGCCAATCAGCGGGCGCACTGGAAGTCTGCTGGTTCGTCAGGGCAACGTCGTGAAATCAGGTGGAGATCCGCTTGTAGTGATCAACCAGATCCAGCCCATTCTCGTCCGTTTCACAGTTCCGCAAAGCCAGTTCCCTGACATTCAGAAATACTACGCCGGCAACAAGGCGCTGACCGTTCGCGTTACGCCTTCCGAAGGATCGAGCACGCATTACGACGGAGCACTGTCCTTTGTCGACAACAACGTCGATGCGAACAGCGGCACGGTGCTCCTCAAGGCAAAGTTCATCAACGCCGATGGCACGCTGTGGCCCGGCCAGTTCGTGAAGGTGGCCCTGCAGCTCTACGTCGATGCCAATGCGCTGACGCTGCCAACCGCGGCGGTGCTGGCCAGCCAGCAGGGTTCGTATGTGTTCACTGTCGATGAAAAGAGTTCGGCGAAACAACAGCCCGTTGTCGTGGGGAGAAGCGTCGATTCGGTTGCAGTGATCGCGAGTGGGCTCAAGGAAGGCGATCGTGTGATTCTCACGGGACAGTCCCGGCTTACGACCGGGGCAAAAGTCTCGATCAAGGTGCCCGGCGCCAGGGAGCCGGACAGGGGAGGCAGGAAATGACCGCGATTTTCATTCGCCGACCGGTCATGACCGCGCTTGTCATGATCGGTCTACTGGTCTTCGGCATAAGCTCTTACAGGCGCCTCCCGGTGAGCGACCTGCCGTCGGTCGACTTTCCGACGATCAGCGTCAACGCGAACCTTCCCGGCGCGAGTCCTTCGACGATGGCTGCCGCAGTTGCGACACCGCTCGAGAAACAGTTCTCGACAATCGCCGGCATCGACAACATGACGTCTCAGAGCTCACTCGGCTCTGCGTCAATCACGATTCAGTTTTCGCTCGACCGCAACATCGACGCTGCCGCGCAGGACGTGCAGGCCGCCATCTCGCAGACCCTTCGAAGCCTGCCGCAGGGAATCCTTCCGCCATCATACAGGAAGGTGAATCCGGCCGATCAGCCGATCCTTTACCTCGCGCTGACTTCTCCGACGCTGCCGCTGTCCGAGCTCGATGAATACGGCCAGACAGTCATGGCGCAGCGCATCTCGTCAGTTCCTGGTGTTGCGCAAGTGCAGGTGTTCGGCGGCCAGAAATACGCAGTGCGCGTCCAGCTCGATCCGACGTCGATGGCGAACCGCGGCATAGGTATCGACGAAGTCGCAGCGGCAATCTCCTCGCAGAACGTCAGCATGCCGACGGGAATCCTGTGGGGGACCTCGCGCGCGTCAACGATCCTTGCGGATGGCCAGCTTCAGAACGCGGGAGAATTCAGGCAGCTCGTCGTCGCTTACAGAAACGGCGCACCGGTGCACCTGGACGAGCTTGGGAATGTCCTCGACGATGTCGAGAACAATCGCGCCGCGAGCTGGTACAACGGGTCGCGCTCAATTGTTCTCGCAGTGCAGCGTCAGCCCGGAACGAACACGGTCGAAGTCGCCAAGCAGGTCAAGGCGCTGATCGCTTCTCTCGCCGAGCAGATGCCGCCAAGCGTTGAGATTCACACGCTGTACGATCGATCCGTCCCGATTCAGGATTCCGTGACGGATGTGAAGAAAACGCTCATGCTGACGTTGTTCCTCGTCGTTCTCGTGATCTTCGTTTTCCTGCGAAACGTGTCCGCGACTGTGATCCCCAGCCTCGCGCTCCCGATGTCGCTCGTCGGCACTTTTGCGGTGATGTACGTGTTCGGATACTCACTCGACAACCTGTCGTTGATGGCACTCACTCTCGCGGTGGGATTCGTTGTGGATGACGCCATCGTGATGCTCGAAAACATCGTGCGACACATGGAGATGGGAAAAACTCCTGTCCAGGCGGCGCTGGATGGAGCGGCCGAGGTGGGCTTTACCATTCTCGCGATGACGCTCTCGTTGACCGCTGTGTTCATTCCATTGCTGTTCATGGGTGGAATCGTCGGCCGGTTGTTCCACGAGTTTGCTGTGGTGATCGGGACGGCGATTCTTGTTTCCGGCTTCATCTCGCTCTCGCTCACTCCGATGTTGTCGAGCCGCTACCTCAAGCCGCCAACGCACCAGCACGGCAAATGGTTCAATGCCACCGAGCGCGTGTACGATCGCGTTCTCGGGAAGTACGAATCAACCCTTTCGTGGGTGATGCTTCACAGATTTGGCGCGCTGATGTTTTCCATCGCCGTGCTCGTTGGAACTGTCGTGTTGTTCAAAATCGTCCCGACCGGATTCATACCTACTGCCGACACAGGCCAGATAACCGCAGTCGCCGAGTCAGCGCAGGGCACGTCGTTCACGCAGATGGTGAAGAATCAGCAACAGGTCGCTGCCATTGTCGCAAAGGACACGAACATAGCCGGCTTCATGTCGTCGGTTGGCTCGGGGCAGGTGAGCGGGAATCAGGGCCGCCTGATCCTCGGTCTCAAGCCGCACGGCAAACGTCTTCCTGCGGACGAGATCGTGAAGGAGCTCCAGCCCAAGCTGTCAGGCATTCCGGGCGTGACTGTTTTCATGACAGTGCCGCCCGCGATTCAGATCGGCGGCAGGTCGTCCAAGAGCCAGTACCAGTTCACGATGCAGAGCCCGGAGATCGAAGACCTGGATTCCGCAGCACAGAGGATGGAAGCGAAAATGAAAACGCTTCCGGAGCTCCAGGACGTGACGAGCGATCTTCAGCTCGCGAACCCGCAGGTGAATGTGAAGATCGATCGTGAGCGGGCTGCCACGCTCGGTGTGACGGCACAGCAGATCGAAGCGGCGTTGTACAACGCCTACGGCTCGCGTCAGGTCTCGACGATCTTCACACCGAACAATCAGTACTTCGTGATCATGGAGCTCAAGCCGGAATACCAGCGTGACGTGAACGCGCTCGCCATGCTCTACATCAGGTCGCAGGGTGGCGAACTGGTTCCGTTGAGTGCGGTGTCGTCGATCAGCCAGAATGTTGGTCCGCTGGCGATCACACACGCTGGCCAGCTTCCATCGGTTACCATCTCGTTCAACACAAAACCAGACGTTGCGCTCGGAACTGCGACGAAGGCCGTCGAGACAGTCGCAGCGGAAATCATCCCGTCAAACGTGACGACGAGTTTCTCGGGAACGGCTCAGGCTTTCCAGGACAGTCAGAAAGGACTGCTCGCCCTTCTCATTCTTGCGATCTTCGTCATCTACATGGTTCTCGGAATTCTTTACGAGAGCTTTATCCATCCGGCGACGATTCTTACGGGACTTCCGTTCGCAGCATTCGGCGCCCTGCTGGCTCTTCTACTGTTCCGCATGGATCTCGACGTCTACGGTTTCGTCGGGCTCATACTGCTTGTTGGAATCGTCAAGAAGAACGCCATCATGATGATCGATTTCGCGCTGGAGCTGGAGCGGAATGATGGGAAGACTCCCGCGCAGGCAATCGTCGAGGCGGCGAGCGTTCGGTTCAGGCCGATCATGATGACGACGTTCGCCGCTTTCATGGCAACTCTTCCGATCGCCATCGGGCATGGCCCGGGCGCCGAGGCTCGCCGGCCGCTGGGTGTTGCTGTCGTGGGCGGATTGGTCTTCTCACAGCTCGTCACGCTGTACGTGACGCCGGTGTTCTACACGTACTTCGATGAGCTGCCGGTGCACATCAGCAGGTGGAAGAAGCGGATGTCGCGTAAAGCCAAGGAACCACAGCCTGCCTTAGCGTCAACCAAGCACTAAGGCAGGCAGGGCAAGGCTCTACTTGCCCTGAAGCTCGTCAGCGATCCACGAGGCGTCGTAGATCTTTCGCAGCGCTTCAAGAATGGCTGACGAGTGAACGTTGACGGTCCGCATCACTTTTGGGTTGACGTAGAAACGGTTCGCCACTCCTTCAATGTTTCCATCGAAGGCGACTCCAACGATTTCCGAGCTCCTGTTGATGACAGGACTGCCGGAGTTGCCGCCGATGATGTCGTTGGTGGAAACCCAGTTATATGGAGTACTCAGGTCCAGCCGGTCGCGACGTTCCATCCACCGCTTGGTGATGGCAAACGGCTCCTTGTAATCGAACGATGCGGCCCGGTCGTACAGACCGTAGAACGTGTCCTTGTATGGAGCGATCGTTCCGTTCATTGGATATCCAGCCGCGATACCGTCGCTGATGCGAAGTGTGAACGTGGCGTCCGGCGGAAGCGACGTTCCGTAAACAGCAAACAATGCGCGGCCGAGCTTCTCGGTGTTTGCGGCAATCACTGCATTGAGTCGATCGGCGTGTAACTGAACCTCACGATTCATAACGTCGATCTTTCGCGCAAGCACGATCATCGGGTCGGTTGACGCCGCAATCGCTGCTTCTCCCCCTTCGATGAGTGATTTACGAAACGCCGCATCGCCGATGCGAGTCCCTCTCACAAGATCGGCTGCGGCCTGATCGGGAGTCCTGCCACCCAGAGCGGCGACGAGGAACGGATCGTCCGGCGCAAGCTCGGCTTTCGCAGCCTTGAGCTGGGCGGCAATCGCCAGCTTTTCATATGACGTGTCGAGTGCCGCCGCATTCAGGAGCGAGGAGCGGATCGACGCTGCGGCGTTGCCTCGATATGCGGCCAGCCGCTGTGAATCTGGCAGAGCTGTCTCGTGCGCCACACGCACGAGCTGTCCACTCATGTTGAGGAGCCGGGATCCACCTCCCGCATTCGCTAGACCGTAACTCCGGTATCGGCGCTGTGCATCGAAGGATGCAAGCTCCTGCTGCGCAGATGCGATGGCATCGTAGACGCCGCCGTACTGACTTGACATTTTCGGATCGGCGGCGATGCGCGCGCGGAACTCTCTCTCGAAAGATTTCTTTGCAGCCATGTAGGACGTATCGGTCAATCCTGACCGATAACCCGTTACTGCCTTCCTGGAGTTCTCGAGGCCAAAAACATTGTTCTGGTACCGTCGCTCTGCCGAGGGATCGGTTCGGGCCGCGGTGTGGTAGGCGTCGAGCCCTCGCGCATAGCCGCCGAGCTGAGCGGGGTATCCAACATCGCGCAAAAACTCCATTTGAGCGACGGTCAGAAGCCGGCCGGTCGAACCGGGGTTCCCAACGATGAAGACCGCCTCTCCCTCTTTGGCACCTGACTGGCTGAACCGGAAATAGTTTGGCGCAGCGAATGGCTTGTTATCGACGTAGACGCGCATGATCCCGGCGTCCAGGTCGAAGCGTGGATAGGTAAAGTTGTCCGGGTCGCCGCCAAACGCCGCAGCGGCTTCTTCGGGAGCAAAGACGAGCCGCACGTCGTCGAAACGACGGTAGCGATAGACGGAGTAGATACCACCCTGATAGAGGGACACTACCTGGCAGGTAAGATGCGTCTGCTCGGCGCACTCCGTTTGAATCTGCCCGATTATGGCGGTCCGCTGATTCGCTGCGACGTCAGCTGCCGGCGAAGTAACCGCTCCGTTCACCCGCGCTGTTACGTTCTCGATTGACTCGAGCTGGTCAACGCGCATGCCGGGACACTTCTTCTCCTCCGTAATGTTGTTCGCGACGAAGCCCGTCTCGATGTAGTTCGTGTCTTTGGGTGATACCTGGTCGGCGCAGTCTCTGACGCAATGATGGTTGGTCAGGACAAGTCCCCTGGACGAAACGAAGGACGCCGAGCAGTTGGGCGTTCGAATTGATGCGAGGCGCGCGTTGTCGAGCCACGCCTGGTCAGGCGTAAAGCCGTATGTCCTCTTCCAGTATTCGAGCGGCGGGGCATCGAACGTCCACATCGTGCCAAACTCCGGCCGATACCCTACCGGGCTGAGCGCGCCGGAAGTGGGCACCGGCGCCGTTGCCGAGCTTGCAGATGTCGTGGTTGTTACCGAGGGGGTGCATGCTGCGACTACGGAGCTGACTGCAGCAAGCAGGAGAAGGCGGGCTTTCGTCATCTATTTCCTTAAGCGTGGGGGATAGGGAGAATTATGAATCACAAGGCAAACTTTCAAGCGTGGCTACCGTTGATACAAACAAAAAACGGGCCTGTCGGCCCGCTCGTAGCTTGTAGCCGGCCTTAGCTCTTTGCCGTTAGGGTGCTGAAACGGAACTGCGTGATTGTGGCCCGTTGTTGGACTCAGCTCGTGAATCTCGCGAGTACCTGAGCTTCCAGTGCTTCCTTCAGCGGCTCGAGCTCGATTTTCTCGAGAACATCGGCGGCGAAGGCGTAGGTCAAAAGACGACGCGCCTGCGACGGGCTGATTCCCCTGCTCCGCATGTAGAACAACGCTGTCTCATCAAGACGGCCGACGGTCGCACCATGCGTGCACTTCACGTCATCAGCGAAGATCTCGAGCTGGGGCTTGGTGTCGATCCGCGCCTCGGCCGACAGCAGAAGATTGTTGTTGCTCTGCTTTCCGTCAGTTTTCTGAGCTTCGGGGTGAACGTAGACCTTACCGTTGAACACACCGTGCGAGCGGCCGTCGAGAATTCCCTTGTACAGCTCGTGACTCGGACAATTCGGCGCAACGTGCTCGATACGCGTCTGGTGATCGACCTGCTGCTTCCCATCGACCATATACAGGCCGTTCATCACCGCTTCCGCCGCATCACCAGCAAGCGTCGTGTAAACGTTCGTGCGCGAAAGCTCGGCGCCCGTCGCAAACGAGAAGGACTCATAACGGCTGCCTTTCGCCTGATGGACCTGAATCGTTCCCACGTGGAAGCCATTCTGGCTCTCGCGCTGGATCTTGTAGTGACTGAGACGCGCGCCGTCAGCGACAAATACTTCAGTCACCGCATTGGTGAAGTAGATGTCGGCACCCAGCGTCACAAAGCTCTCGATTACCGTCGCCTGCGAATGACGCTCGGCGAAAATCAAGTTGTGCGGATGAGTCGCTCCGCGCTCGGCTGCCGGGTCGGAGATGAAGACGAGATGAATCGGCGTCTCCACAACGGCATCAGCAGCCAGGCGAATCACGGCGCCATCGTTTGCAAACGCAGCGTTCAGCGCGGTAAAACTCCCGCTTTCGGGCGTCGCGAGCTTGGTCAGGTGACGCTTGATGACGTCGGTGTCGGCAGCGATCTCTGACGCGAGGCTCGTGATTGTGAGTCCAGCGGGTAGATTCTTGGGCTGCGTAACCAGGCGACCGTTCACGAATACTAGCGTGTGCCAATCCTGGCCATACTCGATTCTCGCGAGCGCATCACTCGAAACCGCCGAGCCTTCCTTCGCCGGCCGGAACTTGTGCGCGGCGATCGGAGCGACGTTCGTGAAATGCCAGTCTTCGTTCTTCATCGTCGGAAAACCGACCGACTCGAACGTATGCATGGCCGAGGTGCGCAACGAGCGAAGCCACTGTGGCTCGCTCGATGATTCGCCTGCCTTGTCGAAATCCGCGCGGTAGCTCTCAACCGAGGTGAGCGCGTCAACTACTGCTGTCACGCGGCTGCCCCGGGAATCCAGTCGTAACCGCGTTCCTCGAGCTCGAGTGCGAGCTCCTTTCCACCGGACTTCACGATTCGTCCCTGCGCGAGCACGTGTACGCGATCGGGAACGATGTAATTGAGCAGGCGCTGGTAGTGCGTCACGACGATCGTCGCGTTATCCGGACGACGCAATGCATTTACGCCATTCGAGACGACCTTGAGCGCGTCTATGTCGAGGCCTGAATCGGTCTCGTCGAGAATCGCGAGACGCGGCTCCAGCACTGCCATCTGCAGAATCTCGTTGCGCTTCTTTTCGCCACCGGAGAATCCGGTGTTCACCGAGCGATTCATCATCGCCTGATCCATCTCCACGATCTTCGTCTTCTCTTCCATCAAATCGAGGAACTCGAGCGGATCGAGCTCCGGCATTCCCTTCGCCTTTCTGATCTCATTGTAGGCCGAGCGCAGGAAGTACGCGTTGGTGACGCCAGGAATTTCGATTGGATACTGGAACGCGAGGAAGATTCCTTCCTGTGCGCGAACCTCAGGATCCATCTCCAGAAGATTTCTTCCGTCATAGGTCACTGTGCCATCCGTGACCTCGTACGCAGGGTGACCTGCCAGGACCTGGGCGAGCGTGCTCTTTCCTGAGCCGTTGGGGCCCATCACTGCATGGATCTCACCTGCTTTTACCGAGAGATCGATGCCCTTCAGGATTTCTTTGTCGCCGATATTGGCGTGGAGATTCTTGATTTCGAGCAAAGTGCTATTTCCTGTGAAAGATGCTGAGCCCTTGAGGCTGCTGACTGCTTACTGCTGACTGCTGACTGCCCTGCGGGAACTGCGGAACTGCCAACCGTTTTCGCTTTTCTGCGGGGCAGTCAGCAGTCGGCCGTCAGCGCTTTGCTAACCGACTGAACCCTCGAGAGTGATGCCGAGCAGCTGCTGCGCCTCAACGGCAAACTCCATCGGCAGATTCTGAAACACTTCCCGACAAAATCCCGAGACAATCATCGATACGGCATGCTCCGCCGAGAGTCCTCTCTGCTTGCAATAGAAGATCTGATCTTCTCCGATCTTCGACGTCGACGCTTCGTGCTCGAGTGTGGCAGTGTTGTTCTGGACTTCGATGTACGGGAAAGTGTGCGCTCCGCACGCATTCCCAATCAGCATCGAATCACACTGCGTGTAATTCCTCGCATTCTCGGCCCTTGGCATAATCTTCACCTGGCCACGGTAACTATTATTGCCGTGACCGGCTGAGATGCCCTTCGACACGATGTTGCTCTTCGTGTTCTTGCCAATGTGGATCATCTTCGTGCCGGTGTCGGCCTGCTGGCGGTTGTTCACCACCGCGACGGAGTAGAACTCTCCCGTCGAGTTGTCGCCCTGCAGGATCACGCTCGGGTACTTCCACGTGATCGCCGAACCTGTCTCCACCTGCGTCCACGAGATCTTCGAGTTCACGCCGGCGCATTTGCCGCGCTTCGTCACGAAGTTGAAGATTCCGCCTTTGCCTTCCGAGTCGCCCGCGTACCAGTTCTGGACTGTCGAGTACTTCACCGACGCATTGTCCAGCGCGATCAGCTCGACCACTGCCGCATGCAGCTGATTCGTATCGCGACGCGGAGCCGTGCAACCCTCGAGATAGCTGACTGATGCGCCCTCATCTGCGATGATCAGCGTTCGCTCGAACTGTCCCGTGTCCGGATTATTGATCCGGAAGTACGTCGACAGCTCCATCGGGCATTTCACGCCCTTCGGGATGTAGCAGAACGAACCGTCGCTGAACACGGCCGCGTTCAGTGCCGCGTAAAAGTTGTCGCTATGCGGAACCACGGTTCCCAGATAGCGCTCGACGAGGTCCGGATGGTTCTGCACGGCTTCACCGAATGAGCAGAAGATGACTCCGTACTTCGAGAGCTCTTCCTTCATTGTCGTGCCGACCGAGACGCTGTCGAAAATCGCGTCCACAGCAACACCGGCGAGCTTTTTCTGTTCGTTCAGCGAGATTCCGAGCTTTTCGTAAGCCCTGAGCAGCTCCGGATCGACTTCATCGAGGCTTTGAAGTGGCTTGACGCTCTTCGGGGCCGAGTAGTAGATGATGTTCTGGTAGTTGATCGGCTCGTAGTGGAGGTTGCCCCAGTGGGGTTCCTTCATCGTGAGCCAGCGGCGATAGGCTTTGAGCCGCCATTCCAGCATGAAAGCCGGCTCATTTTTTTTGCTTGAGATCAGTCGAACGACATCTTCACTCAGACCGCGTCCAATAGAGTCGGTTTCGACGTCAGTCACGAAGCCGTAAGCGTACTCTTTATTGACTAATGATTCTATGGCCGAGCTCATGCTAACTCCTTGGCGTTACAGCACTTCGTGACGTAGATTGAATCCTAAGTAAACTTGTCGGGATAGTCAACGTAATGGGCTCTGAGAACGGTTTTGAAGCGGTTGCGTCGGTGAATCAGATTCCTCCCGAAGGGGTGCTGGGGGTAGTGCGCTCGGACGGGCAGAGGTTGTGTCTTATTCGGAGTCATGGCCGCGTCTCGGCCGTAGCGGACAACTGCACTCATCAGGATTTCGAGATGGCGCTTGGGGATGTTTTGCCTGACGGGACGATTCAGTGTGCCTGGCATGGTGCGCGGTTCGACTGTGCGACCGGCGAGGTGAAGCAGGGTCCGGCGCCGGAGCCATTGCCGGTGTATGAGGTTCGGCTGGAGGGTGATCAGGTGCTGGTCGGTCCGTTGGCAGCCCGGTCGGGGCAGGCTCATGCGCCGTGTGTGGCGATGATTTCGGGTCAGAATCGATGAGTCGGCGCGCTGATTTTCCCCTGTTGGTGGGCAATCCGGGGCTTCATTACCTCGATTCGGCGGCGACTTCTCAGAAGCCGCAGGCCGTCCTCGACGCTTTGGTGGGGTTCTATCAGACCGTCAACGCGAATCCACATCGTGGAGCGTACGCCCTCTCGGTGGCGGCGACCGATGCTTATGCCGGTGCTCGTCAGCGGATCGCGCGGTTTGTTGGTGTCGCGGATGCTGACTGCCTCGTTTTCACGCGCGGGACGACCGAGGCGATCAATCTGGTCGCGACGTCGTGGGGTCGGACGAACCTGAAGGCGGGTGACGAGATTGTCGTGACGGCGCTGGATCATCACGCGAATTTCGTCCCCTGGCAGCAGCTGGCCGCTTCCATAGGAGCAAAGCTCCTGATTTGCGAGATAACCGACGACGGTCGGCTCGACCTTGATCGTTTTGGCGGACTCTTGTCGGCCAGGACAAAGGTCGTCGCCTTCGGACACGTCTCGAACGCCCTCGGCACCATTAATCCAGTGAAAGACCTGGTCGCGATGGTTCGCGAGAAGACCGACGCCGTCATCGTCTGCGACGGAGCTCAGGGAGTTCCGCACCTCAGGGTCGGATTCGACGACCTGGGCGTCGACTTCTACGCCTTCAGCGGACACAAGATGCTCGGCCCGATGGGAATTGGCGGGTTGATCGGCCGGCGTGAGCTGTTCGACGCGATGCCTCCTTATCAGATGGGCGGCGACATGGTGGAATTCGTCCATGACCATACCACCACCTGGAACCAGCTGCCTCACAAGTTCGAAGCCGGCACGCCAAACGCGGCCGATGCGGTCGGGTTGGCCGCGGCCGTCGATTACCTGCAGGCAATCGGCATGGACGAAGTCCTTCGCCACGAGCGGAGCCTGGTCTCGGAAGCCTCGACGTGACTGGCTGAAATCGAAGGCGTAACGGTCTTCGGCCCGCCCGCGGCCGAGCGCAGCGGCGTGGTCAGCTTCACACTCGGCGACGTGCATCCGCACGATCTGGCGACGATTCTCGACGGGGATGGTATTTGCATCCGTGCCG
>DATLDF010000055.1:0-23633 GCA_035525975.1 Gemmatimonadaceae bacterium
GACAGTATCTCGATATCCGGAGAAAGAACTCGATCCTGCTCCAGCGTGGGAATGAGATTCCTGACCGCTCTATGCGCATCGATCAGTTTCGTCCCCGGCGTGAGCGGCAACCTGTAATCAAGTCCCTGAGCAGCGCACATCAATTCAATCGCAAGCACGTTGCGAACGTTGTCCACAACCCTGCGCGCTTTCCACGCGGCGCCCATCGACATCGGAACAACGTCTTCGCGATTCCCGTCGGTGGGGATCGTGTCGACGGTTGCCGGGTGCGAAAGCACCTTGCACTCGCTCGCAATGGCCGCCGCTGTGACCTGCGCCATCATGAATCCGGAATTCACGCCCGCTTCGGGTGACAGAAACGCAGGAAGTCCCTGGTTGAAATCAGGATGGACAAGGCGATCGGTGCGACGCTCCGAGATGGTCGCGAGGTTCGTCATCACAATCGCCAGCAGGTCGAGAGCCATTCCGACTGCCTGTCCGTGAAAGTTTCCGCCGCTCAGAGTTTCACCGTTCTCCAAGACGAGCGGGTTATCGGTCGCAGCGTTTATCTCGCGGCTGATTATTCCTTCGATCCACTCGAGCGCATCGAGAACCGGCCCGTGAACCTGAGGCATGCATCTCAGGCAGTAAGCGTCCTGCACTCTGGGATCCCCATAGCGGTGGGATTCCCTGAGCTCGCTTCCAGACAACAGTTTACGAAGCAGCTCAGCCGACTTCGCCTGCCCAACCTGTCCACGCGCGTCCTGGATACGCTCGTCAAACGCGACCGGTGTGCCGAGCAATGCTTCGAGCGACATCGCGCCGGCTACATGCGCCGTGCGCCAGAGAATCATCGCGTCGTGGATCGCCAGTGCCGCGATCGCAGTGTGTGCCTGCGTACCGTTTATAAGAGTGATTCCCTCTTTCGGCCCGAGAGTAAGCGGTTCCAATCCATGGTCATGAAGCATCTCAGCCGCGTCGCGGTACGAGCTGCCGTCGTGCGACAGCTTTCCTTCACCAATGAGAGCGAGTCCCAGCGCAGCCAGTGGCGCAAGATCACCGCTTGCGCCGACACTGCCCTGCTCATGAATCGGCGGATGACAACGCTCGTTCAACATGCCGGCCAGAAGATCGACGAGCTCCGGACGCGCTCCTGAAAAACCTTTCGCAAGAACGTTCGCGCGAAGCAGCATCATCGCTCGCACCTCGCGAACGGGCAGATACGGCCCCACGCCTGCCGCGTGGCTCCGCACGAGATTCACCTGCAGCTCAGCCAGCCTGTCCAGCGGAATAGCGATCTCCGAGAGTTTTCCGAAACCGGTCGTGACGCCATAAACAACGTCATTGCGCTCGACGATTGCCGCGACGACGGCCTGGGTCCTCTGCATTCTCTCGCGCGATTCGGGCGAGAGCTCCACCTGCGCTCCGTGTACGGCCACATCGTACACCGACTCGATAGTCAGCGATGATCCGTCGAGAACCACTTTCCGTTGCCCGTCTTTCACTTTCGCGCATCCATTTGAATTTCACGCAATGCGTTTGCGTCCGAGTCCCATCGCCAGGTTGCCGCCCCGCCAGCAAGGTGAACCCCGCCAAGCCACCGGTCACTCCCGCCCATCCCGATCCAATCCCCGTCGCAGCTGAGGACCTGTCGTCCGGGCTCTGTCAGGGCCATCTCGGCGTTCCTGAACGCGATAGTATCGTCGTCGAAACGCGGAGCGACGATTCTCTCGCCGGACTGATAGGTTATGAGGGGTGTCTTACAATCGCTCATGCGTTGAATGTAGCCCGCCATGATGGAGTCGCCGCAGAACACCCGATCTTCCCTGTTCGCGACTCCGCGAAATATCTCCGAGAAATTCTGCGGGTTCTGAGCGACCGCTTCCAGAATCTGGCGTTCCGAGCGTGAGAGTCCATTGTCGACGGACGGAAACTCCTCGAGCGCGCGCAGCAGGGCGTCACCGAGAAACGGGAGCACCGCCGTGCCTTCCTTCTGGACCCTGTGCACGTCGCGTGGATCGGGTGACCTGAAAGCATCCCAGGCTTTCCTCCCCAGAGAGAGCATGTCTTCGGTAATCCAGCCGCGGCCATCCATCAAAACAGGAAAATCGTCTGCCGGCAGATTGCCGAGATAACCGCCCGGCGCGACAAGAGAAAGAGTAGTCCCTGTGTCACTCAGCTGCTCGGCAGAAAAGCCGGCAAAGAAATCGAGAAGCTGAATGAGCTGAAGCTGATCGTAGAGATCCCATTCAAACCACAGTACGACTTCGTCGTAATCGGAGAAGCGGCGAAGTGTGTCGTCCCGCTCCCGGAAGTCGCGTTTCAATTTCCCGAGCTCGCCCAATCCATGGCCCGCCAGAAACTCGGCGCGTACAGCACTCAGGTCGTCGAGACCCAGACCGGCTGGAACGGGACCTTCATGCAGCACGTCGCGCCACGCGAGAACGTCTCCACCGATGTCGCTTTCCTGAATCAGACCGCCGGCCGAGTCGCCGTTGGTGATGTGGAGGACGGGAGACAAGCCTTACTGGTCCGACTGCCTGTATGTGTTCTTGTCGTAGTTGAACTTGATATCAGGCTGCGCGTTCAGTGCAACAAAGAAGTTGAACGAGAAGTTTCCTGTTGGCGTTCGCGTGAAGGCGAAGATCGCGCGCCAGTCGTGAAGCTCGCGCTGGAGCGAAACGGCGTGACTCCCGAACCTCTTCGTCTGGAAGTCGTAATTGCTCCCCCACGTTCCCGACCATTTTGGCGTGAGGTGGAAGCTTAAACTCGTTCCGAGGTTTTCGCGCGACGGTATTCTGATGAACGGCGCACCTGCCGTAATACCGGTGATCGGAGCCGCAGCGGTGGGGTTGATCGACTGCTGCTGGATGCAGAGATCGTACGATAGCGGGTTCGTGATGAATCCCCTGCAGAGCTCTCGCGGATCCTGCTCGACGACTACGCCGTTGCCCGTTGGTGGACGCTGGCGGCTCGAGCTGAACGTAAATGCCGCCTGCCACGCGCCTGTCGTTGCCGGCATCGCGTACAAATTGCTTCGATTGGCACTGCCCGCCACGGGCGTGGACGCTGCCCGCCGCGTGAGCGCGTCGTCGCCGCCCGGCGCAAGCTTCTCGGTTTGCGGAGCCAGGTTCGGGACTGCCTTCCCAAAAATTCTCGCTATCGCTCCGAATATTCCCGACTGGCCGTTGAAGCTGAAGGAAGACTGCATTCCGGTCCTGAATGGCTTGAACTTCGAGCTGTCGCTGTTCGGATTTCCCTGGAACAGGGAGTAGTCCATCCTGAAAGTGAATCCAGGCAGCAGATCAGAACTGAGGTCATAGCCGAACGCATCGTTGGTGAAGCCCGAGTGACCCTGGCGCTTGCGCTCGAAATCGTACTGGAACGAACTCATCCCAACGGAGAGAAGCTTGATCTTCCGCGGCTCGGCAGTGCTGCTCGTATCCTTTGTCTTCATCTTCGCTTCGAGAACCTGCGAGAGATTCAGTGTCAATGCGTTTTGGGCGAGGGTGCTCAGGTTGCCGCGGGGATCGATGTTCAGTGCGGCGAGGAATTCCTTGCTGACCTGCTTGGCCGGCGAGTAGGAATAGGTGATCGTCGGCGATATCGAGTGCCTCAGGCCACTGACTCTGCCGATGCCCGGAAACAAGCCAAACAATGTCGGCGAAGAGCTCAATGAGAAGCTCGGGCGCTTCGACTGATGCACGTAGCGACCGCCCGTCTGCTCCGTGCGAACCCAGAACGCGTGTCCGTCAACGTTCGAGAAAGAAATCGACGGCGAAAGTTTGAGCGTCGACTGCATCAACGACGGCAGGCCAAACGATGTATTCCAGTCGACCTGCGTACTGTACTGTCTCGCGAAAATCCGGTCGGTGACCTGGCTTGGATTGTCCTGGTTGATAATCGGGATGCGCACCGGCTGGTTGTTCTCGCGGTCATTGACCGTGAACGAGTTGCTTAGAGTAAAGCCGAAGATCTTGAGCGGCGTCTGGAACGACAGGTTCGTCAAACGCGAGTCCGCCGTCAGGCGGTTCAGGGAGTCAAGCACTCCGCCTCCGTTCACGAGTCGGTAGGCGAACTCTCCAATGCGATCCACCTTCATCTGCTGCTGGTTGTTGACGTTGAGTGATGGCGTCCACTCGAGCCAGCTCGCAATCGGAATAGTTGGCGTGCTGATGTTGAAGTTCGGGAAATCCTGCGAAACGTCCTTGCGCCCCGGATACTGCGTTCTGCTGCCGCCGATCGTCATCGACGCCGGACCGAACTGCTGCGCGTAGTTCACGCTGCTGCGAATCGTCGCAAGAGACTGCCGAGGATCGAACGTGTTCTGCCGCTGGAGAGTCGTGCTCGTGACGAAGTTGACGTCAGTCGTCAGATGTGTCGTCTGGGAGAAGTCCTGCTGATGCCCCCACGACACCGCCGTGTTGCGGAACCCATCTCTCTGGGCCGTTCGCGACACTGCGAAGCGCCCGGTGATGAACCGGTCCAGCCACCTGTAGCGCCATTCGCCGTTCAGGCGAACCCAGCCCGGGTCACCTGACGTGGCCGCTGCGCCGCTCCGCCAGTCGAGCGACATCTCGGCATCCATGTAGTCGTTGATCGCAAAGTAGTAGCCGAGGTTATCTACATGGCGGCGATATGACGGGCTGTTGCGGAATATTTCGCCGACTCCGAAACGCGGCGTGAGAATTCCGCTTCTGCGGCCAGAGCGCATGTCCTGGAAAATGAACGGCAGGTAGAACACGGGAACGTCGCCGATGTAGAGAATCGCCGGACGCGCCACCATGATGTTCCTGGAGATCATCTTGATCTCCTTGGCGGCGAAGTGGTAATCGGGAATGGAGTCGTCGCAGCTTGTGATGATGCCGTTGCGCGCGTAGAACGCAGTTTCTTTTCCGCCTGCCGTGTCGCCGCGGAACGAGGCCACCGGCGCGCCGATATACCACTTTTCTCCACTCTCCATCGACGTGCTGATGTTCGTGACGAGTCCGCGGCGCTGCTCGATGTTGTACGTCATCCGGCCGAGAGCGATGATGTCCGCGCTCCCGCGGTTCGGATCCCTCAACATCAGCGTGTCGCCGAGTGCAACTATGATTTTTGTGGAATCGTTGTATGTGATTGTGTCGCCGACCAGAACAGTTCCTGTGCGGCTGACGGCCGCGCGACCGGTGGCGGGGCTCCCCTCGAGATAGAGAATGCGATTCTTCGCGTCGAAATTGACCTTCAGTCCCTGATACCTCGTCGCGGTGTACCCTGCCCTTGTCAACATCTCCGCGGCGATTGAATCGGGCTCTTCCCACTTGATGAGATCTTTTCTTGTAGTGTCGGCCCTGGTTGAATCGGCCCGCGTCGTATCGGCCGGCGCGCGCCGCTGCACCGCCGGACGAGCCGGCCTTCCGCCGCCGGGAATTATCTGCGCCGAGAGAACCGGCGCTGCCATCAGGATGGCAATCAGAACGAGGAGCTTCTTCATGCCTCGACGCCCAGGCGTCGCGGCTCACGTGGGACAGACTCGGCCCGCCGCCGCTCGAGTGCCTCGCGCCGCGCACGCTCTTCAGCAAGAGCTTCCTCACGCTCGCGCTTCCTGCGCTTGCGAGTGACGAAGAATGAGAGAGCAACGCCGAGCTCGTACAGCATGTAGAGCGGAAACGCGAGGGCAAAGAGTGTCGTCGGACTCGCGTCGGGTGTGATGAACGCCGCCGCAATTACGGTCAGTACAATCGCGTGGCGCCTGTACTTCGACAGGAATTCCGGCTTGACGATGCCAAGCGCAGACAACAGCAGAATGGCGATCGGGAGCTCGAATGCGAGCCCGAAGGCCAGCATCATGCTGAGAGCGAAATCGAAGTACTCCGTTGCCTCGATCATCGGCCTGAGCGATGCAGACTCGAAACTGTCGAAGAACTTCAGCGTGAACGGCATCACGAAGAAGTAGCAAAGCGCGACTCCGCACAGAAACAGGAACATCATGCCGAACAGCGTCGGCACGATCACCCGCTTTTCGTGCTTATGAAGCGCCGGAGAAAAGAATCCCCAGAGCTGATATCCGATCACCGGCGTCGCGAGCAGGAGTCCGCTCGCCATCGACGCATTCAGGATGATCTTGAACGACGTGCCGGGGTGCGTGTAGACGAGGCTGCCGTTCCTCAGATACGGCTTGATCGGCTCGGCGAGAAATCCAATCAGATCGACACGTTTCTGCGACAGAACGACATACGATGCGACGATACAAACAAGGACCGACCCCGCTATCCAGAAAAGACGGTGCCGCAGCTCCTCGAGGTGATCGAGGAAAGGCATCTCCGTTTCGGCCGACACCTTCTGCGACATTGTCTCAGCCAAGAACGCGCAGTCGCTCGCGCGCGAGCTCCGCTTCATCCGAATTCGGATACTTGCGGATCAGGTCGTTGTACAGCCTGCGTGCGGCTGTTGTTCGTCCGGCAGACTGCGCGAGAAACGCTCTCTTGTAGAGAGACGTCGGTGCACGCGACGATGCCGGGTACCTGGCTATTACCGTCGCATAGGCACTATCAGCCGGCGCAGCAGAGCCCTCTGCCGCGAAAGCCTCGGCAATGTAGAACTGGGCGTCCGCAGCAAGCTCCGAATCAGGAAAGCGCTGAAGCAGGTCGGAGAATGCGGCTCTCGCAGCGCTGTTTCCGCCGCGGGTCAGCTGGTCTCTGCCTATCTGGAAAAGCTCGTTCGGTCCAGGAGCGTCAGGCGGTGGCGCCGCTGGAGTCGCGGCAAGCGTGTCGCCGGTCGCAACCGCTGGCGTTGTTGGCGGAGGCAGCTGTTTGTTTCGCTGCTCGAGCTGAGCGCGCAGCTGCTGAAGACGCTCCTGGCTCTGGCCGGTGATCTCCGAAATGCCGGCCACCTGCAGCTTGAGCTCGCGCATGTCGGCTTGCGATTGCGCGTTCATTCTGTTCAGCCGCGTGCTGAAACCGGACACAGAATCCGTGACAGTTCGCAGCGTCGTCAGTATCTGGACGAGCTGCACCGCGCGAATCGAATCGTTGGCGTCGGCCTCTGCACGCTGCTGCAAAACGTCCTCGCGCAGCGCTTCAAGCTGTGATGTCGTCGCGAAACAACCGGACAGCATCACAGCCAGACCTGCAAGCAGAATTGGACTTCCCTTCTGAAGCTTCACTACGCGCCCCCTCGTCAGGAGATGATCTCGAACTCCGCACGACGGTTCAGTGCGTATGCTTCCTCAGTGTCGCCCTGCACGGCGGGTCTCTCTTCACCCATCGTGACTATCTCGATCCGGCTCTCGTCGATGCCGAGTGCAGCGAGATAACGTTTCGCTTCGGCCGCGCGGCGCAGGCCGAGCGCGAGATTGTACTCGTCCGCGCCGCGGCTGTCGGCGTGACCGGTGATACGGATGCGCATCGACGCATGCCTGATCAGGATGGGCGCCTTTGTTTCGAGGGCGGCTCGCGATTCGTCGGTCAGCGCCGACTCATCGAGGTCGAAGTAGACCGTGTTCGCCATCGTTGCGCGCTCGCCCCCGCTGACGGGTGCATCTGTTGCCGGACCGGCAGCGGCGGCTGCCGCTGCGGCCGCAGCGGCTGCTGCGCGAGACGCGTCTTCGCGCGCGATTGAATCGAGCCTCGCCTGTTCGCGTACGAGGCTGTCAGTGTTGACGCGCCGGGGGGCCGGGCGAGTAGCCGCGGGCTTCTTGGAGCATCCTGCTGCCACGACTGCGACTACGAGAGCGATGACGAGTACGCGTGCGTTGGGTAGCATGGCCTGTTTCGAGGGATTGTGAACGGGTGCGGCCGCTCAGGGATTTGAAATCATCGGTGACCACGCCGACAGCCTTGCGCCCGCATAGCGCGTCAACTGCCGGAATCTTCCGGACTCGGTATCGAGAATCCAGATCTGCTTCGAGCCGCCTCGTGTCGAGGAAAGCGAGATGTGACGGCCATCAGGTGCCCATGACGGACCTTCGTTTTCGCCTTCGCTCGTCAGCTTGCGCGGCTCCTTGTCGCGGATGTTGATCATCCACACCTGAAAATCGCCATTTTGCTGCTCATATGCGACTGCTCTTCCGTCCGGAGACCAATCCGGCGCGGCGCGATAGCTTCTAACGCCCGGAGTAAATGGGGTCAGCAACTGAACATTGGTCCCATCTGCGTCCATCGTGTAGATCTGCGGGAACCTCGAGCGTGACGAGAAAAATGCAATCTGGCGGCCGTCAGGACTGAACGAGGGAGATCCGTTGTCGCTTCCCCGTCCGAACGTCAGCCGCTGCACCAGCGTTGGATCAGCAGTGTTGACCATCATCAGGTCAGTACCTGACTCCGATCCGCTTGCATAGACGACGTACCGCCCGTCGTGGGAATATACGGGAGTGATGTTGAGACCCCCGCCTCCGATTGTGCGGGTGCGTCCCGAGGCAAGCTCTGCCTCCTCCAGCTGCGTCCCGCCGCCGGCGGCCACGAACTTGGAGTAGATGAGCTTGTCGGCGCTCGGATGCCACGCGGGAGACATCGCGAGACCACCGCGAGTCAGGGCGCGGTCGTTCGCGCCATCACTGTCGACGATCCTTATCACGCCTCCGTGCGAATAAGCGATCCGCGTGGCGGCAATGCCCGTCTTTCCTGTGATCCATCGCTCGACTTCATCGCTGATGTGATGGATGCCCATGCGCAGGGCGTCTGCCGCGGCGATGCGGTTCACCGAATCCTGTCGGGCGAGTCTGGCCGCTGACGTCGTGATGGAAAGCGCGACCGAGTCGCGTCGGTCATCTTCCCAGCGGGTGATGCCGCGCTTCAGATAGGCGGTCGCGGCGGAGTCGCGGCGAAGCGAGTCGCGAACGATAAAACGACGCTGGCGCGGGTCCTTCTTGAGCGGCGGCCGGCGCATGATGTCGGCGCGAGTCCTGAGCTGGCGGTACATCATGTCGCGAAGGGTCTTCTCGCGGAGCGTCGTCGCCGTAGTAATTGAATCAACGAAGCTCGCATCACGATTGGGTGGCAGCTGCGCGACGCGAAAATCGCGACTCTCGATTTTTCGTCCCACACTGACGTCGTAAAGGGACACCGCGAATCCTGTCGCTGTCCTCTTCGCCTGGAGAATTGCGGCGGCCCCAAGGTTCGAGAAAAGCGAATAGTTGTAGTCCTGCCCGGCAGCCGGCGTCATTCCCCGCAGCGTCATGTCATCGAGAACCAGCGGCGCAACGCGATCGCCGTAATCCAGGTCTCGCTGGATGATTGCCCGGACAGAATCTCCAGCCGTCGTGTCCACCGGCATCACGACGATCTTCGGCGTCGTGCCGCGAGGATAGTTGAGCTGGAGGCGGACTCCGGGCGCGACCTGAGCCGTGTCCTGGCCGCAAGCAGTTGTTCCGAATGCAGCAACTGCGAGGCCGGCGAAAACAGCAGCGGTAAGAAAGCGATGCATCATCTGATTAAGCGGGGGTCGAAGCTGAAGACAACCGGAAGAGCATCATCATGGAACCCTTCCGGCAGCGGACCAAACTGGCGAGCAGCGGCTTCGATTGCGCCCTGCGCCTCGAGATCGAAGGAATAATTGCCCGAGCGAGTAACGAATCCGATGCCGATTACCGAGCCGTCCCGCCGAATCACGAATCTAACATCCGCGCGCAGGCCGGAGTTGGTATCACCAGGATTGAATCGAAGCGCGATCTGCCTCACGATGTTGTTCAGATACCCGGGGAATGGAAATTCGATTCCTTCGGTTTGAACGGTCGCGACATCAGAGCCCTTTCCGCCGACAGGTCCGCCTCCCGCTTTTGGCGCCGGTGTCTTAGGCACAGCCGCGGCAGGCTTTTCGAGGGGCGTCGCCTTCGGCGCCTTTGACGGCGTGATCTTTGGTGTTGGTATCGGAGATTCTTTTTTCGGCGCGGGCGTTGGGGGAACAACATCCGCCGGCGTCGGTGCGGGTGGCATCTCCGCCACCTCCGGCTGGACAACCCCGATCGCACGTGGACCAGCCGGCGCGGCAATGATGTTCACTCTGTAGATCGGCGGCAGCGCCTGCGGCGGGCCTTTTCGAAATCCGATGACGATCAACGCGACAAGCGTTCCATGAAGAGCGAGGGAGACTCCTGCAGGCCCCGTGAGCCGCGTGCCTGTCCAGGTCGTCACTCCTCTAATGCTCCTGCTCCGGCTCCAGCACCAGGCCAACATCCGAAATGCCGGTCGCCCGCATTACCGCGAGGACCTGGGCGACAGTTCCATATGAAGCGCCCTGGTCGGCCCGCAGATAAATGCCGTCCTTCCCCCTGGATGAAGCCATTGCCTTGAAGGTCGCACGAAATTCATTGAACGTCAGGCTCGTTTCGTCGACGTGAATCATCCCCGCCTTGTCGACGGAAACGACGAGTCCGCTCTTCGGCTCGAGCGGGCGGGCTTCTGCTTTCGGAAGCGCGATGTCCACCCCGCCCTGCATGATTGGCGCGGTGATCATGAAGATCACCATCAGAAGCATCATCACGTCGATGAGACTCACGACGTTGATCTCCGCGTTGATCTGCATTCTCTCGCGGCGGCGTCTCACCTAGATGCGCCCTTCGCGAACCATCAGCGCGATCAGCTCCGAGCCGAAACCGTCCAGCTCCCCATCGATGCGATTCAGGCGGTGGGCGAAAATGTTGTACCCGAACACAGCTGGAATCGCGACCGACAGCGCGGCTGCCGTAGCAATCAACGCCTCAGCTACGCCCGGAGCGACCGCGCCAATGTTTCCGGAACCCTTTGTCGCGATTCCAATGAATGCTTCGATAATGCCGAGCACGGTGCCGAGCAGACCGATGAGCGGACTGACCGAACCGATAGTCGCGAGCGACGGAACGAAACGACCGAGCTGATCGCGAACAGCACCGCTCTCCGAATCAAGCACCTGTCGGAGCGCCTCTACCTGCGACGCACTCAATCGCGCCCGCCTCTCTCCCTGTGCGGCCAGGGCCGGTGTGGTCTCCGTTATGAACCGGACCGCGCGCGTCATCACGTCTTTCTGCGGACTTCCATCTGAACGCTCGGAAACCTCTGCCGCCTCGTCGAGCGTGTGTGTTCGCTCGAATGCCTCAACAAAAGCACGCCCTGCCTTTCCCGCCCTCTTGAACTCGACCGCCTTCGCAACCATGATCGTCCAGCTCACCAGCGAAAGCACCGCGAGTACCGAGAGTACGATTTTTGTTGGAGTAGTGGAGCTTGTGATCAACTCGAGCGGCGATGATGGAATCGCGGCGCCAATCTGCATGGCGATATGGATCATCCGCGGTTCGCCATCGCCTGCTCCTGCGCCCATTCGAACGTTTTCCCGAGGCCTTCGGAGAGGGACACTTTCGGCTCCCAGCCGAGGACTTTTCGAGCTTTGTCTGCGTTCAGGAAACTCTCCTGTTGTTCACCGGGACGTTTCGGCGCGAAAACGATTTCCGCGTCACTCTTCGCAGCTTCCTGCAAGAGTCTGGCGAGGTCGACGACAGATGTCCCGACGCCGGTGCCAATATTGAACGCACGCGCATCCAACCGCCCGGTCGATGGGATTTCACCGGTTGCACCAAGAAACACTGCGCGCGCAACGTCGCCGACATACACGTAATCGCGCGTCTGAAATCCGTCGCCGAAAATCGTCAGTGGCTTCTTCTCGAGAATTCTCGTGCAGAAGATTGCGACGACTCCTGCTTCGCCGTGTGGATCCTGCCGCGGCCCGTAGACATTTCCAAAACGAACCGCTACGTGCTCCACACCGTGTATCCTGCCGTAGTACGACAGGTAATATTCCGCGGCCAGCTTGGAAATCGCGTAGGGCGACTCTGGATCCTTTGGGAAGATTTCGACATTCGGCGGAGTGTTGAAGTCACCGTAAATCGCGCCGCCGGTCGAAGTGAAGACGATGCGGGCCTTCGACCCTGCACGCTTGATCGCTTCGAGGATGTTCAGCGTCCCGATGATATTCGTGTTTGCGTCAAAGACCGGGTCTGCGACGCTCTTTCGCACGTCGATTTGTGCGGCGAGATGCACGATGACGTCGAATGAGCCTTCGGCGGCGATTTGTCCCGCTTTTGCCGAAGTGACACTCAGCTCGTGCAGCACCGCCCGCGCTGGAACGTTCGCAGGACTGCCGGTCGACATATCATCGATGATCTCGACCTCATAGCCCTCGGCGAGGAATAGATCGGCGACATGCGAGCCGATGAATCCCGCGCCGCCAGTAACAAGTGCGCGACGACTCATTCACCGCTCTCCGTGTCCTTTCGATCGCCTTCGATGGCGAAGAGATATCTCGCGGCGTCAACCACGCCGAGTCCTCGTCCGTTAGCCGCAGCCGCTTTCAGTCGCACACTCGGCTCGTGCAGGAATTTGTTCATCAACGCCCTTGAAAAATGTTCGATGCCTTCAGCCTGCTGTTCGTTCAAGCCGCCGATTCGCCTGAGCGCTGCGGCAAGCTCGTCGGCCCGTACCTTGTCCATCTGCGAGCGAAACTCGGTGACGACGGGAACTGCTGCCAGACCGGCCAGCCATTGCCAGTACTTGTCGACTTCGGCCGCGATGATCTTCTCGGCCGCAGGAATGTCTTCGTTTCTCCGCTGGAGATTTGCCGCGGCAGCGGCTTTCAGATCGTCCAGGTCATATAGAAAGACATTTTCCAGCTCTCCAACGTTTGCTTCGACATCGCGAGGAAGCGCGATATCCAGGATGCAAAGCGGCCTGTCCCCGCGTGTTTCTAGCGCCGGAGCGACGTGCCCCACCTCGACGATGGGGTGGGGCGAAGCCGTCGAGCACAGCAGAATGTCCACTGCGTGAAGACTCTTCCAGCATTCGTCGTAGTGCATTGCAACCGCCTGATGCTCAACGGCCAGCGCCTGCGCCCGCTCAAAGGTGCGATTTGCAACTATGGAGACGCGAACACCTTCTTTCCTTAGACACTCCAGAGCAATTGCCGCGACGTCCCCTGCGCCAAGCACCATTGCGCGACGACCGGCGAGCGACCCGAATATTTTCTTCGACAGCTGGACCGCAGCCGAGCTGACCGATGCAGCTCCCCGGCCGATCCCGGTCTCTTCCCGCACGCGCGATCCGACGAGAAGCGAGCTCTGAAAAAGGCGATTGAGCGCGGCTCCCGATTCCTGGCGCGAATCTTCCCACGCGTCGCGAACCTGCCCATGGATCTGCGCCTCGCCGAGAATCATCGAGTCGAGTCCGGACGAAACGGCGTAGAGGTGGCTGACTGCCTCGCGATCGCGATGAGTGTAAGTGTATTTGCTTGCGTCTTCACCGAGTCTCGATGACAGCAGATCGCGGACGGGCGCGATTGATTCGTCACCACGGTCGACGAGATAAACTTCAGTGCGATTGCATGTGGACAGCATTACTGCTTCGCTCGCCGCGCCTGATGCGCGAAGATCGCGCAACGCTTCGCGTCCATCGGCCTTTCCAAAACAGATCTTCTCGCGAATCTCGATCGGAGCCGTGCGGTGATTGACGCCGATAACTAGGAGCGACACGCAGCTAGCTCCTCGCTGAAGGTGGCGTTCTCCACTCGTGCACAGAAATCGGCACCGATGAGGCCCGGATGGATGTTTGCCCAGGCAACGCTTCCCTGCTCGTCCAGTATCTTCGACCTCAGCTCAGCGCAGCCGGCGACAGCGTCGCCGTATCTTTCATCGAACCGTGCAGCGATCGCATCCCTGATTCGGCCCGCCGCAGTCGGAACATTGCCGGCGCTTACTCCAATTGCGACAGATCCGGCGCGATGGACTGCCATCGAGATAAAGGATCCCTCCGTCGCTGAGTCGGCGACGCTGACGAGACGGCAAAGTGCATGTGCGTCTGCGGCGACGGTCGCGTTGACATCACGCGAATCCGTTGCCGCGATGACTACCTGACACGAAGCGATATCGGCCTGGCCGGCGTACTCGCGGCTTTCGATCGACAGCGCGCCATCGCGAGCCGCTTCTGATAATTCGGCGGATATGTTTGGAGCAATTACTCGCACAGCAGCACCAGCGGCGCTGAGGGCGAGCGCCTTCCGCGTGCCGACACGCCCGCCTCCGACAACGAGCGCCGAAATTTTTTCGCCGTTGAGCGAAATCGGAAGCGCCGTCAGAGGAACTGCCCTCTGTTCAAGGCAACGACCCTGAACACCACGTAGAGGGCCATCACGCTCGCGAATGTCACAGTCGACATCAACGCAGCTCTACGCGCCTGCCACCCGCGCAGAAGCCGTCCGAGCGCCAGCGCCCCAATGCAGACCCATGCACCGAGTCCCCAGACCAGCTGAGGGACCACCATTTTGTTGTAAGCGATTGAATACGCGGCGGCCAGTGCGAGACCTGTCGTCAGGCCGAGAAACCCGGCGATCGACGCGAAATGATTTACGCGATCGAGCGTGTCGAGCGGCGGAAAGAATCGGTAGATCGCCCCAAAGCGCGCCGACTTGAGCTCCCGTCGCGCGACGAGATATACTGTCCCGGCGGCCGCGGCCGTTGCGTACGCTGCCATGCCGACGAAGCTCAACACGATGTGGCTGACCAGCCAGAATGCCTGCGTGCCCTGAGGATCGAGAAACGGCCGCAGTCCGGTGATATTGCCGGCCGTCGTCACAAGCGCGGCAAGCGGGGCAGCAATGAGCGCAACGCTTACTTCCTGCGCGAAACCCTCGACCAGCAGGAGGGCAACGGCCAGGACGAATCCGGCGAACGACAGCGCCGGGCCAAGCCCCGTGAGGGATCCGGAGCCACTCTCGATTGCGAGGCTCGCCAGCGCGAAGCCGTGAGCAATCACGCCAGCCGCGAGGACGCCAATTACGCCCTTCACCGGTGCGTTAACTCGCCGGGCGAAAGGCAGCGCGGCGAGTGCAGCGGCCGCTATGTAACAGGTTATTGCGACGAAGTGGGCGATCACCATCATGATCGCCCTAATTTAATCCCCCGTCAGAGTGGGGGCATCACTTTTTGCGATCGATTCACGGCATTCTTGCTGTAAGACGAGCCGTCATTCCAGTGCGAATCCGCGGCTGGTCCTGATCGATGACAATTGCGGTCACAGCGAACGGCGTGACTTTCACGACTTCGGCCACTGCGGCCGGCACCGGAGGCGCCGGATAACGTGGATCGACACTGTCATCAATCAGAGTGAACCGGTCGCCGACGCGCACCGAAGTCGCCAGTCGCGAGGTCAGAACGACATAGCTCTGCAGCGACGGAAGGACATTGTTTCCGCTGATGTAGATGACTTTCTCGGACTGGCCTGCTGCGACCGGAACTGGCACTCCCGGCGTTGTCATTGTCTCGGCGAGAAGCATCAGCGGCTGACCAAGGCGCATCTCGTCGAACTGGCGGACGATGCTGGCAAGCGCGGGCTGGCCGGGCTGTTGAGACTCGACCCTGACGATGCCAGTTGGAATTACTAGCTGCGCATTGTCACTGATTTCTTCGCCGAGCCGGTACGTCAGCAGGAGCTGGCCGGAAAACGCCGCTACGCCCGCAGGCATTTTGACGAAAACGCGGTCATGCAGCTGAAACCGGCGCTCTCCGTCGGGAGCGGCGATTCCCGGACGGTCGTATGCTGCCGCAAGACGCCCGGCGCCTGAGGGTCCGCCTTTTCGGTCGCCGAACGGAGCCGAGTCGATCTCGCCCCGCGAAACGCCGTACGATCCGGCGCGGCCCATAACCGAGCCATCTGACTGAACGCGATCGCTGTACATCCCCGGCACGACCGCGAAGACCGTGTGCTGAATTCCGGGCACCGCGGGCTTCGTGTCGATCCTCGCAAGAACTTCGGGCTTCACCTCACCGCGTGGAATCCGGATATTCTCGCCCGGATAAATCCAGTGTGCGTCCTCGACGATGTCACTGTTGCGGCTGAAGACCTCCGGCCACTTGAACGGGTCCTTGAGGAACGCCTTTGCAATATCCCAGAGCGTGTCGCCTTTCTTCACCACATGCTCGACTTCGTCGGCGGCGAGCGGCGTCGAATTTGTGAATGTCGGAGCAGGCTTGCGCTGATCCTGCGCGCCAGCGGTTTGGAAAGCGCCAGCCAGCGCCACGACGGCAGCTACTGCGATGACGCGCGGTGCGCGATTGAACGTCAGGGAAAGGACCCGCATTCGACTAACTCCGGATAAACGATTTGAAACGCCTCTGCGGCTGCGCGTTGTGCGGAGTCGTCCGCTTGCACGCATGTCGCCGTTACCTAGACGTACCAGCGCTCCCGCTCGTCACGGAAAAAACGAGGGGCGAGAGCGTTATGCCGCTCTCGCCCCGCTTGCCTGCTCCAGAAGCCCGCTAACAGGGGCGACTGACCCGAATCAGAACGGCAGATCGTCGTCCTGGTCTTCCAGAGCTGCCGGGAAGTCGTCGAACGAGTTCTCGCTGCCCGAGGACGCCTTGCTGCCGCTCCGAGCCGGAGCGCGCGAACGTGACCCGTCTCCATCGGAATCGAAATCAGAGCCGCCTTTTCCGCCGCCAAGGAGCATCAGCTCGCGAACCTTGATCTCCGTGGTGTAGCGGGTCTGGCCTTCCTTGTCCTTGTACTGGCCATACTCGATCGATCCTTCGACGAACACGCGCTCGCCCTTTTTGCAGTACTTCTCGACGATGTCGGCGAGGCCCATGCCTGTCCCGTTTCCGTTCCACGCGACGCAGCGATGCCATTCGGTCTTTTCCTGCTTTTCTCCGCCGGCACCGGTCCACTGCCTGCCTGTTGCGAGAGAGAAGGTCGCCACTTTCTTGCCGCTTCCGATTGTCCGGATCTCCGGCTCGTTCCCGAGATTGCCGATCAACGTCACCTTGTTCACACTGCGACTCACATTGCCTCCCGGCGAGGGTTCATACGCTCGCCTTCAATTGTAAACCGTCTTGACGGGGCACCAGACACGAGTCTTTGCGCCTGTCACCCTATTACTGCCCGCTGCATCACCAGCGCGTCTTCCACTGGCGTGCGATAATAATTTTTTCTGCGCGAGATCTCGACGAACCCTCTCGATGAATAGAGCGCTCTCGCCGGAGAATTCGACACGCGAACCTCGAGAAACACCGATTCTGCACCCCGCTTTTCCACCTCGAGCAGCGCGGCATCCAGCATTCCACCACCAAGTCCTGCGCCACGATGCCCGGGTGCCACAGCAACGTTGAGTATCTCGGCCTGATCGAGCACCGCCATCGCAATCACATATCCAACGATATTCCTTCCTTCTCCAACTTCCGCCACAAGAAAGATAGTGTGGCCCACCTCGAGCACGGACGCAAACTCGGCTGTCGACCACGGATCGGCAAACGACGCCTTTTCGATCTCCGTCACTGCATCCAGATCCATCACCGTCGGCCGGCGGAGCGTAACCGCATCGGCAACTTTCTCATTCGATCCGGGAGAGTCGCTCACGCGTCCGGCGCCAGGGGTCGCCCGTGAGCGGCCTCCCACTTCACCTGTGCCTCAGCCAGGCGTCCGTAGGCGGGCTCCCACGTATTGAGGTCACACTGTCCCGACGCAACGATCTGGTCGATCATTCGCGCGGCCCCACGAGCCTGCGGTCTCAGGTCCTTTCCAAAACCCGGTCCGATCAGCTCGCGCGAATCATCTGCCGACATTTTTTCGACATCGGCCGAAGCGACAAGCCGAACGACACCATCGGTCGAGACGCGTCCATCGGAATTGACAGTCGCATCGATGACGTAGCTCTCGCCCCTCATTGCGGGGAGAGCAACAAGATACTTCCCAGCCGCGACCTCGGATCCAGCCGGAATCAGCAATAACGACGAAATCGCGAACAGCGGAATTCCGGCGCCCGCTGCAATTCCCTTTGCGATCGACGCCGCGATGCGGAGACTCGTGAAGCTGCCCGGCCCGGCACCGCAAACCACTCGCCCGAGATCGCCGACTGACACGCCGGCTTCAGCCATGCAATCGGCAACGATCGGCATGAAATCCTCACCACGCTGTCCACGCGCGGGAATCCCGCTGTCAGGCAGCGATCGCTCGGCCACAACGTCGCGACCGCGAATGACTACAACGGTTCCTGCGTAGGTCGAGCCGTCGAGTGCCAGAGAATAATTCTTCATCAACCTGCCAGCAGCAGGCGGTGCGACGGATCGTTCGGCGCGTATTGCAGATCGATGTGCAGATGATCCGCGGGGATGCGATCCCCGGCACGCTCCGGCCACTCAACGATCACAAGTGCATGCTCGGAGATTATCTCGTCCCAGCCGATATTGGTGAGCTGCGATTCGTTATCGAGCCGGTAGAGATCGATGTGAACGACAGCTGATTTCGGCGCGTCATAACGATGGACCAGCGAATAGGTCGGGCTCGTAACCGACTCTTCTACGCCGTAACCAGCGCAAATCGATTGTGCGAGCGTCGTCTTCCCCGCGCCCAGATCACCTGACAGGGAGATGACGAGCGGCGCCTTGCACTCGATGCCGAGCCTGACGCCCCACGCGCGCATCTCGGCCTCATCGAGCGCCAGACGACTGCCGGCCGCCGCTTCAGGCACGATGTGATGATGATCGCGCACTAACGCTCTATCCTGATGCCCGCGAACGATCCGCGCGATCGACTGCGATTTCCGTCGGCCTTCGCTTTCAACTCAAAAAGCTGGTCGCGAAGACGCGCAGCAGACTCGAAATCAAGATTCGCAGCCGCGACCTTCATCTCCTTCTCCAGGTCGGCAATCAGCGTCGGCACATCCTTCCCCCCGTACCTGGGTGCCTGCTCAGCCACACGCTTCGCCTGCTCCGCATCGCGCGCATCACTTCCCTCGCGCGCATCAGCGACACGCGTGATGAACCGCACCTGATCGGTGCTCTTCACTACGCTGTACGGCGTGATGTTGTGCTCGGCGTTGTGGGCGCGCTGCGTCTCGCGACGACGTTTCGTCTCGTCCATCGCACGCTCCATCGAGCCGGTGATTCGATCGGCGTAAAAAATTGCGCGACCGTTAAGATGCCGGGCGGCGCGTCCGATTGTCTGGATCAACGAGCGGTCGCTGCGCAGAAATCCTTCCTGGTCCGCGTCGAGAATCGCGACGAGGGAAACCTCGGGGAGATCGAGACCTTCCCGCAGAAGATTGATTCCAACAAGCACGTCGAATTCGCCGAGCCGAAGCCCGCGGACAATTTCCATTCGCTCGATGGCGTCAATGTCCGAGTGCATGTAGCGAACCCTCACCCCCATCTGCTGGAGATAGTCGGTGAGGTCTTCCGCCATTCGCTTCGTGAGCGTCGTGACCAGAACGCGCTCGCCTTTCTGCTCGCGCAGGCGAATCTCGCCGAGCAGGTCGTCGACCTGTCCGCGAACAGGGCGAACATCGATTTCAGGATCGACAAGCCCCGTTGGGCGGATGATCTGCTCGACCACCACACCTTCCGACAGCCGAAGCTCGATCTCGCCCGGCGTCGCCGAAACATTGATCGCGCGCGGCGTCAGCGACAGGAACTCGTCGAACATCAACGGGCGATTGTCCAGCGCACTCGGCAGACGGAACCCGTAGTCGACAAGCGTGAGCTTTCTCGCGCGATCGCCGTTGAACATTCCTCCAATCTGCGGAAGCGTGACGTGCGCCTCGTCGATGACGACAAGAAAATCTTCCGGGAAGTAGTCGAAGAGACACGCCGGCCTCTCGCCCGCTTCGCGCCCGGAGAGATGACGCGAATAGTTTTCAATTCCAGCGCACGTTCCAATCTCGAGCATCATCTCGATGTCGAAGTTAGTCCGCGATTCCAGGCGCTGTGCCTCGAGCAGCTTGCCGGTTGCACGAAGTTCCGAAAGCCGCTCGCCCAGCTCCGTGCGAATCAACTCAATGGCGCGTTGAATTGTCGGACGTGAAGTTACGAAGTGCTTCGCCGGATAGATCGCAGTCTTGGCGAGGTCGGCGATGACTTCGCCCGTCAGCGGATTGATCTTCGAGATGCGCTCGATCTCATCGCCCCACATCTCGACGCGCACACCTTGTTCTTCGTAGGCCGGAAGAATTTCGACAGTGTCGCCGCGCACGCGAAAAGTCGCACGATCGAACATGACATCGTTTCGCGAATACTGAATTTTCACGAGCGATCGCAGGATCTCGTCGCGCGCGATGCGCTGGCCGCGCTCGAGTGTGACCATCTGCTCACGATAGGCGCGCGGGTCGCCAAGTCCGTAGATCGCGGAGACGGTCGCGACGATGATGACATCGTCGCGCTCCATCAGGCTCGACGTGGCGCGCAATCGAAGCCGGTCGATGTCCTCATTGATCGATGCGTCCTTCTCGATGTACGTGTCGGTTGTCGGCACGTATGCTTCCGGCTGGTAGTAGTCGTAGTACGAGATGAAGTACTCGACTGCGTTGTTCGGAAAGAACGATTTGATCTCGCCGTACAACTGGGCCGCGAGGGTCTTGTTATGCGACAGCACCAGCGTCGGCTTGCCGAAATTCCGTATGACGTTTGCAATCGTCATGGTCTTTCCGGAGCCGGTCACTCCGAGGAGTGTCTGGAACCTGTCACCGCGCTCTAACCCCGCGGTGAGCTCGGCAATTGCCCGTGGCTGGTCGCCCGCCGGCTGGAACGGCGCCTGGAGATTGAATTCCGCTTTTGGCACCCTGTAATATAATCGAATATCGGGATTTATTCGGGGTTCTACCCAAGGGCGGCGTGAGCCGCCCAATCCTTTACCCCTTCGGGGTGTCGTCGGCGCTTGTATCCTGACGGGAGCCGCGTCCTTGCGCCCGAGCACCCCACCACACTGGACGGCCGAGAAACGAATGCGAGACCGTGCGACGCGGCGAGCGTCAGGGCATGAGCACCGACGACCGCGAAGGAAGACGGCACCGAAACCCGAAGTGGCCGATTTTCAGTTATCGCTGGCGAGTCGTTCCTTACGCGTGACTTCCGTGACACCCTTCACGCGGCGAGCGGCTTTGAGAACCCGCTGGAGGTGCGCGAGATTCTCGACCTCGACAGCGAGCGCGCCCGTGACGTGGCCGTCCGCCGACGCGAGCTCGAACGAGCGGATGTCCGTGTCTGTCGCCGAAACAGCGGCCGCGAGGTCAGCATAAAGGCCGCGGCGATCAGTCGCGTCGAGCACCAATCGCACCATGAAGCGTTCGCCTTCCAGCTCCTTCCAGTCGATGTCGAGCCTTCTCTCGGGCTCGAGATCAAGCATCAGCAGGTTCGGGCAATCTGCCCGGTGAATGCTTACGCCTCTGCCTCTTGTTACATACCCAACCACGGGGTCACCCGGAACCGGCTGACAACACTGGGCGTATCTTACCATTAGACCGTCTACGCCCTGGATTCTTACGCCCTTCGGGCTCCCGCGCATCTTGTCGACGAGCCAATCGAGCGGACCAGTCTTCACCGGCGTCTGCTGCGGCTCGTCCTCGGGGTACAGGTGCTTCATCACCTGCATCACGCCGATGTCTCCCTGACCGATGGAAGCGATCAGGTGGTTCATGTCGTTCAGGCCCATCTTCTCCGCCGCTTCCTTGAGCTGAGCGTCATCGGGCTTCGGGAGCCTCCGGCGCTTCACTTCTCTCAGCAGGATCTCGCGGCCGAGCTTGCCTGAAGTCGTCTGCTCTTCGATGCGGAGGCGCTGGCGGATCTTGTGACGCGCCCTGCCCGTCCGAACGTGCTGCAGCCAATCGCGGCTTGGACGCGCCGTCGGAGACGTCATGATCTCGACCGTGTCCGAATTCTTCAGCTCACGCGCCAGAGTCGCCTGACGTCCGTTGATGCGCGAGCCAATCGCATGCAGTCCGACTTCAGTGTG
The DNA here is from genome assembly GCA_035525975.1 of Gemmatimonadaceae bacterium. GTDB lineage: Bacteria > Gemmatimonadota > Gemmatimonadetes > Gemmatimonadales > Gemmatimonadaceae > UBA4720. The sequence goes on from DATLDF010000055.1 coordinate 21,693, forward strand.
CACCGCAAAGGCGAAGTCGATCGACGTTGCGCCCTTGGGCAGCTGAATTACGTCGCCCGTCGGCGTGAAGACGAAAATCTCGTCCTGGTAGAGATCGAGCTTGAGGAATTCGAGGAACTCATCCGGCGTCTTTGCGTCGAGCTGAAGCTCGAGGACCTGACGGAACCAGTGAAGCGCGCGGTCGAGCTCGTCTGCACTTCTCGCGCTCTCCTTGAATCTCCAGTGAGCGGCAATTCCGTACTCCGCCGTTCGGTGCATCTCACGCGTGCGAATCTGGATTTCAAAAAGCTGCTTGTTGCTTCCAAAGATCGTCGTGTGAAGCGACTGATATCCGTTCGACTTGGGCTGGCCGACGTAGTCCTTGATGCGCTCCTGGAGCGGAGTGTACCGGTCGTGGATTACACCGAGCGCGTGGTAGCAATCGGGAACGCTGTCCACGAGAACGCGGATCGCCATGAGGTCATAGATTTCCTCGTACGGCTTGTCCCACTTCGTCATCTTCTTGTAAATCGACCACAGATGCTTCGGGCGGCCGGTCACTTCGACGTTGGGAATCCCTGCTGTCGTCAGCAGTTCCTGGAGTGGCTCGCTCAGAGACGAGATCGTCGATTCCCTTTCTCCGCGTCTCTGTGAGACGAGCTTTGCGAGCGCCTTGTATTCCTTTGACTCGAGGTGCTTGAACGCGAGGTCTTCGAGCTCCCACCGAATGCGCGCCATTCCGAAGCGGTGCGCGAGCGGCGCGTAGAGATCACGCGTCTCCTGTGCGATGCGGCGGCGCTTTTCCGGCGGCAGGTGATCCAGCGTCCGCATGTTGTGCAGGCGGTCGGCGAGCTTGATGAGGATTACGCGAGCATCCTTCGCGATCGAAAGCAGGAGCTTGCGATAGTTTTCGACCTGTCTTTCCTGCGACGAATTGAGCGGGAGGTGCCCGATTTTCGTCAGCCCATCGACGATCTCGGATATTTCCTTTCCAAATTCTGCTTCGACATCCGCCACGCTGACGTCAGTGTCCTCGACGACGTCGTGGATCAATCCGCTGGCGACAGTTACTGTATCGAGCTGAAGGTCGGCGAGAATACGCGCGACTTCCACGCAGTGTGAGACGTAGTTCTCACCCGACAGGCGCTTCTGCCCGAGGTGCGCGCGCTCGCTGAACTTGTACGCGCGCACAAGCGTGTCATGGTCCAGGCGCTCAGGCAGCGGCTGGCCGTCATCGTTCCAGCCAGGTATGACAGCGTGTGATTCGACAGCAGTCAAAGCAGTCCAGCCTCCGCAAAGCTCAGATAGCGCCCTCTTCCAATAATAATGTGATCGTGGACGGGTATGTCGAGTACCCTCCCCGCCTGCACCAATTGTTCTGTCGTTATGCGATCATCAGTGGACGGCGTCGGATCGCCACTCGGATGATTGTGAATCAGAATTATCGCCGCGGCATTCTCGGCAATTGCCTCCCGGAAAACCTCTCGCGGATGGACGAGCGAGGAGTTCAGCAAACCGCGGGTGACTGTGACATCTCGCTCCAGGCGATGCTGCGAATCGAGAATGGCGACGTGGAACTCCTCCACCGGCAGATCCTGTAGTCGGTGCCCGAAGATTTCGTGCACATCCCGCGGTCCGCGCACGGGAATGCCGTCCTCCCGGTCCTCTGCCGCCATTCGCCGGCCGAGCTCGAGTGCCGCGTGAATCGCGACGGCCCTGGCATTTCCTACCCCTTCCAGAGACGTGAGAGCCGCGACCGGCTGGCCGGAGAGCCGCCTTAGCGAACCATGACAGCTCCCGAGGATTTCGTGGCCAATCTGCATGGCCGAGTGGCCTTCGGATCCGCTGCCGAGGAGGATAGCGAGGAGCTCGGAGGAACTGAGGGCTCTCGCGCCATGGGATTTGAGTCTTTCTCTCGGCTTCTCGGCCGAGGGTAACTCGCGAAGTACTGAGACTGCCATT
>DATLDF010000066.1:0-3579 GCA_035525975.1 Gemmatimonadaceae bacterium
GTCTAAAGCGGTTGGTTTCTCGATTACCTCGAGTAGCTGACCCACTTGATCATCTCTCTAAACGTCGGCCGTTTGCCGTACATCAGCAGCCCAACTCGATAAATCCTCGCAGCAAACCACGTCGCGATTACGCAGGCAGCAGTCACTCCAATGAGAGCTCCTGCAAGCTCGTACCAAGGCACGCTGCCGAGCGCTAACCGCAACGGCATGATGATCGGGGCAGAGAAGGGAAGCAGCGACATTACCTGCGCTAGCCGCGACGTCGGATTCAACAGGATCGGATTGATGAAGATCGCAGTCGCAACGAGAAGAATCAGCATCGGCTGAACTGCCTGCTGTGCTTCCTGCTCGGAGTTGACCGAGGCTCCGACCGCCGCATACAGCGACGAGTAGAAGATGAATCCGAGAATGAAGAACAGCAGCAGCAACAGCGCGAGGCCGATCGAAATCTCCGGAAGCGCAAAGGGCATCGTGGCCACGCCGAATTTCTGAAGGATCGGCTCGCGAAGCTTGAACATGATGACAGTCGTGATGACCCACAGGATCTGTTGAGTCAGTCCCACCGCGCCGACGCCAAGCACCTTGCCCGCAAGCAACGTCTCGGCCGGCACGCTCGAGACCACAACTTCCGCCACACGCGTCGTCTTCTCCTCCAGCACGCCGCGCAGAACGTTCTGGCCATAAAGAACGATCGACATGTAGAGCAGGAACGCGATTCCGCCGGCGAAGATGATGCTCACAGTTCCTGATCCGCCCCGTCCCTTGTCGGTGATCCTCTGAGGGTTCAATCGCAGTGGCATGAACGTGAGATCGCGAACCTTGCTTGAATCGATGCCCGCCGCCTGAAGCCGCTGGGCCAGGAGTGCTTCTTTCACCGACGTGCGCAGGCGTTCCATGTCGCCAAGAGATGTTGCATTGCGCCCGGCGTACCGCACTTCTTTTCCCTCGAGCGTCTGATCGTCGATGATCAGATACCCGCTCACCTGCTTCGCCATCACCTGCTTCGTCGCCGTGCTTTCAGCCGGGGTGAGCTCGCCGGGCTTGAGAACGATGACCTGAGGCGCGATCGATCCCGGCTGGCGGTCGCGATTCATGATTTCGGAAATGCGGTTTCCGACACCTGAAGTTGTCGCGTCGAGAATCCGGGCGTTGGTGAATTCGGTGCTCCCTTTCGAATTCTTCGCGAGCACTGCCGGCACGATGATCATCGCTCCGAAGAAGATCGGTCCGAAAACGGTCGCGAAAATGAACCACTTCGTGCGAACGCGCTCGAGGTACTCGCGCTTGATGATCGCCCAGAGCTTAGCCATGTCCTGTCATCCCCGTTTCAACACCCGTTGCTCCAACTTTCTCGAGGAATATCTGATGCAGCGACGGCTGCACGATCTCAAAGCGGTTGACTGACGCGCCAGTGTCCACGATCCGCTTGAGCAGATTCTGCGGATCGGCTCCAGCAGCCAGCTCGACCTCGAAGTATCGATTGGAGTCGTCCACTCGATCGACAAGCGTGCGGTCGTTGAGCACGGCCATGACCTGGGCTGACGGGTCCCCGCCAAGTCCCAGGGCAACGTTGCGGGTCCCTTGTGCGCCCTTTATCTCGCCGATCGTTCCGTCCAGCACCTTCTCGCCACGCGCGATGATGCAGACCGAATCGCAGATACGCTCTGCGTTGTCCATCAGGTGGGTAGAGAAGATCACTGTCTTGCCGCGCTGCTTGAGCTCGACAATGGTGTCCTTCAGCGCCTGCGCATTGATGGGATCGAGTCCGCTGAACGGCTCGTCGAGGATCACGAGATCAGGGTCGTGCAGCATCGTGCCGATGAACTGGACCTTCTGCTGCATTCCACGCGACAGCTCGTCGATCTTCGACAGGCCCCAGTCTTTATCGGGCGTCTTGAGGTCCAGCTTCACGAGCCACTCATCGATTCGCTTATCGGCATCGTGCGCATTCATCCCCTTCAGCTCGGCCAGGAACCGAAGTACGCGACGAACCTGCATCTTGCGATACAGTCCGCGCTCTTCCGGCAGGTAGCCGATATGCTCCGTGATTTTCGGATCGCTGGCCGGCCGGCCGAGGATGCGAATGGAGCCTGAATCAGGCGCGATGATGTTCAGGATCATGCGGATCGTCGTCGTCTTTCCGGCACCGTTTGGCCCGAGAAGTCCGTAAACGGCGCCCTTCGGCACACGCAGGGACAGGTCACGGACAGCGACGTGCTGAGCGTACCGCTTGACGACGTTATCGATCTCTATTGTGTTTTCAGCCATTTGGTCAGAGGCAGATTGTACGCGTACAATATAGGCGTGACTGTCAACGCAGAATCATCGAATCGTTCTGAATCTTACAGGTCGCTTGCACCTGCGCGCGGTGCGCGCATCCGATTCGACAGGAACGAGCTTGCCGGCGCGTTTGGCGATATCGGCACCGACCTGCCCCTCATTATCGGGATGATCCTGGCCGCCGGGCTTCACAGCTCGAGCGTGCTGGTGATGTTCGGTTTGATGCAGTACGTGACGGGGTTGACCTATGGAATGCCGATGCCGGTGCAGCCCCTGAAGGCGGTGGCTGTGCTGGTGATAACGCAGAAAGTCGCTCCGGACGTTCTCTACGGCGGCGGGCTGGCGATCGGAATCGTGATGCTCGTGCTCGCTGCGACGGGGGCGATTACGTGGCTGGCGCGGGTCGTCCCAAGGCCCGTTGTGCGGGGTCTTCAGTTGGGACTGGGAATCCAGCTATCTCTTCTGGCACTGAAGGACTATGTGCACGCCGATGGACTCAACGGCTACATCCTTGCCGCGATCTCGTTCGGGGTCATCGTCGCGCTCCTCGGCAACCGTCGCTTTCCGCCGGCTCTGTTCGTAATCGCGCTGGGTGTCGTGTATGCGTTCGTGTTCAAGCTCACGCCGCACGACCTTGTCGGCGCGGCGGGATTCACACTGCCAGAGGTCCGACACGTGTCGCTGGACAGCATGATCGCGGGATTCACACTGCTCGCGATTCCACAAATACCGCTGTCGCTGGGGAATTCAGTTCTTGCGACGCGCCAGGCGGTGGAGGATTTATTTCCTGAAAAACAAATCGGCGTTCGTAAACTGAGCTTTACGTACGCGGCGATGAATCTCGTGAACCCGTTCTTCGGTGGGGTGCCGACCTGTCACGGATCTGGCGGATTGATCGGCCACTACACCTTCGGCGCGCGAACGGGCGGGTCGATAATCATCTACGGTTCGCTGTTCGTGGTTCTTGGGTTGTTCTTCGCGGCTGGATTTCAGCAGGTGGTGCAGGTCTTTCCGCTGCCGGTTCTCGGCGTGTTGCTCTTCTTTGAGGGAGTCGCTCTGATGCTTTTCTCGCGCAGCGAGGCGGCGAACAAGCGCGATTTCTTTATCGTCGTGGCGACGGGCGTCATCGCGAACGGACTTCCCTATGGGTATGCGAGTGCGCTCGTGATCGGGACGCTGCTCTACTATGCTGGGCGTTCCCTTTTTCGGGACGCTGTCTAGAACCACGGGGACAAGCCTGCGGCTTGTCACACGGATATAACGGATTAAACGGATTGGACGGATTAGAAGCGGAACCGA
>DATLDF010000084.1:0-3524 GCA_035525975.1 Gemmatimonadaceae bacterium
TCATGCCTGGAGGTAAGGGGCCAAGAGGAGTGCGGTGATCGCGTCCAGCACCAGGATCGCAACCGAAGTCACGACGACCGCCTGCGCGGTGCTGCGACCTACACCCTCAGCGCCGACGTTTGCCGTGTAACCCTCGTAGGAGCAGAAGAAGGCTATCGCGCCCCCGAATATAGTCGCCTTGATGACGCTATACACAATCTGAAACGGCGTGAACGAGAGCCTGAGGCCCTCGGAGAACGCCGCCGCTGTAACGTCGGTAGCAGTTATCGCCGTCAGCATCGCCGTGCCCACCCCGATCGCATCAGCAAGGATCGTCAAAACCGGCACCATTATCAGCGCGGCGATAAGACGCGGTACCACGAGATAGGCAATCGGATCGTAAGCGAGGGTTTCCAGAGCGTCGATCTGCTCGGTAACACGCATGGTTCCGATCTCGGCGGTAATCCGCGCTCCCACGCGGCCCGTCAGTACCAGCCCGGTCAGAAGCGGCCCCAGCTCGAGGATGATCGACTGGCGTGAGATCAGCCCGACCACCGACAGCTGTACTCCGCCAAAGAGCTGGTATCGCGTCTGGAAGGCGGTGACTGCCCCGATGAACGCCGCGACGATCGCGGCAAGCGGCAGCGAGTCGACGCCAATGTTCCGCATCTGCCGGATTGTTTCCGGTCCGAATGTCTTGGGATCTTTGAACGCGCGACCAATGTCGCGCATGAAATACCCGCGCTTTCCGATGTTCCTGAAAACGCGCAGCGGGTCGCGTATCAAGTTCTTACGCGCGCGAACAGGAAGAGACCCACTACTCCGAAGATGATGCTTGGCAGCCACGCCGCGAGATCGGCTGGAATCATTCCCTTACCGCCGATTCCCTTGGTCAGCTGGATCAGCATCAGAAAAATAACTGTCGTCGCGAGACTCAACCCGACGCCGTAAGCTGCGCCACCGCGCTGGGTACTCGTCGCCAGGGGAGCGCCGAAAAGCAGAATCACGATGCAAGTGATTGGAATTGCGATCTTGAGCATTCTCTCGACGCGCAGCTCGTTCACTTCGGCGCCAGAGCGTTCCATCGAGGTTATGAATCGACCAAGCTCTCGGAAGCCCATGTCCGTCGGAGCTTTCTGCGTGAGCGTGAGTTGCTTGGGTGCCTCGGTGAAATGTCTGTCCACGAGCGAGTCGAAGCTTAACGTCATGTTCTGGACGGTATCCGGAATGATGTGCATCGCGCCGTGTTGCAGCAGCCAACCCCGTGTGGGACGGTAGCGCGCCGCCTCCGCCGTAATTACGTACGATGGATAGTCCGGTCCGTTTCCCTTGCGCTCGATGACCATGCCTTCGATTGCCGGCTCGATCAAATGCAGCGCGCCGATCTTGTACACCCTGCCGCGGTCCGCCGCATACGCAAAGTTGTATCGATCGGAGCTGATATTGACCTTGTTCGACTGCAGAATCTCGAGGCGCTTCTTGTTCGTCATTGGCGCAATCTCGCCCAGAATGAGGCCGAGTATCGTGGCGAGAATTGCTCCGGCAAAGATGGGTGCGATGAAGCGATAGAAGCTGATTCCGGACGCCTTCGCGGCCGTGATCTCCGAATGTCTCGTCAACGCGCCGATCGCAAACACCGTAGCAAACAGCACTGCCGCCGGAAGAACCATGAACATCGAATCCGGCAACCAGTAAACGTAGCTGAGCAGAATTCTGCCCGTCGACAAACGCTGGCCGAGATACTTGTCGAGGTTGTCCGTGAGGTCGATGATGTTTACGAGAATTGGAAATCCGAGCGCCGTCGTCACGAAGATCTTCCAGAACTCGGTGAACACATAGCGATCGAGCGCCCGTACTGTCTTGCTCACGCAGCCAGCCTGTCGCGGTGCACGCGCCGGTTCTTCCAGTGCATTTTGGAGCGGATCGTTCCCCGAACGGCATCGAAGAACTCTCGCATGTCGCCACCGCGAGCCGTGCTCCCTTCCTGGCCCATCTTCGCCAGCATCCAGAGCGCGACGACCGCAAAAATGACGTTCGCCATCCACATGGACACGACCGCCGGCATCAGTCCCCGTTTGGCGATGGACTCTCCGGCGATCAGACAGACGTAATAAAGGGCGAAAACGAAGAGACTCACGCCAATGGTGAGCCCGACTCCGCCGCGCGGAAACCTCAGCGCAATTGGCGCTCCGAGCAGCACGAAGACAAAGCACGCCACGGCGAGCGCAAACTTCTTATGGATCTCGACTCCGTAGGAGTTCATTAATTGAGAGCTGTCCGACAATCTGATGCGAAGAGCCTCGAGGCCGGCGACTGCTGCCGCTTCCGATCCCGCTCGCCGCATCTGTTCGCTCATCCCCGAATCAGGGAGCTGAGCGCCCGGAAAGCGCGCCGGTGACGGCTTCGTCGTCTGGGTACTGCTGCTCGTCCGAGCAGCCCTGATCGTTGAGCTGGCCTGTGGCGTAACCACCGGCGGAGCATTCGAGTGCAAGGTCTGCGCATGGGCCGCCTTTGGCTTGATCCACGACATTGCGTTGCAGTAAAGTCGCCCGAGTCCGACATCCCAGGGCGGGCTCGTTTTGGCGGCGAGAACCTCCTTGCTTGGCTTCGCCTTCGTCGTGCGCAGCTGCGCCATCTTCGCCACAAATTCCTTTCTGGCAATCTCGTGCTCGAGCCGCGCCTTGTCCTGTGCCTGCTGCATCTCGCACACGGTCATCTCGCGATCGCTTTTGTACGCGTCGGAGGTGCTCTTCTGGAACTGGTTACCGACACCACGGACCCTGACGAGATCGACGTTGAAGTAGAGCCTTTGGAGCTCGTCGGCATTCGCGGTCGGAACATCCTGCATGTTCCCATTGTAGAGAGTGAGCTCGAGGTCCGTCATGTCCTTGCTCATTCGCATGTTGCCGCTGTCCGCGAAAATTGTCCGCCGGCGCGTCGGGTCAGCCATGTCGTAGATCGTGACCTCACGCATGAGATTCGACGATTCGTCGAGGTGGCCGGCGCGCAGATAGAACTTTCCCGGACTGACTTCGTTGATCACCTGCTCGCGCAGACCAAACGTCGGCTTCTTCTGCGCAATGTCTCTCTGCAGGATGCTTAGCCGGTGATTGGACCTCGGGAGGATCTGGTCGTTGAATCCCACCATGATGATGGTGACGCCAAGCGCGGCAATGAGCACTGGCTTGAGCACGTCCACCAGGCTTACGCCACTCGCCTTGAGCGCGGTTATCTCGTTCTCCGCGGCAAGGCGGCTGAACGCATACAAGGTCGAGACCAGCACAGCCATCGGCAGCGTCAGAGCCACTGTCAGTGGAATCGACAGCCCAAAAAACTCCGCGATTACGAGGGTGGGCAGGCCCTTTCCGACCAGCTCCCCAAAATGCTTGCCGATGTACTGGAGCAGCAGGATCGAAGTCAGCGCCGTCAGTGCGAAGGTAAGCGGACCCAGATGTTCCTTTAGCACGTAACGGTGCAGTATCTTCACAGAGTGAAATATACCGTGCGCTCGTTGGTAAGCGACACGCAGACAACGAGTTCCGCTC
>DATLDF010000069.1:0-3719 GCA_035525975.1 Gemmatimonadaceae bacterium
ATTGCGATGGAGCAGAACGACGGAGGAAAGGCTGTCGGCTGGTTCGAGAAGTCGGTCCAGCTGAGCCCGCGGAACTCGGTCTACTTCGACTGGCTCGGCCGAGCGTATGGGCAGCAGGCCCAGCGAGCGAGCAAGTTCAAGCTTCCTTTCCTCGCGAAGAAAACAAAATCGGCGTGGGACAAGTCGATCGAGCTCGATCCGAATAACCTCGACGCTCGTTACGACATGGTTCTTTACTATCTACAGGCGCCCGGATTTCTCGGCGGGGGAAAGGAGAAGGCCAAGGCCGAGGCGCAGGAAATCAAGAGACGGAATCCATATCGCGGTGCTGCGGCGTCTATCCGCGTCTGCACGGACACGAAGGATCAGGCATGTCTCGAGCGCGAGCTGAACTTTCTCGTTTCAAGCTATCCCGACAGCTCGGCAGGATACACGTCGTTCGCCGCGTTCTACACGAACAACAAGCAGTACGACAAGGCGTTCGCGATCCTCGACAAGCGTTTCAGCCTCAAGCCGAACGATCCTGCCGGATTGTACGCGTATGGCCGAACCGCTTCGGTGTCAGGAACGAATCTCGATCGCGGAGAGCAGTCGTTGAGGGCGTACATTGCCGCCCCGATACTGGTGGGAGGGCCGCCGCTCGCGAACGCGCACTACCGGCTCGGGCTCATTCGCGAGAAGAAAGGAGACAAAGCCGGCGCGCGCGCCGAGTATCAGACAGCGGTGCGGCTTGACCCTGCTCTGACGGAGGCTAAGAAGGCGCTCGAAGCACTGCGGTGAGAAACGCCACACGCCACACGCGTGGCGCTTTTTTACTTGCCTGCCGAAAAAATCTGCAATGCTGACACAGCGCTCCAATGAATCATGATCTCATTGCCGTCCACAACGGTAATTCGCCGAACTTCATCGGGCCGCTGCTCAAGTAGCTGAACGAGCTCTGCAACGGGTCCGGCTCCGATCTGCATAGTGTGTCCGCCGGCAAGGTAAAGTTTCGCGCCGGTGATTTGTCTGGCCATCGTGTAACTCCAACTGTTGATCGAACTTATTTTGGATCGAGTTTTCGTCCGGTATCGAGCCGGTCGAAATTCAGGAGCGTATTGAACACAAGGAAGTAACTACCGATCGTCGATCCGCGGTACACAGGGTTATTCCCGAAGAGGACGACGTGGCCCTTGCCTGAGGGCACATCGACGACGACCGGGCGCTGAGCGACATCGTTTCCGTCGAGCAAACCTGAGACCAGCAGGGCTCGCTGATCACTGAAACGAAGCACGACGCGCGGACGAAGGGCCGGCGGGATCACGCTGAGCGGATTTCTGAGCTGCTCGTCGGTAACGGGCGCGGCCTGCCAGGGCTGAACGGGCTTCCGCTTCGGAGCTTCGTTACGGGGGTCGAGTGCGGAGCGTCCCTGCGGGACGTCAACGTCGTCCGCTGTTCCACGTCCTGTCGGACGGGCGACGGTCGAGTCACCACGTCCCCTGGTTCCAAGGACGTTCGTGATCGAGAAGCTCAGGCCACTCTCGCTATAGATCGCGAGGCTGTCCTGAAGTCCGTAAACGATCGGGCTTGGTTCGTCGACGATCTTGCTGCGAAGCAGCGTACCAACGACGTGATTGCGCCCTGGCTGGTTCAGCGACACGCCGTTGGCGAGTCCCATCGTGATCGCGAAATCCGCTGCGTTTTCCACTCCAACGAGAACGCCACCGTTCTTCACGAAGTTCGACAGCTTCTCGACGCCGTTGAATCCCATGCCCGGGCGAATGTCGTCCGTCTGAGCGTAGGTGGAGATGTTTGGAGTGAGCGGGGTGTTCTTCCAAGGCATCGGATTTCGCCACATCGGCAGTCCGTTCACGATCGTCTGCGCCGAACCGGATGTTGGCGGAAACAGAATTACATCGTACTTCGCGTTCAAGTCAGCAATCTTCGCGACGTCCTGCGTGCTGATGTAGTCGTACGGGATTTTGAGAACGTCGAACGCCTGTCTCCACCAGCCTTCGGTCTGCGTGCTCGTCCACGTGTGCATTAACGCGACGCGAGCAGCGCGCGCTGGATGCGCCTTCACAGTTGGCACCGATGCCAAGGCGAATGCCTGAACGCCGAGCTCGGTCGTCGCCGAATTCAGAGTTGCCTGCGGAACGCCGCGAATGATGAACGAGCCGCGCGCGAACTTGTGCCCGTCCGCCGTGAACGGCTCCTCCGCGATCTGCATGTCGGCTTTCGGAAGGCGATACCGGAGCTGTGCGAGACCGTTGTCGGCGTTGTGATTGATCGCGAATACCGATCCGCTTCCGCTCACTCCGCCGGGAGCGCGGATCTCACCGGTAACGACACTCATCGGCGCGTCGAGAACCTTCGGGTCCAGGACGCGCACCGATTGCACTGCGAAATTCTCAGGGAACGTCCATCCAGTGTCGTCGTACGGCTGCTTCTGCGGATCACTCGGTGACCAGAACTGATAGTCGAGGAGCGCGTCGGCGATTCTCGAATACGGTTGGTCCATTCGGATGATGTAGCTGCCGGCGGGGAATTCCTTCGGCTCGAACCTGGCCGCGACCTTCACTGTGTCGGCACTGCGAAGCGTCGCAGTGTCGGCGTTCGTCGAAATCCTCGGCGGGGTCTTTGGCGCCGACGGTACAAGAACGGTGAACGGTGCCGTGGAGCGAGAGATCTCAACACGCTGAAGCTGCAGAATCTTGAGGAGCTCGGCCTGTGCACCGGGACGCGGATCGTTGCCAGGGAGAACGTACGCCGCCGGACCCTCGGTTCGCGCTTTGAGAATCGAGCGCTTGCTCTTCTCGTAGAAGTTCTGGAGGAACTGAGTTCTGTTCGCCGCGAAGTAGCTCAGCGAGACGAGAACGCCGGTCTGTTCATAGTTGTTGTTGTTTCTGAGCGACCATTTCACCTGCGGCAGAGGTGGGTTCTGCCGGAACCATGTCCGAGACGTTTGATCGGGAGTGAGCGTTCTGTCGACCGTCTCGGCCGTGCCGCCGTTGCCGAAAGTCTCGTACAGCCGGCTGATGCCGTTGTGTGTCGCAGCGATGAACATCAGATAGCCGGGCGACCAAGTGTCGAAATTGCCGTGTGTGTAAACACCGGGCATTCCCAGCCGGGTCATCTCCTGAACGTTGTTCCAGCCGAGGAGCTGCCATTCGTTAGTGAGGAGAGGGTCGACCCAGGCGTTGTACGGTCCGTCGCCGACCGTGTTGTCATAGAGGAAGGCGCCTGACTCGTGCAGGTCGTGTAGAACCTGCGCTTTCCAGTCGACGTAGGTATTGAGGACATTGCGGGTCAGGTTGAGCGTCATCGCCATGGCGTCGCGATTGTTGTCGTGCGCGACGTATTTGCCCCAGTAGAGAAGATTCGGGTACGTCTCGTTCGGATGCGCCATGTGCCACTTGAAGACATCGACTTCGCGGTCGCGTCCATCGACTTCAACAATTGGCGTGATCAATGTGATGACGTTGTTGCGGATGTTGCGGACGTACGGGCTTTCGTCTACGGCGAGCCGGTAGGCGAGTTCCATCAGGGCGGTCGGCGCGCCTGACTCGGGTGAGTGAATCGTTCCGGTGATGTAGTAGACGGGTGTAACGTTGCCGACGATGCCGTCGGCGACGGCGTCATTCATCGCGATCGAGCGTGGATCCGCGAGCTTGGCGAGCTTTGCCTTGTTCGCGTCGAGGTTTGCGATGAGTGAATCGGACGCGACTGCGACGGCGAGC
>DATLDF010000008.1:0-23734 GCA_035525975.1 Gemmatimonadaceae bacterium
GTACGTCATCGCTTCTTCAGCAAGAACTACGAAGCGCGCGCATACATTGCGGCCAGCCAGGTCACCGGCACCGAGGCCGCGATCACGGGCACACAGCGCGATGGGGTACATAGATACCAGCGCCCGGACGACGACATCTCACTCGACTCCCACGCCACCTCGCTCGGCGGCAATGCGCAGCGTCTCTCGGTGAGCAAATTCGGCGGGGGCATCGCGAGATTCCAGAGTGTGCTTCAGCGCTTCTCGCCAGGCTTCGAGACAAACGACCTTGGTTTCCAGTCGCGTGCCGACGAGCAGATGTTGCGCAACTGGTTTTCGCTTCAGTTCAACAAGCCGTCGAGAATCACACAGCGCGCGTTCTTCAACTTCAACACGATGCAGAAGTGGACGACCGACGGCCTGCCGACGACTATCGGGCTCAACACCAACTGGCATGTGCAATTCAAGAACTTCATGTGGGGTCACCTTGGTGGAAACATCAACAACTTCACGGCGACCTACAACGATCGCGTAGCTCGCGGCGGCCCGGCGCTTCGCAATTCGGCCGGTGGAGAAATCTGGACTGGCGTCGAGAGCGACAGCCGCAAGCCGTATTACGGAAGTATGTTTTTCGGCGGGTACAAGTATGACGAAGGCAAGACGCACGGTTACTGGATCAATCCCGGCAGCAACTGGAGCTTCGGCAGCCGACTGAGCACGTCGATTGGCTTCAACTACAGCCATGACATCAACGATTCGCAGTGGCGCGCGAACTTTGGAGTCACTGACGTCGACACGACCCACTACACGTTCGCGAGACTCGATCAGACGACGTTGAGCCTGACGTCGAGAATCAACTTCACCGCGACGCCGACGCTGTCGCTGCAGGTATACGCCGCGCCGTTCATCTCGACCGGAGATTACTCGGACTGGCGCGAGTTGAAGGATCCCCGCGCTGCGAATTACGGAGATCGCTTCAAGCCATATACGGGCGATCCGGGAGGATTCAACTTCAAGCAGTTCCGGTCGAACACGGTTGTTCGCTGGGAATACATGCCTGGCTCGAGCGTATTCCTGGTCTGGGCGCAGGGGCGTCAGATAAATGGTGCTGAAGGGAATGAGTTCAGCTTCCGGCGGGACCTGACGGATACGTTCAAGGCGCACCCGAACAACACATTCCTGGTCAAGTTTTCTTACTGGTTCAATCCTTAAGCGGCAAGAACTGTTGAACTGAAAACTGACGGACCGCGAACTCCGAACTCAGGTAACTCTTCAACTGTCCACTGATGCGCATCAGTATCCAGTAATTCAGTTACTTCAGTTTAGAGTTCGCAGTTCGTCAGTTCAGTTCAACAGTTCTTAAGGCCTTATCTAGTTACGGCCAGAGCGTAGCAGAGCATCGAGCTCTGCCGACGCAACTTTCCGCGGTACAACCCAACGGCCGTTTTCGATCGTATTCGACGGCACGCTGACGCCGGCGACTCGGCCAGTAGCATCGATGCTCACGAGTGCCGAGGCCATGTGTTGACCATCGCGCGTGGTCGTGATGAGTAGAGCCCACGTCCCCTGCGCCGGCTTCTGCCAGCGAACCGCATACATCCCTGCTTGCGGGAGGCGCGTAATCTGCAAACGCACTGATTCACGCTTCCCCTTCACAAGACCCTCGGCCGTTCCGGAAATGTCGAACGCCATGAGGTTGCCGTGATGGTACGTGCGCACCGTGAGAAAGGCGCCGCGTGTCCCGGGGTCGAAGGGGTTAGCTGGATACTCTATCGCGATCCAGGGAGGACCCGCAGCAAGAGCACCTGCAAACACGAGCGATAGAACTGTTACGAAAGCAAGATGTCGGAGCTGCAAGAAGCGACGCATGATTCGGTACCTCCCGGAGATCGAGTTCCAGTTCGACAGAACGTTCTGTCCTACATCTTCGGATGCCGCTCAAGCCTCTGAGGTTGAAAGGAGATAGTAGCATGTTGCTACTATTGTCTCAGCCGTTTGTTACGACGCTGTTCGTGGTCGCTGTTCGCTATCTGCTGTACGAACTAGGGAACTGCCTTTCTGGAGTTACTACTTCCCTGCCGGACGCAAAAGCACCTGGCCCTTGAACGAACGCACCTCCACACGCGTGCCTCCATCGCCCGACTCGGTCACGAGCTCCGAGCCGCGTCCATACCTGCCGGCGATTGGACGCTTTAACGTCAGCTTGTTTGCTATCGTTCCGGAGATCGATACCACATCGAAGTCAGCTGCTCCCGAGACTCCCAGGTCGATCATTCCGCTATGCGTGTCGAATTTGGTGATGCCACCTCTCTCGAAGCTTCCGTTGAAGCTGATATTTCCAGTGACGCTCTCGAACTTTGCCTTCTCGAAGCGCGATCCTCTGACGTCGATCTTTCCGCTCACCGTCGACATGGTGATGTCGCCGCTCTTCCCTTCGAACGACACGTCCCCGCTTGCGCTCTTTGCGCGAACCCACGATGGCGACCCAGCGATGCGAATAGATCCATCGATTGCTTCTGCGTTCACATCAGCGGGATCACCAGTAACCTTGATCGGCCCACTCACCACATAGAGATCGAGACTTCCTGATACGCTGCTCACTTCGATACCCGCCGTAGCCGTCTTGACCCAGACCTTTGCTTTGGCCGGCACATAGATCTCGAGGTTGGCCGGGGCAGGATTTCTTTCATCCATGTCCTCGACGAACATCTTCACTCCCTGCGGGCCGCCACCCATGTGCAGCTCGCTACCCCTGCCGATCGATCCGCGCACGGCAACAGAGTCGCGATTCCAGCCGATCACGCGGACACTGCCGCCGAGGTTGTAGATGCGGACGGCGCCGTCGGAATTGAGATGAAGTCCGCGACTGACTTTTGTCTGAGCGTCGAGGGCGGACGCGGACGCCAGAATCACGGCGAGAAGTGCAACGCGGGTTCGGATCACGAACGCCCCATCTCAGTCGTCCGCTTCAACAGGTCGAGCTTCTGGTCGTATGACGTGCGAAGCATTTCGACGATCGCCTTGTTCGAGGGATCGGCAGCCAGCGCGCGCCGCGCTTCGAGGATCGCAGCGTCGATCACCTCGAGGCTCTGCTTCAGCTTGGCGACGGTTTCCGGCGAAAGCGTCATCCTTTCGCTCTCGAGCGCAGCGGAGAGTTGATTCACCGTACCGATGTAGTCGTTCTCTACCGATACGAATTCTGCAAACGTCGATGGATCGGAACGCGGAGAATTGGCTTCAATTGCAACGTTGGCCAGCGCCGTGTTCCTGTCGCGAACAACGGCCACCGTGACTAGCGAAGTACCGGCAACGAGCAAAAGTCCGGCAGCCGCAAGAAACGCCGGCCGCTGCCAGAAGCGCTGGACCATTGGCAGAGATGTCGGAATCGATGGTTTTTCGATCTCTGCCTTGATCGCGCTCCACGCGTCAGCGGGTGGCTCGATCTCTTTTGGCAGAGCCCGCGCTCTCGCCTGCAAGTCCTTCAACATTTCTTCCTCAGAAAATTCTGTCATCGTTCGAGTGCCTTCATTAGAAGCTTCCGCGCCCTGTGCAGCTGCGCCTTGATTGTTCCTGCCGTCACGCCGAGCTGCTCGGCGATTTCCTCGTGCTGAAATCCTTCGATCTCGTGGAGCACAAATGCCAGCCGCGCCCCTTCCGGCAGTGCAGCAATTGCACGCTCGAGATCAACTGTCAGGTCTGGCGTCTGCCTGATACCCTCCGCGCCAACGCTTTCCGGATCTTCCATCGACAGCACCCGACCCGTTCTTCTCTTCTCCGCCCGCGCCGACTCGAGCATGGCGTTCACCGTCAGCCGGTGCAGCCACGACGAAAGGGCGCTGTCACCCCGAAACGACGAAAGACCTTTCCACGCGCTGATGAAGACTGTCTGCATCAGCTCGGAAGCTTCTTCCCTGCTCCCGCCCGAAAGCCTGAGACATAGAGCAAATACGCGTGGTGAATTCTCCCTGTAGATGACTTCGAACGCAGACGCATCGCCGGCCTGCGCCCGACGGATTATGTCGGGCGAAGTTCCGGCTGGTCGTGCCGGAAATGCCTGCTGGTTGGAAGCCGCCGAGGGGTTGGTCATTCCTTTCTTGGGAATAGGATGCCGGCAGGGCTTAAAGGGTTGGAATCTCTTGAAATTGCGAAAAAGCGGAACTGCGGGAACTACTTTTACCGCTGAGGCCGCAGAGCCACGCGGAGATTCGCCGAGGACGGCGGAACTATTGTCTTGTTTCTTGGAACTGCGGGAAAGACGGTCCCTTCTTGTATAGAGCAGTTACGAAGTTCGCCCTTTTTTGTCTTTCTCCGCGAATCTCCGCGTGCCTCTGCGGCCTCAGCGGTGAAAGTAGTTCCCGCAGTTAGAAAATTCCCCGGGAGCGATCGTCTCTAAACGACGGGTGTGGTTTTCCGCTTGTTCACGTCCCTACGATAAGCCCGCCAGGCAAACGCGGCCAGCACCGAAACCGGAATTAACACGCCGAGTGAAGCGATAAGCCCGGCGACGAGGGCGACGAAGTTTCTCCACGCTTGACGGACCGCCACCACCAGGGGGTTCTCGCCAGGGTTGCGACCGAGAATCGGATATGGCTCGTGCAATGTCACCGACAGTGTGCTGACGGCGGCGCGCGTCTTCAGATAGCGCATCCGCCCTTCGTTCCGCTCGATCTCCTCGCGTACGCGGGCAAGCTCGCGTTCCACATTGAGTACGTCCTGAAGTTTCCCTGTTCGGGTTGCGAGCAGGGAGATGAGTCGCTCTTCAAGCCGATGTGAATTCGTAACGCGCGCCGCAACATCCACGTACTCCTCACCGACGTCCTCCGCTGATGTGTTGATCGCTTCGAGCTTCCCGATTCCGTTGAGTCCACCAACGGCCTGATCGTATTTCGCGGCGGGGATCTTCAGCTCGATGGTCGCGGTCCTGACCTGGTCGCGCCCGCCGGAGAACGATGAGTTCGCTACGTATCCGCCGAGCTGCGCGGAAAGCTGCCGCAGTTTGATGATTGCCGGGTCGAGGCCCTGAACTTCGAGCGAGGCCTGTCCGGTTCTGATGATCATCGACGGCAGCACGTCCTGCGTCGTCGCAGCAGTCACGGCTTTGGTGCCCGACGGCGGCGAGGTGCCGCCCTGGGCCACGGCGTCAGCCGTGCTGTTCGCGGCTTCCTCTTTCGAAAGCGCCATGTCCCGAACTGCCATTGGAGGAGGATCGGCGGTTCTTGGTGACGCGGACGTCGACGTGATCCCCTTGCCTGAGAAATCGGCTTCGCGGGATTCATCTTGTGCGGACTTGCTGGTGCAGGCGAGAAGGGCGAAGGTCGCGATGGCGATCGCCGATATTCGGGTCATTGTAAGCTCGGGTTCGGGTCCTCAATTGGGACGCCCGAGCCGGTGGCTCTTGCACACTTCGGGACTGCGGAACCGCGGGAACTACTTTCACCGCTGAGGTCGCGGAGGCACGCAGAGATTCGCGGAGGACAGCGGAACTACCTTTTTTGTTTCAACTGCGGGACAAGCGGGTCGCCTCGCATCGGGAGCAGTTCCGCAGTTCCCCTTTTTTGCTTTTCTCTGCGAATCTCTGTGAATCTCCGCGAATCTCCGCGCCCCTCAGCGGTGAAAGTAGTTCCTGCGGTTCCGATCTATCCGACTGCAGCGACCTCTCGTCGCAGAGGAAGCGCAACGGGGGCAGAGGGAGGAAGCTGTCGCCTCTCACCGACCTGCTGTCTCCACATCGCATAGTAGAGTCCCTTGCCGTCGATCAGCTCGTCATGCTTGCCCGCTTCAACGACGCGGCCGCGCTCCAGCACGAAAATCCTGTCAGCGTGCATGATCGTCGAGAGTCGATGCGCAATGAGGATTGTCATCACGTGACGATCCTCCGCGACCTCGCGCATCGTCCGGCTGATCTCTTCCTCGGTAAGCGAATCGAGCGACGACGTCGCCTCATCGAAGACGAGTAGGTGCGGTTTCCGGAGGAGTGCCCTCGCAATCGAAAGACGCTGCTTCTCACCACCGGACACTTTCACTCCACCTTCGCCGATCACCGTGTCGAGGCCCTTGTCGGCACGAGCGAGAAGTGTGTGCGCCGCCGCCTTATGGAGAACATCCAGGCATTCGGCGTCGGTCGCGTTCGGGCTCACGAAGAGAAGATTCTCCCTGATCGTTCCGGAGAAGAGCTGCGAGTCCTGCGTCACAAAACCGATTCGCTCTCTCAACCGATCGAGATCGATGACCTGGCTCGCCAGGCCGTTGTACAGAATCTCACCATTCTGCGGCGGATACAGCCCAACGAGCAGCTTCACGAGCGTGGTCTTCCCTGCACCGGACGGACCGACGAACGCGATCGTGTCACCGCGCTTCACGCCAAATGAGATATTGCTGAGAGCGGGAGTGCTGGCCGTCTGATGGGTGAAGCTCACGTCGCGGAACTCGAGCGTTTCCAGATCGTCCACCGGAACTGGATTCTCCGGCTTCGGGTCCTTCGGGATATTCAGAATATCCCTGAAGTTCTGGAGCGACACCTCAGTTTCCCGATAGGTGTTGATGATGTTCCCCAGCTCCTGCAGCGGCCCGAAGATGAAGAAAGAGTAGATGAACAACGAGAAGAACTGGCCGACGGTGATCTTCTGCGTGAAGATCAGGTAAAGCATCAGGAACAGGATGCTCGACCGCAGGAGATTCACGAACGTGCCTTGAATGAAGCTCAGGCTCCTGAGATACCGGACTTTTTTCAGCTCGAGCTTCAGAATCTTGTCAGTCGTCGCGTTCAGCCTGCGCACTTCCTGGTCGGCGAGACCGAGGCTCTTCACGAGCTCGATGTTCCTGAGCGACTCGGTGGTCGAGCCGGCCAGCGCCGTCGTCTCGGCCACGATCTGCTTCTGAATCACTTTGATTCTCTTGCTCAGTACCGAGCTCAAGGTCCCAAGAAGCGGGATCGTCAGCAGGAACGCCGGCGCGATAGACCAGTGAACGCTGAACGCGTAGAACATCACGAAGATCACGCCGACGAGCGTCGTGAACATCATGTTCACGGCCAGCGAGATGAATTTCTCTACGTCACTCCGAACTTTCTGAAGCTTGCCGAGTGTTTCTCCACTCCGCTGGTCTTCAAAGACGGAGTACGGAAGCTCGAGAGAGTGGCGAATTCCATCCGAGTACATCTCGGCGCCAAGTCGTTGAACGACGACGTTGACGAAATAATCCTGGAAGTTCTTGGCTACTCTGGATACGAAGGCCACGCCAACGGCGGCTCCGATCAGGAGCGAGACGCCCCTGATGAACTGACTGGTGGTGTACTCTTTATAACGGGTTGCATACTCGTCGATGATGTGACGAAAGATCAGTGGATCGAGAAAGGAGAAGACCTGATTGATCGTCGCCAGCACGAGCGCGAGAGCAACCAGTCTCCAGTACTTCCTCAGATAGCCGTACAGAATATCCATTCAGCAACGCTCGGCGACGAAGATCATTTCAGGAGATCTCTCTACCGCACACCCCTTGTGCGACGCGAGATCCACTCGGCCAGAAGTGACAGGGAAAGAATGGCGAACGGCCACCATAATGATATCGAAGCGGTGGTCGAAACCAACGGTCCTTTTCCTGTGGATGCGGGCTTGCCGAGTGATTCGATGAGCCGCGCGACGGGCGCGTTGTCGGTGCCTGTGGAAACTGTTGTTCTCACAACCGGCGCGTTGGCGACGCTGGCGACGGCACTTGTCCACCATTTCCTGTGCTCACCGACTGAATTCTCGCCGCCGCTCATTCTCCAACGCCAGGTGTCGAGGTATCCCACCTGAAGAACTCGTCCATTGCCGAACCGGCGAGCAGCTACAGCGACACTCCCGCCTCGCCGTTCGAGAACCAGTGCATCGTTTTTCATCGCCGCCACGGGCACGACTGATAGCGACTGAAGCGTGACTGATCCCGGTTCGGAGGTGACCGATGATGGCACGTCGACCCGGCCTGCGCCTCCCGCACGAAGCGGCGAGAGGCTCTCGAGCCCGGCGGCCGCCGCTCCGATTATCACCCCGCCTCCGGAACCCGCAAACCGTACAATCCCGGACGCGTAAGCGCCGACCGAGCGGTCGAGTGCGACGACGGCTGAATAGCGGGTCGTGTCGATGGGGAAGATCGAACCTTGAGTCACGGTTACACCCGGTGCAACGTGCGTCCGGGCGTCCACCTTCCAGCCGTCTTCCTCGAGTGCGGCGATGACGAACTTCGATTCCCAATTGGCGTCGCCAATCACCAGAACCCGCCGAATTCTGAGCGTTTCAGGAAGAGCTGCACTTGCACTGGTGCCTGCGCTGGTCGCTGTGATCGTGCCTGAGGCAGACGGAACGGACACACTCGCGCCTCCATTCCGTGCACTAATCGTGTCGATCGGACCGATTTCATCAGCGATAACTACTGACGCTCCAGCGGGGGCGCTGATTACCATGCGATATCCGCCGCTCGGAGCCGCGATTGGCTGGACGTCGAAGCCGACTGCCGGAAGACCTCCATGCCAGGAGACGCTGCTTCCTGCCGCGCGAAGCGCTGACAGCCAGTCACGGTCACGAGCTGACGGAACGCTGTCGAGCTTAACTGAAATTCTTGCCGGCGCAATTCCGCTTTGAGTCCAGTCGCGAAGATCTTCGCGCAGGTTCGAGCTCTTACCGTTGGCTTCATGATCTGCGCGCCCATGGTCGAGCGACTGCCAGAGCATGAACGCAATGAGGCCCATGCTAACGACGCGCAGGGCCGCTTCGAAGCGTCCGCGAGTTTCAGCGCGTGAGGGCATACACCACGAGGTTCACGCCGAAGCGCGTGTTGTCCACGGCCGAAAAGCGCTTGTTGTCAGGATGGTAGTTCCACTCGGAGCTGTAATCCTTGTTACTGAACAACACCTGAATGCGGCCATCCTTCATCACCGCTTTCAGGTTCTTGTGAACGAGATTGTCGCCCCAGCCGTTGAGCTCGTGACTTGTGGCCGGCGGACCGTCATCGAACTTGAAGAAGCACGAGAAGATCGGATTGGTGTTCGGCAGGTCGATCGGCTTTCCGAACGTTCGCGTGATTTCCTCGATGGCCGTTTTGCTGAAGACACCGTCGATGTCGTGATTGTGGTCGTCAATGAAAACCATTCCGCCGCGATCGACGAGCTTCTGAACGTTTCTGCGCTCCGCTTCCGTGAAGCGGAAGGGCATGTGTCCGGTGAGATAGACGAGCGGATACTCGAGAATCCGCTCGGAGGAGAGCGGTACGATCACGCCTGCCGGCGCGGTCGCGATCTCGGTGTAGCGGGCAACCGAATCGATGAGGTTCGCGGGAAGCGTCGGCGCGCTGTCCCAGTCCCCGGATTCGTACCGGCCCGTGCAGAAGATGAACTCGCTCACCAGCCGCCCGCCCATGGAGATATTCCGGGCTGCGACACCGGTGCGCCCGAGAGCGCGCGGCGCGCGCGAAGAAGCGGCAGCGTCGCGTCCTTTCCTTTATGGAAAGCGTCGACCGCATCACTCAACGCGGCAGCGAACGCTGGAGACGTTGACAGCGCTTCGACGCGAAGCAATGTCAGATCGCGAATCGCATTCGCCGGCGAGGCCTGAAGCAGCTCGATCGCATTAATGAACCGGCGCTCCATCTCCACGTGCGAAGAATCGGCTGCGGATCGCGGCGTGCGCGTGCTGGTACTTCCCTTTTCCTTTCCGGCCATTCGAACGCGCGCGATGTCGACGATGACTTTGGGAGGGATGCCACGCAGGTAAAGGCGATTCGCCAGTCTCGCCCTGTCGAGTGCCTTCAGAGCAATGCGCATAGGAGGAAGTGCCGCCGCAGGCTCGGCTATCTGGAGATTTCGCACGGCATCCCACAGAGCCTGATAAGCCTGGAACAGGTCCGGATTCTGAACGGCGTGAACTTCGTCGGATCCTTCTTCGGCAGCGAGGTCACCCGTCGGATTTGGAGCAGCGTCGGCACTCGCTTCCTCACCTCCGCCTTCAATCTCATAAAGAATATCATGCACTCGATTCTTGATGCGATTCTCCATGTCGCCAATCTCACCAGACCGCCGAACTTTTTCTGCATGAGTGATTTTCTTCTCTTCCTTCACGAGCTTTTCGGTCATTATGATCAGCAGCCGCTGGGACAAAGCGGAGCTATCGACCGGCGGAGGTGCTGCGGCGTCGACTGACACCGAATCGTATTCGTCGGCTCGAGCGATGCGGAACGTGCGAGTGTCCGATGTCGCGAGGCCCGGCCCGCTCAACGTGTTCACGTCCTGCGCAATTGCGCGAATGGAGACGATGTCTCCCTGGTTCAGCTTGAGCGTTGCAAGATCGAGCGTTGTCGAGATCGTGCCCGTGCGGCTGCCACCGAACCTGACGATTGGCGTATTAATGGTGCGAGCATTGAACAGCTCGCCGGACCCTGTCGTCACGAGATACTCGAAATAGGCCCCGCTCAAACCGATGTCGTCGGTGACAGCAGCGTTCAGGTGAAGGACGAGCTTTGCGACGCGCATCGTCGTGTCGCGTGTCGGCGACGTGAGGACGACCTTAGGCGGAGCGTCCGTCCTCGGCTCCAGAACGATGATTCGCTCGAACTCCCTATCGTGAAGTGTGAGAGCTACTGGTTTTGAAGGCATGGCGATGGCCAAAGCCCACCCGCCTCGTGACTCCTGGGTCCGAACCGCCGCGCTCCCGAGGCCGGCGGTGACGCCGCTGGACGATCCGTCACCGCGGACGACGACCTTGCTTCCTACAAGAGCCGCCACCGACGAAGGGTCATCGAGCGTAGAGGTTCTCTCGCCTGTGTAGGATGGCGGCGTCAGGTCAACGGTGATTTTCTCGAGTCGGCTGCCAAGCGGGACCGCGGCGCGACCAGGACCCATCATCTTTCCAAGTATGCCGTCACGGGCGAGCGCGGATGACGGCACTATATATAGTAGTAGGCCGGCTACGACGGCCGACGATATCGCCGGGAGGACTGCCTTTCGAAATGCACGCAACACGGCTCCGGAGATGTCTTCCTTCGCCACGGCGGATTCGATGCCCTCTGCAAACGCCGAGTGTTCCGGCTCGACGGCAGTTACGAGAGAGTACTGAAGTCTCGGAAGCCCTTCCTCGAGCCACAGTGCGACGCGGGCGAATGAGACAACGTGACGGGCTCGCCATGCAAGCGCCGCGATAACCATCAGCCCGGCCACGACTGCGGTGATGAGAAGCGACGGCGATGACACCTGCGCAGCTGGAGCAATCCAGGTCACAATCGCCGCGATCAGCAGAACGCCGACTGAGGCTGTCACACCCCACGCCACTGCAGCCGCGGCTGCTCCGATTCCCAGCATTTGCTGAGCGCGCCTGACACGTTGAGTGGACGTCACGCTGCCTTCTCCACCCGGGATGCCAGACGATTTATCGTCTGAGCAACCTCATCCCTTTTACGTCGAAGGAACAACTCGGCGATCGCAGCCACGAGGCCAAGGCCAAGGAGCCATGGTGCCAGACTCGACCGAATGTCATCCCTCGGCTTGAATGCGTCGCGGGGAGCGAGACCACCAGTTCCTGTGAGCAATGCGACCCGCGCGGGCGAAGCCGTTGGCGTCAGCTTGTCGGCGATGCATTGGCCGGCCATCGCTTCGGTGAAGCGCACGAAGCCCGCTTGAAGGGGGAGATCGCCGATCGGGTTCACGGGTACCGCGACAGACCGAGCGCATCCCTTGTCCTGCCTCCATTCAATTGCTGCCGGCTCTCCGTCGGTCCAGCGGGCGATGATACGTGCGCCGCGAATCGAGTCAGGCGTGAACACCCACCGCCGCTGGAAAGCTGACACTACGATCGACCCGCCAGATATTACAGCGCCAATCGTATCGATCTTTGAAGCGGCAGTCGCGCGCGAAGGACGCTTCGACACCGGCCAATCGATGATGGCCTGTGGTCCCGTGGCTTCCGCATCATCAGCGGTGAGGCCACCACGGAGGATCCTGCCGGCTCCCTTCAAAGGACCTACGCGGGCGACTGTTACCGCGAGTGGATCGCCACTCGTGCTGCGTATTTGAATGGGCGCAGCGGCTGCCGCGCTGACCTCATTCACGCCCGCTTTGACAATCGTCGCCCTGCCGCGCCACAGCGACCTGATGCTGTCGGTCGCCGCATCGAATTCGTCAGAAGCTAACGGCGATACGACGACGAGTTCGAGGCTGTCGGCCTGGTCCCGCAACGCGCTCCCGGCGCGAAGCCCAGCAACAAACGCTCCCGACAACCGGCCGTCGCGTTCAGTCTTCACAAGCGTACGAAGAGAATCCGCCTGGTTCGCTCCGACAACTCGCGCAACGGAGTCAAACACTATCACGGCGTCACCTTCGCGGTAATACCTCGCTGCGCTGTCTCGGATGGCCGCGATTTCGCCGACACTGCGCGACGCATCGACAAGAATTACGCGAGCGTTTGCGGCTCGGGATGGCTTGAAGATGGGACGCGCCAATCCAGCACCGATCAATAGCACGAGCAGAACTCGCAGCAGCATCAGCCACAAGTCAGACGGGCGCGTCGCGCGCGCAGTCGCGTTGGCAGGCAGATTCGGAACGAACCGCGCCGTAGGAAGTACGGCCGCTCTGGGCTGCCTCGTCACGATGAAGTGGAGCGCGACAACAGCCGCTGCGACAGCGAGCGATACGTAGAAGAAGCCCGGCGCGAGGAAACTCATGCGGTCGCCGCGACTCCGCGCGGAGCCGCAATTCTCCTGATCAGGTGATCGGGCGCTTCTTCACCAACGACGCCAACGGTATACGAGACGCCTGCGTCACTCCAATCATGGGCGATCGAGTCGCGCCATGATGCGTACGCTCCGACGTACGCGTCACGCGCATCGGCGGTGAGCGGACGCCGTACATCGGGAATCTCCGGATCCGCGACGAGCACGTTCTCTCGCGATGGGTCTATTTCTTCGGGCGCGATGATGTGAATCGCATGAATTTCCTTTCCACCAACAACTCCACGCGCTGCGTTCGAGAGCATGTCGTCGGCATCGCCAAGAAAGTCGGTGATCAGCACGATTCGTCCGCTGACGCGCATGGCGGCAGTCAACGAGGATGACAGCTTCTCATCACCTGACGGTTCTGCCTCGCCCACAGCGCGCAGCATTTCGTGAATCACACCCTGGCGTGTGCGTGGCGGGAGCTGAATCGTTTTTCCTTTCTGCACGATGATCAATCCCACCGGATCGGCGGAGCTGCGAGCAACGGCGGCGAGTCCAATCGCCAGCTCGCATCCGAAATTCCATTTACCGTGCGTCGCAACGGGGAAGTCCATCGACGCGCTTGCATCCAAAACGACGGTCGTCGGTAGAATCGCACGATCGTTTGACAACCTTATATAGGCGCGGTCGCTGCGACCGAAGAGCTTCCAGTCTATTCGCCTGAGGTCGTCGCCCTGGCGATACGGCCTGTACTCAGTGAATTCCGCCGATGTGCCGCGAAGCCGCGAAGTGTGCGCGCCCGGAATTCCACCGCGCACCGCGGAACGCGCAGGCCAGCGGATTCCGCGCACTGAGTCGAGAATGGCGGCGAAATCAGGCGCGGCGTCGCGAGCCGCGCGCGGAGTCGCCGTCTCGTCGCTTGCTTCCCTCCAGCGAGCCATCGTTCGCTAGAGTTTTATTTCGCTCTTCGGAGGCTTCACATCCTCGAGCAGCTGTTCAATGATCTGCTCGGCCGTGATTCCCTTTGCCTCCGCGGCGAAATTCGGCAGCACGCGATGTCGCAATACAGGCTTGGCGACCCGAATGATGTCGGCCGGCGAAACGGCGAACCTTCCCGCTAGAAGAGCGTGAGCTTTTGCGCCGAGGATGAGGGCCTGACCCGCGCGGGGGCCGGCGCCCCAGCGGACGTACTTCTTGACCATCTCTGACGCTTCCGACTCGGCCGGTCGCGTCGCGCGAGCGAGACGGGCCGCGAATCGAAGGGCTGGATCGGCGGCGGGAATGTCGCGGACGAGCCGCTGGAGTGCGCGGGTTTCGGGTCCGCTGATCACAGGACGCAGCGGCTCGAACTCCATTCCGGTTGTCGAGCGAAGAATTCCGATTTCGGTTTCTTCGTCCGGGTATCCAACGCGAACGTCGAACAGGAAACGGTCGAGCTGTGCTTCCGGAAGCGGATACGTGCCTTCCTGCTCGATCGGGTTTTGTGTCGCAAGGACGAAGAAGGGCTCCGGAAGGGGCATCGTCTCACCGGCCGCAGTGACGCGATGCTCCTGCATTGCCTCGAGAAGCGCGGCCTGCGTGCGCGGCGGGGCGCGGTTGATTTCGTCGGCGAGGACGATGTTCGCGAAGATCGGCCCTTTCATAAATCGGAAGGAGCGCGTGCCTGTGGCGCTGTCCTCTTCCATGATCTCTGTTCCCGTGATGTCGCTGGGAACGAGGTCGGGCGTGAACTGGATTCGCCTGAAGTCCAGATCCATCGCCTCGCTGACACTCTTGATCATGAGCGTTTTGGCGAGTCCTGGGACGCCAACCAGCAGGGCGTGCCCGCCTGCCAGAAGCGCCATGAGGATTTCCTCGATGACCACTTCCTGACCAACGATTCTACGGGCGACTTCGGCGCGAAGCCGGGCTGCAGCGCCAAGAAGTTCTTCCCGTGACAATTCGTGCGATTTCGCTGTTACTGACTGTAGAGCCATTTACCTGTGGTTAGCGAGCCGGATCTGAATCGAAAGCTACGCCGCATTTCCCTGAAAAACAGCGACACCAAACTGTAATTCTTTTGTAAGATCAGGCCTTACACGGGTTTATGAGGGACTGTGTGGATTGCGGCCTCTCCTGCCCATTCCGATATTCGCGGAGGCACAATTCCCCGCGCCCAAGCATCCATGCAACTTCTCCTTCGTGTCTGACGTACGCACTGACTCGGGCAGTCGCTGTGCTTCTGTTACAAACCCCAACCTCAAAACCCGTGAAAACAAGGCGAGACTTCATCAAGAAGGGTGGAATGGCCGCTGCGGCGTTAGCTGCAGCCGGCGCATTCAACCCTGCAGAGGCGATGTCGGGCTTGATCTCGGTGCCGCACGGCGCGGATGCAATGCCCGCCGAAGACACCGTGAAAGAGCTCATGGCAGTCGCGATCAACACCGCCAGGAGCGCGGGCGCCAGCTACTCTGACGTTCGAATCGGCCGCTACCGCAACAGCATCGTGTTCACTCGCGAGCGGCAGATTGTTCAGACGGCGGACACTGATTCGATCGGCGCCGGCATCCGCGCGCTCGTCGATGGAACCTGGGGATTCGGCGCAACCAAAGTTCTGACAAAGGACGGAGTTGCTGCTGCCGCACGCGAAGCAGTCGCGATCGCCAAGGCGAATCGAATCGCGCGCGATCAACCCGTCGTGCTCGCACCGACGCAGGCTTATCCGAACGCGACCTGGAAGAGCGCGTTCAAGATCGATCCTTTTACGATTCCAATCGAGGAGCGCGCGGATCTTCTCCTCAAGGCCAACGCAGAAGCCATGAAGGTGAAGGGTGTGCGCTTCGTAAACTCCGGCCTGTTGTTCATCAAGGAAGACAGAAGCTTCGCGTCGACCGAAGGCTCGGTAATTCAGCAGACAATCGTGCGAACGGCGGTTCCGTTCAACATTACAGCAGTTGCGCCCGACAACTCCGACTTCCAGTCCCGCACCAATGTTGTAGCTCCTGCTGGACGTGGCTGGGAATACGTGCTCGAGCAGGATCTCGTAGGCAACGCAGCGAAGTGGGCGGGCGAAGCAGTCGAAAAACTCGGCGCAAAGTCGGTTGATGTCGGTCGTTACGATCTCGTTCTCCACCCGACGCACTTGTGGCTCACGATTCACGAATCGATCGCGCATCCAACAGAGCTCGATCGCGCGATGGGTTACGAAGCCAACTACGCAGGCACCAGCTTCGTCGCGCCGCCGCGTGATGTGCTTGGCAAGCTCAAGTACGGCCCGTCGTTCATGAACATTCAGGGCGACCGCTCGCAGCCCGGCGCGTGCGCGACGATCGGCTACGACGACGAAGGCGTGAAGCCCGAAGAGTTCATGATCATCAAGGACGGTGTCGTGAACGACTACCAGACCACTCGTGAACAGGCCAACTGGATCAAGTGGTGGTACGACTCCAAGGGACGCCCGACCCGCTCGCATGGATGCTCGAACGCGGACAACTGGTCAAGCGTTCAGTTCCAGCGCATGCCGAACGTCTCGCTGCTTCCTGGAGAAAAGGACATCAGCTGGGACGACATCATTTCCGCGACCGATCGCGGAATCGCAATTGTCGGCGACGGCTCATTCTCCATCGACCAGCAGCGCTACAACGCGCAGTTCGGGGGCCAGGTCTTCTACGAGATCAAGGGCGGAAAGATCGTCGGCATGCTGAAGGATGTCGCGTACCAGATGCGCACTCCGGACTTCTGGAACTCAATGGACATGATCGGCGGCAAGAGCAGCTACTTCCTCGGCGGCGCTTTCAATGACGGAAAGGGACAGCCGGGACAGAGCAACGCGGTGAGCCATGGATGTGTGCCGAGCCGCTTCCGTAACATCAACGTGATCAACACCGGGAGGAAGGCGTGAGCGGCGAGAACCGAAGACGCGAGCCGCGCCGCCTCATCGGCTCGAGCGAGGCGATGATGCCTGCGGGCGCGTTGATGACGCGTGAGCAGTGTGAGGCGCTGGTAAAGAAAATCGTGAGCTTCTCGAAGGCGGATGAGATTTCCGTGAACGTGAACAGCGGATACCAGACAGATGTCAGGTTCGCTGCGAATCAGATGTCGACGTCTGGTGCGATCATGACTGGCGGCATCGGCGTTCAAAGCACGATCGGAAAGAAGCACGCAGTCGCGACGACAAACGATCTATCGGATGAGTCGCTCAGGGCTACCGTCCAGAAGTCAGAAGAGCTGGCGAGACTTTCGCCAGACGATCCGGAAAACATGCCCGGTCTTCCGCTGCAGACGTACCTGCCGGTTAATGGATACTTCGAGTCCACAGCGAATCTCACTCCCGATGCGCGCGCGCAGGCTGCCTTGACCGCACTCGCTCCGGCTCGCAAGGCGGGGGATTTGACTGCGGCAGGTTTCATCCAGGTCAACGCGAACGCGGGTGCGCTTGGCAACAGCAAGGGATTGTTCGCGTACAATCGTTCAACGAA
This sequence comes from Gemmatimonadaceae bacterium, assembly GCA_035525975.1. Taxonomy (GTDB): domain Bacteria; phylum Gemmatimonadota; class Gemmatimonadetes; order Gemmatimonadales; family Gemmatimonadaceae; genus UBA4720. The sequence goes on from DATLDF010000008.1 coordinate 17,109, forward strand.
TACGAACTACACGCTGACAGTTCGCACGACGGATGGAACCGGTTCTGGATGGGCTGCTGCTGAGCATCCAGACTGGACGAAGATCAACTTCGCTGAAGTGGCGGACCGTGCGATAACGAAGGCGCGTCTGTCGCGGAATCCTGTCGCGATCGAGCCAGGTCGTTACACGGTAATTCTCGAACCGCAGGCGGTTGGTGATCTCGTTCAGCTCATTGGTGGCTCGCTCGGCGCCCGTCAGGCCGATGAAGGCAGAAGCGCCTTCGCAAAGCAGGGCGGCGGCAACAAGATCGGCGAGAAGATTGTCGATGAGCGCGTCACCATTTTCTCGGATCCGCAGGATCCTCAACTTCTTGGCCAGCCGTTCGACGGTCAGGGTCTGCCGCTGGCCCGCCAGGTTTGGGTCGAAAAGGGTGTGCTGAAGCAGTTGTTCTACTCGCGCTTCTGGGCGCAGAAGCAGGGCAAGCCTGTGACCGGTGGCCCGAGCACGATCAAGATGGAAGGGGGCACGACGTCCCTCGAGGACATGATCAAGTCAACTGAGCGCGGCATTCTTGTCACGCGGTTGTGGTATCTGCGTCCTGTCGATCCGCGAACGATTCTGTTCACTGGACTAACGCGCGACGGAACGTTCCTGGTCGAGAACGGGAAGATTTCGAAGTCGGTGAAGAATTTCCGTTTCAATGAATCGCCGCTGTTCCTGTTGAATAATCTTCAGGCGATGGGCCCGCCGGTTCGGCTTGCTGGTACTGAGCAGGGTGGGCCGATCGTGATGCCTCCGATCAAGGCAAAGGATTTCAACTTCACCAGCCTGTCGGACGCTGTGTAATTGGTCGCCTGATCATCGTTTCGAAGAAGGCCGGATCGATTCGATTCCGGCCCTCTTCTTGATCCCCTCACAACGCCACCCAAAAAACGTCCTTTAGCCTTACACTAACTGTCGGTCAGTCTCTCAATTGCGGTCCAGGGTCGTTCGGCGAAAGCGGGCCGAGGTTGAGGATTGAAATGCCTTTCCTGCACTCGTACGTGCCTTTTCCCCCTCCGCGAATTGCAGGCTTTCCTGCCTCCCCATCCGAACGCAGCCAATAAATTGGCCCAAAATTCAACCGGTCCCCTCTCCAGCCGTTGAACGTGACAGCCTCGATGGTCATTCGCGTGTGAGCTGTTCGACGGATTCGGGCGTACCTAGCCAGTTCCTGAAGCGACCTGGAGCTAGTGAATTTTTCGCCAGTCGTAAGTGGAATGATGGTAAAGACGAACCTAGGAGCGAGCGCTTCATCTAGCCCCTTCGTATCGGCGCTGCGCATAGATGCGAAGAACAGGCCGAGCGCATGAATGCTCGCAGCGGCGCTACAACGCGGGGGCGCGGCGGATGTATCTCCCAGAACTCGCCACCTAGGATCGACATCACGTTGGGGATTGTTTGCCGCGACGAGGGATACGGCCATGATGGTAAGGCATGGTTTGCAGGCCATTTTCACTCCAAAGACATTGGCGCGACTTGGTCACGCTTGAAAGTTAGCCGTTACAAATGCAGTAGAAGCAATTTTCAGCAGGTGGACAACAAAAACAGTCGCAACACCGTTCGGCTAACGGCGCTTCAGATACCCTCCAACAACTACCCCCAGACTCGCAGCCAGCAAATGTCATGTTACACCAAGCGCCGCAACCAGCGCCGTTACAGTACCCTGCAGGACAGTATTCATACCCGTGACAGCCGCCGCCGTCGCACCATGGCTCATCGTCCATGGTGGCTGCCTTTGTTGCCATGGTGGTTCCAAGGACTGACAGGCGGCCGAGCCAGGAATGGGCCATGCCGAGGACTGCGGCTTGGCGCAAAAGTGGGAGAGCAAGTTCACCCATATAACCTCCAAGGAAAGCTCATTGAAATACACCGACAGACGTCGATCTGTTCTATCATACTGCCATTTTGCGGGTGTTTCTTCCTGGCTGTGCGTCCCGCACTAAAGGCTCAAAAAAATGAGACAAGGTTTTGAAATCAGGACCAGGAACGCCTTTGTAGCGAAGTACCCCCTCGCGATCGACGGACAGTGCATATGGAGTTCGCAATATCCGATATGAGTCGGCAACTTCGTCTTCTTCATCCACGCAGACGGTTACTTGATTTGGAACGTCCGCGGCAAATGCTCGTACCTCGGCAACCTTGCCGGAGCAAATCAAAAACGTATCCACTCGATCGCCGAAATGCCCAACGGCTTCTGGCAAACCTCTCAACAAGTCCCTACAGGGCTCGCATTTGGCAGACGAATAGATCACCAGCCTTGGCCTCGGCGAGGCACCTCCTATTGTCACCGGTGACCCGGTTACCGCGCTAAGAACCTGAGGTTGAATACGCTTCTCTAGTTCAGGCCCCTGCATTGCATGACCTTCGTGAGAGCTCAACAGCCTTTTCCCGACATGGCTATAAAGAATGAAGAGGGCGATTGACAATAGGATTACGACTATCCAAAGCAGGGCATAAGAGAAAATGAAGGGAGCACTCATAACTCAATCTGACCCTCTGGTTTGGGTTGTCAGGACGCGCACTTCGCTGAGAAATGCCGACACACTTATAGCGAAGCCTGTCACGGCGCCAGCCATCATCCAAAGCGAGGCTTCGGAGATAGCGAGCCTACTCGTAGCGCACAGGTTCGGTCCCGAGAAGATGGCAACGACGGTGGCTACTAGCATTAAGCACAGATTCCGGAGGAGGTCGCTTCTCCCAACTGAGTCCCTCGCCCCCAGGAAACATCCGCAACTTCCGGCGTAGCCACGGCGCATCAGAACTACGAGCCCACATAAGAAACCCAACAGCATTAACGCCGCCAAAATACCCGCGGCAGTTTCATGCCTGCCGGAAATGAGCCAGGCACCGAGTGCGATTTCGGAAAAGATCAAGAGTCTACCTAAAGCGCGCGAAATCCCGAATGAGTGGAGCACCATTCGAAGTGCATCAAACAGGGACGAGCTCACGAGTTTCGAGAGGCCAGCAACACAGAGGATTATCCCAAGAGCTATTCGAGAGAAGGCGACTGTGGTTTCCGGATTAGTGCATATCTCCATCGGATTTCTACGTGGTCGCCGGAATCCCGATCGAGGACGCAATTTTCAGAAGGTCATCGTATTGAATGCCGCACCGCCGCGACCCGCGAATCGCGATCTGGAAGTTTCCCCACTGATAGACCACGCAATGAAAGTTCAATCGACTCCACCAGACCTCCGGGGGTCCGGGGACTCGGTTGCCTGTGTTGTCGTAAGCGCGGACAGGTTCCCACATACCGTCGTAGTACAAAATCAGTGCGGTGCGTGCATCAGAGAATCGAATAAGGTCCCGAACACCTTCTTGAGTCTCAGTTCCTGCGAGTCTCCAATTCGATCCTTCCGTTGCAAAAAAGAGGAGTGGATAGCGTGTTCCGCGAGATCCGTCGGTAGTCGAGGCTCGAGGGCCTCTATACATGAGTGCGTTTTGCGTACCCACACCGCGGAACCCATCCAATCGGTCGTCCTGTTCCATCCAGAGTTCGTACCCCTGCGGCACGTATGTCGGCATGGGATAGTTCGCGAATTCTTGCAGCCGATCGGCCCGAACGTCAGGACCGCTTGAATCGGTCCACAACCTACTGCACGCTGCCGCAGCGGCGGACAAAGCTGACGCGATCAGAAAGCCCCGCCTTTTCAAACCGTGCCCTTTGGCCTCGTGTTCCGGTTCTGCGTTTGCTTTAGTTGACATCACATCCTCCTTGACACTGAGAGCATTACAATTGTTGCGCTCGCGCCCATCAAACTGGCGATGCGCATGTAACGGACAACCGATGCATTGGTGATTTCGTACCCATCGACGACGCCGAGGAGGAGATCAGATGCACGGCGCTGTCCCGATTTGATCTCGACGGCAGTAAGCAAAACCGGCAGGCCTCGAGTGATTCCGAAAAACGCCATAACTAGCGCTGACTCCGGTGGATTTTGAATCAAAGCGCACCACAAGACTAGTGAGTAAAAGCCTATGAAGGGCACCACTGTGATGAAACCAGCTCCCAACACAAGGCCAAACATCAATGCGAACGCTCCGTCGCCAACTGCAGCCCAGCTCCGTGGAATAATCCAATGGGATGTTGGAACACGGAGAGCTGTCCCAACGAACTCCGCGACTGCGTAGGTGGTTGAAAAGGCGACGACCAACCATAAACCGAGCACTCGTACCGTCGGCCACCTGTTCGCAATCCAGTCCCCACCAACACCGATGCAAAAGCCAACGATCGACGCTGAGACTGTCGAAGCAATAACGAAAATGACAGCATTCCTGCGATGTCGTGATTGATTCCGATGCCAGCGAGTCCCGCCGACCGGCGAGCTGATCACGAGGATCGAGTTGTTCCCTCATGGCGCCGCCATCGACGAGAAGCCCGCGGTCGCAGCCAATAGCATCATCATCGGTAGGTGCAAATTTGAATGCATGCCGAGCGTGACCATAACCATCGCCGCGACTAGCGCTCCAGCACCAATCACCAAGCTTGTCGATTGCCGCTTCCCGAGCTTGACAGACGCAATTCGGTGACTCGACGCAGGCGAACAAGGCGGCTGCGCGATTCGTCGACAGTCGCTGGTGCTGGTCACCCTATATCCTTGGTGATTCTCTGTCGCCATAGTTTGGAGCCATAACACTCGACCATAGGTCCTACTCATACGTTCTCATCCAATCGCGCCTGCCGAAGCCCATTCAACTCGACCGAAGGGATGTGCACGACGAGGCACTTTAGCACGTTGGGCGACCCGGTTGCCTCCGACAAGTCGCTCGTGAGCGTACATCGGTCGGTGTCCGCCATCGAGCGTCCCGCCGCCGACGGACACGATGAAACTCGACAGTTGTTAGTCGCTGGCGTCCGACTCTTCGTTCAGTTCGATATGCGTAGCAAAAGCAATTGCGATCACTTGGGCACAACTTCGAACGGAGAGTTTCCGAAATAGACGTTCTCGATAAGTGTGGATGGTTCCTTCAGCTAAGCCTAGTTCTTCTGAAATCGCCGCGATGCGCTCATCTACAAACATGCATCGAAGTACATCAGCCTCTCGCGATGAGAGTTGAAGGTTCTGAACCAAATTGGCCCAGCTTGCCCCTTGGAGAAGTTCTGGGACACTTTTTTTTGAACTGGGCGATCGTCCGTTTGCGTTCATCTTCTTTGAAGGTTCAATGTTAGTCAACAAATGATGGCTTGCGCGAGTTAAGAGTCTGGGACCGCAGACGCATGAGTCGCACCTGATCATCGCAAACGAACGCACTGCCATGATTCAGCTCATTTGCAGTCGATACAACCAACTTACCGTATCCAAGCCGAATGGTATTGCGTGGGCAGTGGCAGGTCGCGCACAATGTCGGTTTCTTATCATCAGATGTCGATTTCATACATCAAATAGTCGATTCTGTATCAAAGGACATTCGGCGTTGGAACCTTCATCGAAAACGGAGAGATCTCGAAGTCCGTAAAGAATTTCCGTTTCAATGAGTCGCCGTTGTTCCTGCTGAACAATCTTCTGGCGATGGGCCCGCCGGTTCGGCTTGCTGGTACTGAGCAGGGTGGCCCGATCGTAATGCCTCCGATCAAGGCAAAGGACTTCAACTTCACGAGTCTTTCGGACGCGGTGTAGTTGATCGCCTGATAATCGTTTCGGAAGAGGCCGGGATCGTCGAGATCCCGGCCTTCTTTTGTATACCCAGGTGCCATTTGGCGGCTCCGGGCGGGCCCTCGACCCAAAAGGCTTTGTAAACAGGCGGAAAGGAGTTACTGTTTTACTGGGCTTGCGCGGACTCTAAACAGATGTAGTTTTCGCTCTGCGCTACCTGCCTCACCAGACTCTGTTCTGCTTTTTCAGCTCGTCTTATTCGCCGCCGCGCAGAGCGCGACAATCGGCGTTTGAAGATACGACCGCAGCACCCGCTCGGCGTAGTTGAACAAAAAAGGAGGTAGGTAATGTCCCGTTCGATTTCAGTCGGAATCGCGGCATTCGCCGTGGCTTCACTCGCGGCATGCACCGAGGCACCGCTGTCGCCGGCCACGGAAACATCGGGCCCGACACTCTCTCTGGCAAAGTTCGCCGAATCCTCTGACGCAGAAGCAGTCGTCGAGGGTGAGATCCTGGTCAAGTTCAAGGACGGCGTTAACGCTGAGACCAAGGCAAAGGGCAAGGGTCTTGGATTGCTGCGCAAAGGATACGCAGACGCATTTGTTGTCGTCCGCGGAAACAAGGGGCAGGAAAATGCCATTGCCAACTCCCTGAAGAACGACGCAGACGTCGAATGGGCGGAGCCGAACTACATCCGCCAGCCAACCGCAATCCGCAACGAGATGTGGGCGTTCTACAATCAGGGCGGCCGCAACATGAATTTCTTCAACGATCCGAGCGGACGCACGGGCCCGATTCCGTCGTCGTACGCATCGTTGATCGACGCGGATGAAGACGCCATCGAGGGGATCGCCCCTGCCGGCACCAATACCGTAACCATCGGCAGCATCGATACCGGTGTTGACTTCAGCCACAGTGAACTGGCCGGCAAGCTGATTGCCGGAAAGGACTGGATCGACGGTGACAACGATCCGTCTGACACAGAAGGACACGGAACCCACACGACCGGA
>DATLDF010000035.1:0-38464 GCA_035525975.1 Gemmatimonadaceae bacterium
TGAATATATTAGCGCAACCGCGATGATGTTCGACTACGACATGTCGCGAACGATTTCCCTGGCTCCCCGCATCATGAGAGAAATGCCCGCAGTCCAATACGTAGTCGAGGGAGGCCGCAAGTTGAGCGGCTCCATCCGCCCGTCCGGAAACAAGAACGCCGCGCTGCCCATCGTCGCGGCCGCATTGATATCCGACAGCACCGTCCACCTCGACAACGTGCCGCATATTCGCGACATCGAGACGTTGATCGAGCTGCTTCAATCCGTCGGCGCGGCCGTCGAGTGGACAGGCCAGAACTCGCTCAAGATCGAAGCGCACGATCTCGTGGCAAGCGATCTCGACGCAAACCTGTGCGCCAAGATCAGGGCGTCGATCCTGCTTGCCGCTCCACTCCTGGCGCGGTGCGGAGAGATTCGGCTTCCTCCTCCCGGTGGTGATGTCATCGGAAGGCGACGCCTCGACACTCACTTCCTTGCGCTCGAACAGCTTGGCGCAAAGCTGGACCACGAAGGCGGACTCCTGAAAGTCACCGTGAAGGGTGGATTCAAGGGCGCAGACGTATTTCTCGACGAGCCCAGTGTGACCGCTACCGAGAACGCTCTCGTCGCGGCAGTGTCTGCCAGGGGACGGACGATCCTTCGCAACGCGGCGAGCGAGCCGCACGTCCAGGACCTGGGAGTTTTCCTCCAGGCGCTCGGTGGCCAGATCGAAGGACTCGGCACAAACAAGATCACCATCGAAGGCGGGCGCACGCTCGGCAAGAACGAGGTCACGCACACGATTGGGCCCGATCACATCGAGGTTGGCTCGTTCATCGGGTTGGCGGCCGTCACGAAGTCGGAGCTGCGAATTCAGGATGCCGGCATCGAACACCTCCGGTCGACCCGGATGGGCTTCGAGCGGCTGGGAATTATCTGCGAGGTCGATGGCGATGACCTGATTGTTCCGGCCAAGCAGACTCTCAAGATTCAGTCCGACCTCGGAGATCACGTGCCGAAACTGGAAGACCAGCCGTGGCCGGCATTTCCTGCTGATACGATGTCCATTGCCATCGTCACCGCGACTCAGTGCGACGGCATGATCATGATGCACGAGAAGATGTTCGAGTCGCGCCTGTTCTTCGTCGACAAGCTGATCGGGATGGGAGCGAAGATCGTGCTTTGCGATCCGCACCGCGCTATCGTTGCCGGCCCGTCGAAGCTGCGCGGAGCGACTCTCGATTCTCCCGACATTCGTGCTGGAATGGCGCTGTTGATTGCGGCCCTTTGCGCTGAAGGCAGGAGCATCATCAACAACGTCGGTCAGATCGAGCGCGGGTACGAGAGGATCGACGACCGGCTCAAGGCACTCGGCGCGAACGTGGAGCGAGTCGCAGACAGACGTAAATGAGCACCGGGCTCGACACTTTGCCAAAGGAGGAAGTTCCCGGCTTCGCCTCCTTTGGCATCCGCGCGTTTACGACGACAAGGGAGGCCGGCACGTTCAGCCTTTCCGGGGCGGACCCGACGGGCGAAGTAATGGCCCGCTGGACCGGTCTTCAGGACTCTCTATCGTCGTACGCCAGGCGTCTTGTGATCGGCCGGCAGGTGCACGGCTCGGAAGTGCTTACCCACCGCGGAGGATGGGAAGGGCTGCTCCGGACCGGGGAGGCCGACGGTCACATGGCGGCGGAGAGGGGAATCGCTCTGGCGGTTTCCGTCGCCGACTGCGTTCCGATTTTTATTTCGCACCCGTCGGGGTTTGTGTCGGTTCTTCACTCCGGGTGGAGAGGGACTGTCGCGCGGATCGTCGATTCGGGACTCCGGGCGTATTCCCGGCTCGGCCTCCCTCCGGATGAGCTGAAGGTCCACCTGGGTCCGGCCATCTGCGGTCGGTGCTATGAGGTGAGTGCCGAGGTACGCTCGCAGCTCACGGGTGAGGAGGCCAACCGGCCGGGGAATGTGGATATCCGGTCGCTCATTGCGGAGCACGCCAGGGATTCAGGGGTGTTGGATATCACGGTGAGCCCTGACTGCACGAAGTGCGATAATGACAAGTATTTCTCGCACAGGGCTGGGGATACGGGAAGGCAGCTGGCCGTGATAGTGGCCGGCATCCTCTGAATTCATTTGCGAGAGAACTGTGAACTCGTGCTCTTGATCCCCTGTTGACTCGTTGTTGCTGACGAACAGTGCACTCGACGACTGTTGTCTCCCTACCCGGTCAGTTGCTGATAACTGAGAACCGAGGGTTGTTCCTCAGTCTTCAGTCAACAAAAGCATGAGTTTACAGCGACAGATTGAGTCCTGAGACAACAGTCCTCTAGTTAACGGTCATTCAGCAGGTACGAGTCAACTGTGATCAGCAAACCCCTTACCCTCAGCTTGACTCTATAGGTAGCAAAGCCTAGATTGCATGATGTGGCGCGGACAGGGTGGCGCTCAGAAATGTGGGGATGCCCCCCACATTTTTTTGTTTCAAGAGGTCTGCTCGAAACAAGATGAACGAAGCATTAGAAAACATTGTTACGACAGAACTTACACCGCTCGGGCTGGAGCTTTTCGAGCTCCGGTCAGTAGGCACCAGGAACCGCCCGGTGCTCGATGTTCGCATCGAGCGCGCGGACGGCGAAAAGATCACAGTTGACGATTGTGCCCGGGCATCGCGCGCGATTGAGGCAAGGCTCGACGAGGGAAGCATGGTGGGCACGCGATACGTGCTCGAGGTGTCCTCGCCGGGGGTCGAAAGACCCTTGAGAAATGCTGCTGACTGGAAGCGGTTCGTTGGACGCGACGCGGTTATAAACGCCCATCCGTTCGAGGGCTCGACCGGGCTCAGCTCAAAAGAGATTCGTATCGCCGGAGTCGAGGGTGACACCGGTGCTGAAGTGATTGTCGTAGAGGACGCGAAGGGAAGCACTCTCCGCGTTCCGCTTGCCGCCGTGACGAAAGCGCGGCTGGCATTCAACTGGAAAAGGTAAGGAGCTTTTTGGATGGCCAGTTCACTTGAAATCCTGACCGCGATCCGCGAGCTGACGAACACCAAGCAGCTCGATCGTACCGAGCTGCACGGCTTGCTGTTCGACGGCATCACCGCGGCACTCGCCAAGAAGCATGGACCGACGGTGCAGGCCGAGGTGGACATCGACGAGGATAAGGGAACGATTCGCATCGTTCGCCTGCGTACCGTCGTAGCCGAAGTCACGGATGCCGCGCGCGAGGTCTCCCTCGAGGAAGCACGCTTCGAAGACCCCGAGTTCCAGGTCGGAGACGTGCTCGAGGATCCAGTTGATTTCGCAGAGTTCGGCCGGATGGCCGTGCTTGCCGCGAAGCAGCGCATCATCCAGCGCGTCCGTGAGGGCGAGCGCACCAAGATCCGCGACGAATTTACGAGCCGCGTCGGCGACCTGCTCTCGGGCGAGGTTCAGCAGATCGAGCGCGGCAAGCTCGTCATCATGCTCAACAAGTTCCGCGAAGCCGAAGCAGTCATACCTTATCGCGAGCAGAACCACCGCGAGCATTTCCATCAGGGAGACGCTCTGCGTGCAGTTCTCAAGCGCGTTGAAGAAACGCCCAAGGGTCCGCGCCTCATGTTGAGCCGTGGCGACCCGATGTTCGTGAAGGCGTTGTTCAAGCTCGAAGTCCCGGAGATCCAGCAGGGAATCGTTGAGATCAGAGCCGCCGCACGCGAGGTCGGAAACCGCACGAAGATCGCCGTGTTCTCGCGTGACGATTCGGTCGACCCGGTAGGCGCGTGCGTTGGTCTCAAGGGTTCGCGCGTGCAGGCTGTTGTCAACGAGCTGCAGGGTGAGAGAATCGACATCGTTCCATGGTCCTCAGATCCGGAGAGATTCGCCAAGCTGGCGCTCGCGCCCGCGCGTGTCGCTCGCGTGTTCAGCGATGCCGCGACCAAAACGATTCAGGCTGTTGTTGATGAGGATCAGCTTTCGCTCGCGATCGGCCGCAACGGACAGAACGTCCGCCTCGCTTCCGAGCTCACCGAGTGGAAGATCGAGCTCTACTCCAGCCGCGAGTGGATGGAGCGTGGCTCGGAGCAGCAGATATTTGCGCCGCTTCCCGGTGAGGAAGGCGCAGAAAACGTGAATCCGCGTCTGTCCGAAATCGAAGGACTGGAGCCGGCAACGGTCGCGGTTCTCGAGGAAGCAGGGTACAAGACGCTTGACGACATCATCGACCTCGAGCGCGAGGACTTCCTGCGTCTCGCCGGTATTGCTCCTGAAGAGGCTGACCGTCTCATGACGATCATCAACGAGCTGACAACTGATGATGATGAGCCCGAAGCAGCGGAATCAGATGCAACTGAAGAAGGAATGCCGCCGGCTCCGGCTGTTGAAGAAGGAACCGCGGAGACGACGGACAAATGATCAGTGAGATCGCGAAGAAAAAGGCCCTTGGTCTTGTGGGCCTTGGACTTCGCGGTCGCATGGCTGTTGTAGGTGTTGCACAAGCACGCGATGCAGCGAAGCACGGCAAGCTCAAGGTTGCGCTTGTGGCTAACGATGCATCGAAGAATAGTTTGGATAAGATCACGGGTCTGCTGGCTGCTCACGACGTACCGGTCATCAATGAACTGACCGCGGCAGAGCTTGGCGGAATGAGCGGACGCGAGTCCGTGGCCGTGATCGGAGTTACAGACAGGGGACTGGCAAAGGGAATTCTCGACGCGATTCCCGCTGTCGGTGGCATTACAGGAAAGGCAATACGGCCGGTTCGACCACCGAACCGCCGGGGATTAAGGAGGTAGTGTTTTGAGCAAGCTTCTCGTGAACGACATGGCAGGCGAATTCGGGATTTCGGTCGATGAGGTCATAAACCTCCTTCGGACGATGGATGTACCCGTGCGCAGCCACATGACCCCGCTCACGGACGACCAGGTCGCCCGCATCAGGGCGCGGTGGGAGCGCGAGAAGAGAGCTCGGGCTACGACGCCTGCCGCTGCGCCAACCCGCAGACGCCGCGGCGCGGCCCCCGCAGTCGAAGCTCTGCCGCCTGCTCCTGAACCGGCAGCAGATGCTGGACGCCGCCGCCGCCGCGCAGTCGAAGCCCCGGCTCCGTCACCAGTCGAAGAAGGCGCGGAGCCACAGGCCGCCGCACCACTTCCAACAGTGTCCGACGTCAGCACGCCGGAAGTCGCGCCACCGCCAAAGCGCCGCGTCGCTCCGCCGCCGGCTGAAACGGAAACCGCAGCGCAGACCGAAAGCGCCGCCGAGCCCGTTGCGCCGGCAAAGCAGGATCGTGGTGACGACGTGCAGCCGGCCCCCGCAGAAGCGCGGCCGGCAGCTCCGCGTCCGCCAGCTCAACAGCCGCAGACTCATAGCACACAACCGCAGCAGGGTGGGCAGTCAGGCCCCGAGCGTCAACGTCCGCGCCCGATCGTTCCTGGCGCACCGCGTCCACGTCCAGTCGCGACAGGCACTCCGTTCGCACCACCGCGCCCGGTAGCGTCGGCTGCTCCTGGTGCAGGAACCGGTTTCCCCGGCGCACGTCGCGAAGAGCGGCCGCGTCCAGGCGGAACCGACGATCGCGCTCGCCGCGGAAAGAAGGGCAAGCGCGGCTCGGTAGATCAGGAAGCAGTGTCGTCCAGCATCTCCAAGACGATGACGGCTCTTCGCGGCACCGCGCCGCGTCGTGGCGGCGCGCGCCGGTCCGACGATGCGTCGTATCGCGAAGAGATGGAAGCGCAGCGCGTTGCCGAAGTCGAGCGCGAGAAAAAGACGGTTCGCGTCAACGAGTTCATCACGGTCAGCGAGCTCGCTCAAATTCTGAAGATCCCGGCGACGCAAATCGTCGGCTTCGCGTTCAAGAACCTCGGCCTCATGGTCACGATCAACCAGCGACTCGACTTCGACCAGATCGAGCTCATCGCCGGTGAATTCGGATTCGCTGCAGTCAAGGAAGAGGAGTACACGGCTGGCCTCGAGGAGTCGGTCGTCACCGACACACCCGAAGAGCTCGAGTCGCGTCCGCCCGTCGTCACGATCATGGGTCACGTGGATCACGGTAAGACCTCGCTGCTCGATTACATCCGGAAAGCAAACGTCGTCGCCGGCGAGTCAGGCGGAATCACGCAGCACATCGGTGCGTACAACGTTTCGCTGCCGAACGAAAAGCAGATCACGTTCCTCGACACGCCTGGCCACGAAGCGTTCACGGCCATGCGCGCGCGCGGAGCGCAGGTCACTGATATCGTCGTCCTCGTCGTCGCCGCTGACGATCAGGTGATGCCCCAGACGATCGAAGCCATCTCGCACGCCAAGAACGCCGGCGTGCCGATGATCGTCGCGATCAACAAGATCGATCTTCCGGCCGCAAATCCTGGCAAGGTCAAGCAGGATCTGCTTCAGCACGGCGTCGTTCTCGAAGAGTTCGGAGGCACGACGCTCTCCAGCGAGATCTCGGCAAAGAAAGGAACCGGAGTCGACACGCTTCTCGAGCAGATTCTTCTTCAGGCGGAAATTCTCGACCTCAAGGCGAATCCAAATCGTCGCGCAGTCGGCGCCGTCGTCGAAGCCCAGCTTGATCCAGGCAAGGGTCCCGTCGCAACGGTTCTCGTCTCGGCTGGTACGCTCAAAGTCGGTGACGATTTCATCTGCGGCATGTTCTCCGGTCGCGTTCGCGCCCTGCTCGATGAGCGCGGCAAGGTCGTGAAGTCGGCTGGTCCTGCGATTCCGGTTCAGATTCTTGGTATCGGTGGCGTTCCGATGGCCGGCGATCAGTTCGTCGTGGTTGAAGACGCGATGGAGTCACGTGAGATCGCCCAGACTCGTCAGCGCCTCGACCGCGAAGCGAAGAGCCGCCGCACGTCCAAGAGCATCGTATCGCTCGAGGATTTCATGAACGCTTCTGCGGCCGGCGAAAAGCGCACGCTCAGAATCGTCATCAAGGCAGATCAGGGCGGCCCGGCAGAAGCACTTGCCGATGCGCTCGGCCAGCTGTCGCACGACGAAGTCTCGGTGGACGTCATTCACCGCGGCGTAGGCTCGATTACTGAGAGCGACATTCTTCTCGCCAGAGCATCGGGCGCGATCATCGTCGGTTTCCACGTGCGTCCCGACAACAACGCCCGCGCCGCTGCCGAGCGCGAAGGCGTCGACATCAAGCTGTACAAGGTCATCTACGAGGCGGTCGAAGACGTACGCGCTGCCCTCGAGGGGATGCTCCGTCCCGAGGAGCGCGAAGTCGTGCTCGGCGAGGCCGAAGTTCGCGAGACGTTCAAGGTTCCGAAGCTCGGACTCATTGCCGGCTGCTCGGTGCGCAGTGGTATCATCGTCCGCGCGACGCGTGCGCGTGTCATTCGCGACAGCGTTGAGATTTACGATGGCAACATCGCGTCGCTGCGCCGCTTCAAGGACGACGTCAAGGAAGTGCGCGAAGGCTTCGAGTGCGGTATCGGAATCGAGAACTTCAACGACATCAAGGTAGGCGACGTCATCGAGTGCTATCGCAAGGAGCAGGTTGCGCGCACCCTGACGTCGAACGCCCCTGCGTAACACACGCCGGTCGGATCGCGTTGCCGAAGCGATCCGCGAAGAAGTGGCGACTTTCCTCGGAAGCTCGGCGAAGGATCCGCGGATCGTCGGCTTCGTCACCGTCACCGGCGTCGAGCTCACGAACGACCTTCGTCATGCGAAAGTCTTCGTCAGCGTGATGGGGAGCGAATCAGAAAAGGCATCGACGCTTGAAGGTCTGGCGAGTACTGCGTCGCATCTGCGATCGCGGGTCGCCCGCGCGCTTCAGCTTCGCGTTGCACCCGAATTCCAGTTCAAGGAAGACGACAGCGTTGCGCGCGCGGCCCGGATTGAATCCCTGCTGGCGGGCATCAAGGCTGAATCGCCGGCTGCTCAGTCAGACGATACGTCTTCGCCAGACGGTAGCGGCGAAGAATCAGGAAGCTGACGGCGCGCGAGAGTGTCCGCGCGTCCTGAAGGTCTGCTGCTTGTCGACAAGCCTGCTGGCGTAACGTCTCACGATGTCGTGCAGCTCGTGCGTCGTGCGTACGGTGAGCGAAGCATCGGCCACCTCGGCACACTCGATCCTTTCGCAACCGGCCTTCTCGTCCTGTTGATCGGCCATTCGACCCGGCTCGCGACATTCATCAATACAGAGCCCAAGGTCTATCGTGCGACGATCCGGTTTGGCGCGCAGACCAACACAGACGATTGCACGGGCACTGTTGTCCGCGAAGCAGCACCGCCGTCTTCCGCTGCAATTCACTCGGCCATTCCCGCTCTGACAGGCATGATCAGCCAGATGCCGCCGGCATTTTCGGCGAAATCAGTTGACGGCGTCCGCGCCTATGATGCAGCCAGACGCGGCGAAGCACTCAACCTTCAGCCCGCTGACGTCGAAGTGATTGGCTGGCAGATCGACGCCGAGCGTGAAGGTGAGATCGATGTCACTGTCACATGCGGGACCGGCACTTACATCCGCGCGCTCGCCCGCGACCTGGGCCGCATTACCGACAGCGCCGCTCATCTAACAGCGCTCCGCAGAATCCGCAGCGGACCGTTCGATGTCGCTGATGCCTCAACGTTTGAGACCATTTGCTCCGCCAGGCCAGCGTTGCAGAAGCTGTCGGTCGTTGCGTCGCCAGGATGAA
The DNA here is from genome assembly GCA_035525975.1 of Gemmatimonadaceae bacterium. Lineage (GTDB taxonomy): Bacteria > Gemmatimonadota > Gemmatimonadetes > Gemmatimonadales > Gemmatimonadaceae > UBA4720. The sequence continues at coordinate 8,600 of DATLDF010000035.1, forward strand.
CACGTTGATCGATACTGCGGATTCAGGCCTTCCACCGACGGTAAAAGGAACGGTGGTTACTGTCGGTACCTTCGATGGAGTTCATCTCGGACACAGCGAGTGCATCCGCCGGCTCGTCGAAAGAGCGCGAGTCGTTGGCGCGCCGAGCCTTCTCCTGAGCTTTGATCCTCATCCTCTCGAGGTCGTCAATCCGTCTGCTGCGCCGCTTCTGCTGACCACGACCGAGGAAAAGCTCGAAGTGTTGGCGGAGACGGGCGTGGACTACTTCGCGATCATGCCCTTCACCCATGACCTCGCCGGTTATGGAGCCGAAGAGTTTGTGGAGCTCATTCTCCGAAAGCGTTTCCGGATGCAGGAGCTTTTGATTGGTCACGACCACGGGTTCGGTCACCGGAGGGCGGGGAACGTCGCCGTGCTGAAGGAGCTTGGTGCCGCTGATGGATTCGCCGTCGATGTAATCGAGGCGGTCTCGGCGCCCGACGGCCAGCACGTTTCGTCGACTTCGATCAGGCGAGCGGTAGCGGGTGGAGATCTCGACAGGGCCGCCCAGGGCCTCGGCCGGCGCTATTCAGTCTCGGGAACCGTAGTTGCCGGTAACGCGCGCGGGCAGAAGCTCGGGTTCGCCACGATCAACCTCTCGCCGGTATCGCCCAGGAAGCTCCTTCCGCCGGAAGGTGTTTATGCGGTTATAGCGCAGACTCCGGCAGGGCCGTTCGGCGGGATGATGAACCTTGGACCGCGGCCGACGTTTGGCGACATGGAGGTCTCGATCGAGGCTCATCTGTTTGACGTTTCGCGCGATTTCTACGGAAATCGCGTCCGGATTGATTTCGTGTCGTTCCTTCGCGAGACGCGCAAGTTCGGAAGTCCGGACGAACTGGTCGCGCAGCTCCGAAAGGATCGCGAAAATGCGCTTATTTCTTTGACTCAACTCACTCGTGCCGTTAACCTTAAAGGCTATACGGGAACAGCACCTTTTACCCCTTCAGTCGCATGACTCTGCGGTATCGGATTCTTATTATTCTCGGACTGATCGTCGCCTCTGCTGCGGCGCTCTTTCCTCGTACCGTTACGGAGCGCGTCAAGCGCGGTAGCGGTTTTGTCTATGACACCGTCAGGCGCGTGCCACTCAAGCGCGGGCTCGATCTTCAGGGCGGAATGCACCTCGCGCTCGAAGTTGACGAGTCCAAGGGTGCAGTCCCCAAGAAAAGCGAGGCGATTGATCGCGCACTGAAAGTCGTGCGCACTCGTATCGACCAGTTCGGAGTATCCGAGCCGCTCGTTCAGAAGTCGGGCAACGACAGAATTATCGTCGAGCTGCCCGGCATCGACGATCCTCTTCGCGCCCAGGAAGTTGTCCAGAAGTCTGCCTTCCTTCAGTTCCAGATCACAGACAAGACCAGTGCGCTCGAGAAGTCGCTTCCGCGGCTTGACGCCGCTGTAAAGAGCCTTTCAGTTGCAACGACCGGCGGAACGACTGCAGCGCCGAAAGCTGACACTGCTGTGGGCGCTGCCGGACTCTTCTCGAAAGACACCGCCGCGAAGACGACTGACTCAGCCAAGACCGACACGGCTATTACGCCAGGTATCGGCAGCTTCTCCAAGCTGATTCAGCAGGGGCAGATGCCTGGCGAATATTATGTCGCCGACACCGACCTGCCGACTCTCGAGAGCTATCTGTCGCGACCGGAAGTCCAGGCAGCACTCCCGCCGGGAAAAGTGGTTCGGTTCGGAAGTGATTCCGCGACGCTCGCGAACAAGACGTACCACACGATGTACGTTCTCGATCAGCGTCCTATCATAACGGGTGAGTACCTCACCGACGCCAAGCCCAATACATCGCCGACAGAAGGCACGATCGTCGAGTTCCAGTTCAACAACGAAGGCGGCCGCAAGTTCCGCAACGAGACGTCAAAGCACATCAAGGATTTCATGGCGATCGTGCTCGATGACCGGGTGATGGGCCGTCCGCCCGTAATCAACAGCGCAATCGGAAGCCGCGGACAGATCACGATGGGCGGAAAGGATCTCCAGGCCGCATCTGACCTTGCTCTCGTTCTTCGCGCCGGCTCGCTGCCGGCCCCGCTCAAGATCGCCGAGGTTCGTAACATCGGAGCCAGCCTCGGCAAGGATTCAGTTCAGGCCGGAATCACCGCTGGGCTCATCGCAATCCTGCTCGTCATCGTTATCATGATCGGCTATTACCGGTTCTCCGGCGTGCTGTCCGTGATCGGACTCGCAGTTTACATCCTGTTCACGCTCGCGGTGCTGGCCGGCTTTGGTGCCGTGCTCACGCTCCCAGGTCTTGCCGGTTTCGTCTTGTCTATCGGTATAGCGGTCGACGCGAACGTGCTGATCTTCGAGCGAATTCGAGAAGAGCTCGATCATGGAAAGACTGTGCGAACTGCCGTTGACGAGGGTTTCCGTCACGCCATGAGCGCAATCATCGATTCGAACGTCTCAACAGCGCTTACTGCTGCCGTTCTCTATCAGTACGGAACAGGCCCGGTTCGCGGATTCGCAGTCACTCTCCTTGCCGGTATCGCTGCCTCGATGGTCACGTCGATCTTCGTGGTGCGCACCTTCTATATGATCTGGCTCAACCGCTCACAGAGCGCACAGACACTGAGCATCTAATGGTTCGCATTCTTCACGGCACCAACATCGACTTCATCCGCTGGTGGAAGTGGGCAGCGGGCATCACGGCGGCATTCATCATCCTTGGACTCGGTTCGCTCGCGATCAAGGGAGTGAACTACAGCATCGAGTTTACCGGTGGCACTCTCGTGCAGCTTCAGTTCGCGAAACCCGTTGACGTCGGCTCGCTGCGTTCGTCCCTCGATCAGGCAGGCATCACCGGGGCCGAGATTCAGCAGTTTGGAAATGCCAACGAGTTCACGGTGAGGGCGCAGGAAGCTGAACAGCGGGGAGCTGCCACTGCGGGAGCAGAGTCCGCCTCGAAGCAGATCGAGAAAGTGCTGGAGCAGAAGTACGGTGTGGGCAACTTCAAGGTGATCCGCACCGAGGCTGTCGGCCCGCGCGTCGGTGACGAGCTCCGTCGTGACGCTATCATTGCGATGCTTCTCTCGTTTCTTGTCACCACCGTGTACCTCGCAATTCGGTTCGAGTGGCGCTTTGGCGTCGCTGCGCTCATCGCGACAGGCCACGACGTGCTCACGACCCTTGCTTTCCTCAAGCTGCTTCACCTCGAGGTGTCGCTGACGGTTGTTGCTGCAATCCTTACGGTTATCGGTTATTCCCTGAACGACACGATCATCATCTTCGATCGTGTTCGCGAGGATCTCAGGAAGGGCCGCAAGGAGACGCTTTATCAGACTCTCAATCGTGCGATCAACGAGACTCTGCCGCGCTCAATTCTGACCCACGCCACGACGCTTGGCGCCACGCTCGCTCTTCTGTTCTTTGCCGGTGAGGTCATCAGGCCGTTCGCCTGGGTGATGGCGTTCGGTATCTTTACCGGAACGTTCAGCTCCATCTACGTCGCTGGACCTGTACTTCTCTGGATCGAAAGGCAATGGCCGCGGAAACTGGGCATGTCAAAGGGTACATCGACAGTCACGCGCACCTCGCAGACGAAGCGTTCGCCGGTGACCGCAGCGAGGTAATTGCTCGCGCACGGAACAGTGGAGCCGATGCCATAGTGTGCATCGGTTCCGGCAGCGGCGCCGGGGATGTCCTCGGCGCCGCTCGTGCATCCGCCCTCGTCGCAGCGGAGAATCCCGGCTTCGTCTGGTTTACGGCTGGCGTCCATCCTCACGACGCCGAGGGGTTCGCGGCTGGTGATGTCGCCGGATTGAGGGATCTCGTCGCTCACGGCGCCGTAGCGCTCGGAGAGTGCGGTCTCGACTACCACTACGACAACTCTCCGCGCGGCGAGCAGCGGCGGGCTTTCGCAGCGCAGCTCTCGCTTGCCGCGGAGCTTGGCGTGCCCGTTGTTGTCCACACACGCGACGCCGAGGATGACACGCGGGCGATGGTGACAGAGGCGGGGTCAAATGGAGTTGTCGGCGTGCTTCATTGCTACACGGGAAGTCACGAGCTCGCGGCAGCGGCGATTGCAGTGGGCTGGTATGTGTCCTTCAGCGGGATTGTGACGTTCAAGAACTGGAAGGACGACGATCTTATCCGGATGATTCCCGGCGACCGGATTCTGGCGGAATCTGATTCTCCGTATCTGGCGCCCATCTCAAACCGGGGAAAGCGAAACGAGCCGGCGTGGGTAGGTTTTACTGTCGCACGGCTTGCCGCCGCTCGCGGCGATGATGGAGCGCGACTTGCCGCGGCGGTATCAAGCAATGCGCGAACGCTCTTCAAGCTGGCGTGACCTGCTTCCTGATGAGTAAGATTGCGCAGGTTCACTTTCTTGTCTTAGCGAGGGTTAGCGTGGAGCACGTAAAGACTGACAAAGCGCCGGTGGCGATTGGCCCTTATTCACAGGGAGTCATCGCCAATGGATTCTTTTTTTCCGCAGGACAGATCGCCCTCGATCCGGTGACCGGACAGATGGTCGAGAGCGACATATCGAAGCAGACCGAGCGTGTGTTGGAGAATCTCGCGGCTGTTCTCGCGGCCGCCGGTCTGGGCTGGGGGGATGTAGTGCGCACTACTGTATACCTGCATGACATGGCTCACTTTCCCACAGTCAACGAGATCTACGCCCGGATCATGGGCGATGCGCGTCCCGCGCGCTCGACGGTTCAGGTAACGGCATTGCCGCGCGGAAGTCTGGTCGAGATCGACCTCGTAGCCGCAACGAAGTAAAAAACCATCACGGAGTCCGACATGGGCAGCACGTCAAACACGCGCGACGAACTTTTCCGTCTTACCGTGTTCGCACGATGTGCTGGTTGAGCGTCAAAGATGGGTCCGGGTGACCTGTCCGAGGTGCTCGCTCCGCTGCCGTCGCTGAAGGACCCCCGGCTGCTAGTTGGCCGGGAGACTTTCGACGATGCGGGAGTGTACATGCTGTCCGACGAGATTGCCCTCGTTCAGACAGTGGACTTTTTCGCGCCCATAGTCGACGACCCATACGAGTTCGGCCAGATCGCCGCCGCAAACGCATTGTCTGATGTCTACGCGATGGGAGGCCAGCCGCTAACGGCGCTGAACATCGTCGCGTTTCCGACCGGCGATCTTCCGTTGCATGTGCTGACGCGCATCCTTCGCGGCGGCCAGGACAAAGTGCACGAGGCCGGTGCGCACATTGTCGGCGGGCACACCGTGATTGACACCGAGCTGAAGTATGGACTCTCAGTCACCGGCCGCGCGCATCCCGAGTTCCTGTTGACCAACGCGGCCGCGAAACCCGGCGACAGGCTCGTGCTGACGAAGCCCATCGGAAACGGCATCCTTGCGACGGCACTCAAAAGGGCGTCGGCCGGCGACCAGAGCTATGCGGCGATCTTGAGCGAGAACGTGGTGGCGCTGATGATGATTGGAATGAAGGCGCTCAATGGACAGGCGAGCCGCGTCGCGCTTGCAGTTGGTGCCAGGTGCGCGACCGACATAACTGGTTTCGGATTGCTCGGTCACGCGTCGCACATCGCGCGAGCCAGCAAGGTTACGCTGCGGATGCACGCGGCATCGATTCCGATTCTCCCGGGTACCATCGAAGCGTGGAAAGCAGGCGCCTCCAGCGACGGGCTGAAGCGAAACGCGCAGTACCTCGAATCGTTGGTTAGCTGGACCGATCAGTCTCCCGAAATCAGAGCTGTGCTATGCGATCCGCAGACATCCGGCGGACTTCTCGTGTGTGTGCCTCATGGTCATGTAGCGCAGTATCTTTCGAAGGTCGAAGGGGCTGTCGAAATCGGGGAAGTAATTGAGCGAAAAGAATCTGCGATCGAAATCAACTGAACACGGGGGTGGATGGGGCCTGGTGGCTTCCCCAGTCTTCAAAACTGGTGTGACCCGACTGAGTCGGGCCTGGTGGGTTCGATTCCCACACTCTCCCGCCAGTTTCTTGATCGTTTTGTGCGCTCTCGGCTTCGCTATGTATCCCTCGGCTTTGCGCGCCCAGCGGACCGACAGCACAACCGTCGGCGTCAAACCGCCAGCGCGGACGCCCAAGGTTTCGGCCCTGCCCGACAGTTTTTCGCGTCTTCCGATTTCTCCCCGCCGCGCCTTCCTGACGTCCCTCGTCGCGCCAGGCTACATGCAGCTCAAGTTCAAGCGGCCGAAAGCAGCAACGATTTTCCTCGCGGCCGAGGCGGGGGGAATTGGAATGGCGCTCAAGTCGAAGCACGACCTCGACCTCGCCAAAGCCGCGAAGCTCGACACGGTCTTTACACCCGTGCTCGACAATCTTGGAAAACCCGTAGTCGATTCAGTCACGGGGAAGCCGAAGACAACCGGCGCGCTAAGAAACCAGAATCTTGCCGACAGAGTGAAGGCGCGTCGCACGCACTTCGAGGACTGGATTGCGGTCATCGTGTTCAATCATCTATTTGCCGGCGCCGATGCATACGTCGCGGCGAATCTGCAGGACTTCAATACGAACGTGAACGTCACCTCGACAGACAAGGGCGTTCAGATACTCGCAAAAGTCTTTTGGTGAAGAACAATCCAGCGCCCATTGGCGTTTTCGATTCCGGGATCGGCGGACTGACAGTTGTCCGCGAGCTCATTCGCCAGCTTCCCAACGAAAGCATCATCTACTTTGGCGACACAGCTCGTGTTCCTTACGGTCCGAAGAGCCCTGACACGGTCCTTCGCTACAGCCGCGAAATCACCGATTACCTGAAAGGACAGGGAATCAAGGCGATGGTGATCGCGTGCAACACCGCAACCGCGCACGCGCTGCCTGCACTCCGCGCTGAAAATGACCTGCCGATCATTGGCGTTATCGAGCCGGGATCGCGCGCTGCCGCGAAAGCGACGACGGGCGGGCGGGTCGGCGTGATCGGCACTTACGGGACGATCAATTCGCGCGCTTACGAGAAAGCAATCGAAGCCGAAGCCCCCGGAACGACGATCACCGCCGTTGCATGTCCGCTGTTTGTCCCATTGGCGGAGGAGGGATGGCTTGAAACCGATGCGACGAGCCTGATCGCTAAAGAGTATCTGTCGAACTTCGTTGACTCCCACGTCGATACTCTCGTGCTCGGCTGCACGCATTATCCGCTGCTCAAACGCGTCATCGGGCAGACAATTGGCAGGGATGTTCGGCTGATCGACAGCGCAGAAGAGACAGCCGCGGAAACCGGCAGAGTTCTTCGGGAAGCCGGACTCGCCCACGCCGAGACGGACGACGCGCGCTACAGGTTCATCGCGTCTGATGCACCCGAGCAGTTCCTACGCGTCGGCCAGCGCTTTCTTGGCTCCTCGATCGATCGCGTGGAGACAGTCACCCTCGGGTGAGTTCCCGGTCGCCGATCTAAGCTCGATGCGGTCGCTGGTGATTTTCAGAAACGTCGGTGCATCGAGCCACGATCCAGCGTTTGCGAAAACTCCGCCGCCAGGCGCCTGCTCGAGAGCCGCGACATGCGAGTGGCCGTAGATGAGGAGCTCGCAATCGGGGTTTGACGCGAGCTCGGCCATCGCGATCGCGCGAAGTCCGCGTCCTTCGTCGCGCGCTCTGTGAATCCGGCTTGCCCCTGAGCTTCCGTTGGCAAGCCAGCTCGCCCAGTCGGGATGCAGCGCGCGGAAGGCGCGAATCGCCGCACGGTTGCGCATGATGGGCCGGACCATTCTGTAGCCCCGGTCTTCTTTCGCGCGAAGCCCGTCGCCATGCTCGACGATCGAGTTCCATCCGCCGAGCTTTCCTTTCCAGGCCCCAACGTGGTAGTCGACGCCGATGTCATCGCGGAGAACTTCGCCACCCCAGCAGTCATGGTTTCCGGCAATCCAGAGAATTGGCAGCCCCGCATCCTTCAGGTGTGACAGCGCGGCGAGTGCGCGGAAGCTGTTCCGGGGAATCACAGTCTTCCACTCGAACCAGAAGTCGAACAGGTCGCCGTTGATGAGCAGCGAGCCGGCGCGTCCTTCCAGGTCGCGGAGAAACCTGACAAGTGACCTCTCGGTTTCGAGAGAGGCAACGCCAAGATGCGAATCGGATATTACGTAGCAGGGAGACGTGAGCACACGCCAATTGTAGCCGCGAGGTGATGTCTTTACAAACCGGCGCCGGGATTCGCGAAACCTTATCTTTCCCCGATGCCTGACGAAACCAGAGATCCTGTCATCAGCGTGATCGAGTTTCTCGTGCGTTACGCGGAGACCGACAAGATGCAGGTGGTCTATCACGCCAACTACCTTGTGTGGTGTGAGATGGGACGTACGGACCTGATAAAGCAGCTGGGATCTTCGTACGCCGACATCGAAAAGCAGGGTGTGATGCTGGCCGTCATCGACGCGTCGATCCGGTACCACTTCTCGGCAAAATATGAAGACAGGGTCCGGGTGAAGACGACGCTCTCTGAAGTGAAATCCCGAACCGTGACATTCGAGTACAAGATCGAGAATGCCCTGACGGGCGCAAAGCTCGCCTCGGCCCAGACAATACTTGCTTCAATCAATGGAGACGGAAAACTTGTCGCACTCCCGGCGCATCTTCGGCAGGCAATGGAAAATGCGGTTTCGTAGCGCGGTTGTGGTCGTGGCTGCTGCCTCTGCTTCAGTTTTGCAGGCACAGACGGGGTCTCCGTCGGCGCTCGATTCCCATCTGTACGCGCGCCTCATGGCGATGACCGACTCGCGAACGTTCGATCGGTCATTGGTGGACAGCGGCCTGTCATCGAGATGGGCTCCTCTCCGCGCGGCCAGCGCATTGGCCGTTGGCCAGGTTGGGTCGTCTCATGGAATGCCAGGCGCATCACTACTTCGCTCGTTGCTGACCGATCGTCACAATGCGGTCGCATCGAATGCCGCCTATGCGCTGGGATTGCTTCGCGACTCGACTGCGATACCTTCGCTCGCCGCGGCGCTGAAAGGAAATGCGTCAGTTGCCCGCGAAGCTGCCTGGGCGCTCGGCGAGATTGGAGGGCCCGCTCGAACCGCGATCACCGGTGCGCTGGCGTCACCCACGTCCGACGCTGCCAGAACAATTCAGCTCCTTTTTGCGGCGGCGAAGCTCAGGCCCATTCCCGTCGCGTCGGCGCGTCCGTATCTGGCGTTATCGAACAGGCCCTCAGTTATCTACGCCGCGGTTTATGCGATCGCGCGCAATCGTTCCCCTGCGGGCGTACGCGACCTGATCACGCTTGGAACGAATGCAGACTTCGTGAAAGCCTACGCAGCAGACGTCAGACGAGGAGCAGGCGCGCCCCGATCGGTGTCAGCGTCGGTCAATCCAACAGCCGAAGCTTATGTGCTTGACAACGCGGGCCGCGAGCGCGCTCGTGCCGAGCTGGCGCGCGGCCTTTCGAAGGGTGCGGCGGGTGACTCCCTGGGTGACATGGCTGTTGGAGTACTCCTCGCGCTCGCCAATGATGCACACCCGCATGTGCGCATCAATGCCGTGAGATCGCTCGCGACATTTGGCGCGAAGGGAAAAGCAGCTGTCGTCAACGCGACCCGCGATACCGATGCCAACGTTCGCATCGCATCAGCGCAGTCGTTGGGCACTGTGCTCGACTCAGCAGTGGCGAGCTGGGAACCGTTGTGGCAGCGCGACACGAGCGGGATGTATCGAGCGAGCCTCCTCGCTTCGGCCGTGCGCGCAGGCGCGAGAATGCCGCAACTCACTGAGTGGATGACAGCGCGCGACTGGCACGCTCGCGCGGCCGTGGTGAATGCCGCCGGCGGATCGCCCGACACAGCGCTCGCGTCGCGAATTGCGCGCGCGATGGTAAAGGACGCTGACGGACGCGTCAGGGCGTCCGCATACGGTTTGCTCGCGGGCAACGATACGGCTGCGCTGCCGCCCGCAATTCACCAGGCGCTGATCGAGGGTTTGTCGGACAAGGACTTCTACGCGCGCGCCACAGTGATTGGGAATCTTGCTTCGCATCCCAGAGCGGTGGACGTGCCGGCCGTGCTCGCAAGCTATTCGCGTTCGCTCGCCGATTCGGGAAACGACGCTCGAATTGCCGCGATCCAGTACCTCTCGCTCGCATGGAAAAAGGACAGCGTTGCGTTCCCCCCGGAGCTGAGACAGAGGCTTCGCTCATTGGCTCCCTCGAGTGATCCACTGGTGAGAGCGCAGGCCGAGAGCACATCGGTCTTATCGCATTGGCCTTCGACTTCAGGAAACCCTCGCCCACTTGAGTGGTATCAGAACATTGTCACGGGCTACGTAATTCCTGCGCTCCGGGGAAGAACTCAGCGCGCAACGATTCGCACTCAACGCGGCAGCATCGTCCTCGAGCTTTTCGGAGCTGATGCGCCGATCACAGTCTGGAATTTCATGAACCTCGCTCGCACCGGATACTACAAGGGCACGGGATTTCACCGTGTCGTTCCCAATTTCGTCGCTCAGGACGGTGATCCGCGCGACGATGGCAACGGAGGGCCTGGATACGCTATTCGTGACGAGTTCAATCCCCGCAGATACGAGCGCGGCGCGCTTGGTATGGCGCTGTCAGGACCTGACACGGGCGGAAGCCAGTATTTCATCACGCACTCGCCACAGCCTCATCTCGATGGTCATTACACTGTATTCGGGCGGGTGTTGACTGGCTATCCGGCGCTGGATCGGATCGTTCAAGGCGATAGGATTCTTTCGATAACGGTTCGATGACGCGCTGGCTTGCAGTTGGACTTATTGTAGTTGCTGGGGGGGGTTGTGCTCCGAAGGCCGTGCCGCTGAAAGGGGCACCGGCACCCGAGCGAGCTCTGCCGGAACTCAAGCTCGCTCCCGGTCACCGTAAGATCGTTTTCCACTGGAACTACCAGGAAAACAGTCTCATGGCGAATGGAGACGGAGCCATCCGTGTCGCGTCGCCGGACAGCGCTCGCGTAGATCTCTTCCTTAACGGAGGCATTCTGCTCGGTAAGGCCACATTGATCGGAAACAACCTCAGCGCTCCGAACAAGGCCCAGGTCGAGAAAGTGCTCCCTCCTCCCGCAATGATGTGGGCCGTGCTCGGGCGATTGGCGATTCCCGCGCTGCCTGATACGGTTATTACCGCCGATGGCGACATTTTGTACGCCGACATCGGTCGCCCGGCTGCCTGGCGTGTTACCATAAAGGGGAATCGTCTGATGCAGCTTGCTCGCCTTAGCGGGGGTAGAATTGCGGAAGTTGTTACGAGGGATGAAGCCGGGCGTCTACTGTACGAGGTACCAGGCCATCGAAAGCTGTGGCTTGGCATCACTCGCGACGATGAGGTACCGGCGTTTGATGCGTCGATCTGGGGTCCTTAGCATTCTCCTGGCGCTCGGCGCCTGTCTTCCGTACGGCTTTGCCGGCGGAGGACTGCCATCGCGCATTCGCACGGTTGCTGTCATTCCGTTCGAGAACCTCACCTCGGCTCCGCAGCTTCAGCAGGAGATAACCCTCGCGTTGCGCGCTGAGCTGAAGAACAAGCTCGGACTTCGTGATGCAGCCGAAGCGCACGCGAACGCGATTGTTCGTGGCACCATTCAGCGCTATGAAACCGACATCCCGATAGGCTTCAGCGGAAGCAACGAGCGGCAGACTTCTGCGCGCCGTCAGCTGCAGATAGCGGTGGACATCGAGATGATCGATCAGGCAAACGGCAAAGCGCTGTTTACGCGCAAGGGGCTCCTCGTCGATGGACAGTACGAGGAGCGCGGCGAGGCGGAAGGAAGGAAGCAGGCGATCCAGCGGATCGTTGACCAGATTGTTCAGGGAGCTCAATCTCAGTGGTAAGAAGCAGCGGAGCTGTGGGCGCAGGACGACGCGGGACAAGCCGCCTCGGATGCCTTGTTCAACTCGTTGTCCTTGGCAGCATCATGTACTTCGGCGTGTATCTGGGCGAGGACATGTTGTCTTATTACCGGTTTCGCGACGCCATGAAACAGGAAGCGCGGTTTGCCGGGAGCAGGTCTGACCAGCAGATCAGAGACCGGCTGAAAGCGTTCAGCGACTCCGTGAAGCTTCCCTCAGCAGCACAGGAAATCAGGATTGTCAGGGACGAGAGCAAGATCCACATCTGGACTGACTACGATCAGGAAGTGAAGCTTCCTTTCAACCAGAGCCGTGTGATTCACCTTCGCCCGTCAATCGAGGAATCGTTCTGAGTCCACGCGCACCATCAGAAAAAATCTTGACCTGGGAAGAAGCCCGCCGCTGGAGGCAGGACTTCGGCGGCCGCATTGTATTCACCAACGGCGTGTTCGACCTGCTTCATCCAGGCCATGTTGACATCCTTACACAGTCTCGCGCTCGCGGCGACGCCCTGATCGTCGGCGTCAACAGCGACGACTCCGTTCGCCGGTTGAAGGGACCGAGTCGTCCGATTCGCAATGAGGCCGATCGAGCGTACGTGCTTTCTGCGCTCGAATGCGTTGATGCCGTGGTGCTTTTCACTGACGACACTCCGCTGGAGCTGATCCTTACCATTAAGCCCGACGTTCTCGCGAAAGGCGGGGATTACACGGTGGACACGATCGTCGGGGCTCGGGAAGTGCTTGGCTGGGGCGGGGAGGCAGTTGTTATTCCATTGACGCCCGGTCATTCAACAACATCAACAATAGAGAAATTCAGTGACTGATAAGACTGGGCCGCGTACCGAACGCAGCAATTCGGAGCTTCGGAAGATTTCGCTCGAAAAAAACGTGACTCCCTATGCCGAGGGATCCTGTCTCGTGACGTTCGGCGAGACGAAGGTGCTGTGCACGGCAAGTGTCGAGACCGGCGTTCCTGGCTGGCGTAAGGGGAGCGGGCTCGGGTGGCTGACAGCGGAGTATGCGATGCTTCCACGCGCGACCAAGACGCGCAATGATCGCGAAAGGTCGAAGCTGGGCGGACGTACTCAGGAGATTCAACGACTCATTGGACGCAGCGTCAGGGCGATGATCGATGATTTCAAGTTCGGGGAGTTCACCGTGAAGCTTGATTGCGACGTCCTTGTTGCGGACGGGGGAACGCGAACGGCTGCAATCACCGGCGCGTGCGTCTCAATCGTCGAGGCTTTCAACTGGATGGTCCAGAACGGCAAACTCACCGAGACGCCGGTCAAGCGACGAGTGGCGGCGGTGAGCGTCGGTGTCATCGATGGAGAGGCACGTCTCGATCTCGATTACCTCGAGGACGTCAGGGCCGAGGTAGACATGAATGTCGTGATGAGCTCAGTGGGACAGTTTGTCGAAGTGCAGGGAACGGGTGAGCACGGAACGTTCGACAGGATACAGCTCAACTCGCTGCTCGATCTCGCAATCGCGGGAATTGTCGATCTCGATCGCGCACAGCAGGTGGCGCTTGGCATCTGAAAGTCCGTTCCTGATTGCAACGCGCAGCGAAGGCAAGCTTCGCGAGCTCAACGGAATCCTTGCAGCGGCCGGGCTGCGCGCCGTCAATCTCACGCAGGCGATGATCGCTCCCTCGGACGTCGAAGAGGGCATCGAGTGCTTCGATACGTTCGAGGAGAACGCGCTCGCGAAAGCGCGCTACTTCCACCAGCTGAGTGGAATGCCGACCCTCGCGGACGATTCCGGCCTGTGTGTCGACGCGCTCGGCGGCGCGCCTGGCGTGTGGAGCAAGCGATTTTCCGGGCGGGGTGATTTGTCGGGGCAGGATCTCGACGATGCCAACAACGAAAAGCTCATGACTGAGTTGGCCGACAAGACGGATCTCGCCGCAGGTTACAAATGCGCGGCGGCGCTCGTTGGTGATGGAGTTGAAGGAGTGGAGATGGGCGAAGTTCGCGGCGAGATTGTACGCGATCCGCGCGGCTCTCATGGGTTCGGATACGACCCATACTTTTACGCGACAGAGTTAGGGATGACTTTCGGCGAAGCTTCAACCGAGTCGAAGGAGAAGATCAGTCATCGAGGGCGCGCTTTTCGCGCGCTTATCGAGAAGAACCTTTAAACAAAATGGCCGCACCAGTGCTGGTGCGGCCGTTCTGCTTTCTTCCCTCTCAACTTATCGAAGGTTTGTCAGACCGAGAATCGTCGACAACACCGTCCCGAGGATCGACTGCGATCCCGTCAACGAATTGGTTCCGTATTGCGAACGCGCGTAGTAGCCGTCGCTGTAGCCCTTCTGGAAACCCTGACGGAAGTAATAGTTGTAGTCCGACTGGCTCACGTAGTTACCTGTGTAGCCGTAGTTCGCGTCACGGTACGCATATGAGCTGCTGTAGTTTGCTGCCCATCCGTCCTGCTTATCTGCCTGGCCGGCCTGGTAGCCTTCCTGGTAGCCATAATTGACAGCCTGCTTCAGGACGTCGGCTCCGTACTGATTTGTGTAGCGCGGAGATCCGGCGACAGCGTACTGGTAGACGTAGGGCGACGTGATGTAGGGATCACGCGAGTAATCACGAGCGGCAAGCATCTGGCGCTGCTGTTGAGCGAGGCGCGAGTAGTACTGCTTGAGAAAACGCAGCTGCGCTTTGCGGTTCTCCTTCAGCACCTTGTTCTGGTACTGCACGGCCAGCTTGTTCTGCTGGTCGAGATACTTTCTGTATTGATTGTACTGCTGTTGCTCCTGCTTGAGCCGCTTCTGCTGGTCAATGCGTGCGACAACGAGCTCTCGTTTTACGAGGTGCGCAGCTGGTGCCGGTTTCACTTTCTGAATGTGCACGACCTTGACTGGTTTCGTGACATGCACCGGCGTCGCCTTCACGTGGTGAACGGCAGCTGGTTTGGCGACGTGAACTTTTGCCACGTGAGGAGCCGGATGCGGCTTCTCGGCGTGCGGTGTCGGCGCCGCTTTCTGTTCCTTGGGGGCCTTTGGTTGCTTATCTCCCTTTCCTTGTCCGCTCGCGACGCCGGTTCCCGCAAGACTCAGGAAAAGCACCGCGGCGCTTATTGTTCTGATTCTGGTCATTTGTGATCCCTCCACTTCGGATAACAGTCCTTCATTTGGTTAGCCTGCGCCCGGATTGAACAACCGGGGCCAGAGGCCTTATCTAAAGGCAATTCGGGTGCCCCAGATGGGGTATTTCCGCCGATAGGCCGAACCCATTAGGTTGTGTTCGTATAACATCTTCGGGGCGTAGCGTAGCCCGGTATCGCGCCTGCTTTGGGAGCAGGAGGTCCCCGGTTCAAATCCGGGCGCCCCGACTTGCAGTCATAAGGAAGACCCGCTCGTCCTCACGGACAGCGGGTCTTTTGCATGACAGAAATGCGCTATGGGGGACCGTTGCCTGACCGTCCGATGGGACGATGCTGCGGGTGAAGCCGGGAGTGGATCTCTCCGCTTTCGAGTCGATCGAGAAATGCTGTGAGCTCGGTCAGATCTCCGTGGACGAGGTGCGGCTGGAATTCCTCCAGGGTCGCTCGAGTTTTGGCCGGATCATAGGCGGCACGAATTTCGTCGATGCGACGCGCCAGCTTCTCGGCATTGTCCTCATAGAGAACGAAGTTTGGCGAAAGCGCGGGCTCACGTGCGCTGTAGAGATTCGCGCCGAGCCAGTGTGACGCTGCCCAATAGGCGTCGGGAAGAAAGATTTTCGCGCCGCACGCCTGGAGCTCGCAGATCGGCAAGCCGAAACTTTCCGCTGAAGCGAGAAGATAGATTGACGTTCTCCGATAGATCTCGCGTATCTCCCCTCTCGTGTACGCGCCTTCAAGAATCGTGTGCTGCACGCCTGCGAGCTTGAGCGCATCGAGCTGCGCTTTTCGGTATCTGGGGTAATCCCCGCGGTTCTGCTCAAAATCCACCAGTGCTCGAAATTCGTCGCCCTGGTCGGGATAAAGAGTCCCGTCATCGAGGTCGAGTCCGATGAGCGAATACGGCTGCGGCCCCGGGGGGAGGGGAAGCTCCGTTCCGACCGCCGCCATGAGATACCAGTCGTACCTTTCGAGCCCAAATCCGCCCTTGTCGAAAATCGCGAGGTCGTCGCCGCCAAGCTTGGTCTTTTCCCCGCGAAGCAGCAGGCGAGCCCAGCTGTCGAGAGTCGGCAAATAGTGGAGATCGTAGTTCACGATCGGCACAATGGGCAGCCGTTGCCTCAAAACTTCGATATTCGGGAAGACGCTCCTCGAGAAGCTGATTGGAACGTTCGCAACAACGACGATTGCATCGACTCCTGAGAGATCTTCGATGAACGAATCAAACTTCCGGCGGCTATCCCTGAGGCGAAGGGACGATGCCGCGATGGTCCTTATCGAGCCAGTGTCGATCGACTGCCGCAGCGCCAGATTGTCGAGGCCATCGAGGAAGATCAGCGGCTCGGCGCCGCATGCCGTCAGCATCCTCGCCAGGCCTTCCGCCATCGGGTGGATGAAGCTGGCCTTCTCGTTTGCAAGGATGGCGATGCGCACGGCGTAATTCTAACAGGCTGATTGCTTCGACAGCATGGCGCGGTTATCGTGGTGTTAGTGCCGCATCGGGAATGGGGGATGAAGTTTCCGGTTCGAATCCGGGTGGCCCGATTGAACGAGGGAAGTCTCCTGGTTAAATTCAGCGACTGCCTGCGCCAGTAGCTCAGTTGGATAGAGCAACAGCCTTCTAAGCTGTGGGTCGGGGGTTCGATTCCCTCCTGGCGCACCAAACTGCATTACCCGTAACACCCCCGCGCCCTTAGCTCAATTGGTTAGAGCAACTGACTCTTAATCAGTAGGTTCTCGGTTCGATTCCGAGAGGGCGCACTGATTGTCTAAAAACCGAAGAAGGCGGCCGCCAATGGCCGCCTTCTTTTTTACCCACGATCAGGTCGCCGGCCGAATGCGGAAGACTCTCGCTTCGGATTTTTCCCCTTTTGCGGAAAACACGAGTTCGTAATTGAACTCTCCAAAACTGCAGAGCGCATCCTTGAGAACGGATTCCCGCGCGTCCTGCAGAGCGCACAGGTCTACCGCGCCACACTCGACGATCATGTACACGTCCTTCTGCGCCGCAATCGCAACCATATTTGAGTCCGGAGCGTAGGAATCGAGATTGGCGATTGCTTTCCAACGACCCATGGACAGTCTCGAAGATGTCAGCAGCGTCCGGTCTGCAGGCAGGCTCTCGAGGAAGCGCCTCAACGGCCGGTATGTATCGCTTACTCCATGAACATGGCGCGGCAGGTTCATCAGCTCGACGATGCGCGATTGCTTCGACAGCAACAATCCGGGCGCTCTGCTCGCCTGTAGTCCAACCGCGAGCACAACGAAACACCCGGCCGTTGCCAACACGCGCGCCCTCGATACGAGAAGCTGCCTGGCCCCTGCCGGAATCCATTCGACGACGCCGCGCGAGCCCTCCAGGAACGCTATCCAGAAGAAAGGCTGGTAAGTCATGAGATAACGTGACGTGCTCGGCATCATTGCAATGAGCAGCGGGAGCACGGTTATGATCATCATCAGTTCGGGCAGCATCCGACCCCTGACGCGCCATGCGCCCAGCAGCACAATCGCAGTGATGAGCCCTCCAGCTGCGCTCCATAAGCCGTCCCACCTCGAGGCGGCGAACTGGGCGTGATACAGGTCTATAACCGGATGGTGCGCGAAGCCGAGCACGAAACCAGGTACAATCTGCTCGGGAACGGCGAGGAAGAAGAAGTTGAGGATGATCGATTGCTTGTCACCACGAGCGATCAGGCCCACCGGCTCCGCCAGATACCTGCCGATAATCGCCTCTCTGTTCAGGAAAACGAGAAACGCGATGACAAAAAGCGCGGCGCCTATCGCGATTAGCGCGTTCTTCCACTTGAACGAGGCGCCCTGATATTTCCCCCTGATGAGAAAGGCGATGAGGACTAGCACAACAGGCTCGGTGTAGCGAAGCAGGAACGCGACGATAAAAACAGCGGTGAGCAGGATGAGCGGCCAGGGGCGCAGCAGCGGGGCCGGCGAGGTAATTGCGCGAATCGCAATGACCATCGACAACAGCGAGAAGGCCGCGTACGGCGCGTCGGCCATTGGCATGAAGACGTTCGCAAGCCACCACGGAGCAAGCAGGATGAAGCCGAATGAAAACCCCACCGCCATCCAGTGCCGTCTCTGCGGCAGTGCCCAGGACAGGATATATGCCGCAATCAGCCCGATGACGTCGACAATCAGGATATTCGCCATTTGAATGGCGCGAATCTGATCGTCGAATTCGCTGAAAACTTTGAGGAGCGGAGCGCGAAGCGCGCCGGGCATCGATGCGTAGGGGAAAGGCGGAAGATTGACGGCAAGGCTCGCCGCAGTCGTCCCCGAATCGGCGACCGCCTTGGCCTTCAGATAGTAGAGAAGCGCGTCCGTCTGAAGCCTGGGATAGAAGAACGACTGATCGATCATCGTAACGATGGCAATCAGCACAGCCGTAAACCCGCCGCCGAACAAGAGAATCCATCGCCATTCACGGCGGATGAATTCCCGCGGCGACTCCAGGCGCTCGTGAAATCGATACGATGATGCGGCGCTCGAGCCAGGACTGTCGGCAGGTCGCGACGCGATGCGTGCTCGCGTCACCGGCGCCCCAGAGAGAACACTGTAGCGCTGCCCGTGTTGAAGATTGCGGGAAATCCTTGCCGGTTCATCTCGCTCGTGATCAGGTGTGCGCTGTCCGCAGGCATCAGGTTCTTGTGTACTACCAGTCTCGACACTCCGTGTGTTCTCATGATTTGAATCGCCGCCGGTGCTGGAAGATTGTGGGTGGCTACACGCAGGCTCTCCAGCACGGGAGGGAACATGCTACCGTGAAACGCAACTACACCGCGCAGGTGACTCGCGCCTCCATAGACGTACCTGGTTGCAAACGGTGTCGCGAGCCCACTGTCCATCCTGCTCGGGAGCTCGACAACTCCTCCGCGGTCCTCCTCTCGCGCAAGAAACGCATAAGCGTCTGAAATCTTCAAAGGATTGGCGATCGCGAGCGAGCGCCGCACGAACCAGGTAGCAGGACGCAGCTCGATGAAAAGCAGCGTCATAATCAACATCGAAACTGGAATCCGCCAGACGTGCCGCCTCTTGTCCAACAGTTCAGAGGCGCCAAGCGACGCAACGAGAGCCAGCGACAATGTGGAGTACATGTAGATCCGCATCGGCCAGCGGATCGCGGAGAAGTAGAGCCAGATTTTTCCCGGGAGGGGCAGCGAGTTCGCCAACGTGAGCGATTGGCCGGGCCTTATCTGCAGCGTGGGTCCGAATGACAGCAGGAGACAAACGGCGGCGAGCACGACGAGAATCACGACGATGTTCCGCTTTGCTCGATGAGCGGGTGCTTCGACCAGTCCGACCGACGCTAAGACGAGAGTGACAATCCCCGGGAAGGCGTTCGCGAACCAACCCGTACCTTTTGCGGCGAGGATGCTGGAGCTCCAGGCACTCAACCATATCGGAGTCTGCGCGAGGGATCTCAGCGACAATGCAGAGAGCGCCAACTCGCTCCCGGGGTGCGGGTAGCGCCCGTAGTCGCGCCCAAACTCGAGATAGGGCAGAATGATTGGCAGAAGCAGCGCAACGCAAAGCAATGCCCCGGCTCCAATACACATGACTGACTGAGCGGAGAGGCGGTAGCGGCCGGTAAGCCAGCATAAAGCGGCATAGGCGGGCAGCACCCCGGCCAGAAACACTCCAAAATACATACCCGATGCAACGGTCATCACGATTCCGATGACCAGCATTATCAACCCTTGCAGCGAGCGCTTCTCCAGGCAGAAATCGAGTCCGAGAATCGCCAGCGGCGACCAGCAGATCGCCATCGTCTGCACGTGGATCAGGTGGTCGAGGTGAAACGGATTGAACGCGAAAATGAAGCCGCCAGTCAGTGCGCCTGGAATCGACGCGCCTAATCTCCTCGCCAGCGCCGCGCACGTTGTGCCGGAAATGACCAGGGAGGACAGGAGCGTGATGCTGTAGCTCGCCGGGACGCTCAGGCCGATCACTCGCATCGGCGAGTAGATCAGCTGCCACCCGAGGAGATTCTCGGTTCCGGCCAGACCGTTCTTGAGTGGAAAGCCGGCGGGCCAGTCAAAGACGCGAAGGCCAGGAGACCACAAGCTGCGATAGCCCCACTCGAGTATCCCGGCATTGAGGACTGCATCGTGATTGTAGACGGCTGAGCCAATCAGGCTTCCGCTAAAATCCGCGGGGGCGGGCAAAACGAAGTAGGCGATTACCGTGACGGCATAAAGCGCGACGGCGGGTACGATCCATCGCCTGCCATATTCCGGACCACCTGGCGCCAGCTCCTTTATCCATCCTCCGCGAAAAATGCGAGCGGAACGTAGCGGTTTTGCCTCTGTGCTGTAAGATTGTGTCGCGCCGAATCGCCACCTGCTATTCAAGCGAGAAACCCTCTTTCGACGCCCGGAATCGCTACTCCCCATTCGAACCAGTCGAGGCCACCAACACGGCACCCCGCGCCCGCGCTGAGTGTCGTCGTCGCGTGTGCTGAACGCCCGGACTCCCTCCATCGATGCATCGCGTCACTGCAGAAGACCTGCAACGGAATCGAGACAGAAATCATCGTCGTCACGGCAGTCGATGGATTTCGCGGGCATG
This sequence comes from Gemmatimonadaceae bacterium, assembly GCA_035525975.1. Classification (GTDB taxonomy): domain Bacteria; phylum Gemmatimonadota; class Gemmatimonadetes; order Gemmatimonadales; family Gemmatimonadaceae; genus UBA4720. The sequence goes on from DATLDF010000035.1 coordinate 29,108, forward strand.
AGTTCTCCGCGCGCTATCCCGGCATCCGTTACATCGCCATGCCGGCTGACACCCTCGTCCCGCGTCTTTGGTCGGAGGGCATAACGGCCTCGGCCGCCGAGGTCGTCGCGCTGACTATCAGCCAATGCTCGGCGAGTCCCGGCTGGGCTCGTTCGATGTTGAGCGCGATCTCCAGGGGTGCCGTTGCTGCGGGAGGTCCCCTGACTCTCAGTCCAACAGCTTCCCGATTCGACTCGGCGATTTTCTTTCTTCGCTATTCCGCATACCTCGCCGGGCGGTCACAGACGAGCGCGGGCATTGCCGGTGACAACTGCGTCTACACGAGCAAGGCTCTCGAGGCAGGCGGGTGGAGTCGCACCGCAGGTTTCTGGGAAGTTGAAGTCAACAAGCTCCTCGCCGAACGCGGTGATTCAATCGCCTGGGTACCTGAGGCAGAGATGGAGTTTGGCGATGGAGGTAGTGTCACCGCGAACACCCGGCGACGATTCGTGCATGGAAGGCATTTCGGAGCGAGCAGAAGAATCGATCGCGGCGAGTCGTCGACACGGATACTTCTGGCGTCACCACTCGTGCCCATGGTGTTGTTCGGTCGTGCCGTACGCCGCGCCTGGCCAAGCAAGGAGTATCGCCGGAAGCTGATTGCGGCCGCGCCTGCATTCGCGGTTCTATCGGCAGCATGGGCGCTTGGGGAAGCGGTCGGAGCAATCGGGGGCCGCAGTGCGCATCGGAGTTGACTCGACGTGCTGGGCAAACGAGCGTGGCTACGGACGCTACGCGAGACAGATTGTCTCGGCGATGGTGGCGCTGTCGCCGCAGGATGAATTCATCTGCTTTCTCGACGGTCCATCGAACGAGCGGTTCGATCTCGATGCGCCGAATGTCCAAAGGATGGTGGTGAAAACCAGCGCAGGCGCAGTAGCTGCTGCGTCGGCAAATGGAAGTCGGTCCCTGGCCGACATGCTGTCCATGACGCGGGCCGTGTCACGAAATCGTCCCGACGTTTTTTATTCACCTTCGGTGTACACCTATTTTCCGCTTCCAGCCGGCCTCCGGTCGGTCATTACGATTCACGACGCGATCGCAGATCGATTCCCGCATCTCACAGTTCCTTCGTGGCGAGCCCGAATCTTCTGGAACGCAAAAGTCTGGCTTGCCCTGCGCCAGTCTCGATCCGTTCTTACCGTGTCGGACTACGCTGCTGGCGAAGTCTCCCGTGCGCACGGCGTGCGGCTCTCCGAAATCGGCGTCACGCTCGAGGCGCCTGCAGCGGAGTTTGCGCCGAGAAGCGCCGGGATGTCTGCCGCTGTCGCGGCGCGGCACGGGCTCGAGCCACGCAGCAACTGGTTCATTTACGTTGGAGGTTTCAATCCGCACAAGAATGTTCGCTCGATCGTCAGCGCGCACGCAGAGCTCGGCAGGGTGCATGGCGATAATGCGCCGTTACTCCTCCTGGTCGGGGACGCTGAAGGCGACACATTTCATTCTGAGGTGGATGCGATACGCGGCTCGATCGAAGCTGCGGGATCCGGGTCGCGCGTTCGATGGCTCGGTTTCGTTCCCGACGACGATCTGAGCGCGTTGTTGAGCGCTTCCATCGCGCTTGTGATTCCTTCCGAGTCAGAAGGCTTTGGCCTGCCTGCGATCGAAGCAGCTGCATGCGGCGCACCTGTGATCGCGACGCTCGAATCGCCGCTGCCCCAGCTCCTCGAGGGCTGCGGCTTATTCGTTCCCCCGGGAGATACGTCGGCGATCAGCGCGGCAATGCGTCGTTTTGTCACTGACGAGAGCTTCAGGAAAGCGTGCGGCAACAACGGGCTGCTGCGTGCGAAGCAGCTGACCTGGGAGAGAAGCGCCGCGGTCTGCCTCGATGCGATCAGGAAGGCCGCGGCGTGAAGCAGCTCAACTTCTGCCATGTCACGACGTTTTATCCGCCCTACTCGGCCGGGGGGGATGGCGTCGCAGTCCAGCGGCTCGCGCGAGAGCTGGTGAAGCAAGGTCATCGCGTAACGGTGGTTCACGACCTGGATGCGTTTGGAACCCTGAAGCGCTCGCCGATGCCTCCCGATGGAGGAGCTGGAGACGGAGTGGACGTCATCTCACTCAAGAGTGGTTGGGGGATGGCGTCACCTCTTGTAGTGCAACAGACAGGTCGCCCCGTTCTTCAGCGCCGAGCGCTTGCGCAAATCCTCGACGGTGGATTCGATGTGGTGAACTTCCACAACGCATCGTTGATCGGCGGTCCCGGCATGTTCGGAATGGGTGGCGACGCGCTGCGAGTCTACACCGCACATGAACACTGGCTTGTCTGTCCAACGCACATACTCTGGCGGTACAAGAAGGAAGTGTGTCCCTCCCCGGACTGCATTCGCTGTCAGCTCCGCTATCACCGTCCGCCTCAGCTGTGGCGACGGACAAACCTGATGGACGACAGCGTCCGTAACATCGATGAGTTCATCGCAATGAGTGAGTTCAGTCGCACCAAGCATCGAGAGTTTGGATTTACGCGAGACATGCACGTGATCCCTCCGTGCGCGGGCTCCGCGACGGCGAGCGGCGGGATCACATCACCGCATCCTCGCCCATATTTCTTCTTTGCCGGGCGACTCGAAGAAAGCAAGGGAATTCAAACCATCCTGCCACTGCTGCGGGAGTTTCCCGAGGCTGATCTGCTCGTTGCCGGCGACGGAAGCCTGAAGGACCTGCTGAAGCGTGAAGGCGGCAGGCAGGTCGTTCTTCTCAATCAGGTCCCCTCAGATGCGCTGCAAACATACTACCGCCACGCAATTGCGACGCTGATACCATCGCTCGCCTACGAGACATTCGGGCTGACAGTGGCCGAGTCATTTCGGTGCGGCACCCCTGTCATTGCCCGAAACATTGGGCCGTTTCCCGATAATGTGACGAGATCAGGCGGTGGGATTCTATTCAGTAACGGCGAGGAGCTCGTCATCGCCATGCGGAGGCTCGCCGCCGATCCCGGGTACCGCGCGCAGCTTGGCCAGCGCGGGCGTGACGCCTTCCTCAGTTTATGGGAGGACAGCGTCAGCACCGGCGCGTACCTGCAGATGATCGAGCGGTCGCTCAATCTCCGGCGACAGCAAACGCAACCTGCCTGAGGCTGCGAGACTCTTATAAAAGCGATCTTCACGTATCACTCAATCGACCGCTCAGGGTCGCCGATCTCGATGGCCGCAGAGCAGTTGTTGCGGCATCTTGATTGGCTGGCTTCGAGCCGGGTGAGGGTTGTTCCTCTCGTCGATCTCGTCGGCATGAACGACGACACCGATGCGGTTGCACTGACATTCGATGACGGGCTGGTGAATTTCGGAGACGTTGCCGCGCCTTTGCTTGCTGAGCGCGGATTGCCTGCTACCGTGTTCATCGCGCCGGCTCACGTCGGGACATGGAACTGCTGGGACGACGCGAACCGCCCGACGATCCCCCGGCTCTCCCTGCTTTCCTGGGAAGAGATTCGTGCTCTTTCCGCGCAGGGATTCGACTTTGGTGGACATGGGCATACGCACGTCCCGTTGCGCGGGCTGACCGAAGCTGAGTTAACGGCAGAAATCGAGGGCTGCTCCAACCGTATCACCGTGGAGATCGGGAAGAAGCCACGGACGTTTGCATATCCGTATGGTGCCTGCGATGACGCCACGGTCGCAGCAGTGTCGAAGTCGTTCGAGGCCGCGTGTACGACGGAACTTCGCGTTCTTGCGGCGCGCGATTCAGCAGTGATGCTGCCACGCCTCGACATGTACTACTTCAAGGACATCGCGATCGGCGACCTGTGGGGAACAGTTGCATTTACGCCATACGTGAAGCTGAGAGCTGCCGGCAGGACTATTCGTTCGCTCGTCCGGAAATTGTGAGCGAACTGATGGAGCATCCCGAGCTGTCTGTGGTCGTGCCCGCGCATAACTCGAGGGACTCGATACGGGATTGCCTCGAAGCCCTGCTTGCGAGCGATCTGCCGAAGAATCGCTGGGAGTTGATCGTCGTAGACGACGGGAGTACGGATGATTCTTCATCCATTGCTGCTGGGCTCGCGGACAAAGTTCTGTCCACCGGACCTGCCGCGAGAGGACCCGCGTTTGCAAGAAATCGCGGTGCCGAAACCGCGCTGTCGGAAAATATCGCGTTCGTTGATGCCGACGTTGCCGTTCATCGGGACGCCCTGCGCCTCATGCTCGAAGTTATTCGCGGCCAATCGGAATTCGGGGCGGTCTTCGGCTCGTACGACGACGCGCCGCGCGATCTCTCCACCGTCTCGCAGTACCGAAACCTGCTTCATCACTACGTCCACAATCTGAACGCAGGTGAAACGGCGACCTTCTGGGCCGGATGCGGGGCCGTGAAGAAGGAGGTTTTCGATCGCGCCGGAGGATTTGACGAGAGGCGCTATCCCCGTCCGCAGATTGAAGACATCGAGCTTGGTTATCGTGTCCGCGCATCGGGCGCTCGTATCCTTATCGAGCCGCGAATTCAGTGCACGCATCACAAGAGATGGAACACGCTCTCGATGGTTCGGACCGATCTCCGTGATCGCGCAGTTCCGTGGGTGAAGCTGCTTCTCTCGTCACCGGACAAGGGGAATTCGCCGAGCCCAAGTCTGGGTGGCAGGGAAATAATCGGGACTGCCGCCATCTCGACGGCGTTGCTGTTCGCGGCGTTGGCCTTCACGCGCTACACGATACCAGCGCTGATCGGTTTCGCGGCCTGCCTTGTTTTGTCCCTCTGGATAAACCGCGGCCTTTACTCGTGGTTCGTCAACAAGCGCGGAGTGGCATTCGCCGCCAGAGCTCTGCCGCTGCACGTCATGTATCAACTCGTGAGCGCAGTCGCTGTCCCTGTTGGAGTCGCACTGTACGTGTCGGAGTCGTGGCTCCGGCCTTCGCGGGGCGTCGATTCGAGTGAGTCGGTCAGGCGATTTGCGCCGCTCGCCGGCGGAGAGATCGGGGCGCGGATCATTTCCTTTTGTGCGACAGCATACCTCGCGCGGACGCTCGGGACGAGCGGGTTTGGCCAGATCGCGTTTGCAGCCGCCGTTGTTGCTCAGTTCGGAACAGCGCTCGCTGCTGGAATTGGTGAGGTCGGGTCTCGCGAAGTGGCACGCCAGCCTTCGCGCATCCGCGAAATTGCCGCCGGCGGGGCAATGGCAAGGCTGATCGGCGCAGTCTTAGCGATTTCACTGGTGCTGGCGCTCACCTGGGTCCTGCCGCTCGACGCGACGATGAAACGCGTGACGATGCTGTCGTCGCTTTTCCTGATTCCGCTGGCGCTCGATACGGGCTGGGTCTACAAGGGCTCAGGCAAAACGCAAAGAGTCGGCTGGGGTTTGCTGCTGGCACAGGCTACAAGTCTCGTACTCATCGTCCTGCTGGTTCGGGACGCGACGTCTGTCACGCGCGTGCCTGTAGTCCAGGCGATCGGGGACCTCGTCGCGGCGGCTTTTCTCGCGTTGCCGCTCCTCAGAGGGCGATGGAAGTGGCCGGCCCGGCCTGCCGTGGGGGAGCTTCCGCGACAGTCCGGATTGATCACCATCTCCAGGTCGCTCCGCACGGTCATTGTTTCATTCGACGTTATTCTGCTGGGCCTCATGCTGAAGTCAGCTGAGGTTGGTCTCTACTCGGCCGCATACCGAATCGTGTTCTTTGTCATGGCCGTCATGTATGCGTCGCACGTAGCTTTCCTCCCTGAAATGTCTCGCAGTGGAGGAGATCAGGCCCGAATGTCTTCTGTACTCTCTCGCGCAATCGGGTTGTCCGTCACGGCAGTCCTGCCGTTCGTTGTCGGAGGATGGCTGATAGCGCCGTCGCTGATGGCGCTGATCTTCGGCGAAGCATATCGCGGCGGTGCCGTCGCACTTCAACTGCTGCTACTGAGCATTCTTTTGATCGCAGTTCACGGAACTACCAGAAACGTATTTCTTGCGCGCGAGCGTCTAGGTACGGAGACGACGATCGTCGCAATCGGGGCGGCAGTCAATATTATTCTCAACCTGCTACTAATTCCGAGGGCCGGTATTGTCGGGGCCGCTGTCGCGACTGTGATCGGTGAAGCTGTGATTCTCGTACTCGCGGCGGGAAGTGTTCTTGGTATGGGATTACGGCCCGGATTGTCGAGGACTGTGTCTCCCATCGCCGCGGCGGTTGGCCTGGCGGCCGCAATGATGGCCTTTGGCCTCGATCGGCCTGTCATTTTCTTGATCGGAATCGGAGCTGTCGTGTACGTCGTTGTCCTTCTCGCTCTTCAGGCGCTTTTTCGCAGGACATCCCCGTCGATTTTCGCCGAGGCCAGGGCGTGAGCGAGTACGAAAAGGGGCGTGTGACGATTGTCATACTGGCCAGGAATGAGGAGCACACAATCGCCGAAGCGATTGCCAGCGCTTCGGGCTGGTGCAGGGAAGTCGTGGTGATGGACGGCTGCTCGACCGACGGTACCGCCTCCGCCGCACGAATCGCGGGAGCGCGCGTCGTTAAGGACGACGGCAGAGGAAAAGGCTCAGCGATCAGGCAGAGCCTTGGACTGATCGAGACCGAATTTGTGGTCTTCATGGACGCCGACGGCTCGCACGACGCCCTTGACACTCCCAAACTCGTCGGTCCGCTTGCTGACGGCACCGCCGATCTGTGCGTAGGCAGCCGCTTCGCAGGGGGAAGCGACGAGCTGTCGGTGAGCATCGCGCAGCTCGTGCGCACTGTCGGCAACATCCTCATGAACATCGCGATCAACAACCGATGGAACGTCGAGCTCACTGACACGCTGAACGGCTTCCGCGCTGTCAGGCGGGATGCCGCTCTGCGCGTCAAGCTCAAGGAGAACAGTCACACCATCGAGCAGGAGATGGTGATGAAGATTCTCCGGCACGGAATGAAGGTCGTCAACGCGCCGACTCATGAATACAAGCGGCGGTTCGGTGAAAGCCACATAAGGATCTGGCGCGAGTGGCCGCGCTTTGTGTGGTGCGTCGTCGAGAACGTCATCGCTCCAAATGTTGCCTCCCCAGCCGCAGCCGGTGAATCTCCAGCGCAGGTCGCCGCCGGAATAGCTGAATGAGGCTTCGCGCCGCCTACGCAGCGGCAGCGCTCGTTCTGGCGGCAATCGCGATTTGGCTGCCGACCGGATGGTACGACACGATCCCAAGAATGTCCGGACTGCCGCCCCTTCCTTTCAGTGGCGTCAACCTCCTGCGGTTGATCTGCATGATCGAGGCGCTACTGTTCGTCGCCCTTGCGATCAGGGCGACCCGGTTCGTGTCGCACGGGACCAACGTAGCAGCGCTCAACAAGAGGGACGCAGTCCCTTACGACATCGATGCGACGGCTGCGCTTCTAATTCTCGCAGCGATAACGTTGGTCGGCCTCTTCCTTAGGACGCACAACCTCGGTCAGGATCTCTGGCTCGATGAGATATCTCCGATCGTTGACTACAGCCGCCTCTCAGCGGCGCAGGTAATCGGGAGCTACCTCCGATCAAACAATCACCTGGTGAACACGCTGCTGCTCAAGGCGTCGATATCGATGTTCGGGCAAAGTGAGTGGTCGGTAAGACTTCCTGCAGTGATGTTCGGTGTCCTTGGAATTCCGGCGCTTTACTGGGTTGCGAGACCAGGTCTGTCGCGGATCGCTTCACTCGGCGCGGCGCTCCTGTTCGCCACCTCCTATCACCATATTTTCTTTTCGCAAAATGCCCGGGGCTACACCGCGTATCTCTTCTTTGCGCTGCTGTCGACGGGAGCGCTTCTCAGGGCCCTGCGCGGTGACGCGCTGAAGTATTGGATCCTCTATGTAATCGCCGCAACGCTCGGCATGGCGTCGCTTCTTTTGACGGCATTCGTTGTTGTGTCGCACGTCATTCTCTGTGTCGCGCTGTTATGGATGACAAGGAGAGACGGCATCGACATCGGGCCGATATTGAGGCGATTGATCGGCGTGTTTCTGATCGTTGGATTGCTGTCCTTCCAGATCTATGCCGCCGCGATTCCTGAAGCGTACATCACCCTCACAACCGTCTATTCTCACGCTTCAACTGGTTTCTCCCTCTGGTCGTCGGACTTCATCCGCGAGATGATCCGCGGCATCTCTGCCGGGTTTGGCAGCCCGATTGTCGCGCTCGTGTTTCTCATCGCCGGTGCGATCGGATTTGCTGCGCTCATCGAAAGATCATGGCCGGTCGCATTCGGGCTCGTCTTGCCTGAGGTCGTGACACTGGCGGTGCTCATTTCACGCGGGCTTACGATTTCGCCACGGTTCTTTCTGCTTGCCGTGCCGCTCGCAATGCTGTCTGCAGCTGGCGGGCTGGCGATGGTCATCGATTCGTTCGCCCGGCGCCAAAACGTTGGTCAGAACCCAGCGCGGATTGGGTGGGCAGCGGCGTTGCTGGTGGTGGCTGCCGCATCGCTCAAATCGCTTCCTTATTACTACCGTACGCCGAAGCAGCCCTATCGAGCTGCCATCGCTTATACGGAAACTCATGGAAACGGGGGTCCGGTGATGGTCATTGCATATGCGGCGACGGGCGCTCGCTACTACATCCCGCGCGCGGCAGTGTCCGATTCCTCCCGGTACGTCTACGTGACCACGCGCGCGCAATTCGACTCTCTTTCAAGCGATCCTCGGGCGAGCCGGGCGCAGCTAATGACTACCTTCGAACGCGCGCTGCGAATGGAAGCCCCAACTATCGACCGGGATCTCTTATCCGCCTGGAAACGAGACACGACATTCAGTGCAACGGTCGGTGATGGCGAAATAACGATCTGGTCGAAGCGGTAGAACGAATGAGCGACAAACCCGCCCCGCAGATTTTCTCCCCTGAGTACTACGCGCGAATGCGCGATCTCGAAGCGGGCGCGTGGTGGAATGCCGGAATGCGCGACATTGCCGAATCGCTGCTCGCGACGGCGGCATTGCCAGGGCGGGGCACGATGTTCGACGGCGGATGTGGTTCGGGCCAGACGATGTCGTGGTTTCTCTCATCTCACCCTTCATGGCGGGCATACGGGTGTGATGTCGCAATTGACGGCATTACGGCTGCGGCCAAATCGCGCCTCCCCGTCGCGCAGGGCGACGTCATGAATCTCCCACTCCCCCGATCGGTCGCCGACCTGGTTGTTTCATTCGACGTAATTCAGCATCTCCCGCTGGAACGCGGCGACTTGAATGCCTTGAGTGAGTTTTCCCGCGTGCTCAAGCCAGGGGGGGTTCTCCTGCTTCGCACCAACGCCCAGTCGTGGCCGCGTACTGTGGACGATCCCGCGAACAACTTCCGCAAATATAGCCCGGAATTTTTGCGCGAGCGGCTGGGGCAGGCCGGCTTCGAGGTGGATATTCTTAGCCGGGCAAACGCGCTTCTTGGTCT
>DATLDF010000038.1:0-11031 GCA_035525975.1 Gemmatimonadaceae bacterium
AGATGATGGACGACTTCAAGAATGTGAACACGCGGCGCGTGCGCGAGGTGTATCACGATGCCACGTTCGGAAAGGACCGTTCGCAGGAGCTGTTCAACAGCGGCGGTCTTTCCCTTCGTGAGCGCGCCCTGGCTGAACAGATTTACGTCGCGACCATCACTGCAGTAGCGCGACTCGCGCAAGCCGACAAGGAAGAGTACTCCGACATCATGGAGGACCTCGAGGCAATCCTGACCGATCGGTATTTCTGCAATTTCTCGCTCTTCCAGTCGCTGCCGGATAGTTGGGCCATCGATCAGCTATTTCCTGTCATGCCGATCCACCGGCTGAACGAAGAGCCGCTTCGCCGCGGAACGATTCAGGACGTCACCTGCGACTCCGATGGAAAAATCGAGCAGTTCATCGGCGGGCGAACGTCGAAGCCAAGCCTGCCGCTGCACCCGTTTACCGACGGCGAACAATACATACTCGGCATTTTTCTTACGGGGGCTTATCAGGAAATTCTCGGCGACCTGCACAACCTGTTCGGCGATACGAACGCCGTTCACATCAGGCTCTCGGAATCGGGATACGAAGTGGCGGAGCTCGTTCATGGCGACACGGTGACGGAGGTTCTCGCCTACGTGCAGTTCCGCGCTTCAGATCTGCTTGCGACTTTCCGTCGGAAGGTCGCTGCGGCAACAAACATCACGCGGCAGGAAGCGAACACTTTCATCGCTGATTATGTCGCGGGGCTTGAAGGGTACACTTACCTCGAGGGAGAAGCGGCTCGATAAGCCAAAAGAACGACGTGCTGTTGGCTGTTCGCAACATTAGCCTTCAGCCCGTTAGCTGTCGAAACGGAAATCGCTAACTGCTTGTCAGCTAATATTGCGAACAGCTAACAGCAAGTGTGGGGTCGTTCGCTATCGTGAGAAGTTTTCGTTGACGGCATCCCAATTGACGACGTTCCACCACGCAGCGATGTAGTCCGGCCGCTTGTTCTGGTACTTGAGATAGTACGCGTGCTCCCAGACATCGCAGCCAAGGATGGCAGTCTTTCCTTCCATCAGCGGATTGTCCTGATTCGGCGTGCTCATGATCGAGAGCTTGCCACCGTCGTTGACGAGCCACGCCCAGCCCGATCCAAATCGGCCGACGCCCGCAGCTGAGAACTGCTCCTTGAACTTGTCGAAGCTGCCGAAAGCATCGTCGATCGCTTTTCCGACTTCGCCAGACGGATTTCCGCCCGCGTTAGGCCCCATGAGCTTCCAGAAGAATGAGTGATTCCAGTGCCCGCCGCCGTTGTTGCGAACGGCCGCGCGAACCGCTTCCGGAACGCTGCTGATTCCAGTCATCAGCTCGTCGAGCGATTTGCCTGCGAGCTCGGGCGCTTTTTCAATCGCCGCGTTCAGGTTGTTGACGTACGCCTGGTGATGCTTGCCGTGATGAATCTGCATCGTTGCCGTATCGATGTGCGGCTCTAGAGCATCGAATCCGTAGGGCAGCTCGGGAAGTGTAAACGCCATTGTGTTGCTCCTTGATTAGTTCGCCGCGACTGTCGCCTTTCGGCGCTCGCGATACCAGCTGATGATTCCCGGCAGGATCGAGATGAAGACCACAACCAGCACGAGTATCTCGATGTGCTTGTCGATACCCGGAATATAGGTGCCGAGGAAATATCCGATGAACAGCATGCTCCATACCCACAGAATCGTCCCCAGCACGCTGATTATCAGGAATTGGCGGTAGGGCATCCGTCCAACGCCGGCGACGACAGGCGAGAACGTCCTGATGATTGGCATGAATTGCGCTAAAACAATCGCCTTGCGTCCGTGCTTTGCATAGAACTCCTGGGCGCGGAAGACATGCTTCTTGTTGAACAGGAGGGAATCATCGCGCGTGAAGATCCTTGGGCCCGTGCTCCTGCCGATGAAGTAGCCAACAGAGTTTCCCACCGCGGCGGCGACATTCAGCAGCATTCCCAGGATGTAAACGTTGAAGAGTCCCTTGGTGGCAAGAAGGCCGGCGGTGACAAGCAGGGAGTCACCGGGCAGGAAAAAACCGACAAGAAGTCCGGTCTCGGCGAAGACAATCGCGGTGAGACCGAAGTACCCGGCCCATTTAATGAGTGCAGGTAGATCGCGAAGGTTGTGAAAGAGCTGCTGGAGCTGGTCCATGAATCCGACGTGAGGGGGAATGCAGGATAGAAGACGGTCAAGTTCAACTTTCGATCATTTATTTTCAACCGCACCTGATTGGGCGACAAACGTGCCGGACCCCTCGCGCAACATCTGGCGGCGCAAGGGAATGGGCACGCGCGGCGAGCGTCGCTTCCATATCGGCTCGTCGATTTTCATCGGACTGCTGGCCATGGGGTGGAGCTGGTCAATTGCCAACGCCCGCGATGGAGTGCCTGCCGGAGTTCCGACGGCGGCCGGCATTCTGTCACGCGCCTTGACCGATGTGAGGTCACCTTCGGTCGCCTATCTGACAGGCGCAGCGCTGGACATCGTGACACCCCTCAGAGGTGAAAGCGGGAAGCTGAGGGCAAGCATGCAGGCGCCCGGGCAGAACCTGCCGGCCGACAGTGTCCCTGCTGGCACGGTCTCGACTTACTCATCTCCCGCGGTAGGCGCGAAGCCCGAATCGACAACCAGTCTGGCGACTCCGGCCAGGCCGGGTATCTGGTCACTTGCGCTGGCAATCGGGGAGGCAATCAGGCCGATCGCCGATTTTTCGGTGATCACCCTTAAGCCGGCGTCGGCGGAAAAGAACGGCAGAATTGGTCTGTATTACATCGGCAACTGGCCAAGTGCCCGAAAGACCGCGAAGGCGACGTACACGCCGCCGGCGGGATTCATTGAAGTCACGCAGCAGCAGCAAAACACGTTTCTATCCGAGCATTTCAGGCTTCGCGACTTCTTCCCTCACGATCAGGCCAATGTCTGGCCTAAGTACATCGTGGTGAAAATGGAGCTGGTGGATAAGCTCGAGCTCGTCCTGATCGACCTGGAGCAGCACGGGATCCCATCCAGGGGGGTCAGGGTCCTGAGTGGGTTCCGAACCCCGCAGTACAACAGGGGCGGGGGAGACACAAACGGGCGCGCATCGCTCAGTAGACATATGTATGGCGATGCCGCCGATATCTTCATCGACAATGACGGAAACGGCAATATGGACGACCTGAATCACGACGGAAAACTCAACCTGAATGATGCCCGCGTGATCCTTGCAGCAGTGAATCGCGTCGAAGCGGCACATCCTTCGCTGATAGGAGGGTGCGGCGTGTACCCGGGCACTTCCGCCCACGGGCCGTTTACTCATATTGACACGCGCGGATATCCCGCGCGCTGGATTGGAACCGGAGACAACTAATGGATGAAGCGACGACCGTAGTGTCCGAGCATGGCGCCGCCCCCGATTCGGGCGCAAAGGAACCGCGTCCTCATCGCGCAGATCCTTCGATGCCGGTCAGGTCGGCTGACCTCGAGCCCTACACGGGCCTCGGATATCTCTCAAAGCTGTTCAAGCTCATGGCAGCGGTGCTGCTCCTGTTGCTCATCTCCGAGGTTTTCACCGGACTTGTTGCACAGGGCACAACGGCGATCCCCACACTGCTCGGCGAAATCAGCCGCCTCGTCGTGCTGGCCGGACTTCTATATGGAAGCGGAGATCTCGCCCTGCTGTTGATCGACATCGGCCATGACATCAGGGCGACGCGAATTCTGCTCGGTCGGCAGGCGATGCACGAGGAGCACAACCCGAAGCGCGAGCCCACGAAATTCGTCGAGCGCGCGCCAAGGTAAGGGAAGGGCTGACAACGTTTTCGTCGCGGTACGACAGTTGCCATTGCGATAGGTCAACCGCGGAGTCGCGGCCAACCTTTACTGAGGATTCGTCAATGCTTTGGACGATCGCCGTAATTCTACTGATTCTGTGGTTGCTTGGCGCATTCGTATTTCCGATCGGCGGTGGCTTGATCCACATTCTTCTCGTGATCGCCGTAATCGTCGTCATCTACCGTCTCATCACGGGACGGCCGGTAGTCTAGCAACGAGGCCTTGCCTGCATCCCGCGCAATGAGTTTAATGCGCGGGATGCAGGCAATCTCATGACCGAATCCCGGCTCTCAGCAGTTCGGGTAGTTCTATACGAGCCTCAGGATCCCATCAACATCGGCGCGACGATTCGCGCGATGAAGAACATGGGTGTCTCGAGGCTTCGTCTCGTTCGGCCCGTCGCGTACGATCCCCTTCGTCTGGCCGGCGTCGCGCATGACACGCAGGAGCTCATCGATGCCATCGAGCACTACGATGAACTCGAATCGGCGCTAGCGGATTGTGTTCGTGTAGCCGGATTCACCGCGCGCAGGCGCGCGGCCAAGCGTGAGCTGCTTTCGCCGCGACAGTGCGCCGAACACCTTCTGGGTTTCGCCGAGCAAGGTCCCGTTGCGGTTCTCTTCGGAAGGGAAGACAAGGGGCTTCCGAACGAAGCTCTGGACCAGGCGCACACAGTTGTCACGATTCCGACAACGTCGCACGCATCGCTGAATCTCGCGCAAGCTGTATTGATAGCGTTGTACGAGCTTCATCTCTCCGCCGATGATGCGACTCGCAAACTCGCGCCGCCTCGCAAGGTCGCAGATCCGCCGACGAGTCAACATCTCGAGCTGGTTTTCGAGGATGCGAAGAAAGCGCTGACAGAGATCGCGTTCTTCAAGACGCGAAACGACGAGCACGTGATGCGATCACTCAGGACGCTGATTTACCGTGCTGCTCCGGATGGACGCGAGCTCGATCTAGTGCGAGCGATGGCCATCGAGGTGGTGCGAACTCTTGAACGTGAGAGAAATTCCCGCGGCTCCTAGCTGTCCCGTTGCGCGTCGCCTCGATTGAAGTTGGCATTGGCGGGACAGGATTGAGGTGTATCGCATTCCGGGCTCTTCATGGAAGTATTGCCATCAAGGGAACAGTTGCAGGCGATAGCGTTGGTGCTCTGATGGCAATACTTCCATGGGGAGCCCTGAATGCGATACACCTCAATCCTCTAGCGCACGGCAAACAACGAAAAAAAACGCGACGTCAAAGGTTGCGGCGACATTCTTGCGCGAGCACATTTCCCGCCGTGTAGACCGCCTTGTGAAATTCTTCACAAAGCCGACCAAATGACTCGCCTTTACGTGCTCAACTGCCGATGAAAACGAAGAGGAAATGGCTCGCAGTTCCAGGTTTCCTCGCAATTGCCGCGACAGCCGCCATGCTGTCAGCGTACGCCGGCGCCTCGTCGTCCGAAGGCAACAGTCCCGCGCAGCCAATAGCCTTCCCGCATACAGTGCACGCGGGGCAGCTCAAGATGAACTGCGTCTATTGCCACTTCTCAGCGACCAAGTCTCCTGATCCGGGACTTCCGGCCGTTGGCACCTGCATGGGTTGCCACACTGTCGTCTCTCCGGCGAAGCCGGAGATTCAGAAACTCGCCGGCTTCTGGAGCAGAAAGCAGCCAATTCCGTGGGTCCGCATTCACAAACTTCCCGAATACGTCCACTTCCCGCACATGCGACACGTGAATGCCGGAGTGGCGTGTCAAACGTGTCACGGCGACGTCCAGAACATGAAGCAGGTCTCACAGAAGAACTCGCTCAACATGGGCTGGTGCATCAACTGTCACGTTGGCCGGTCGAATCCGCCGCTCAAGGCGCGCTACGACTGCTCGAGCTGCCACTACTGATGAGCAATAAATTGAAATCGAAATCGGACGCGTCGGTGGATAGCCCTGAAACATCGGCATCCGGCGTAAAGCGCCGAGACTTTCTAAAAGTCTTCGGCGCTGGAACGGCGGTGGCGTCGACGATGGTCGGCTGCACGTCCGAAAGCGTCGAAAAGCTTATTCCGTATCTCGTCTCGCCTGATGAGACCGTTCCCGGCGTTTCCACCTACTACGCAACGACGTGCCGTGAATGCTCGGCCGCCTGCGGAATTATTGCCGAGACGCGTGATGGACGCGCGATCAAGCTCGAAGGGAATCCTTCGCATCCTGTAAATCGTGGAGCGCTGTGCGCGCGCGGACAGGCATCACTTCAGGGGCTCTACAATCCCGACCGCTATCGCGGTCCCATGGTCAGGAAGGGCGGAAAGCTCGTCCAGGTAACGTGGGACGAAGCGCTCAAGGTTTTCAGGGACAAGCTCACTGAAAATCGCGCGAACGCTGCGAACGCTGTCTTCATCAATCGGCATGAATCAGGAAACTTTCCCGGCTTCCTGAACGGCTGGCTGGCTGGAATGGGAATGCCGGCCGCGCTCAGCATCGACCCTGATGCGGACTACGCTGCAATCTCCGCCAATCGTCAGTCATACGGTGTGTCCTGGCCGAAGCTCGACTTCAGCTCTGCAAAGCTGATTGTTTCGTTCGGCGCTGATTTCCTCGACGGGTGGGGCTCGAGCGTTTCGCAGCAGCTCGACTTCGCTGATGCTCGCGCAAAAATCGAGACCGCGCCGCGCCTTGTGTATGTCGGGCCGCGACGCTCACTGACGGGACTCAACGCCGATCAGTGGATCAACGCGAAGCAGGGCTCGGAGATGGCGATCGTTCAGATGCTCGCCGGCTCTACCACGGTGGCGCAGGCTGCACAGACAACCGGTGTTGACGCCGCTGTTCTCGTCGGCCTGCAAAAGGAATTCGCTGCTGCGAAGCCGTCGATGATTCTTGCTGGTGGAAATGGGCCCGCAGGTTCGGATCTCTGCACCGCAGTGAATGCTCTGAATCAGGCACAGGGCAATGTCGGCGTGACGATCAAGCCGGCCGAAGCACTGAACGGATTCGAAGGAATCGATTCTCCGTCGCAGCTTCGCGCTGTTGCGCAGCGCATGCAGACTGGCGCTGTTCCGGTGCTCATGGTTCGCGGAGTGAATCCAGCGCACACGATGCCGAAGTCATCAGGGTTCGCCGCAGCAATGGCGAAGGTGCCGTTCAAGGTGAGCTTCTCCGCGATTCCGGACGAGACCACGGCGATGGCCGATCTCGTTCTCCCGGACAATCACTCACTCGAAAGCTGGGGAATCGCAGAGCCTGTTCGCGGCACACTGTCGCTACAGCAGCCGGCGATGGATCCTGTGTTCGACACCCGGTCAACTGGCGACGTCCTTCTCTCTGTCTCACTGCTGCCAGACGCGGCGGCGATGGCGAAGGATTATCGCACGCACCTCATTTCAGGATTCGCGGGCGGCGCGAATGCACTTGCTGCAGCGCTGCCGAAGGGTGTCACCAGCGGCTCGTCATCGTCGCCGACGCCCAAGGCCGCGCCGGCTGCAATCGCACCGGCGGCGTCGAGCGGCACGCACGCGCTCATGGTGTATCCGCATCCGGTGATCGGAACCGGTGCAGGCGCCAACAAGCCGTGGCTCCAGGAATTGCCAGATCCAGTCACCAAGGTTGCATGGCAGACAGTGGCCGAGCTTCATCCGACGACCGCGAAGGCGCTCGGAGTGGAGAACGGCGATCACGTTACAGTCTCGACCTCAGCAGGCAAACTGTCGCTGCCGGTCTACATCTACCTCGGAGTTCGTCCCGATACAGTTGCGGTAGCAGCGGGACGTGGACATGTCGAGGCTGCCGGTCGTTATGCGAAAGCCGGAAGCAACGCGTTCGACCTGTTGCCGTACGCCGAGGATAAATCAGGCGCCGTGATGTTCGCCGCTGCTCGCGCGAACGTCACGAAGGACGGCGGACACACGCGCATTGCTACGACCGAAGGATCCGCTCGCCAGCATGGCCGCGGAATAGGTCAGGCGATGACGCTTGCCGCATTCCTTGGACATGCTGAGGGGAAGTCGGAGATCACGGAGCACGTGAGTGCCGGGGAGCACGCGGCTCAAGGCGAGCACGCCGAGGGAGGACACGAATTCCCTGGCGACGCGAGCCATGAGTTCCTGCCGGGCCTGAGATCGCCGACTGCCAACGATGCGCAAGGCGACCTCGGTGGTCCTGCACAGAAATCGAAAGAGAAGGGCATGTACGCTCCGGATCACTGGAGCGGAATGGCGAAGCGCCGCTGGGCAATGACGATCGATCTCGCTCGCTGCACGGGCTGTTCTGCATGCGTCACTGCCTGCTACGCCGAGAACAACATTCCGACAGTCGGCGCCGACTGGCAGGGAGCGAAAGTGCTTCCCGACAGAACAGGGTTCGGCTCGAACATCACGCGCTCGAGAGAGATGGCGTGGCTGCGACTCGAGCGATACTACGAGGGCGGTGAAGACGGCGGGGCTGATTTCGATACGCGCTTCGTCCCGATGCTTTGCCAGCACTGCGGCAACGCGCCGTGCGAGCCTGTGTGCCCGGTGTACGCAACGTATCACTCGCCGGACGGACTCAACGTTCAGGTCTACAACCGTTGCGTGGGCACGCGCTATTGCTCGAACAACTGTCCTTACAAGGTTCGCTACTTCAACTGGTTCGGCTACGGCGAGCCGAATCGCCCGCAGTACGCTTTCCCGGAGCCGCTCAACTGGCAGCTCAACCCCGACGTCACGGTGCGCGGAAAGGGTGTCATGGAGAAGTGCACCTTCTGCGTGCAGAGAATTCGTGAGACTGAGAATCGTGCTGCTCTCGAGCATCGCGGCGTCGAGGCGGACGAGTTCACGACTGCCTGCGCCGAAGCGTGTCCGTCACGGGCGATCACTTTTGGTGACGCGGCTGACGAGAAGTGGGCTGTCGCAAAGCTGGTGGACGACAAGCGCGTATATCACGTCTTTGAAGAGCTCAACACGTACACAGCGGTGGTCTATCTGAAGAAGGTCAATCATCCAGCGGGAGGGGCAGCCTGATGGCGACCATGGCTAAACCTCTCAAAGAAAAGGAAGTGCTGCATCGTCCGAATATCGCGACGGCTGACGTTCAGCTGCCGGCGGTAAAAGACTACGAGCAGGTCGATCGCGAGATTGTCGGCACTCTTCATCCAACTGCCGCGTGGTTCGTTGGACTTGCTGTTGCAATCTTCTTCCTGATCGTCGGCGCAGGCGCGTGGACTTATCAGATCTACAGCGGCCTGGGCGTCGCGGGTTACAACCCGCCCGTCATGTGGGGCGTGTACATCATCACCTTCGTGTTCTGGGTTGGTATCGGACACGCAGGAACGCTGATCTCCGCAATTCTCTATCTGTTTCGCGCCGGATTCAGAACGACGATCTATCGGTGCGCCGAAGCGATGACGGTGTTTGCCGTCATGACGGCAGGACTCTTCCCGATTCTTCACCTTGGTCGGCCGTGGAAGTTCTTCTGGCTGATTCCGTACCCGAACTGGCGCTACATCTGGCCGCAGTTCAAGAGTCCGCTCGTATGGGACGTTTTCGCGATCCTTACGTACCTCACTGTTTCTTCGACATTTCTTTACATCGGACTGATTCCCGACATCGCAGTGCTGCGCGATCGCGAGAAAAATCCGATTCGCAGAAGAATCTTTGGCGTGCTATCGCTCGGCTGGAGAAACTCTGACCGCGAATGGAGACACTTCGCGAGAGCGTACCTGTTCCTGGCCGCATTCTCTACGCCGCTGGTGCTGTCGGTGCACTCAGTCGTGTCGTTCGACTTCGCCATGGCGCTGACGCCTGGATGGCACACGACGATCTTCCCGCCCTACTTCGTCGCCGGAGCAATTTTCTCCGGTATCGGAATGGTGTTCACTATCATCATTCCTTTGAGGAAGTGGTTCGGTCTCCGGCACTACGTCACGATCAATCACCTGGACGCGGCAGCCAAGCTCTGTCTCTTCACGTCGCTAGTAGTCGGATGCGCGTACATGACGGAGTGGTTCGTCGCATGGTACTCGGGCAACGAGTTCGAGAAGGCGTTCTTCGCCAATCGTATCTGGGGCCAGTGGTGGTGGGCGTCTGTAATTCTGTATACCTGCAACATGGTTCTGCCGCTCTCTCTCTTTAAGCAGAGCTGGCGCCGAAACCCCACGTGGCTCTTCATTCTGTCGTTCTTCATCAACCTCGGCATGTGGTTCGAGCGATTCGTGATCGTCGTTCCGTCGCTGTCGCACGAGTTTGAGCCGTGGCAGTGGACAGGCTACACGCCGACATGGGTTGATTTCGCGATTCTCGCAGGAAGCTTCGGCTGGTTCTCGATGTGGTTCCTGCTCTTCATCAAGCAGCTGCCTGTCATCGCGATCGCCGAGGTGAAGGAAATCATTCCACCGAAGCTTCGCAGGGAGCATGACCACGGACTCGATCCGTCGGGACATCACCTCGAATTCGAACCGGCAACGCCAGGGGAGTTCGACTGATGGCCGGAGTCGTCGGAGCATTCCGTGAGCTTGATGCCACGGTAGACGCCATCGAGGCGCTGAAGAAGGAAAAGATGGGAGAGATCACCGTCTACTCGCCCACACCACGTCACGAGCTCGAGCACGCTATCGATGCGGGACCGAGCCCCGTGAGACGGTTCACGCTGTTCGGTGGATTGTTCGGTGCGACGTGCGGTTACTGGATCGCCATCTGGGTCTCGGATTACTGGCCGCTGGTCGTAGGCGGCAAGCCGGTGGCATCGTGGGTTCCGTACACCATCTTCGGATTCGAAGTCATGGTGCTTTTCGGCGCGCTCTCGACCGTACTCGGTCTACTTATCAATTCGAGAGTTCCAAGACTTACGATGACCGTTGGATACGATCCGCGCTTCAGCGGTGGCGATTATGGAATCTTCGTTGCTTGTCCGCCCGAGCGCGCAGCTGCGACTGAGTCGCTTCTCAAGAGTCATGGGGCAACGGAGGTGCGCGGTGAACGCTAAAGTTCGCGCGACGCTTCTCGTCGCACCACTGATACTCGGCATGAGCGGCTGCGAGTGGTTCACTGAATTCAAGCGTCAGCCGTCGCTGTGGACCTGGGAGCCCGTGAAGGACACTCTCACGCCGTCCCGCGGGAATCCGCAGTTTTCGGTTCCCGTCAACGGAATGGCTGTAGCCGGCATTCAGGTTTCGTACAACGCACTGCCCGGAACCATCGACTCGATGGCGGCAATTGCCAATCCGACGCCGATGAGCGAAGCGTCGCTCAA
>DATLDF010000041.1:0-68002 GCA_035525975.1 Gemmatimonadaceae bacterium
GCCACAGAGACCACAGAGACCACAGAGACCACAGAAAAGGGCGGCCAGCAACTGAATAAGTGTTGGCCGCCCTTTTCTGTGGTCTCTGTGGTCTCTGTGTTTGACTTTCCGGCCTTACCGGCCCCTCTTGTCCCCGGCCGCCGCGCCGGCAGCCTTTTTCTTGAACCGAAGACGCGGAATCGCCTGGTGAATCTGCTCCGTGACCTCCCGCTCCATGCGGGCCGGGTCGAGCGGCTGCAGCATCTCCCTCAGCTCCGGGTCCTCACTGATCGTATGCCCCATCCGGGTGTACAATCCGGCGACCAGGTGCAGGGTCTTTGTGACTTCCTCTTCGATTCTCAGATTCACCTGTAGTGTCAGCTCTTCGCGCAGCTCGCCGATCGCCGACTCGCGGCCCTGGCTCATGAGAACGAAGATCGACAGGAAGATCGCCTCCAGCGATACGACCATGGTCAGGAAGCCATAGGGGAACGGATCGAACTTTGGCAGCGGGCTGAACGGACTGTTCCAGAAAAGCCAGATCGCGAAGCCGATGATGTGGAAGAAAAAAAAGCCGCTCGAGCTCGCAACGCGCGTCAGCCAGTCGGCGAAGCTCTGCATCGGAGTATTGTCACCGGCGTGCTGGGCCTTGATCGCCTGATACGTGCTGTGCATCCGGCTCGACCGGCGCGACCGGCGATCGATTCCGGTTGGCAAAGGCGTGCCGTGCAGCGTGGTGACCATCGAGGGCGGTTCGGGAGTATCGTTCTGGTCGGAATCTGGCATTGTTTTCCTCTAGCTTGCGACGCGGGGCTCCAGCCACTTCCAGCAGAATCATAAACGTATCAGCTTTCAAACAATGAGCACACCAGTCACTGTCGGATTGATCCAGGAAGCGGTCACTGCCGACTCAAATGCAAATATCGAACACGCTGTGGCGCGAGTACGCGAAGCAGCCGCTCGCGGAGCGCAGATCATATCGCTTCAGGAGCTGTTCAACGCGCCCTATTTCTGCCAGGCCCAGACCGCGCAGCGGTTCGACATCGCCGAGGCGATTCCGGGGCCCGCGGTCGAGCGGATGCAGAAGCTGGCGAAGGAGCTCGCGGTCGTTCTGATCGTTCCGATTTTCGAGCGCCAGGCAGCCGGAGTGTACCGAAACTCAGCCGCTATTGTCGACGCCGACGGCGCGCTGCTGGGTGTTTACAGAAAAATGCATATCCCTGATGACCCGCTTTTTTACGAGAAGTACTATTTCACTCCGGGCGATTCGCACATCTCGCACAACGACGAGCACAAGGGAGCCAACGGCTTCCGCGTGTGGAACACCCGGTACGCGAAGATCGGCGTTCTCATCTGCTGGGATCAGTGGTATCCGGAAGCCGCGCGAATCAACGCGCTGCTCGGGGCGGAGATCCTGTTCTACCCAACTGCGATCGGCTGGCATCCGGCTGAGAAGGCAGAGTTCGGCGCCGCGCAGGTGGACGCATGGCGCACAGCTCAGCGCGCGCACGCAATCGCGAATGGGGTGTTCGTCGCATCGGCGAATCGAGTTGGACACGAAGAAGAGAATGGCACAGACGGAATCGAATTCTTCGGACACTCGTTCATCTGTGATCCCTTCGGGCGAATCCTGACAGAGGCGGGCACTGACCCGGCTGTTCTGGTGGCGCAATGCGATCGGGCGCTGATTGAGGATACACGGAGAAACTGGCCGTTCCTGCGCGACCGTCGCATCGACGCCTATGGGCCCATCCTCAATCGGTACCTGGGATGACGCCAGCCGGGCCTGCCAGGGCGCGGCCTCGTGAACGCCAGATTGTCAAATCGCAGAAACGCATCATGCCCGCAGAATGGGAGCGGCACGATGCGACCTGGATCGCATGGCCACACCACGAACCCGATTGGCCTGGCAAGCTGGGCGCGATTCCGTGGGTTTACGCGGAGATTGTGCGCGCACTCCACGCACACGAGCGCGTGGAAATTTTGTGTCACGACGAATCGGTCCGCGACAATGCCAAGAGCGTATTGGACGCACATGGTGTCGCGGTTGGAGGATATCGCCTTCACATCGTCCCCACCGATCGCGTGTGGCTGCGTGATTCCGCCCCCACCTTCGTATGGAGCGATGACGGAACAGTTCAGCTTGCCAACTGGCGGTTCAACGGCTGGGCGAAGTACGAAAACCACACGCTCGATGAAAGGGTCGGCGAGGCCGTAGCGGCAATCGCGGGACTGCCGCGACTGATACCGCGGCGACCCGATCAGGGCGAGTGGCTCGTTCTGGAAGGCGGCGGAATCGAGACCGATGGTGCCGGCACGTTACTCGTTACCGAAGAGTGGCTGCTGAGCGACGTGCAGGTTCGCAATCCCGGAATGACGCGCTCCGAGTATGAGGCGTCATTCGCCGAATACCTGGGCATTACTAACACGATCTGGCTCGGCGAAGGCTGCGTCGGCGACGACACGCACGGTCACGTGGACGACATCGCGCGGTTTGCATCGCCCGGCGTCGTGTTGCTCGCATTCGAGAGTAACAAGTCAGATGCGAATCATCGGCAGTCGATGGACAATCTCGCTCGACTCCAGGAGGCGTCGAAGACGCAACCGGTTCGCATCGTGAAGCTGCCGTACCCTCGGCCCGTGATCATGGATGGTCAGCGACTGCCTGCGAGCTACGCGAATTTCTACGTCGCGAACGGGATCGTGATCGTTCCGACTTTCAACGACGCGAACGATCGTGCAGCTCTTGAAATCATCGCAACGGAGTTTCCGGATCGCGAAATCGTAGGAATTCATTCGCTGGACCTCGTCTGGGGCCTCGGAACGCTGCATTGTCTGTCGCAGCAGCAGCCATCAGCTCCGGGGAACGATTCTCGCTAAACCAGCAGGTCATGAAGATCACCCTGGTTGCTGAGGACGCGATTCGCCTGGAGCCGACGATGGGCCCAATGACAATTGAGGCAGGGTCGGCGGATCAGCTCTACTCGCCATTTCACATGCTCGCGAGCGGTTTGGCGTTTTGCACGTACTCTGTCCTCGCGTCGTGGGCGAGCAACGCGAAGCTCGAGTCCGGCGACATTGCAATCGACGTCAAGTGGAGTTTCTCCGACGACCCGCACCGCGTCGGCGACATCGCGATGAAGGTTGAGTGGCCATCTCTTCCGGAGCCGAGGAAGTCTGCAGTTGAACGGGTGGCGTCCATGTGTGCGATTCACGCGACGCTGTCGCACTCTCCGAAGATCGTGACATCGGTAGCATGACGGTTCCTGTCGTGACGTTCACTGTGCGGGGTGAAGAAGTGGTCGCGGACGCGCCGACTCATGGTTCGCGCGGACGACCGTACACTGTGGTCTACGACGGTTACTGCAAAGTCTGCAAGCGCCTCGTCGCGGCGCTCGTCAAATGGGACAAGCATGGTGTGCTCGAGATCCTGCCGTCGCAGACGCCGAGCCTGCCAGCGCGCTACCCGTGGATTCCGGCGAAGGCGTATCTCGAATCAGTTCAATTCATCGAGAACAGCAACGGCACAACCTGGCAGGGCGCGGCCGCGCTCGAGCACATCATCGATGTTCTGCCAAAGGGAGGTTTCATCACGTGGATTTTTTCGATCCCGTTTGTCAGGCCACTCGCAGAAAAGTTCTACCGGTGGTTTGCGATGAATCGGTACCGGCTGGGATGCGGGGAGCATTGTCAGCTGCATTCAACGGATGTTCAGTTTCCGCAATAAACACCGGCGGATCACGAAGGGAACGAAGAACGGCCGAAGGACACGAAGAACCGCGGAAAAGACTGGGGGTTAACAACTGTTACCCGCTGCCGCCACGCTTTCTGGAGAGAACAAGCTCCTTGACCCAGTTCTCGACGAGCGAAGCTTGTTCCTCATCGAGCGTCTCTTCCTCCTGCTGAACGCCCTGCGAAGCAGCGCCGCCACTCTCGGAAACCATTCGCTCGACCAATCCAACCCACGTCAGACCCTGCAGCGACTCGCCAAGGGTTTTCATCGCAAGCCAGTCTACGATGTTCGACGGACGATCGTAAACCTGGGTCTCGAATCGCACGTGGTCGCCGCGCTGTTCGCATAGAAACCGAACGGCGCCGGCTAACGGATGTCCGGCGAGCGTAACGAGGGTCGCCTTGCGTGGCGTGACTTCCTGCACTCGCACCTGCACGTTGCCACGCAGCGGCAGCGACATCGTGATTGTTGCGCCTTTCACGAGCTGACACTTCGTGCCGGGTTCCACCTTTGCGTCGAGAAGGCCGGGCGTCGCCTCATCGAAGTCGCGCCGAAAAGTCTCGAACAACTGCTCGGGCGTGAGGCGGCTGCCACTGATGTCCGACCAGATTCGCTTTCTCATCAGCGATCCGACTCCGTCGCCGGGCATCTGCTCCAGTTGCGCATCGGCGAGTTTCTTCAGTCCCTCATCGAGCAGGACAGGCTTGATCCTGAACACTGCGGTAAGCGCGTTGTCGCCCGGATCTCCAATCAGGTTGCCTTCCCTGAGCATTGTCAGCTGGCTCTGATTCACCGGCAGCGGCATCCCGACAAATTCAGCCACTGCAGCCCCGGCGCTCGCAAGAAAACCGGGCACGGGGACTCTGAGCGGAACCCGGCCGGTGATCGCGCCGAATCTGTCCACGAGATCGTTAGTGCTTGTCGTTTCGGCTCCGGCAATCTCGAGGGCTCTGCCATGAAGGTCGGGTCGCTCGACTGAATCGACGATTGCGATGGCGGCATCCCCGACCCAGAGGGGCTGGAACTTGTCGTCGCCGCCGTCGATTACCGGGATTGCAGGAAGAGAACGAACCATCTGGAGAAGCAACGATATGACTTCGTCACCAGGCCCGTACACGTTTCCAATGCGAAGGATGATCCAGCCGCCGTGAAATTTTTCAACTCGTACTTCGGCCTCACGCTTGGAAATGTGGTACGGGGACTCGCCAGTGTCCGCGCCAAGCGACGACACATAGATGATACGCCCCACGCCGGCACGCTCGGCCTCGGCTACAATGTTGGCCGTCCCTTCGACATTCACCTTCTGGAAAGTGACGTCTGGGGGGTCCTCGGCCACGATGCCCGCTACGTGTACAACCACGTCGCATCCGTCGCCGCTGCCGCGAATAGCGTCAGGCTCGCTGACACTGGCCGGCCATGCCTCGACCCCGTCATTCCACTGGGCGACATCTTCCTTCGCGTTTCTGCTCAGGAGCCGGACCGTGTGTCCGCGCCTGACCAGTTCACCAACTGTTGATTGTCCGACAACTCCGGTACCGCCCGTAACAAGCACTTTCATCGACTATTGATCCGCGTTGGTCTGGAACCGAGTCAGGCAGATACGGTGCCAGGGGCCGCGAGTAGTGACTCCTCTATAGGCAGCCTCGTCCAATGCACGGGTGGATGACTCGCCCTCCCTTGGAGAAAGGACTTGAAACAGAGCATCATGGCTACTGGTCTCCTTCTGCTGGCTGCGTGCGGCGGTGGCGGAGATTCCTATACGATTGGCGCCGCTGGCCCCTGGAAAGAGGGCTACGGCGTGATGAGTCGCCGCGGGATAGACCTCGCGGTCGACGAGATAAATCGCGCCGGTGGCATCCACGGGACGCCGCTCAAGGTGCTCGCTCGCGACGATGACGCGAGCGGTTCGCGGGCGACCGAGATTGCGCAGGAGTTCGTCTCAGATCCGTCGATTCTGGCGGTGGTCGGGCACATTAACTCGGGCGCAATGCTGGCCGCGGCGCCTATCTACGACGGTCAGCTCAGCGCGGTTGCGACCACGGCATCCTCACCCGATCTGAGCGGAGTTTCGAAGTGGACTTTCCGCGTTATTTCGAGCGACTCGCTCAACGGCGTCATTCTCGCGCGATTCGCGTCCCGCATCGGCGGCAATTCGGCAGAGCTGAAGAACGTTTCGATACTATATGAGAACGATGCGTACGGGCGCGGCCTCGCTGACTCCTTCAGAAAGGCATTTCGTGGAACGCTTGTCAGCTTCGACCCGATCAGCGAAGACGTAGACGCCGAGCCGTTCGTCTCGTTCTTCAAGGCGCGCCAGCCTGGCATTGTCTTCGTTGCGGGCCGCGAGAAATCCGCGTTGAAGATCCTCCGCGAGGCAAAGCGCCAGGGATTTAACGCTGTCTTCATCGGCGGTGACGGTTGGCAGAGCATAGTTAGCGACACTGCCGCTTCAGAGGGAGCGTATGTCGGCACCTCGTTCAACGCCGAAGATCCCTCCCCGAACGTGCAGCGTTTCGTGAAAGCCTTCCAGAGCAAGTACTCGACTCGCCCCGACGCCTTCGCGGCGTTGGCCTATGACGCGACAAGGCTGATCGCCGAAGCACTGGCAAAGAAGGGACGGGACCGCCGCGGCGTACGTGAATATCTCGCGTCGCTCAACTCGTCGAACTCGTTCGATGGCGTCACTGGCCCCGTCTACTTCAATTCGGGTGGAGATCCCATCGGTATGGGCTTCCGTGTCGCTCAGGTCGTTTCCGGGCAACTGACGTCCGGTGGAGCCCGCGTTGCTGCCGTGCCGGCCGCAGCATATGAAGTGGGACACCCATGAGGATCAAGACAGCGATCCGGAGCGACAGCATCCGACGCGTTCTCGGCGTTGGATTCGGGATGCTCATTCTTCTGCTCGTCCTTGCGGGATTCGTCGGCTTCGCCTCGATCTCGGATTTGTCCGACGAGGTGGTGCACACGTTCCGTCACGCCAACGATGTGACTCAGCAATATTCGCATTTCTCTCGCGTTATCACCGAAGAGGTTCAGGCGGCCACGACTTACGTTGCCGAGGGTGATCCGGCTGCAGAGAAAGATTTTCAACGCCTTGGACTCGAGGCGCATGGACTTCATCGCTCGTTCACGTCCGAGCGTTCCGAACTCGCCGGTGAAGTCGCGAACACTGTAGTCGTGGACAACAAGCTCGCGGAGGTCGAAAACGCATTCGCGATTGCGCATCGCCTGCGCGACCTTGGGCGGATTGAAGAAGCGCGGGACCAGGCGCGCAGCGCACGGACGCAGGTGGCCTCCCTGCTCTCCGAGCTCCAGCGCGTCGATGCAGCGAACAATCTCGCTTTTGCGAACGCCTCGGACGCTTTGAGTGATCACGCGCGCAGACGTTCGATGCTCCTGATCATGGTAATTGGCTTTGCTGTCATGCTCGCGTGCCTGATTGTCTTTAGAACTACCAGAGAAGTTGGGCGTCCTCTTCGCTCGCTGGTTCGCCATGCGATGCAGCTGAGCCGGGGCAATCTTCTGAATCGTACGGCGACTCCCGGCATGCCTGGTGAGTTCAGGACGCTGGCCGAAGCGATGAACCACGCGAGCGAATCCCTTTCCCGCGTAGTCTCCGGTGCAGCTCACACGGCGGACGACGTCGCGCGCTCCGCCGGCGATCTCGCGTCTGCGTCGAAACAGATCTCAGACTCGGCAGGTCAGGTTGCAGAAGCCGTAGGCGAAGTGTCCCAGGGCGCGGAGAGTCAGGTGCAGCAGCTCCGCCGCGTCAACGACGCGCTCGAGGGAATCAGGAGCCGCGCAGATGCGATGCTCGCCGGCGCTGGAGAAGTGCACGCGCTCGCCGGAGCGATCGAGGCCGAGGCGGAATCGAAGCGATCGGAAATGGATCGCGCGCTGAAGATCCTGCTGGAGGTGCGCGACATCGTTCATCGCGCAGCATCCGAAGTCGCCGGTCTTACGACGACTGCCGCCGAGATCAACGGATTCGTCGTCTCGGTCGGCAGAATCGCAGAGCAGACAAATCTCCTGGCGCTGAATGCGTCAATCGAAGCAGCGCGCGCAGGATCGGCCGGGCGCGGATTCGCCGTCGTCGCTGCTGAGGTCGGCAAGCTGGCCGAACAGACGCAGGCTGCCGCCGAGGACGTCGTTCGTTTGACGGAAGCTGTGACAACTCGAGTGACGACAACATCGAGAGCGATGCAAAACAGCGCGTCGTATGTCGGCGAGATCGAAAAGGTGGGTCGCGATCTCAACGGTGCGCTGGCGACGATCGTCGCAGCGGCCGAGCGTACGCGTCATTCTGCAGCCGGCGTGACTGCGGCGGCTGAAGAGAACGTGCGGGCTGTTGAAGGCGCCGTTCAGAATCTCGGACTTGTCGCAAAGACGGCCGAGGGTCACGCGGCTGCCGCGATGCAGGTCAGCGCGTCGACGGAGGAGCAGAGCGCCGCATGCGAGCAGATGACGTCAGCATCCACACTGCTCCTCTCGGGTAGCAGGCAGCTCAAGGGACTTGTAGGGGAGCTGCGCACGCAAGCGGCCTAAGGGCCGCCAACCGCCACGCGCCACGAGCCACACGCTCAACTGCGGCCGTTGTCTTTTAGCGCGTGGCGATTGGCGTGTAGCGTGTGGCGCTTTACTGCACGCACGCCGCCGTCGGCTCATCAACCGGCTTATCAACCCGCGGCCGGTGATCGAGATTCGCGACCGTGATCGTAATGTCACGCACAAGGTCAGCGACACGCGTCATGTGCTCGTAGTCGATCCGGCTTGGCTCGTCCGTTACCTGGTGATAGTCGGGGTGTAGACCCGTCGTGAAGAAGGTGATTGGAATACCATAGCGCGCGTAGTTGTAGTGATCGCTGCGGCAATAGATTCGCTCCGGATGTCCGTTGGCGTCGTACTGGTAGTCAAACTTGAAGGGATGTTCGCGCTTCGAGTTCACCTGTTCAACGATATCGCCAAGCTCAGTTGATACTCGTCGCGAGCCGACGAGCTGGAGATAGTAAGGACCACCTCCATTGATGTCAGCTGCGCTGCCGCGTCCAACCATGTCCATGTTCAGCTGTGCAACTATCTTGTTCCGCGGAACCGTTGGATGATCGGTGAACCACTTGGAGCCGAGCAGACCCTTCTCCTCGCCAGTGTGCCAGACGAAAAGGATCGAACGCTTTGGCTTCACCCTGGCTGTTGCGAAGTACTCCGCGAGCTCGAGCACGGTGACTGTGCCCGATCCGTCATCGTCGGCGCCGTTAGCAATAGAATCGAGCCTTGCTGGTCGAATCCGGCGAAGGCTGTCCATGTTGATGTGAATCACCGACTTCAGCGAATCCCGCTTCGCCATGAAGTTGCGATCCCACGAGGGCGCGCCGAGTCTGTCGAGCTCGTCATGGTATGCGAGGAGTGAGTCGTGATCGACAGCGGGCTTCCTTATGCCGATGTGATCGTTGTGCGCACCGATTGCGACGAATTCATTGCGCAGAACGGGATCGCTGCCTCTAACGATTGCGATTACGTTGCGCGCTGTGCCCGGAGGACCACCCGTGAATCGCGTCGATGTTGCACCGCTTTCCTGGAAGTACGTTCCCTTCTCGCCTGCAGGCTCGAGTCCAAGACGCGCAGCTTCTCCGGCGATGTAATCCGTCGCCATTTTGTTGCCGATGGTGCCTGTCTCCCGGCCCATCATCGAATCGTCGGCATATAAGTACAGGCGTGTGCGGAGATCGGCGGCGGTAATATCGGGGCCTGTGCGTCCGGGTCCGGCGGCCGTCTGAACCTGCTGGCTGGCGCAGCCAGCGATCAATACCGCGGCCGCGATCACCACGGCCCTCTCAAAGCGTCTGGGGGCGTTCACGTGCTACTCTCCTCGTTGCTTATCTTACTGGAATGGAACAGAAAAAGGCCGTTCTTCTGCTGAGCGGAGGACTCGATTCGACGACTGTTCTCGCGCTGGCGTCGGCCGAGAATTACGCGGTGCATGCACTGAGCTTCAGTTACGGCCAAAGGCACGCCGGCGAGATCGCCGCCGCGCGAAAAATCGCGGGCCACTATGGAGTAGTCCAGCATGTCGTAGCGGAAATTGATCTGCGTGTATTCGGTGGATCGGCGTTGACGGCGGATATCGAAGTCCCAAAGAATCGTGCTGTCGATTCAGCGAATGACGTGCCGGTTACATACGTCCCTGCCCGTAATACGATCTTCCTGTCGTTTGCGTTGGCTTTCGCGGAGGTTGTCGGCGCACACGAGATTTTCATCGGCGTGAACGCCCTCGACTACAGTGGATACCCTGACTGCCGGCCTGATTTCATTGCGGCTTTCGAGAAGATGGCCCGCCTTGCGACGCGTGCTGACTCGGATGCCGGGGATGGACAGGAGCAGATCAGCATCAGGACTCCGCTCATCGATATGACTAAGAAGCAGATAGTGGAGCTTGGCCTTAAGCTGGGTGTCGACTACTCGATGACGACGAGCTGCTACGATCCAGGCGTGGACGGAGCGGCCTGCGGGCACTGCGACGCGTGTCAGCTTCGACTGCGCGGATTTTCTGAGGCAGGCGCTTTCGATCCGGCCACGTACGTTACAGGGCGGCTGACGTGACTTACACGGTCAAGGAGATCTTCTACACGCTTCAAGGCGAGGGCGCGAACACAGGCAGGGCGGCGGTGTTCTGCCGCTTCAGCGGGTGCAACCTCTGGACGGGACGCGAGGAAGACCGGTCAAGAGCCGTATGCCAGTTCTGCGATACTGACTTCGTCGGCGTCGGACCTGATGGAGGAAAGTTCTCAACGCCTGCTGAGTTGGCCCAGGCGATTTCCCGGGCGTGGAGAGGAGATTCGGACACGGAGCGCCTCGTTGTTTGCACGGGCGGAGAGCCACTGCTGCAGATCGACGAACCGCTCGTTGATGCGATTCATGCCGCCGGCTTTAGGATGGCGGTTGAGACGAACGGAACGAGGGTCGCGCCTCGCGGAATTGACTGGATCTGCGTCAGTCCCAAAGCAGGGGCGCCTCTCGTTCAGAAATCCGGAAGCGAGTTAAAGCTTGTATTTCCTCAGCCCGAGGCCATGCCCGAGGTGTTTGATGATCTGCGGTTCGAGCATTTCTATTTGCAACCCATGGATGGGCCGGGCGTTGCTGAGAATACTCGCCTCGCCATTGAGTATTGCATGGCGCATCCGCGATGGAGATTGAGTATCCAAACGCACAAGACCGTCGGCATCCGTTAGCTGCAGTTTTAGCACGTATCAGGCAAAGAGCCTAAGGCTGGCTACAAGCTACGAGCGGGCTGGGAGGCGCATTGTTGTTTTTGTTACGGGCCGGGAGGCCCATTGTTGCTTTTGGTACGGGCCGGCAGGCACGTTGTTTTTTTGTTTTAAAGCGGAGAGATCCGATCTCCAGATGAGCGCGTAGAAGGCCCAGAACGACCTCGTTCTACTGCCCACCCTCATCACGTTGTGGAGAAAAACATGAAGACCCCCTTCACCGGCCGCGGCCGTCGCCTTTCAATCATGCTGGCCGCTGGAATTGCGGTAAGCGTGGCTGGAATCGGGACGCTGCTGGCCTCCGACCATCAGGACACTCCTGAAGTCGAGCTCAACCCGCGAATGGACATCAACGATGTCTACGCATTCCCCGGATCGACGTCAGACCGCGTCGCGCTCGTCCTGACGACATCGTCACCACTCTCCGGAACCAACGCGTCATTCGATCCTGATCTTCTCTATCAGATCAAGGTCGATAACACAGGTGACTCGAAGGAAGATCTCGTTTTCCAGGTGACGTTCGACAATGGAGCGCTCACCGCTCAGAAAGTCACTGTCGTCGGTCCAGTCGCACCACCTGCTGTCGGAACAACAACGACGCTCGCAACAAGCGGCACAGTCACCACCGGTGCCGTCGGATCCACGCTCGGTTCCGCGTCGTCAATCCAGGTCTTCACGGGTGTTCGCGGCGACCCCTTCTTCATCGACCTCGAGCAGTTCTTCAAGATTCTCCCGGATCGCAGACCTTCCACCGGGCCTCTCTCGGTTCCTTCAACGCCGACAGCGAGTGCGTTCCGCAGCCCAGGCGTCGATCTCCTCGCTCCGTTCAACTGCCTCGCGATCGTAATCGAAGTTCCCAAGGCAATGCTCACCTCATCCACTGCGACCGATGCAAAGATCGGCGTGTGGGCAACAATCAGCCGGTAGTCGTCAAATGAAATCAATCACCAGTTTCACCGCCAAGCGTGCGATCGCCGCCACCATCCTGGCCGGAGCTGTTCTCTTCTCCGCCGCATGCAACGACGACGACGACGATTCAACGGGCCCGAGCAGCACTCGTACCTATCGCCAGATCGAAAGACTCGGCAATCCGCTCGTGTCGGAAGTGTTCTTTCCGAAGCGCGATCACGGCCTCGACAACACCAAGAGCCCGAGCGATGATCCGCTCACGATGGACGCCGGCGGCACTGACGTCCCGGGCCACATCCGCTCGTTCGTCTCGCAGTTCCCGGGACGCACGGAAAAGACAATCACGACGCTTCAGGCAGTTCTCTCGCCTGACATGCTGTTGGTCTATCCGAACCGCGCCGGCAGCACGGCCGGCTGGCTCAGCTGGGCGCTTCAGCCGGGCGTCGGTTACGGCGGACGCAAGCTCGTTGACGACGTCGTAGACACAGGACTGGCCTCGGTGTTCGGGAATGCGCTCGATCCGGCACAGGCAGTTCTCGCCGGTCTCACGACCGACAACGTCGGACCGTCGACTCGTACGTTCTCGACAACATTCCCCTATCTCGGCACGCCGAGGTAACTGAATGAGAGGGCCTGGCATCGCGGAGACGGTTCCGCGGTGTCAGGCTCACTCAGACAAAACAATGACAATGCGCCCTCATCGTCGTTTGGCTGTCTCCTCCCTGCTCGCCGTTGGTGTCCTCGCTCCTGCAGCATGGTTTGGAGCTCGAACGCTCGATGCGGTTGAAGCAAAGCCTGCTTTGGCATCTGCCCGTGCTTCGTCGTCTTCGGATATCGTACAGCGAGACATCCAGATCAGCACGTGGAAGAAAGCCCTCGACATGGATCCGCAAAGCGCCATGGCACTTGGTCAACTCGCCGGGCTTTACATGCAACGGGCGAGAGAGACCGGTGACGACCAGAACTATGTCGTCGCTGAAGGATATGCCCGCCGATCGGTCGGCCTTCGCACGAACCGAAATGGCGCGACGTTTGTAACGCTCGCCGGTGCACTGCTCGCCCAGCACAGGTTTGTCGAGGCCGATTCCATCGTCACGGAGCTCGTCGCGAGCGAACCCGACGTCCCGCAGTACAAGTCGATGTACGCGGAGATCAAGCTTGAGCTGGGGCAATATGAAACGGCGCGCAGTGTCTTCGATTCACTTCATGCCCAGCGCACGCATCTGTCGATCGCACCGCGCCTTGCCAGGTGGCTGGAGCTGAACGGCAACCCAGACGGTGCAAGGAAGCTTCTTTACGACGCTCTTTCCGAAGCGGAAAAGCGGCGAGACCTGCCGATCGAGCAAGTTGCGTGGTTCGAGCTGCGGGTCGGTGACATCGAGATGCGGAACGGCCGGATGAACGGCGCACGCAAGGCGCTCGAGGCCGGTCTCAGGACCTCGCCAGACGACTACCGGCTGCTTT
Source organism: Gemmatimonadaceae bacterium (assembly GCA_035525975.1). Lineage (GTDB taxonomy): Bacteria > Gemmatimonadota > Gemmatimonadetes > Gemmatimonadales > Gemmatimonadaceae > UBA4720. The sequence goes on from DATLDF010000041.1 coordinate 13,348, forward strand.
CGGCGATGGCCAGGCTCGAGGCGGTCGAAGGAAATCCACGTAAGGCCATTGAATTCGGCGAACGCGCCATGGCGATCAAGCTCGATCCGGCGACGCTCGGCATTATCGGCGACGCATATGCCGCAACCCGCGACAGCGCCAACGCGGAAGAGTATTTCAAGACGATGGAAGTTGCGGTCGCGGGCCAGCCAGGCTCGTATCATCGAGCATGGAGTCTGTTCCTGCTCGATCACGACCGGCGCGTTCCTGACGTATTGAAGAATGTGCAGGACGAGCTCGTGAGCAGAAAGGACATTTATGGCTATGACCTTCTTGCGTGGGCCCTGCACAAGGCCGGTCGCGACGCCGAAGCCGCAAGAGCAATGAAGAGCGCGCTCAAGCTGGGGACGAGGGACGCAATGCTCTTCTATCACGCCGGAATGATAGAGCGGTCCCTTGGCAACAAAGCGACGGCCCGGGCGTATCTGGAGAACGCACTGGCGACCAATCCGCACTTCCATCCGACGCAGCCGAATGAAATCAGGTCTGTCCTGAAGGGCATGGGGAGCTGATGTCCGACTTCATCACTTTCGTCCAGCTGGGTTTCAGGCACATCACCGACCCGGAGGCGATGGACCACATCCTGTTTCTGCTCGCACTTGCCGCGATCTATCGTCCACGCGACTGGAGAAATGCGATGTGGGTAGTGACGGCGTTCACGATAGGCCACTCGGTAACGCTCGCGTTAGCTGTCACAGGCGCGATTCGCCTTCCGACGCAATTGATCGAGTTCCTGATTCCCGTGACGATCGTTGCGACTTGCATCGAGAACATGATCGTGCACAATCGGGAGCGGGCGATCTGGGGCGGAAAATATCGTCCCCTGTTCGCCGGAGTATTTGGATTGGTTCACGGCGCCGGCTTCGCGAACTATCTGCGCGACCTGTTTGGCGATCACATCGCCGTCCCGCTCGTGGGCTTCAACATCGGCATTGAGATCGGACAGGTCGCGGTCCTGGCCATTGCCGCCATTGCTCTTCTGTCTGCCGACAAGGCGATAGCGAAGCTTCGCGAATCGTTGCGGCCAGAGAGTGTGCTGCGGCTGAGAATAGTCGCCGTTTCTCTTATCGTGATGGTTGTCGCCACACGTTGGGCGATCGAGCGAAATCCGTGGTGAAAAAAATGCCGTTGGCTGCGGTGATCTTTGCGCTGCTGCTTTCTCCCGCGATCATGCGCAGCGAGCGAGCGGAAGCTCATCCGCTCCATACAAGTCTTGCCGAGCTCACTTATGATGCGAAGACAGGGGCGGTCCAGGTCTCGCTGCGGGTCTTTGTCGATGACTTCACACGGGCCTCGGTGGCCTTTCAGCAGAAGCAGCGTGCCATTCGTACGGCATCGGCAGGGCCGGCGCCGTCGCCTCTCGTCGCGTATGCGCTTGCTTCCTTCGTGCTCGCCGACTCTCGCGGTCGACGCGTCGCATTCACGACATGTGGTGGAAAGCGCGTCGGTGACCTGATGTGGCTTTGCTTCCGCGGGCAAGCCGCCAGTGGTGAGAAGCTGCGCGTGCTTAGTCAGGTGCTGTTCGACAACTTCAAGGATCAGATCAACATCGTGCAGGCGACAGCTAACGGCCGACGTTCAAATCTGCTCTTCACTCCCGGCGAGCAAGCAAAGCCGATTCGCTGAGCAGGTCAGCGGTAGCCCAGCGTTAGCCCCCAGGGCCGGTTCCCGACCTTGATTGTCGCGATCACTTTGCGGGAGGCGATGTCAATCACGGAAACATCGTTTGAAAGTCCATTGGCTGTGTAGAGCGTCCTGCCGTCGCGGCTCAGAGCTATCCCCCACGGACGCCTGCCAACCGGGACGCTTGCCGCCACCTCGTTGCGGGTGAGATTTACGAAGGAGACGCTGCTGGTTCGTCCGTTGGCCGCGTAGAGCCACTTTCCGTCGCGGGACACAACGATGCCAACTGGCTTCCCTTCACCGTGCTCCAGTGAAATAGTCTGGATCGGCTGATTCGTTGCCGTGCTGACGACGGTTATGGAGCCACCGACTTCCGCCGAGATATAAGCGCGTTTGCCATCGGGCGAAAACGCTGCCGCCCTCGGGCGGACGTCGACGAGAAAAGTCGAAACGGCTTTGTTCGTGCGCGTGTCGATGACTGACACAGTGTTGCTCGTCTCCGCGGTGATGTAGACCCAGCGCCCGTTCGGGCTGATCGCCACTCCTTCGGGCTCGATGCCAACCACAGTAGACGCGACAACCTTTCCACTTCTCAGATTGATTGCCGAGGCGATGCCGGCGTCTTCATTTGAAGCATATAATGTTTTGCCGTCCGGGGTTACGGCGAACTGTTCCGGATCACTGCCAGATGAGTAGCGGGCAATCAGCTTCCCTGTGGTGACATCGATCACTGCGATCCTGTCACCCGAGCTCTCCTTCATTGGTACGTCGTCGCTCAGCGCCACGTAGACTCGGGTTCCGTCAGGGCTGACGTGAATGCCGCGCGCGCGAAAACCGACATCGATCGTCCTGACTATGGACCTCGTCCTCGTGTCAACGACGCTAATCGAGTGCGACGCCTCATTGCTGACGTAGAGAAGCTCACGTCGCTGCGACTCTGCAGTCCTGCCGAAAATTGACGCGACGGCCAGCATTACGATGGCAAGCTGGCGCGTCATCTATCCGCCACCCTGCAGAGCCCGGCTGAATCCGCGTCTCCAAGCTCATCGAGGATTTTCCGCGCAGGGCGCGGGGACCGCGCCACGTCAGGGACGTCACGCACAGTCGATACGCCCGAGCCGGAGGTCGTTACGCAGTAAAGTGGTTGCCTGAGTTGATGATCCCACGCTCGGAAACTGAGAGGCGCACCCTTATGTCCGTCGAATTGCGTCGTCTCGCGATTCATGTAGGTGGCGAGAGTGTCACCATCATTCGCTCCGACTCGAAGAAACGACTCAGCGGCGGCCTTGACGGCCATCCATCCGGCCCACGAATACCCCGTCATGGCGCGATGAGCACTCGCGCCGAACCGATCGTTGAGTTGAGAGGCCCCGTATCGTTCGAGGGACGGATGCCATGACACGACAACGCAATCCTGCGGAGGGCCAGGGCTGGTCTGCTCGGCAGCGAGCCTGCCGGCAGACGCGTACATGGCGGCGCTCGGCTCGACGTGAAGCAGGAATCTCGAGCAGTTAGATCGTCTCAGGGCGTCTGAGCGCGAGATCACGTTCATGAACACTGCGCCGAGCATCGTACAAACATCGGCGATTCGACGACACTCGTCCTCGTTGCCCCCGCCGATGAGAACTGTCGCGTGGTCGTCGCGAATGAGACTCGCCGCCGTGAGCGAGGCGTTTGATGCGGAGGAAAAGAATCTCTTTGTGAGTGTGACACCCTTCTGAAACAACGCGGCGGAGCGGCCCGTTTCCTCGACGCCGAGTTGAATGCCAGCGAGAGCGTCAGCGGACGCACCGGTTTCGGCCTCTGGAAGAATGAGTCCAATTGTGAGGCTCGGGCCGGCGATAGTGCGGGCTCGAACAATACGCGGAGAGAACGCAACGGCAGCCGCATAGGATGCCGTCCGCAGGAATGCGCGCCGGTCGGGCAGCGGTTTCCGCTCGCCATCAGTCATGACGGATCAATTCGCAAACCACGCGCCGCCGCATCGATCGTCGACGAGCGACACTGGAACGCAATCTGCATTTGGGCAACAAAAGTTTCACCACGGGATGAACCCATGCGACTGGTCGAAAAGCGAAAAGTCAGATTACAGGCGCGATCGGTCGCGGCGTGTGCTGGCTCACTGCTGTTCGTCCTGATCGCTTGCGGTCCCGCCGAGAAGACAAGCACTCCGCCTCGCGGAACGCCCTCGACACTCGCTCCTGCTGGAGCATCAGGCGGGGCAGCCGGCGCCGATGCCTCCGGGGATGACGGGCAGTGGACGATGCCCGCTAAGAACTACTCGAGCACCCGGTACTCGGCACTAGATCAGATAAACGCGCAAAACGTCTCGCAGCTGAAGCTGGCGTTTTCGTTCAACACCGGCATCCCGCGCGGACACGAAGCGGCGCCCCTTGTAGTGAACAACACGATGTATATCGTGACCCCGTTTCCCAACTACGTGTACGCGCTCGATCTGACTCAGCCAGGCGCACCACAGAAGTGGGCGTACAAACCCAGGGTCGAGCAGGCCGCACAGGGGGTAGCGTGCTGCGATGTCGTCAATCGTGGCCTCGCGTATGACAACGGCCGGATCTTCCTCAACACGCTCGACAACCATTCAATCGCCCTCGACGCCAACACCGGACAGGAGATCTGGAACACCAAGCTCGGCGAGATAAACGTGGGTGAGACGATTACGATGGCACCGCTTGTCGTAAAAGGAAAAGTCCTCGTCGGCAACAGCGGAGGTGAGATGGGCGTGCGCGGCAAGATCACTGCGCTCGACGCAGGCTCGGGTAAAATCGTGTGGCAGGCTTACAACACCGGCCCCGACAAGGACGTGTTGATCGGTGCCTCGTTCAAGCCGTATTACGCATCTGACAAGGGGAAAGACCTTGGCGTCAGGACGTGGCCAAGTGATGCATGGAAAGTCGGCGGAGCTACGGTGTGGGGATGGCTATCGTACGACCCCGAATTGAACCTCGTCTATTACGGCACGGGGAATCCCGGGCCCTGGAATCCCGACCAGCGACCCGGCGACAACAAGTGGTCAGCAGGAGTGTTCGCCAGAGACGCTGACACAGGCGAAGCGAAGTGGTTCTACCAGATGAGCCCGCACGACCTCTTTGATTATGACGCGATCAACGAAAGCGTGCTCATCGACATGCCGGTAGGCGGCGTGAAGCGAAAAGTTCTCTTGAGAGCGGAGCGCAACGGTTACGTCTACGTAATGGACAGAGCGACAGGCCAGGTACTGTCCGCAACTCCTTTTGGATTCATCAATTCTACCAAGGGCATCGATCTTAAATCGGGTCGGCCGATCGAGAACACGGAGAAGACTCCGCACGTTGGCATAGTCGCGAGAGACATCTGCCCGTCGTCATCGGGTACCAAGGACTTTCAGCCCACGGCATTCTCTCCGCGAACCGGTTTGCTGTACATCCCGCACAACAACCTCTGCATGGACTACGAGGGAGTTGAAGCCAACTACATAGCTGGAACTCCGTACGTCGGAGCGAACGTGAAAATGTACGCGGGGCCTGGTGGACATCGCGGCCAGTTCACTGCGTGGGATCCGGTGGCGCAAAAGGCGGTGTGGACAGTGAACGAGATATTTCCCGTCTGGGGCGGCGCCCTGGTGACCGGCAGCAACATCGTCTTTTACGGGACCATGGACGGCTGGTTCAAGGCTCTCGATGCCCGGAGTGGTAAAGAGCTCTGGAAGCAGAAGCTCGGCTCCGGAATTATCAGCCCGCCAATCACCTATCGCGGTCCTGACGGAAAACAGTATCTCGCAATCTTTGACGGTGTCGGTGGCTGGGCGGGGGCGATTGTCGTCGGCGATATGGACCCGCGCGACTCCACTGGGGCCCTCGGTTTCGCAAACGCGATGAAAGACCTGCCGAAGTACACAACCAAGGGAGGAACACTTTACGTGTTCACGCTGCCATGAGGGTACGTCGCGCCGCTCTCCTTGCCAGCTGTCTCCTCGTGTCGGCCCTCCTGTACGGCTGCGCAATGGCAGAGGCATCGCAGCGGAAGCTCCGGGTCTGCGCAGATCCGAACAACATGCCCTTCAGCAATTCGCGCCAGGAAGGTTTCGAGAACCGCATTGCCAGCCTGATCGCGCGAGACATGAGCGCGAAAGTGGAGTACACCTGGTTTGCGCAGCGCCGCGGCTTCATCCGAAATACTCTCAACACGTCGGTTTGCGACCTGGTAATGGGAGTACCGGCGAGTTTCGATCTCACCCTCGTGTCCGAGCCGTACTACAGGTCATCGTACGTCTTCGTGACGCGACACGATCGCCGACTCGCGATAAAATCGTTCGACGATCCGTCTCTCAGAAGTCTTCGTATCGGCGTTCAGCTTGTCGGTGACGACGGCGCGAACACGCCTCCCGTCCACGCGCTCGACAAGCGAGGCATTCGAGGGAACCTTAAAGGCTACATGGTCTATGGCGATTACCTGGACGCGAATCCGGGTGCGGCAATCGTCCAGGCTGTAGCGAAGGGAGAGGTGGATGTGGCCGTCGTCTGGGGTCCGATTGCGGGCTACTTCGCGCGGGGCCAACCAGTGAAACTGGATGTCGTCCCGGTGTCGCCGCAGGTCGACCTCCCCTTCATGCCCTTCGTATTCGACATCGCTCTCGGAGTCCGTCGCCAGGACAAAATTTTCCGCGATGAGCTCGACACAATCCTCAGGCGCGAGCGACCAGCGATCTCGGCAATTCTCAATGAGTACGGCATCCCTCGGGTAGGGACCTCCACTCGACCCACGGCATGAGGTCCCCATGAAACGAACATTCATATCGTGGTTCGGACTTGCATCGCTAATCCTCCTTGCGGGATGTCGAAGAGAGGAGCGTCGATTTCGCGAAATGCCCCCAGGGGCCACGGCCACAAATGTGGCCGCAGCGACGAACCTGCAGCCCGGCCCGTCTTACCAGGTCACTCAAACTCACGGGCCGTACGACTACAACGCCTACGCGATCTCCGAGGGCAAAGCGCTCTACAACCAGTTCAACTGTGTCGGTTGCCACTCGAATGGCGGAGGCGGAATGGGTCCGCCGCTCATGGATGACAAGTGGATCTACGGAAGCGATCCGTCGAGTGTCTTCGCTTCCATCGTCGAAGGACGCCCGAATGGAATGCCGTCGTGGAGAGGGCGCATTCCCAACTACGAAGTATGGCGACTCGTTGCTTACGTAAGATCCATGAGCGGTCAGGCGTCCAAAGACGCAGCGAGTGGTCGCGACGACCATCTGTTCGGCCGGGAATCGGAACAACGACTGACAGAGTTGAAGCCACGGCAGGCTTCTACACCTCCTTCCAGATAGCACGTTGAGAAGTCGCCTCGATTTCCACTGGCTGAATTCTTCGAAAGTGGCGCAATTGCAGGTCGTCGCTGTGTGCTCCGTTGCAGGCGCATGCGGCGGCAACGAGTCGGCGTTTCACCCTGCAGGGCCTCAGGCCGGACGGATCAGCTCTCTCTGGTGGTTCATGCTGATCGTCTCGGCGGCCGTGTGGCTTTTGGTGATGACAGCGCTGGCATACTCGCTCCGCAAAAACCACAACCGGACGATACACGGCCACGACGAGGAAGCCAGCCAGCGAAAGATGAAACGCGCTGTTGGCGCGGCGACGGCGCTGACAGTCCTGATTCTCGTGGTGACTCTCGTCTACGATGTCGCCACCGGCAGCGCAATGGCCGCATTGCCGAATAAAGACGCCCTGCGAATCAACGTCGTGGGCAAGCAATGGTGGTGGCAGGTGACTTATGAAGATCCCACTCCATCAAATCAGGTGGTTACCGCAAACGAGATACACGTTCCTGTTGGTGAGCCCGTCCAGATAATCGGCACTTCGCACGATGTGATTCACAGCTTCTGGGCGCCGAACCTGTTCGGGAAGAAGGACCTGATTCCCGGACACACAACCGCGACATGGTTCCAGGCAGATACACCCGGAGTTTATCGCGGCCAGTGTGCAGAGTTCTGCGGACACCAGCACGCGAAGATGGCGATTCTCATCGTCGCCGAGCCCCGTGCGAAGTTCGAAGACTGGTACAGGGCTCAGCTCCTGCCGGCAGCGCCTCCATCCGGCTCGAGTGGGAAGAAAGGCGAACAGGTCTTCATGAGTCGCGGCTGTCCTCTCTGCCACACAGTTGGAGGAACGCGCGCGCGAGGCACGATTGGACCCAACCTCACGCACATCGGCAGCGCGTTGACGCTTGCCGCCGGCTCTCTCAGGAACACGCGCGGCAATCTCGCTGGATGGATTCTCGATCCTCAGCAGATCAAACCCGGCGTGCGCATGCCGCCCAATGATCTGTCAGGTCCGGAGCTCCAGGCGATTCTCGCCTATCTGGAGAACCTGAAATGACAGGCACTCCTGCAGTCGTGGCGGACACGATTGTCCTGAATGACGAAGACATCCGCACAGCTGCCGAGCTCGAGAAGTCCTGGCGCAATCCCCCGGGGCTGATCGGCTGGCTCAAGTCCACCAGTCACACCTCGCTCGGCAAACGCTACATCGTAACCACGTTCGTCTTCTTCCTTCTCGGCGGACTGGAAGCTGGTGCGATGAGGCTCCAACTGTCACGTCCTGAGAACTCGTGGATCGGGCCGGATCTATACAACCAGATTTTCACGATGCACGGGACGACGATGATGTTCCTCTTCGCCGTGCCGGTGATGACGGCCGTCGGCCTGTACTTCGTTCCTCTGATGGTCGGGACCAGAAATGTTTCTTTCCCGCGCCTCAACCAGTACGGATACTACGCATACGTCGTCGGTGGAGTCTTTCTGTACGTCGCGTTCATCCTGAACACCGGACCCGACGCCGGCTGGTTCTCCTACGTGCCACTCGCGGGCCCGCAGTACAGTCCCGGCAAGCGTGTCGATGTCTGGGCGCAGACGGTGACTTTCACCGAGATCGCCGGACTCATCGCTGCCGTGAACATCATCGTCACAGCTTTCAAGCAGCGCGCTCCGGGAATGTCGCTCAACCGCATTCCGCTGTTCGTGTGGTCGATGCTCGTCATGTCCTTCATGATCATCTTCGCCATGCCATGGGTCGCCACTGCGAGTCAGATGCTGGCAATGGACCGCCTTCTCGATACTCACTTCTTCAATCAGGCAGAGGGCGGCGATCCGATACTGTGGCAGCATCTGTTCTGGTTTTTCGCGCACCCGGAGGTGTACATCATCTTCATCCCCGCTCTGGGAATGGTGTCAGCGATCGTAGAGACTTTTACACGCCGGCCAATCTTTGGTTATCCGGTGATGGTGATGTCGCTGATAACCACGGGCTTCATGGGTTTTGGCCTGTGGGTGCATCACATGTTCGCCACGCCCGTTCCGCAACTGGGCCAGAGTTTCTTTACCGCGGCAAGCACGATCATCGCGATTCCCACAGGGGTTCAGATATTCTGCTGGATCGCAACCATCTGGTCAGGTAAGCCGGAGTACAGGACGCCATTTCTTTTCGTACTGGGATTCATGTTCACCTTCATCATCGGTGGACTCACTGGCGTGATGGTAGCATCGGTTCCCTTCGATCTGCAGGCGCACGACACCTACTTCGTTGTCGCCCATCTGCATTACGTGCTCATTGGTGGCGGGTTGTTTCCTCTCTTCGGCGCTTTCTACTACTGGTTTCCCAAGATCACCGGCAGGATGCTGAGCGAGCGGCTTGGCAAATGGAATTTCTGGCTCTTCTTGACTGGTGTGAATGTCACCTTCTTTCCGATGCATGTGCTCGGGCTGAACGGGATGACGCGGCGCATCTACACCTATCTGCCTGAAACCGGCTGGGGCGCATTGAATCTCGTGTCGTCGCTCGGTGCGGTCGTCATCGTTACCAGCGTTGCGATATTCATCTTCAACGTCTTCTACAGTCTGAAGCGTGGCGTGGTTGCCGGCGACAATCCGTGGGGTGCGGCGACTCTGGAGTGGGCAACGCAGTCTCCGCCGCCAAGTTACGTGTTCCTGCATGTACCGATTGTCGAGTCCGAGCACCCGCTTTGGACCGATTCACCCGAGCTGCCTGTAGTCACCGGACTCCGCACGGACATCCGCGAGAACCTGATAACAACGCTCATGGACGCCGAGCCTGACCATCGTCAGGATTCACCGGAGCCTACCATCTGGCCGTTCCTCGCCGCGCTTGCGACAGGCGTCGAGTTCATTGTCGCCATTTTCACAGCCTGGGGCATTGTCATCGGGTCCGCACTTGTATTCCCCGCGTTTGTGCTGTGGGCATGGCCAGTAAAGAAAGAACAGCAGCATAGACTTGCGGCCGAGCAGGATCCACTTGCGAGGGCCGGGCAATGAAACGGTATCGTCCGCTGATCGATGTGTCCGCCCTCCCGACTTTCACGTTCGGCAGGAGCGCGATCACCTGGTGGGGAACCCTCTGCTATATGGTAATCGAGGGAATGAGCCTGGTTGTCTGTCTCGTGACGTACCTGTATCTGCGGAAGAATGTCTACCACTGGCCGCCGCCTCCGACGAGTCTGCCGGGCGTGTTACTTCCGGGCATCGGCGCGGCATTTCTCGCATCAACGAACATTGCGAACTACTGGCTGCATCAGGTGGCCCGACGACTCGATGTCCAGAAGACAAGAATCGGCTTCCTGATTATTTCGGTTCTCGGTGCAGCGGCGATCGTCTTCAGAGTCTACGACTTTCGCCAGCTCAACACTCACTGGGACAGCAACGCGTACTCCTCTGCTGCCTGGGTGACAGTAGGGTTTCACACGGCGCTTCTGGTATTCGAGGTAGTCGAGACGTGGGTCTTCACTGCGTTGATGTGGTTCGGGCCCGTCGAAGGAAAGCATTTCTCGGACGCCGATGACAACTGCCTTTACTGGTACTTCATGTCATTGGTCTGGCTGCCAGTTTACTTCTTCATTTATTGGTCTCCGAGGTTGATGTGAAACCCCAGACTGATAATCCGCTTGATAGAATTCCGGAGTCTCCGACCCCAGCCGTAGGAATCTGGTTCGCCCTGATTGGTCCGCCCACCACCGCTCTGCTTCACGTGCAGATGAGCTACGCGCTCGAGCACGTTGCATGTTCGACCGGTTCCAGGATGGGCATCCATGCGTACACGTTGCTCTCACTTCTGATAATCGGTTGGGCTGGACTGATTGCCCGTCGCCACTGGATAGCAGCGGGCGCGGATGACCCTGGCCAACTCCCCGGACCCGTTGGAACGATTCGCCTGATGGCCCTCCTGGGAATGATCGGGTCAGGAATTTTTACACTGTTCGTGCTGGCTCAATGGTTCCCCAACGTCATGCTGCCGGTGTGCATTAGAACATGATGCTGCTTCACGCCGGGGCCCCTATTGCGCCTCATGATCTCTGGCCGTCGTGGACTTTCGAGCCCGGGGTTGTCGCGGGCCTGGGACTGACTCTGGCGCTCCATACGCTCGGAGCGCGGCGCATGGCCCGTCTCTCGACGCGACACACGGCGGATGTCAGGAAGGAACAGCTTTTTTTCCTGAGCGGAATGATTGTAACCGCCGTTGCGTTGATCTCGCCTCTTCACCGGCTCGGCGGCGTTCTCTTTTCGGCGCACATGGTGCAGCACGAGCTCCTGATGGCGATTGCGGCGCCGCTGCTCGTTCTCGGAAGGCCACTCGTTCCGCTGCTCTGGTCTTTTCCTCTCGCAGTACGCAAGGCAGTTGGAATACCTGCGACGCGCGGCATAACGAAAACGATCTGGCGCGGCATTTCCAATCCATTTGCGGCGTGGTTCCTTCACGCGGCGGCGATCTGGATTTGGCATGCGCCGCGACTTTACGACGCGAGCGTCAGGAGTGAGCCGGTTCACATTGCGCAGCATTTGAGCTTCGTCGTCACCGCAATTCTGTTTTGGTGGTCGATTCTACAACCGGGGGCTCACGTTCGTGGCGGCGTCGGGATCATTTCGCTCTTTACGACAGGTCTGCATACGACGCTGCTGGGTGCGTCGATCACGATTGCCGATCGCCCACTTTACTCTGCCTACAACGCAGCGGGAACGAACCTCTGGGGCCTGAGTCCGCTCTCCGACCAACAGCTCGGCGGGCTCATCATGTGGGTCCCGGCAGGCGCTGTGTATCTGGGGATAGCGCTTCATCTATTCATCGGCTGGATAAAAGAGTCCGGTGAGCGTGTCCAAAAGGCGGAAAGCATCCGACGGGTGGCCGCGAGCGCAGGCCGCGCGATGTATTTGGTGATCCTTGCAGGGAGTCTCGCCGCGCCGATGTCCCTTATCGCGCAGCAGGATACAGCGCGCCTGGCGCCAGTGGTTGTCACCGTTACCCGCGGACAAGGCACATCGGTATTGGAGAGTCCGTTTGCGCTGAGCGTGGTTCGACCTGACAGCTCACGGCCCGGCCAGCGACACACGGCAATTGACGAAACGTTGTCACTGCTTCCGGGCGTTGCTGTGACGAACCGCAACAATCCATCGCAGGACGCACGCTTGTCGATTCGAGGATTCGGCGCGCGCTCGACGTTTGGTGTTCGCGGAGTGCGCGTGCTTCGTGATGGCATGCCGCTGACTCTTCCGGATGGACAGACCCCGCTGGATTACCTGAGTCTCGAATCCGTCGGACGAATTGAAGTCATGCGCGGTGCGGCGTCCGCGCTTTACGGCAACGCCAGTGGAGGAGTGATCGACATTCGATCTGCACCGCCTGCGGCGTCGCCGTTCGTCGCAAGTGGTAGTCAGCTGGCTGGAAACAACAGTTTCCTTCGCGCGGTAATCGATGCAAGCGGCACCAGCGGCTCCGCAACCTACCTCGGCGACGTCGCCTATTCGCGCAGCGATGGAACGCGTGCACACTCTCGCCAGCGGGCGACGACTGCCTTTGGGCGCGCGGGATTCTTAATCGGCTCGACCGATGTCAGCGCGACAGTGCTTGCCCTCAACAATCCGATGGCGGAAAACCCGGGAGCCCTGACCATCGACGAGCTGAATGCGGACCCAACTCAGGCTGATGCGCTTTCCGTTCGTCGCAATGCTCGAAAGGCGGTTCATCAGATTCAGGTTGGACTATCTGCGGACAGGTCGTGGACAAGCGGAAGCGCGACCGTCTCCGCATTCGGGGGAGCGAGATCTCTCGACAACCCGCTGACGTTCGCTGTCGTCGAAGTGGGGCGTCACAGTTACGGAGCGAGCGCGCGGATGTCTCAGCATGCGCCGTTAAGCGGACTCGACAACCGCGTGTCGGCGGGAATCGACTTTCAATCGCAGAATGATTTGCGGCGTAACTTCGCCGTGTGTGCCGACACTGTTCCGCGGACGTCGCCGACCGCGACGTGTCCGTCGGTCACGAGTGGCCGAGGGGTGGTCACCCTCGATCAGCGAGAGCTCGTCTCCAGCGCCGGAGGTTATCTGAGCGATGAGTTGTCGCTCGGTGAGCGTGTGGCGGTAACGGCTGCAGTGCGCGCGGACAATGTTCGGTTCAAGGTGAAAGACCGGCTCATCACCCAAAGCAATCCTGATGACTCAGGCCGGCGCTCGATGGCTGCCATCACGCCGATTCTCGGAGCCCTGGTTCGTCTCACCCCGACGCATTCGCTTTACGCCAACCTTGCTGGCGCGTTCGAGACGCCAACCGCGACGGAGCTGGGGAATCATCCGGACGGAACAGCTGGAATCAACCCTGACCTCGAACCGCAGCGATCGACTACAGCAGAGTTTGGCGCCAAGGGATTCATCGGCACGTACGCGCGCTATGACGCCGCGGTGTTCTCGACGAGCGTGAGAGACGAGCTCGTGCCCTTCGAGATTCCAAACAGCAGCGGCCGTCGCTATTTCAGAAACGCCGGGCGAACAAGACGACGCGGCGCAGAGGCAGGCGTTGACGTATCGAGCGGGCCGTGGTCAGTGATGGGCGCCTACAGCTATTCCAATTTCCGCTTCGTATCGTTTACGAGCGCCGGTATTGTCTACGACGACAACACGATTCCGGGCGTTCCGGCGCACCACTGGCAAACCGCGGTGAAGTTCTCAAACCCGCTGGGCTTCGCTGTCGCAGAGGGCGAGGGTGCGACCCGGGTTCTGCTCAACGACGCGAATAACTCGACAGGGCCCGGGTATGCTGTCGCGAATTTCAGAATCGGCACAGCCCCCATCCGCCGCCTATCGCGGCTCTCGGCCAGCGCCGGCGTCCAGAATGTTTTCGACCGGCACTACGCTGCGTCGATTGCCGTGAACGCGGCGCGAGCGAAGTTCTTCGAGCCGGCAGCGACGCGAAACTTTTTCGTTGCACTGAGCCTGACTTCCGGGCGCTAGACAAAAAAAGGGCGCACCGAAGTGCGCCCTTTTTCTCGTTGATCGTCTTAATGCATTCCGCCTGATTCTGAGCCGCCCGATCGCTGCGCGCTGCCACGCGATGACGACGGATCGCTCGACGTCCTCGAGCTTCCTGAGCGGCTGTCGCTGGTAGAACCACTCGATCCCGACGTTCCCGAATCGGACGACGAGCTCGAGCTTCCTGACGAGTAGTCGTCCGGACTTCCGGGCCGGTTTGCACTGATGTCTGAATCAGGCTCGTTGACGTTGGGATCATTGAACGACGAGCCTGTGTTCTGACTCGAGCCCTGCGATCCACGGCTTGGAGTGCTGCTCGATCCGCTCATGCCTGAAGTGCCGGAGCTTCGTGAGTCGCCCAGGCTGTTCGAGTCACGCGAGCTGCTCTCCGACGACTGTGAACTTTTCAGGTTGTCACTTTGCTTGTTTCGGTTGTTCGGCATACATCCTCCCGCCCTTTCTGGGCGCACTGATATCAACTAAACGTTGCGGAGCAAGGCCTCCGCTGTGAATGAAGATTGGCAACATCTACGCCATTTGTAGTCACCCTGCTCGACGAAACCGGGGCAAAGTAAGGCACTAATTTTGCCAAATCTCATCGTCTTCCCGGAAAAATCCACGCTCAAGGCCCCGCGATGAAAAAAATCATTCAGGTCGCTTTGGGCATCGTTACTGGCATCGGCGGATTCCTCGAGATCGGATCTGTCTCGACCTCAATTCAGGCCGGCGCGGCATTCGGCTACAAGCTGATCTGGGCGCTGGTTGTCGGCATTGCGTGCCTCAGTTTCCTCATTGAGATGTCAGGACGCTTCGCGGCTGTCAGCAAACACACCGTTGTCAGTGGACTTCGCGATCGGTTCGGGTTCGGATTTTCCACTGTAGTGCTGAGCGGTGTTGCACTCGTGATCCTGCTTGTCCTGACGGCCGAGCTGGGCGGGGTCGCGCTTTCGATCGAGCTGATGACGGGAATCGGTTTTTCGTGGTGGACTCTTCCTGTCGTCTTCGTCGCGTGGCTCCTGATCTGGAAAACCAATCTCGACGTGCTCGAGGACGGATCATCGGTACTTGGACTCATCACTCTTTGCTTTGCTGTGGCCGTTCATCGTCTTCACCCGGATTGGGGCTCAGTAATGAGCGGCGCAGTTCCTTCACTGCCGTCAAATGACAAGGCTCACTACTGGTTCATCTGCGTGAGCATTCTCGGAGCGTCGATAACACCGTACCTGATGTATTTCTACTCATCCGGCGCCGTCGAGGACAAATGGGATGCCACCTGGCTGGGTGTAAACAAGATCATAGCGTTTGCCGGTATCGCGTTCGGTGGCTTGCTGGCGATTGCCGTTGTGATCGTCGCAGCAAATGTCCTCCTTCCGCAACACATTGCCGGCGACACTTTCGATCAGATGGCCGGAATGATGATGACGCCGTTTCCAAAGTGGGGCAAAGCGCTCTTTGCGGCATCGCTTGGAATCACGTGTCTCGGAGCTGCAACCGAGGTGGCGTTGTCGCTTTCCTACATCGTCGGTCAGGGGCTCGGCTGGAACTCGACTGAGAACGCTCCTCCCGCGAAAGAGGCCCGCTTCAGCACGGTATACACGCTGGCGCTGGTTGTTGCCGCGCTTCCTCTTCTCGCAGGGCTCGACCCTCTCAAAGTCACCAGCATGGCGATGGCTCTGACTGCCGCAACGCTCCCACTGGCCATAGTGCCATTCCTTGTACTGATGAACGATTCGCGATACCTCGAAGAACACACCAACGGTGTCATCAGCAACTCAGTTGTCGTCGTCGTGATGGTGATGTCGTTCGTCCTGGCGATCGTTTCCATACCACTTCAGATATTCGGCGGATGAGCTCGACGTTCTATGTAGTGCGCGACCTTCTCGACAAGAAGCTCATCGACAGTGGCAACACTCAGATGGGCAGAGTCGACGGAATAGTCCTCGAGTTTCCCCAGGGCGGGCAGCCCCGCCTGGTGCGCGTGGAAATTGGCGGAGAGATTCTCGCCATTCGCGTCGCCCGCTGGCTCATTCGCCCGACGCGATGGCTCCGTCAGCATTTCGGACCGAAGCGTGCTGCTCGCGTGAAGATCGAGTGGAGGCACGTGAAGCGCATGGGGCGCGACATTCACCTCGACATCGCCGCCGCCGAAACCGATGCCCTCGCCTGGGAGCGTTGGCTCTCGGACAGGATTGTGTCGCGAATTCCCGGCAGCAACTCATGAGAGAGCTCAACCTCTACGAGCTACTCGGCCGCAAGGTCTGCGACGCGAACGACGAGTACGCCGGATGCATTGAAGAGATCGAAGTTGAACGCGGCGACGAGAAGTGCGCGGTAAAGTGCTATCTCGTGGCCCATCGCGGCCTGATCGCGCGGATCACATCGTGGGCTATCGCCGATTCGCTTCAAAAAGCCATTCCGGTCAGCGAGAAATCGCTTCCATATCGAGTCCCCTGGAATCAGATGGACCTGACCGTCACTGAGCACCCGCGCATCACGGTCGCGCAGGCGGAGTTGAGAAAGGCCCGGTCCGAGGGATAGCCCGTCGAACGAGTTGGCCGACTAAATGCGCTTGAGCTGGCCTATGCAAACCCCCGCGAAATGAGGCTGGCTGAATTCATACTGGCGAATCGTGAGCCTATTCTTGCGGAATGGGAGACATTTGCCCGTACCTGCAAGCCGGCCAGCGGTTCGATGAACATCGCGGCATTGCGCGATCATGCGAACGAAATGTTGACGGTCATAGCCGCCGACCTGAACACTCCGCAGGACAAGGAAGAGCAGCAGCAGAAATCGGAAGGCAATGCGCCGGCCACCGAGGAAATCGACTCAACCGCCGCCGAACACCACGGCGCGGGCCGAGCAGAGAGCGGATTTTCCGTCGATCAGATGGTGGCGGAATTTCGCGCTCTGCGGGCAAGTGTGATCCGGCTGTGGACAGAGGCGCTTGGCGGGTTCAACGTCAACAATATCGAGGACCTCACCCGGTTCAATGAAGCGATCGACCAGTCGCTGGCGGAGTCAGTCTCGAGATATACTGACGATCTCGACACGTCGAAGGAGATGTTCCTCGCGATGCTCGGCCACGACCTCCGCTCGCCGCTAAGCGCGATCATAATGTCGGCAGAATTCATGCTGGAGACAGGTGAGTTGACGGAACCTCACCTCTCTTTGACTTCGCGTGTTTCGAGCAGCGCTCATCGCATGGAGCACATGATCGGCGACCTTCTCGATTTCACGCGAAGCCGGCTCGGCGGTGGTATTCCGATCGAGCGCGCTGAAATGAGCATCGAAAAGGCCGTTCACGATGTTGTCGATGAGATTGCAGCGGCGCATCCTGATCGGGTCATCAAGATCGACGCACGCGGTGGACACAAGGGAAGCTGGGACTGCGAGCGAATCAGTCAGGTGCTGTCGAACCTGATCGGGAATGCAGTCGAGCACGGCGAGCCCGGAGGTACGATCGAGGTCACGGTCGCCGGTGACGACAAGGAAGTCACTGTTGCCGTTCATAACCTCGGGGCTCCCATTCCTCCCGAGCAGCTCAACGGACTTTTTGGCCCGATGAAGGCAAAGGACATAACGGGAAGCGCAGCCGGTCCATCAGGAAATCTTGGACTCGGACTCTACATTGCAGAGCGGATTGTGAGTGCGCACGGTGGCACCATGGAGGTCGATTCTTCGAAGGACGCCGGCACCACTTTTACAGTCCATCTTCCCCGAGTCGCCGCGGCCGATATGAAGCCGGCAGCACCTCAATGATCCGGCGATACTATTCGCCGAACGCCTCGATGTACTTGATGCCGGCTCCGGTGTTGAACAGCACCACTCTTTCTTCGGGCTGAACTTCACCGCGATCAATCAGTTTCCGAAGTGCGGGCAGGCACGCGCCACCTTCTGGCGCAACGAAAACCCCCTCCGCTGCGCCAATTTCGCGAACCGCCGCAATCAACTCTCCGTCGCTGACTGCAACTGCAGATCCCCCGGATGCGCGAATCGCATCGAGGATGAGGAAGTCACCAATTGCCTTCGGCACCCGCAAACCTGACGCGACCGTTGCTGCATTCGGAAACATGTCGGCGAACCGCTCCCCTTTTTCAAACGCAGTGACGATCGGCGCGCATCCTTCCGACTGAACCGTCACCATTCGAGGACGCTCAGAACCGATCCAGCCCATCTGCTCCATCTCGTCGAACGCCTTCCACATACCAATCAGTCCCGTTCCACCGCCGGTCGGATAAATGATCACATCCGGGAGCGTCCATCCCATCGCCTCGGCCAGCTCGTAGCCGAGCGTTTTCTTACCTTCAACGCGGTAAGGCTCCTTCAAGGTTGAGACATCGAACCAGCCCTCGGCGTCCTTGCGTCGCGCGACTTCTGCACCGCAGTCAGTGATCAATCCGTCGATCAGAGTCACGTTGGCGCCGAGCTCAACACATTCGACGACGTTCGCCTTTGGCGTGTCGCGCGGCATGAAGAGATGCGCTTCCATTCCAGCCCGAGCGGCATAAGCCGCGAGAGCGCCAGCGGCGTTTCCCGCCGATGGCGCGGCGACTTTCGTTACACCCAGCTCCTTCGCCATTGAAACGGCGGCCGACATTCCGCGCGCCTTGAAGCTTTGAGTCGGATTGAGCGATTCATCCTTGATGTACAGCTCAGCGATGCCCACCGACTGGCCGAGGCGGCTCGCGTGCATGAGAGGCGTCCAGCCTTCACCGAGCGTGACGATGTTGTCGTCGGACGCGACTGGCATGACCTCGCGATACCGCCACATGCTCGAGACGCGTCCCGGCAGCGATTCCTTTGTGAGGGTCATCGCTGCAGCGGCGAGATCGTAACGAACGAGGAGCGGCTTGCCGCATTTCTCGCACAGATTATAGAGACGGCCTGCCGGATATTCTGTCGA
The DNA here is from genome assembly GCA_035525975.1 of Gemmatimonadaceae bacterium. Taxonomy (GTDB): domain Bacteria; phylum Gemmatimonadota; class Gemmatimonadetes; order Gemmatimonadales; family Gemmatimonadaceae; genus UBA4720. Next base: position 32,208 of record DATLDF010000041.1, read on the forward strand.
GCAGGCGGCGCATTGGAGATGGGTGACGTTATTCATGGCGGGGGCTAAGTTATCCAATACTGATGATTGAGTCGATCCGCCTGATTGTTGCAACGCTTGGCATTGCCCTGATCGCGATCGGCCTCGACAGGCGAATTCGAAAGTAGTGTACGCCGGTCATGTTGGCATCGCGCTTGGCGCGAAAGGCTTAAGGCCTTCAATGCCCCTCTGGGCGTTGATAATTGCAAGCCAGCTCCCGGATTGGACTGACGCGACAGCATGCCTGTCCGGACTTCACAGCGTCACGCCGGGAATGTTTTCCCACTCTTTCGGTGCGATTGCGCTGCTGACACTCATAGCGACAGTCGCATACCTCGTCGTTACGCGCGACCTGGTTGGAGCGGCATTCGTCGGAGCTCTTGTCGTATCACATGTGCTCGGCGACTATGTCACCGGCTTGAAACCAACCTGGAGCGGCGGCCCGCTGATCGGCCTGCAGCTTTATCGCCACCCCGCGTGGGACTTCGTCGTGGAAGGCGTCGTGATTCTCACCGGGTGGCTTATTTATCGGGCGTCGCTTTCCCGAGAACGCCGTTCCGCGCACGAGACCTGGGCTCTGCTCGGCGTGCTCCTTGCCCTTCAGGCGCTTGCGGACGTCGTATTTTTTATCAGTCCAGGGCTCCGGAAGTGCTGAGTTCCCTGGAAGCAGGACTTCACGCCTCACTTTTCCCTGGTACACAATGCCGACTGACCAGTATCATGAGCCGCCCGACGAGCTCTCCGACAAGACTCGCACTCTCGCGCGGATGCTGACCAGCATGATCGAAGAATGTGAGGCGATCAACTGGTATCAGCAGCGCATCTCAGTAGAGAAGAATCGGGAGGCAAAGGCGATAATGAAGAATGCCCAGCAAGAGGAGTTCAAGCACTTCGGGATGGACCTGGAGTTCGTCATGCGGCAGATCCCCGACTTTCGCGATACGCTGAAGGGAATCCTCTTTACCGATGGCGACATCGTTGAAGCAGGCGAAAAAGCGGAGGACGCCGTTGGCTGACGCCTGCCCGACGCGCGAAGAAGCCCTTGCGATCGTTCACGAGTATACCGCGAGCGATTCGCTTCGGAAGCACATGCTGTCAGTCGAAGCCGCGATGCGCGCGTACGCGGCGAAGTTCGGCGAAGACGAGGACCGCTGGGGAATAACGGGACTCGTGCATGACTTCGACTACGAGAAATTTCCGAACGAAGCGCACTCCCCGACGGAAGAACACCCAGCCGAGGGCGTGAGAATCCTGAGGAGCAAGGGATTTCCGGAGGACGTGCTGGCCGCGATACTCGGCCACGGTAGTTACACCGGCGTTGCGAGAGAATCGAAGCTCGCGAAAGCGCTATTCGCCGTGGATGAGCTGACGGGCCTGATCACGGCGACGGCCCTGGTGAGGCCATCAAAGAGCGTGATGGAAGTCGAGGCTAAGTCGGTGCGAAAGAAAATGAAGGACAAGGCATTCGCGCGTGGTGTCAGCCGGGAAGATGTCGTGAACGGGGCAGCGGACCTCGGAGTCGATCTCGACGAGCACATCGCTTTCGTTATTTCAGCCATGCAGGCCGTCGCGCCGTCTCTCGGGCTCGCGGGGACTGAACAGCAGTAAACTGCGGGGTGCGTCTTCGGGTTGCTGGTGTCGGCGTCTTCGGCGTCTACGGGGGATTGGGGTGCGCTTTATTTCAGGGCCCCAATGTCAGAATTGCCATTTATCCCCCGCCCGTTCCCGCCGCAGTCACGAGAAAATGGCAATTCTGCCATAAAGGCCCTGAAATAAAACGCACCCCAATCCGTTGCTGGGCGCACAACCTTGCCCGCAGTTCCGCCCTGTTTATTCACCCGAAGTCTGATCGAGCGCGTTGCACGCGACTGGGGCAAAGGCAGTACAGCAGCCACGTCGCTGCAGATGTCTGACACCCCACACAATTTTGAAAAGAATCAGGACGGAACTGCCGTAAAAGCTGCAGATATGAGGACGCGGGAAAACAGCAACATCCGGCGGAGAGAGGGAGCTGGTGTCTCACCGGGGCAGCGTCCGCAAGCAGCGAGGAGACCCGCGCGCATTGAACGCGGAGCTTTCTGGAAGAAAGCGTAGCCGTTCAGCGGGGCTCCGTAGACTGCGAGGATAGCTGCAGCCGGTGAGACACCAGCGACCGAGCGACCAGATAAGTTGTTTTTGCTTTTCTGCGGTTACAGGCCGTGACCGCGGTTAAGCGCAGTACCCGCAGTTAGTCCATGCTGAATTCGCGATTGAAAGCGACGTCGAACGCGAAAGTCTTGCGTTTCGTCTTGGCCTCCATCACACCTGCAATGCGCTCGAGCCGCGCAGGTATCTCCATGATCTTTTCCTGCGCCTTTCTCCCTGCGTCATTGAGTCCCACGAGCTTGTCGATCGCCCAGAACTTTATCTGCTCCTCGACAATCTTCATGTAGTCCCGCGGGCCATAGATGCCCGCTCGCCTTACTACGTCGGCGAGCTCACGGAAATGGGGCATGTTTACGCCGGGCATGTCGATCGCCGGCATTACCTTCGCGGCCGACTCGAGCGCCTGGTTTGGATCACGCGCGAGAACTTCCTTGAAAACAGTCCGATAGAACGTGTAGTGACGGGCCTCTTCCTTGGCGACATTGGCCAGCACTTCCCCAATCAACGGCTCGAACTCCGAAGCTAGCTTGCCTGTGTTCGCATGCGACACCTGAGTCGCGCGCTCCTGCAGCGACGTGTACACGAAGACGCGATACGGATCACGATCCCAGCTCGGCGCGAAACCAGCCCGCAGGTAGTCGAACTGCATCTTCTCGATCACGAGCCGGTCAAAGACCTGAGCATCTCGCGTGTAGTCATGCAAAATGAGGCCGTGACGGTCTTCCTCAGCCGTCCACATGTTCGTCCAGTGCTGCCAATGACTCTCGTTGCCGAGGTAGACAGCGAGAAGGCGATGGAAATGCGGGAGGCCTTCTTCTGTCAGCAGATTCAGCGCAAGCGCGACCCGGGCTGAGGGGCTGATACCTTCGGCGCGTTTGCGAAGCTCACGAATGTGGTGGTCTGGATCGGTGTCAGCCGGAGGGTCGAGGATCTCCGATGGGAACCAGAGGACCCGCTTTGCTTCATGCTGAACCATCAACTCCGCTACCACATCCTCGAGGTCGGCAAGGACTTCGATTTTCGATAGCATTTCTGCGTCCGCGGTATTCAATGTCACGTCGGAATTTGGGGCTCGAGTTCAGGCATTGGTCGCCGGTGCCATCCTGTCTGGAAGACCACCGCACGCAGATAAGTTATCGCTGCCGGGAGAAAATGCATTAACTGCGCCGCTCGCAGCGTCAGGTGTTCCCCGACGGCTCGATCCGATAATCCCGGCTTCCGAAGCCACTTCATTCGGCCTCCAAGGTCAGACTATTGGCGCAGACTCCGCGCAGAGCTCCGTCACCTCGTCCATGGTCCGCTCGATCTGGCGTCGATGACGCTCCTCATGCTGCGCGACGAAGAGCCCCCACTGGTACATGCTCATGGCTCCAGCCACGGGATGAGGCTTCGTAACCTGAGTGAGGTCGAGTCCCTGGCTCGCCAGCAGCGCCGCTTTGAGCCTCGCGCGCCAACCGAGCAGCGCTTCGACTGACTCCTCGACCGTCTTGCCCTCCTCGGGCGTGATCATCGGCGGGGCAGTTCTTTTTTTCACAGCATCCGTTAGAGAGAAACGATCTAGGCTCGACATTATCGATTCGTCTGACGTCTCGGGCCCGACACCATTCGCCTTTGCCCACTCTACGCCCTCTTCCACGAGTCGAGCGATGCGCTCCTCGACAAGCGCGAGGTGAGCGAGATTGTCTGCCGCTGACCAGCTCTCCCCTCGCGGCCTGACTCCCGCGAAAGACGGATTCACGTTGCTCACAGTCGCAAGCAACTGCTCGCGCGTTGAGTCCAGGTACGACAGAAGCTCAGCCAGTCGCTGTTGCATACTCACTCATTCGCTGCTCGATGATGGAAAGGATCTCCGACACGATCGTCGCGCCGTGATCCCTTGCGTACCAGGTGCGTATATGACGATACCTGTCGGGCTTGGGGATTGCGAGACCTTCCGTAACCACCCAGTTCTGCAGCTCTCGCGGACGCGGACCCCACGACCCGATCTCGTTGAAATCCTCGTCGTAGACAATAACTACCGGAATCGATTTCGACGTTCCGGTGAGATGAGCGTTCATCAGGTCCGGATTGTCGTCGCGGCCGAGTATCCTCAGCTCGATCCCTGGATGGGATTCAGCGAGCCGCGCGACGTACGGAAGAATGTTCACCGAATCGCCGCACCAGTCCTCATTGAGCACGAGGAAGTGCCATTGGCCTCTCAGATTCCTCAGGCGCATAGCGATCTCATCCGGGACCGACGCACGCTTGTACAGCGCTTCCCACATCACCGCGTTGTCCTTCGGATGAGCAAGAAGTTCGGCGAACGTTCGGCCCTCGTAGAATCGCTCCTTCAGTGTCAGTGTCGTGGTCTCATCCACGTCTCATGTCCACGTGCCAGATGTCGTCTTCCAGATAAGGCTCAGTGAGTCGCCGGAATCCAAACCCTTCATAGAACCGCTCGAGATACATCTGCGCCGCGATCCTGACCTCACTTCCCCACCCGTTCTCCTCGATCTGCCGCAGACCCTCGGTCATCAGGACATGCCCGAGGCCCGTTCCGCGGACATCCGGATGCGTGGCGACTCGCCCGATAGACGCTTCTGCATACTTCACGCGCGGAGGGAATATTCGGGCGTAAGCGACGAGCCTTTTCCAGCCTTCGCCTTTTTTCCAGCCAAAAAGGTGATGAGCCTTTGAGTCCACGCCGTCGGCGTCGAGGTAGACGCAATTCTGCTCGACGACGAACACTACCTGTCTCAGCACCATGGCCGAGTAGAGGTCATCGGGCGAGAGCTCCTGAAAGGAGGTGCACTCCCAGGTGACGTCTGATTCTGTTGTGAAAACGGGCTGTGTCAATGAAGACTATTTAATGGTTGTCTTCGTCAATATACGCGGACGTTTCGAGAGAGGGACTTACCCCTGCAGGTCGCGAGGCGAATATTCTCTCGTCCCCGCAACCCAGGTATCGGACATGGAAACAAATCGTTTCTCAAGCGTCGCCCGGCTTAACGGGCACCGATCACTCGCAGGCGTAGTATCACCAGCCACTTTCGTTAGCCGCTGAAGCCCGCTCGAGCAGGGCCTTCGCAGGGACTCAGCAGCAACCAGCTCCCGCTCGTCGGACGCGACAGTGAGATGCAGCTCATTGCATCGATCCTTCGCGACGCGCGGAAAGGCGCGGGAAAAACTCTCATCGTATCCGGTGAAGGCGGCGTCGGAAAAACGAGAATTCTCACCGAGGCTTCGGCCAAGGCGCGCCGGGACGGCTGGAATGTAGTGACAGGTCGCGCGTATGCAGTCGAGACGGGCATTCCGTATGCCCTCTTCTCGGATGCACTGCTCCCTTTCATCAGAAGTCTGGAACCTGGAGCGCTGGCTGTCCTGACCAGGGGCGGCGCGGCCGAGCTCGCGTATCTCTTTCCGGCCCTGGGATCTTCCGGCGACCGCGAGCGAGCGGGCGCCGGAATGGATGCGTCGGACTTCAAGGCACGACTTCTCTGGAATTTCTCCCAGTTCCTCGGCCGACTCGCGGCAAAGCAGCCGCTGCTGCTCGTGCTCGAGAATCTTCAGTGGGCTGACGCATCATCCCTCGAGCTCCTGCACTTCGTCGCGAGACAGATCCCTTCCCACCCGATCGCACTTCTGGTCTCGTACAACGAGGCCGAGCGCGATGCGAATGCAGTGCTGCGAACGACGGAGCAGTCGCTGGTGAAGCTTGGCGTGGCAGACCAGAAGCGGATCGGCACTTTGTCGCACGCGGATGTCGGAACAGTTATCGAGAAGATTTTCGGGGTCGATCCATCGAATGTGAACCAGTTCACTGCTCTTCTATATGGATGGACGCGAGGGAATGCGTTCTTTGTTGAGGAGACACTCAAGTGGTTGATCGAGTCAAAGGTTCTGCATCAGCAGGACGGTCGCTGGGTGGGATGGGATGTGGAGACACTTCAGCTCCCTCCCAACGTCCGCGATGCCGTCGGATCGCGAATTGACCGCCTGAGCCCCAAGGCTCGCGACCTCGCGAACATAGCGTCGGTGCTCGGAACGCGACTCTCCTACGATCAGGTCGCTGCAATTTCTCCGCTCGGTGAAAGCGATCTCGCCGATGCACTCGACGAGGTTGTCACTCAACGGGTCTTCACTGAATCTGCGCCGGGCAAGCCCGCGGCATACGACTTCGCCCACCCGATTCTTCAACAGGTTGCCTACTCGTCACTGGGAACAGCGCGCGCACGGTTGCTTCATGCCAGCGTGGCAGAGGCACTCGAGTCTTTCTATGGAAAGAGAGCGAGTGAACATGCCGGTGAGCTGGCATTCCACTTCACCCAATCGCACACGCTGGCTCCAAAGGCGGTGATGTACCTGAGTGAGGCCGGCCGTACGGCCCTTCAGACGTACGCAAATCGCGAAGCGGCATCATTTCTCGCGGCCGCCTTGCAACAACTCGAGCAATCCGACGAAGGCGCGGACCGCAACGAGATTCTCCTCAACCTCGCGCGGGCAAAGCAGCGTCTAGGCGAATATGACGAAGCGCTGAGCCTGTGGACCGACGCACGCGATACGGCGCGAGCGAGCAGGAACTACGCGACCCTCGCGATGATCGAGCACCGCATGGGACTCGCCTGCTTCTGGAGCGGAAATTTTGAGGACGCTCTCGATCACTATGCGGAGGGACTTCAGGCGGGCGAAGCCGTTGATGATCCGCCGGCGATTGCGCGCCTCCACCTCGCGAAAGGAAGCTGCCTCCAGGAAATGGGCCGGCTCGAAGCCGCAAAGGCTGAGGTCGAGCGCGCGCTTCTCGTCGGAGAGCAGACGGACAGCGATTCAATCCTCGCACGCGCTCACCGTGCGCTGATGCTTCTCTACGCGTGGACGGGTCCATGGAGCGTATCGCTCGACCACGGACAGAAGGCCCTCAACTTCGCTGAATCAGCCCACGACTCCATGCTCGAGTGGACAGCGCATTGGGGTATGGCGCTCGTTGCAGGCCTGACTGCGAAGAGTGCGGATCTGTTGTTCCACGTTCAGGAGTGTCATCGTCTCGAGGAGCAGCTGCGATCGCCGTTGCTTCCGCTGATGACAGCTGAGCTTTCGCTCCAGCATGCGTCAGGCGTGGGAGACTGGGATGCGGGAATCGCAACGGGTGAAAGGACGATTGCGCTTGCTCGCGCACTGAGGCAACGCACGCTGCTGCCGCGCCTTCTTGTCTGGACGGGTCTCATTTACCTCTGGCGCGGTGAGCTGGAGAAGGCGCGAGCGTATCTCGAAGAAGCGTGGGATCTGTCTGGAGCCGGAACGGCAACTCCGGAGCGGATCGACGTCACGACGGTTGTTCCGGCTCACATGGGATTCGCCGCGTACCATCTGGAGACTGACAACTCGGCCGAAGCAATCCGCATTGGTGAAGCGGGCCTCGCTCTCGCCGACAAGCTTGGTTACGTCGCGTGGTCGTTGCAGTGGATTCTGCCCGTCGTTGGCGAAGCCGCGCTCTGGATCAGGGATTTTGAAAGAGCCGAACGACACTCGAAGCGAATGCGACGGGATGCGGAGAGACTGGGCCATAAGCTTGGACTCGCCATGGCCGATGCGTGCGATGGCATGCTCGCCCTGTTTCGCGACGGGAATCCAAAAGAGGCGATACCTCTTCTCCGGACATCTGTCGAACAGCTGGAGGCATTGCCCATGCCTGACGTCGCATCACGCGTCCGTCGTGTACTGGCCGAGGCACTCAGGGACGGGGGCGACAGGGAAGGGGCGATGCGTGAGTTTCGTGCAGCCCACGAAGTCTTCGCTCGGCTCGGCGCGCAGATCGAGCTCGATGCCGTGCGAAATCAAATTCGAGAGCTCGGCGCGCGTCCGCCGAGTCGTACGGTCGCCTCCGGGATGGCCGGCCTTACAGGCCGGGAGCTGGAAATTGCCCGGATGGTCGCACGGCGCAAATCGAACAAGGAGATTGGTTCGGCACTCGACATATCGTCCCGGACGGTGAGCACGCACCTGTCCAACATCTTCGGGAAGGTCGGGGTTGGGTCGCGGGGCGAGCTTGTCGACTATGTTCGCGCGAACGCCATGGACGACGAGTGACTACGTATGCCTACGTATTTGTTGGACTTCCCTGTTCTGGCAGACTTCTCCGTGTCCTCGCAACGCTTCTCTAACGGAGTTAGCCAAATGTCAAACAAGAGCCGTCGTTTCCCTTTTTCCCGTGCGCTCAGCCAGCTGCTCCGCACCCTCCTGCCTGCCGCCGCCCTCGCCTTCTCGACCAACGTCGCCAGTGCGCAAGACGACGGTCGTGTTGCAGAAGGATCGAGGGTCAGGATCTCGGTGCCGGGCTCGAAGAAGGTTACCGGCATCGTCAAATCCCGGACTGCCGATTCCACGACGATCTTCGTTGAGGGATATGCCGGCACGCAGCGTTACCTGAATACCGACATCACTGGGCTTCAGATAAGCCGCGGCAAATCGATGATGGCGGGCGCCAGGAAGGGAGTTATCTGGGGTGGCGGCTTCGGCGCCGTCCTCGCCCTCGCCGTTCTCGCGACTCCAGAAGATGAATACTATGCAGACCCGGTTTACTCAAACCGGGTCATTGCCACCCAGACCTTCCTCGGGTCTCTCCTGTGGGGAGCTGGTATCGGAGCCCTCGTCAGATCTGAACAGTGGGATACAATTCCGGTTCGACCGCGATTTGCAGTGTCTCCGTCATCAGGCAGCGTAGGAGTGTCGGTCGCCTTTAGCCCGTCCTTCCTCCACTAACGTCCGGGAAGACCGCTCGCCGGGCCACCAGTTCCAGCGCCCGGCGAGCTTGAACAGTGCAGGACCGATCGCGACTCTCACTATCGTCGCATCGATGAGCACCGCAACGGCAAGTGCGAACCCCAAAATCTTCACGATTACGAAATCACCCAGGGTGAAACCGGCGAAGACTACAATCATTATCGCCGCTGCACTCGTGATCAGGCCGCCCGTTTTTGCCAGGCCCTCGGCGATAGCTTCGCTGTCGTCCGCCCCGCTGCGGCGTGCTTCTGCCACTCGTGCGACAAGGAAGACTTCGTAGTCCATGCTCAGGCCGAACACGACGCAAAAGACCATTAGCGGGATCGCGCTGAATGTTCCGTCGAGTGGTGCGGACAAACCGAGCAGGCGAATTCCAACTCCATCCTGGAAGACGAGCACCACCGCTCCAAACGCGGCGGCGACAGATAGCAGATTGAGCGCAACTGCCTTCAAAGCAATGAGCGCCGACCGGAACCCTATTAAAAGGGCGACCATTGTGACGACCACAACGTAGAGCACGACGTTCCAGAACCGGCCGGTGGTCGCGGCGGCGTAATCGACATTGAGGGCCGGCAGACCACCGACGTCGAGTTTCACTCCGGCCAGTCCGGTGATCGATTCTGGCGATCTTGACCTGATCTCACGAACCAGGTCCATCGCCCCGTGCTGGGATGCATCCTCCGTCGGCATCAGCTCGATCAGCGCGGAGTGCCCATCGTTACTGGCAAGTGCGCCCCTGAGTGACGCCGGCATTGCCATCAGAACCTGCAGGTTCGGTGATACCAGGCCCGTCACGGACGGCAGTGAGCGAACCCGCGCGACCCGCTTGTCAATTGCGAATCTGTCACCGGCTCGCTTAAGCGCCTGCCAGCCGGAGGGAGAATCCCACGGACTGTCTTCAGGAAGCTGCACGACAATCCTGATCGCGTTCACTATTCCACTTCGCTGCGAATCGCGAAGCGTTCTAAGCCCGACAGCGGACTCCATTTTCGCAGGAAGCCAGTCGCCCCGCGGCAGATCGGTGTTGAGTCGGGTCGCCTGAAGGGCGAGAGCGGTTATCGGAATCCCGGCGACGATCAGCACCATCACTGGATGCGCACACACAAAACGTCCCCACCTCCGCCAGCGCTCGGATCCGGTTCCAGCGTCTTTTCTTCGAACCCTCAGCCAGTTCACCTTGTGACCCAGCACCGCGAGCATCGCCGGGAGAAGTGTTACAGCAAGGAGCACCGCCATCAGAATGACGAGCAGTCCGCCAACGGCGAGCGACTTGAGCTCATTGACAGGAATGACTGTCAATGCAGCAAACCCGATGCAGACACTCGCGCCGGAAAGAATGATCGTGTGACCGGCCTGATCGCCCGCGTCGATCGCGGCATCTCGCGATGGCAGGCCTGAAAAAAGACCTTCGCGAAAACGTCCGACCACTAGCAATGCGTAATCGATCCCGAGGCCGAGGCCGAGCATGGTCACAACGTTCTGAAGTAGAATCGACAGTGGGAACCGCGCGCTGATCACGACAGCGGCACCGAGAGCGAGGGAGATTGCGAATCCCCCTGCAACAAGGGGAAGCAACGATGCTGCAACAGCGCCAAACGCGACGACGAGCAGGAGGAGCGTGATCGGCAAGACGCGCTTCTCGGCGTTCTGTGCATCCGATGCGCTGGCCAGACGAAGATCGTGATTGAGCGCAATCTCCCCCGTCCAGGTGTATGTCACTCGCCCATAACTCGGAAACCGGACGTTACCCGGTGCCGGGTCACCATGATCGGGTAACAGTTCCCGGTTGCCGGTTACCTGATATCTGGCACCGTCGGTCTCCGCTGTGAGATTCCGGAGCCTAGGAATGAGTTTGTCCGGCCGCTCGGTTCCGGGCTTGAGCCCGACAACCATAAACGTTGTCCCAGCCTTCCCGACGAAGAGAGTGTCGGGCGCATCCAGATAAGAAAACGTTCCAGAGACGAATGGCTGCGTCTCGAGCTTGTCCCGAACAGTCTTTAGAAACTCGATTCCGCGAGCGGTTCTCGGATCGGGTGCTCCGGACATGACAAGGACCGCGTACTGTGCGATGCCAGACGTGAACCGCTCGGCCAGAAGCTTCTCGACCCTCGCCGATTCACTTCCCTTGATCGTGGCAGCAACTTCGAGTCTCTGTTCGACCTTTGATGCCATCGGCATCAGCACGGCCGCCAGAATCACCCAGAACCCAATTACCCACTTCCTGTAATCGACGACGATGCTCGCAAAACGCCGGGTGAGCGTCATACGAGCGCGATCTCGTAGTGGAGGGGACGGCTGCGCAGCATGTCGAGGTCAAGCGGCACGGAGCCGCGCGTGGATACGTACGCGCCAATATCGGTTGACTGACCGAACAATCCGCTGGTCGCGATACTCAATGGATCGACGATGTCGAGCCCGACATTGAAGAACGCAAAGCCAGTGTTTCTCAGCTGGTTGTGCGCCGCAATGAGCAGAGAATGCAGGATTTCCGGCGTTTCGCCTGGAACGCAGACGTGCACGGCAGTCTGGTACCTCATCTGCTCACCCGGAGCGGCCAGGCGTGCACCCCCGAACCGAGGCGCAATGATATTGTTGAGGGCCGCGACGATGGACATCTGACGCGAGTAACGCTCGACGTACATCTGCTTGAATGAGCTCTGATCCCAGAGTGCGACAAAGCCGACCACCTCGCCGGCGCACGATCGGGCGACGAGGTACGACGAAATATCGAGCCCCGGCGCGAGGCGAATCCAGTCAGCCAGAGAGTTTGAATCGAAGATCGGCCCGAACTGTCGCGACGGTGAAACGCGCGACCACAGCCGGACCATCTGGTCGAGATCCCGCCACCTGGCCCGTTCAATTTTCACAGTTGAATGATCGTTCAACTGCCTTTTCCATAGGACTGGAATGGAATGAGAGCGAATCGTCGCAATCCAGTCGAATGCGGGTACTCCGCGGGGACCTGGAAGGCGTTTTTCCATCGGACGATTGCCTGCAAGCACGGTGACGAGAGTCGGCGTTCCGCTTGCAAGCTGGTCCATCTGCCCGCCAGCGAAATTGCACAGCGAATCTGCAGTCACTGTGTTCCGACAGCGCGGATGCACCTTCAGATCGCCGACATAACCTGTTCGCATCCGTTGCCCATTGATATAGGCATCGCGAAAGATCGTCGCGATGCATCCGGCGAGGCGATCTGATGCATCGACCACCCAGACGCGCGAGTCAAGCCCTTCCAGGCGGTTGAGCGCGAAAAAATCCGGCTGTCGCTCAATTCTCAATGAAATGTCGCCGCGCATCGAACATGACGCCGCGAGTGAGAGCAATTCACAATTGTCCACTGCGGTCGCTTCTCGAACGAGGGTGAATGGAGCGAGCAGCGGTGACTTCCGCGCGGGCAAGCTCATCGTGGCTTCTCGATTCGGCAGATAGCGATTCGTGCCTGGACGCAACTCCGGTCTTTCGAGATCGCTTTGACTCCCGCTTCGCGATCTTCACGCACTCTGTCGCGAAGTCGCTCAGGAACTTCGGTGTGCCCCACGAAATTACGGAAGACGAGCCGAGCGCCTGGCTTGGCAACGCGAACAACTTCCTCGAAGAGTGCCTCGATGGCGAAATCATCCATCCACTCGCAGATGTTCGACAGGGCAAAGCCGTCGACGGAGCTGGTGGCGCTCAATCTCAGGTAGTCTTCGTAACGCCCGTCGACTATCTCGAGCGATTGCGCGATCTCATCCAGTGATGGATCCCAGGCCGGATCGAGATAAGGTGGAATCCCGCCATCACGCAGCACCGGATACCGGCCGGTCAGCATGTAATGAAGGAAGTAATTGGTCGCCGCCGGCACTTCACAGATCGCGTGCTCGAACAAGCGATGGAAGTGCTTCGCAAAGCTCGGGTTCTCTACCTTCGCGAAGAACGCCGGGTCGTACGTTTTGTTGAAGGTCAGGCGATTGACGAGCAGGGAAAACAGCGCTCGCCAGCGACGGCTGTTCCATTCCTCGTGATACAACTGCCGCTGCTCGTCGATCGACCGGCACGCGAGGAGGCGATCGATGCGGGAGCGCGGGTGTACGCCTGCGAGAATCACGCGCGCGAGGATGCGAATGAACCCCTCGCTCGCGCCGGCTCCCAGCACGCCGTTCTCAATCAGGTCACCATGAGCGTCCCAGTATCTCACCGCCTCGATCGACAGGTTTTGACGCAGCGTCCAGTAGATCCGCGCCCTCCGCCTCCCTTCCATCGGCTCGGCGCCGAGAAATCCCTGGTATTCCCATGGCGACACAATTCCGAGCGACACCGCTTTCAACTCGGTGAGATGATTCTGGGTCCTGTTGAGGTCGACGGCCGCGACGTGACCGGCGCCGGCCGAAACCATCGACAGGGCAGTACAGCCACCTGACCCGACGACGACGTACTTCCCGCCGCTGCGAACCGTTAGCGCATCGATCTCGAGAAGCGGATCCTCGCGCACCTGTGCGAACAGCAGGCGATCGTCGACAGCGCCCTCGAGCGACCGGCGACGGACAGTGTCACGAGGGGTCGCCGGTGCCGCCTTGCTGCGCGGAGCCGGTGAGGCCGTCACGCTGCGCTCCGAAATCCGTATTCGACGGAAAGTGTGTCGTAGACGCGCTGGTCGGCTACCTGATACCGGCGGATGACATCGGCGACTTCCTTGCCCCTGAGACGGGACTGGTCGTCGAGCCAGTGCTTCACCCATGAGAGGTGACCACGCTCTTCCTCGATCATGCGCTGAAGCGTCTTCGTAACTTCAGGATGAACGCCCGGACGCCGGAGATGCAGCATGAAGTGGCGGTAAACGCGCCGTTCGAAAACCTGCGTGAGCGCGAGCACTTCCAGGAGCGTGAGCGGAGTGCCAACGATCTCGACATAGCGATTCTGATACGTGTCGCGAACCGGGGTCGGCTTGCCGCCAACTGCGACGATCGTCTCAGTCCACAACAGCGCGTGCATCACCTCTTCCGCGCTGTGACGCGTGAGCCGCATGATCAGCTCGGCGTCACGCGTCCGCCGAACCATCTGACCGAGTATGAGCCCGCCGTGCAGCTCTGACGCCCGATAGAAGTTGAGAAGCGAAACTTCGTTGTTGTCGACCAACATGTTGCCTCCGGTCATAGACCGCTCTTGATGTGATCTACCAGCCGAACTCCGCACAGCCGCTCGATGCGGCGCGCGAACGTCTGAATGGCGATTGGGTCGCCGGGCTGTGCGACCGGGACGGTTCCTACTGCCTGTTCGCCGAAATGGCGGAAATGCAGGGCGGCTTCGAGAACGCGCGGAATAACCGCTCTGTCGGCGCCGATACGCTTTGCGATGAGGTCCGACGCGCTCTGTGCGTGTCTGACTTCGTCGACGGATATCCTGGAGAGAAGATCAGACAGCACGGGCTCGGTGCTCTGCTCCCCCAATCGGCGGAAAAAGTAGTGAGCGAGATGCTCCGAGAGCATGAACTCGACGAGCCGCTCGACGAGATCTTCTTCACCGACTTCAACGTCTTCCTGCCCTCGACGCAGCTCGACGAGCTCGGCGTCTGTAATCGGCCGGTCGTAGTCGATTGCCTCGAGGTACATCCGCAACGCATGGAAGTGCTTGAACCCTTCGTAGAGCTCGAGCGAAAACACCACCGATGCATCAATGTCGTCCCAGGTTGCCTTGAGAAGTCGAGAGAGGTTCACCGGGTGGTACGACTCGATAAGCGCCGCATCGCGAAGCGACGCGAGAATCCCGGGGCGCTCAAATGCGCGCCGGCGATCGATCGCTTTCCAGTTGATGTCACGCTCGACTGACCACGCGCCGCGGTCTGCGGCAGTCGCCGCCCTTTCGTAGAGGCGGCGGCCATGCCTTTCTGGTGTGGCGATCATCGTGATGCTCCCTGGCCGGCGAGCAGCGGCCAGTTGGCCGAATCGACGCCGTGCGTCATCAGGATCGCGAGCATCCAGCGCTCAATTCCGAACGCGACGCACGCGGTGGTCGCTGACTCGCCGTTGAACAGGCGAATTGCGAAAGCGTCGCCGAAGAAACGCTCATGATTGTTGAATGACGAGATCGCGAGCGACGTTCCATCGGGTCGGTCGACGATGAGCTCTTGCTTCAGTGCTTTCACGAGTTGAAGCAGGCTTTTTCCCCGCGCTGTCGGCGCGAAAAACGGATCGGTCGCCAGCTCCACGCGCGTCTTCAACCCAATCGACTCGGCAAATGCACTGACGTTCTCGATGTGAGCCTTCCGAAACGTTTCTGCTTCGTGCGAGGCGCCAAGGAAAACGATCTCGCGCATCCGGAACGCCCAGCCGCGCTCCAGCGCAGTAAGCCTCCGCCCCTCATGGCGCCAGCAAGTCTCCTCAGCCGTCATTACAACGGGAGAGTTGACCGTCGTATTGGCGAGGGCGGCGTACGTGTGATAGCACACAGCCGGCGTAAGAGCGTTCGTCGCCACTTCAAGCGACTTCCCCGCTTCCACGCCCGGCCGCTCTGCAGTCGCAACGCGTTCCAGCGACACCTCGTCATCCTTGAGATGCGAAGCTGCCGTGAGCCAGTGCGGAAACGAATCGAAATACTGCGCGCGCTCCAGGGTCTCGAACGAAATCGCCGAAGGCATTTCCCATTCGTCGACTCGGCCTTTCAGCCCATGGCCCGGATCTGCCATGCTCAAGCCAGGGGCTTCAGTTGCGACGCTGCCGATCGCAACCGAGACGGACCGGTAAAGCGATGCCAATCCTCCCCGCATTCCAACAACGCCTGGGCTCGTCTCCCACAGCTCGCCGCGTGCGCGAAGCTCCGCGATAACTTGTTCAGGCCGCAGCATTCGTCGGCTCCCCGAGAAAGACGTCAGCGATGCGAGCAATGCTGCTGAAGTTGTCCATGCGAATGAGATTGTCCGGTATCATCCGGCCAATCGCGCGCTCCGTGTACGCGATCAGCTCGAGTATCCTCATCGAGTCAATCAGTCCGGTGCCGAAGAGCGATGTTTGCGGCTGCACTGTCACACCGGGCCGGGCGAGTCGTTCCGTCAGCCATGCCGACATCTCGACTGCAAATTCTTCTTGTGACTGCGTCACGCTGCTGCCTCCGTCACACATCTCCAGTTGGTCGCCATCAGATGCGTCACCATTTGCTTCCAGTAAGTCGATACGGCAGGCGCCGGTGCTCCCAGTAGCGCGTCGGCGATAGCCGTGTCGAAGCTCTTCCGGATAGCGAGCTGCGGGATGAAGTGCGACATCGACGCGAGGATCGAAGCCAGGCGCTGATCGCCGGTCTCAGCCACCGATCTCGCGAAAAGGTCGTAGGTCTCGAAGTCGGTCATAGCCACACGCTCGATTCCCTTCTTCTTCCAGACAGGGTCTTTTTCCCACAGCTCGTAGGCCGAGTCGAGGAGCCGGCCAATGGTCATGGCGCCTTTGCCCGCGCAGAGGTGAACCGTGCGCTTCGAGGCGCGAGGATCGAATGCGAGCCGGGCGATTGCGTCGGTGACATAATCGGCCGTCACCAGGTCCAGATCGTCGGTAGGATTCGCCGGCATCATCGACGCAAGTCCGCGATGATAGATGCGAAGCGCCTTGTGAACGGCGTTCATCTGTGAGACCCGTCCGTCTCTCGAGTCGCACGCAATCGTGCTCGGCCGCAGGATCATCCAGTCGAAGTCGCTCTTCCTTACCAGCGCCTCGGCTTCGTACTTGGATCGCTCGTACGAATTGACCCATCCGGCAGGGCTGCCGTTGTCGCGCTCCATCAACAGGCCGCAGCTGCGGCCGGCCACGTAGGCCGTGCTCACATAGGCGAAACGGCGGCTCTTCCCACAAACCCGGGCCAGCGCAAGCATCTCCCGTGTGCCTTCGGTATTCGAGAGGCGTGCTTCGACGAGCGACCGCGAGAAGGATGTGTCGGCCGCTGCGTGGATCACGCCGGTCACTTCGCGCGTGAGCCGACGACGCTCGTTGTATTCGAGACCAAGACCTCTGACCGTCAGGTCGCCATGGATCGGAATGATTCGCGAAGCGAAGTGACCGAACTCTGAATGGGCGGTGGCTCTCCAGCGAAGCTCGTCCCGCACGATCACGAATGCGCGCGAGCCCGGCTCTGCTTCCAGCAGCCGCTTTAGAACACCACGGCCAACCAATCCAGTCGCGCCGGTGATGAGAAACACGTTGCTGTCGCTCATCAGGCTTCCACCGCCATTCCAGTCCAGTGCGCGCCGAAACCGTAGGAGAACAGGAGGATCTTCTGTCCCTTCTCGATTGCACCAGCGTCGAGCGCATCGCGATAGTTGATGAAGTTGTCGCCAGCGAGTGTGTGACCGTGGCGCGCGATGTTCTCGGTCCAGAGCTGCGCGTTGGGTAGGCGCAAAAGCCCCGAGAGAATCTCCCAGCTACGGACGCTGACATTGTGCGGCATTATCCAGTCGACGTCTGCGGACTTCCATCCGGCGTTGTCGATGGTCTGCTGGGCAACGTGACGGGCCGTCGGGAAATACGATGCGACGACTTCATCGCGACGAGCATCGGTGTCCCAGTAGTAGCCCTTGGTGACAGTCGTGGCGGACACGAGGTGATTCGCTGAACCGGTTCGTTCGACGAGCACTGCGCACGCAGCGTCGGACGTGCAGTTGAAGATTGCCTCGCGCCCCGCGTAGAGGGGAAAGAATTCGGATGCCACGCAGATGGCTCGCTCGATCCCTTCTGTCATGCACAGCGAGCGTGCGATACGCGTTGCGCCGAGCAGCGTGGTGCACGCCATCTGGTCGATGCCGAACACCCAGGCTTTTGACAGGCCAAGGTCGTACTGGAGTCGCGCCGATGGATACTTGAAGCGGTCGGTGGTGCAGAATCCGGCGGCGCCGGTCGGGGCATCACCGGCAGGCGAGAACGCCATAACACCAGGTGTGCCGCCATAGATCACCAATCCAACGCTCTCAGGATCGATCTGTTGCTCGGACATCAGCTTCGCTACAGCGTCTCGGGCGAGCTGGTACGGGCTTTCGCCGATTCCAACGTGGACGTTCTCGAACCCGAACGCCCGCATTGTCTGGGGCGTGCTCTCGAGAAGCGAGGCGTCTCCCAGCTGCTGCACCGACTGGGTGCTCTCCGGAAAGACGTAGCTGATTCCGGAGATTACCGGCGAACCGACCGTATTGACGCTGCTCATTTCGATCCTCGTTGCTGACGCGAGGAAGGATCGTGGGAATGAGCGGGGCTACGTATCCGCTAACCTACGTAGACGGACGGCGGAGATGACGTAGGAGGCCTGTTACGACGGAGCAGAAGCCCGGAGCCTGGGCTTAGTGAGCCCGAGCTCTGAGCTTACTCAGCAGGCACTTTCAGCGAAGCGCGCTGGCAGATCGAAGCTTCGCTTGGTAAGCCCCCAGCTCGGGCTAACGAAGCTCAGGCTCCAGGCTTCTGTTTCCCGTGTCCGAATTCAGCGGGACAAGGCCCTTCAGCTGCGCAAGCAGCAGCGCCGAGATCGTGTAACTGTCCTTGATCGTCCCATCCAGAATCCGGTCAGCCAACTCGTCGGCCGTGAGATAGACGATTTCGCCAAACGCTTCAGTTTCTTCTGGCTCCGGTTTTCCCCTGGCTCCAAGCTCGACGAGGAATACCTCTAGATGCGCCGACATCAAAGCCGAATCTGGCCTGATCATTCCCAGCAGATGAATCTTCTTCACCGCGAACCCGAGCTCCTGCTTCACCTCGGCCCTGACCGTCTGCCGCGGTGTCATGCCCGTTTCGCGGCGCCCGCGGGTGCACTCGAGCTCCCAGGACCGCGTCGCGTGCCGATAGATCTCGCGGAGGACGAACCTGCCTTCCGACATCGCGAGAACTGCGACTCCATTGGGTCCATCGAATTCGGTCTTGCCGATTACCCGCATTCGGCAGCCCGTTGCGCCGCTCGGGAAACGAAGTGGATCTCGAACGATCATTCTCGTCTCGTCTTCGAGGAGAATGCCGATCGTTTTTCCACCCTTTCCAAGCCCCGAACCCTTCAGCTCGTTGGCACACTTGGCGGCGATCGTTCTGGCCGCTTTGCGGGAGGTGACGATCTCTATTTCACCGGTGGAGGAATCTCCGATTTCCTGAGCTTCCTGCGGCAGTCTTTGAGGTAATTCCGCTTGCTTGTCATGCCCGTCTACCAGGCAATTCGTCGTCCAGCGAAGACGGTTCGTACCAACTAACGAGATCATGACATTCCAGGCTCGGTCGCGACTTCGCAAACAAGATGACTTCGGTGAAGGTGGGCCTCCAATCGATACCTTCGTGCCTTCGAGTCTTTGTGCCAACTGAACGGTTCTTGCATTGGCGAGAGTCATGCTGCGCGACTCAGCCTCTCGACTCTGGAGAGAACAATCTCCAGACGCGGCCCTGTTCTCCGAGATCCAATCCCTCGCCAGGCCCCTTCGAGAGCCTCGGGACCTCGATCCGCTGATGGAAGCAATCGGCGATTCGCGATATGTCCTGCTCGGCGAGGCAACCCACGGCACATCCGAGTTTTACACGTGGCGCACTGAGATTTCGCGCCGCCTGATTACGGAAAAAGGATTCTCATTCATCGCGGTCGAAGGCGACTGGCCCGACTGCTACGCCGTCGATCGCTTCGTCAAAGGACTCGGCGCCGATTCAGCGCAGAAGATGCTCCATGCATTCTCACGCTGGCCGACATGGATGTGGGCGAATCGCGAGATTGTCGACCTCGTGAACTGGATGTCAATTCACAACGAGCGCTCACCGTCAACGAAGCAGGTTGGGTTTTACGGACTCGACGTTTACTCGCTATGGGATTCCATGCACTCGGTGATGGACTACCTGCAGCATATTGACCCCGAGCTTGCGCGTGCTGCGCAGCGCGCTTACTCGTGCTTCGAGCCTTACGACGAAGACGTTCACGAGTACGCTCGCGCCACTGCCCTGGTCCCGACATCGTGCGAAGACGATGCGGTGAGAATGCTCGCCGCGTTGAGATCAAAAGCAAGCGAACTCAAGGAAGACGGCGCCGATGCCTACTTCAATGCTGAGCAGAACGCGCTGATCACGCAGAACGCAGAGCTGTACTACAGGACGATGGTGCGCGGGGGTCCGGGGTCGTGGAACGTTCGCGACAACCACATGGTAGAGACGCTTGAGCGATTGATGAAGCACCACGGTCCCGACGCGAAAGGAATCGTGTGGGAGCACAACACTCACGTTGGTGATGCGCGGTTCACCGACATGGCGCGTTCAGGAATGGTGAACGTAGGGCAGCTTGTGAGACAGGCGCACGATCGCGAGGGAGTCTTTCTCGCTGGATTCGGAACTCACCACGGCAGCGTGATCGCTGGAAAAGAATGGGGAGCGCCAATGGAGGAGATGAAAGTCCCCGATGCGAAGGAAGGCAGCTACGAGCATGCGATCGATCAGGCGGAAGTGGGAGACTCTCTTTTCATTTTCGACCGGGATGATGAAGCTGCCCACGAGCATCTCCTCGAACCGCGCGGCCATCGCGCCATAGGTGTCGTCTACGATCCTCGCACTGAGCATTGGGGCAACTACGTTCCAACGATTCTGCCCCAGCGATACGATGCTTTCCTATACATTGAGGAAACCAAAGCAGTCGACCCGCTTCACATGGCAGTGCTCGTGGACGGCGAGCCCCCGGAGACCTACCCGAGCGGCGAGTAGTTCAGTAGTGGCGGTCTGGGCCGCCTCCTGCGCTAGTTCCCCCGCGCAGCCCTCGCCTGCTTTACAATTTCCTTCACATCGGCAAGCAGCGCCGGCGCGTTGTAGGGAATGCCGTCCTTGATCGTCCACTGCACTCCGCCGCCGTGGACTTCCTTACCGTTCACAATGTGATCGACGCCGGTCGGATAAAGAACCTTCAGATCTTCCAGAGGATTTCCGTCGACAACAATCAAATCCGCGAGATACCCGACCTTAACCCGGCCAAGATCACTTTCGCGTCCAAGAATCTTTGCATTGTTGCTCGTCGCGTGCTGAATCACCTTGATAGTGTTGAACCCGGCCTCCTGATGCAGCTCGAGCTCGCGAATCAGTCCAAAGCCGTACAGCTGGTAGATGAATCCCGCGTCATCACCTACGCCGATGACTCCACCTTTCCGCTCAAAGTCGCGAAGGGCATTCATCCAGATCCGGTAATTTTCCTTCCAGAACGTTTCATCTGTTGACGTCCAGCCCAGGAAGTAGGAGCCGTGATTGTCTGCGTTGGGCCTGAAGTAATCCTCGAGCGTCGGGTGCAGATAGTCCTTGAACCACGGCTGGCCCTGCGCGCGCTGGAGGTCGCGGCTCGCTTCATAAATGTCGAGCGTCGGAACCCATGCGACGTGGTGCGCAGCCATGCTGTCGAGAACCATCTGCAATCTGTCGGGATCCGCCTCCCGCCAGAGATGGCCGGCGTACCGGAACCGATCGATTTCGTCGTTGTAGTTGTATGACGGCGGGAAATTCTGGACGCCGTCCTTGAGGGCCGCGTCAGGAATTCCGTACCAGTGCTCGATGCTGGTTGTGCCGAGCCTGATGTCGTCCCACGCAGTGGTTTCCTGGACGCCGACGTGGTGCGCAATGCGAAGCCCGACCTTATGAGCTTCGTCTTCCATCGCTGTCATCACGTCACGATCCACGAGCAGGAGCTTGATCCCGTCCGCGCCCATCTTCTTCAGATCGCGTACGCGCTGCCGCGCAGCATCCGGAGTAAGGGGATTCGGAGCATTCGAGAATCGGCCGTACACGAACACGCGCGGCGCGGCAACTTCGCCGCGATCGCTCTTACCGCGCAAATCGATAACGCTTTGCGTGTCATCGTTGCCGACCTCACGCACCGAAGTGATTCCGCACGCCAGCCAGATCTTGAGCTCGTAATCGAGTGGCTGCGGCACACCGGCGCGCGAATCCTGGACGTGGGCATGAGCGTTAATGAGCCCCGGCAGCACGTACTTCCCCGTCGCGTCGATCTCAGTCGCTCCGGCAGGCCGCTTCGCACGCCCACCACCGCTGAGCCACACGATTTGTTCGATCCTGTTGCCGCGAACAACGATGTCAGCAGGTCCGATCGCCGGAGTTCCCGCGCCATCGATGATGAGAGCGTTTCGAATTACAAGGCTTTCAGCTCGCTTGCCCGATGTTGGCGCCTGAGCAAACATGGCACTGCCAGTTAAACCGAGGGCGACGACAGCTACCCGAAACACCGTTGGCGAACGCAGATAGACTCCCATTAAGGACGCGAAAACTTAGCGCCGGCGGGACCCGCGGTCACGTTGCGGCGGAAAACAAAAAAGCCCGGGCAGGTTGCCCGGGCTTTTCTGCCGTAAGAGAACCGTGACTATCGGTTCAGCTTGAACACGAACGCCTGCTGAACGACCTGCGAGACGTTCATCTTGCCGATCTGCGCCGGCTTGAAACGCATTCTCGACAACGCATTGCGT
Organism: Gemmatimonadaceae bacterium; assembly: GCA_035525975.1. GTDB lineage: Bacteria > Gemmatimonadota > Gemmatimonadetes > Gemmatimonadales > Gemmatimonadaceae > UBA4720. Next base: position 54,544 of record DATLDF010000041.1, read on the forward strand.
ACCGCCGACGCGAACAGGTCATTCGTCGCATCGAGCACCTTGAAAGTGCTCACCTGGACGCGACCGTTCTCGTCCACAACAAACTCGGCGTGAACCGTTCCTTCGACGCCTGACGAGCGCATGCCCTCAGGATAAGGAATGGCCGTTCCAGAAATCGCATGGACCTGGCGCTCCACCTGGAAATCCGAGTAGGCGTTGTTCGGATCGATTCCCGAAGCTGCTCCTTCGGTTGAGCCGTTGCTGCCTTCAACGCCGTTCTCGCTTCCACCCTTGACTCCCTTGCCGTTGAAGTCGGCTTCGTTCGTCACCTTGGCGGAAAGATCGATCTGCGGAATCGCCGTTGGTATGGCAATCGGTGGTGCAAGAACCGGGGCCGCCTTTGGCGGTGCGGCTACGACCTTTGGCGTTGGCGGCACTACCGCCACCTTGTGCACGACCTTCTTTACCGGTGGTGGCGGTGGCTCTGGAGTCTTTTCGACCGGCTTGGCCGGCTCCGGCGGCTTGACGAAATTCACCTTAGTCGTTTTCGGCTCGTCATCCTTTACGACGCCCGCGCGCGCTGTCGCGAAAACCGCGAAAAGCACGATTCCGGTGTGGAGGGCGATGCTGAAAATCGTGCCCCCGGTGGAACGCTTTTTCTGGGGTCTCGATTCGAGTAGTGTATTCATCATGGCTGCGGACTCCTTAGGTTGAAACCAACGCCTTACTAAAGGCAAACACCCTGCCAGTTAGACGTTTTTCTGCTCGGAGATTGCACAAATAGACGAGATATAATTCCCTCTTAATCGTCTTTTAATCATGGGTTTTGCGACTCACTGGCACGCTATTTTTTTCTGGTGGTATTAAAGCGGATGAGCAGACACTTTCGGACTCTTTTTCTCAACGCCGCCTGCTGCGTTCTTGCAGTCGGATGTGCTGAGACCGGCACCGGTACGGGGCCTCTACCCGTGCTCAAGCACGATCCAGTTCTCTTCGTGCCCGGCTATGGAGGGAACAACGGCGACTGGCAGGTCATGATGGCGAAGTTCCGGGCCGACGGATGGCAGGACGTCGAGTTGTACGGGTACAACTACAGCGTGACCAAATCGAATGCTTCGACAGCAGAGGAGATTCGCGATCAGGTAGACAACATCATCAGGACAACGGGCGCGTCGAAGGTCGACATAGTCGCCTTCTCCATGGGAAGTGTCTCGTCCCGGTATTATCTCAAGAACCTGGGCGGCGTCGATAAAGTGGACGCCTGGGTCTCACTTGCCGGACCGAATCATGGCACTGATGAAGTTGCGAACCAGGCGTGCAACTTCACGCCCTGCAAGGAGATCATTCCCGGTTCGGCATTTCTCACTGCGCTGAACGCAACCGACGAAACACCGGGGCTCGTCCGGTACGCGACCTTCCGCTCGCCGTGTGATGAAACGATCAATCCCGATGCCAGCGTAAGTCTACTTGGTGCCACGAACACTCAGGTCGCGTGCATCTCACATCTTTCGATGCTCACTGACGCTTCCGTCTACAGTCAGGTCCGCGCGTTCATAGAGTAAACGGCCACATCGCCGTTTACCGGCCGAAGCTGAAACCGACAGAAGCGTACGTCCGCGCATCGGCTGGCGGCGGTCCGTCGAACTGATTGTACGTAACGATCGTCCCGCCACTGACACGCCCAATCTCGCCAACGAGACGGAATACCCGCGCGTTGAGCCAGGCGGTCCCGAAAAAGTTGGTCCGCGTTAGTTTCTGACTGAGTGCAATCGGACCGCCAGTGCCGCCCTGCGTCGCCTGCCGTGCAGCGATCGTGACAGTGATATCGGCGTTCGAATCATAGAAATCCTGGCCGCCACCCGCGCCGATTCCGAGGAACATGAAACTCTTTCCGGCAATTGCGCGCCACGAGCGCGCACGGACGCTCAGGTTGTCGAGAACGAGTCGATCGTCTCCTGACTTGCCCGTGATTGTAACGTCGGGTAGTGCGCGATCGAGATAGCTCACGGAGATCCCGGGACGCACCGGCGATTCCCTGAGAATTCCGAGCTTCGCTCCAAACCCGAACTTGAACGATCCTGACGGCTCGGTGATGTCTACGTTTTCATCTTTGTACGACGGCAGGTACGAGGCACTCGCAAGAACGTCCAGTGCTCCGAAGCCCGAATTCTGCAGCCCACTGAACAGTCCGATTCCAAGATCGGCAGTAATGAACCCGACTGGTGTGTCGTCGATTCCGTACGTGCTGGACTGCGCACCGCGCGTATTTGGAACCACTCGGTCAACTTGCGGCAGCGAGCCACGAAGCGCGTTGGCGCGAACGCCAAACGAAAAGTGCCCCGGTCCCCCGAGAGTACCGCTGATTCCCTGCGTTGGACTGCCGCCGGCGAGAACTGCACCAAGCTGCGGCGCCAGATACTTGAAGAGGTCGATGGCCTTCTGACACGCGTCCTGCGCAATCTTCGTGTTGTCAGGATCGCCCTGTGAGTTCGTAGTGCCGGGCGGACACTGTGGATCGACACCCTGCGCCAGCGCCGCCTGCGAAACGACGGTGCATCCGAATGTGACAGCGGCAAGCGCCGTCAGAATTTGCTTCTTCATCGTGATAACGTCCGCCAGTTTTTTATGTAGTGAATCGACGCTCAACGAGCAACATCCGTCACTCTAAGAAAATCGATAAACCACGATGGCGGAACCTGCATGTGACCTAAAGCTGAAAATTTTCTGGATTCTTCGGGATGACCTCTCGGTAGAGGTCCTTGAGCCGGCGAATGTCATTCTCCTTCTCGCCGGTAGTCCAGAACGGCAAAAAGAGCTCGATGGTCTTCGATCCATAATCAAAAGCGACCGGAACGATGGGCACCCTGGCACCTTCGGCAACGTGATAAAAGCCCGTCTTCCAGTCCTTTACCAGTTTGCGCGTCCCTTCAGGAGCAACAGCGAGAATCATCTTGTCCGCCGATCTAAACGCGCTGATGTTCTCGCCAACGCGATCCCGGCTGACTGACCTCTCGACGGGAATTCCCCCCAGCCAGCGCATGAACGTCCCGAGCGGCCACTTGAACAACGTGTGCTTGCCGAGGAACGAAATCCTGAAGCCGAGGGCGAAGAGGGCTCCGACGCCGACGATGAAGTCCCAGTTCGACGTGTGGGGAACCACGATGATGACGAACTTTGGCTCGTCCGGCACTTCGCCCTTGAACTTGAAGCCGCCGGCCTGGAGTACCGCGCGGCCAATCCAGCGCGAGATCGCGTTGCCTCTTCTCGGTACTGCCGGGCCTAGCTCCGGTACATACATGCGACGAATTAACTGTCTCGTTGTGAAATGGCCAGACTGTCAACTGCGTACACCTCGGCGGAACCGCTGAGGCACTGAGAAAAACTGCGAGGACACTGAGAAAGCACAAAAGGGGGCTCTACGGAACGGCACCGCAGTTCCGATTATTAACCAAAAAAAGAAGTCCGCTTCCGAGACAATGCTCGTGAGCGGACTTCTCAGCGGTCTCCGCTGTACTCAGTGCCTCAGCGGTTCCGCCGAGTTCTGTTCCCCCGAGTGTGTTCCGCCGAAGTTTACCGGCGAGCCCGATCCCGCTTGGCAAGCATCGCGCACATCGCGCTGTACGCACGCGACCCATCAGTACCCGTCTTGATCCGATCCCAGGTCATGTACTTAATGTCGCGCGGATTCGGCGGCGAGCCCTCTCTCACCACCGAGCCATTGGCCGAGTAGAACGATTCCGTCAGACGCTTAATTCGCACCGGCGTGCAGCGAATCAACGCCGTCTGCGTCATCGCCATGTAAGGACGCCGGCTCTCGAGAGCGTGGAGCTTCATGTAATCCCAGCGCGTCCGAGTCATGTACGAGCCGTCATCGTTGCGAATCGCATTTGCCGAATCAAGAGCCACGATAACATTCGCGTTCTTGTACACAGTCGGCCACGAGCCCTGAGCATGCGCAGTCGTGGAAAATGCGCCGACGGCAATCGCCGCAGCCAGGAATGCTGAAATCTTCATTTGTTCTCCGTACGTTCAGATTCGACCGGCTCCGATCAAGCCGCCGGCAAAGTGAAATTGAATTGGGCGCCGCTGTTGGGTGGACTTTCTACCCATATACGGCCTCCATGTGCCTCGACAATCCCCTTTGCAATCGACAGTCCAAGACCCGTCCCCAGCTTGGCGGTCGATTTTGCCTGCCAATAGCGGTCAAAGACGTGATTCAGGTGCTCTGAGGGTATTCCCGGACCAGAATCGGCCACGACAAACCGGATCTCTCCGTTTTCGTTGTGCGCGACAATCCTTATCTCACCGCCCTTCGGCGTGAACTTGATTGCGTTGCCGATGAGATTGGCGAATACCTGAAGCACGCGCTCCCTGTCTGAGGAGACCATCGGGCTCGGGTCGGGCAGCTCGCATTCGACCTTGAGACTGGCCGCCGACGCCAGCGGCGTCGCGTTTTCGGCGGCCTCGTGAACAAGCGACTTCACCTCCGTCGGAATCGGATCGACGGCCATTCCGCCTGCCTGAATCTTCGCGACGTCCAGGAGGTCCTGAATCAGCCGGTTCGCTCTCGTCGCCGACCTTTGGATTACCTCGAGCTGCCGCTTCGCCTGAAGACGACGATCATTCGGTGGGGCGATATCAAGAAGGAACGATGCGGCCATGTGAATCGTGTGGATCGGATTTCTCAGGTCGTGCGACACGATTGCCACCAGGTCGTCACGAGCACGCTTCGCCTCCTGCTCACCCTTGTACAGCCGTGCATTCTCCAGCGCCACCGATGCAAGCTGCGCGAGCTGCGTAAGAATCGCCTCGTCAGCTTCGTCGAAATCCCCCTGCTCTTTCTTGTCCCACAACTGAATCGTTCCAAGCTTTCGCCCGTCTCGCCCGGCGAGGTCGGCGGTCAACGTAGTTGGAATATGGAAGCTGCCTGACGACGGACTGATCTGGGCGTCAGGATTCGCCGCGAGCAGCGCCAGAATCTCCGGCGTTATGCCGGGCATCTCGTCGCGCGTTGCATCGGCCCAGGAAGTCAACTCCTGCTGTTCTTCCGATGGCGCCGATGCGCGCCACATCGCCTGCTGCGACTCGAGCGCGTCGCTGCTCTGATTTGCTTCGACCGTCAGACGGGTCTCGGCATATCGGGCGTTGAGAATTCGCCGCGCGTTCTCGGTGGTCGCCTGGAGCATCGCGTCAACGGAAAGCGTCGAGTTGATCTCTATCGCTGCCATTGCGACTGACTTCATCTGCTGCGCGTACTTCCGCAGTTCAATATCCGCCCTGTTTGATTCGATTTCCGCCTGATGCACGCGGACAACTCCCCGCAGGCTCAGCGCAAGCCGCTCGGACGTGAGAGTGTTCTTGGGAATGTAGTCGGCGGCGCCAGCTTTCATCAGCTCCACGGCAGTCTGCTCGTCACCATACCCCGTCAGCATTATGAACGGGACCATCAATCCCTTCTCACGAGCGCGGCGAACTACATCGAGGCCGTCGCTTCCAGGCATCTGGAAGTCCAGCAGGCAGCAGTCGAAATGCTCGCGGTCGAGCTTGGCCAGAGCGCTGTCAGCATCCTCGGCTTCGGTTACAATCACGTCAATGCCAGACCCCTTCAGCGCACGGCGCACGGCCATGCGATCGACGTCATCGTCGTCGACAATCAGGATCTTCATTCTGGCGTCGGCCATCTCGGCTACGGCATCTCCACGAGGGTCCAGTACTTGTTCAGGGTCGTCATTCTTTCACAAAAGTTACTGAACGTCACCGGCTTCAGAAGATATCCCGCAACGTTGAGATTGTATGCGTCGATCTTGTCCTGGTCGTCATTGGATGTAGTCAAGACGACTACCGGCGTCGCCGCGAGCTCCTGATCGGCGCGCAGCGCCACGAGAAACTCGATGCCGTTCATTTTCGGCATGTTGAGATCAAGTAGAACGAGACGGCGTTCCTTCGGCATCTCGTCGCCGCGCAGAACCTCCAGGCCTTCGAGACCATTGCCCGCAACAAACAGCGGGTTCGAGACGTTGTTTCTCTCGAACGCCCGTCGGACGTTCATCACGTCGACTTCGTCGTCTTCGATCAGCAGGATGTTCAGCACCCGTTCGGACATCCGATCACACTCCGATAATTTCGACTTTTGGCCAGAGAAACTTGAATCGCGCTCCGCGTCCGACTTCGGATTCGACCCAGACCCGGCCACCCTTGGCGTCAACGATCTTCTGCACCACGGAAAGCCCGATTCCGGTCCCTTCCACCTTGTCCCGGGCTTCCAGTGTCTGGAATATGCCAAATATGCGGTCATGATACTGCGGCGCGATGCCCTGGCCGTTATCTCCGACCGCGAATTCGACAAAAGGCCCGGCATCCGTCCACGAAATGTCTATCTGCGGGCTGGTGTTCCCCGTGTGCTTTATCGCGTTCCCGATCAGGTTCATGAAAACCTGCTGGAGCGGAACCCGCTCGGCGCTCACGGTGGGCATTTCCGGCGCGACCTGGATCCTGATTTCCTTCGGCGGGGCCATCAGTTCGACGACGTCGGCGACCATGGCCCCGGTATCGATGTTCTCCGGCCTCGCCTTCACCCTGCCTGCACGCGAGTACTGCAGAATTCCGTCGATCAGCGCTTCCATCCGATGCACGCGACCTCGCAGCAGCTCCATCTGCGACTTGTTTTCCCCGGCAAGCTTGTCGCCGAGATCCTCCTCGATCCACTGCGAGAGGTTGGCGATACCGCGAAGGGGGGCCTTGAGGTCGTGTGAAGCGACGTACGCGAATTGGTCGAGCTCGGTATTACTCCGCGCCAGCGCCCGTATCAACTGCTCACGCTCCAACTCGGCTTTTTTCCTTTCTTCTTCCGCTCTTTTTCGGTCGGAAATGTCACGGAGAACTCCGGTGAACGCCGGCTCGCCGCCGATGTAGCTTCGCGTGATCGTCAGCTCGCATGTGAACTCGGTTCCGTCCTTGCGCATCGCCGGAAGCTCGAGGCGTTTTCCGATAACGCGCTCCTCGCCGGTTGCAATGAAGCGCTTGAGGCCGGAGTGATGTGCATCGCGCAATCTTTCAGGCACTATCAACGCGCCGAGCTTCTGTCCGAGTGCCTCTTCTCGCGAGTACCCAAAGGCCTGGACCGCTGCCGGATTGAACTCCGTGACGATTCCTTCGGCGTTCATCGAGATGATCGAATCAAGAGTCGAGCGCAGCACCGCCGATTTTCTCTCTTCGCTTTCTGCGACCATCCGCTGGGCGCGGATTCGCTCGGTGATATCGGCGAAAGCGACTACCGCTCCGGTTCTCTCAGGGCCGGATGACAGCGGAGACGTTGAGTACTCGACGTTCATGGGAGTGCCATCCTTTCTCCAGAACACTTCATCTTCGCGCGCGATAGTCTCTCCGCGCGCGGATGCCTGGCTGATGGGACACTCTTCTACGGGATATGGAGACCCGTCCTTCTTCTTGTTGTGCACGAGGAAATGGAGGTTCGCTCCAAGCAGCTCATCGACTGTATACCCGAGCATGCCGGCGGCGGCGGAGTTGATGAACGTGCAATTACCCTCCTTATCCATACCATAGAAACCCGCCGCGGTCGATTCGAGCAGCGCCGACATTTCCTTTGCAAGACGTTCGGTGACGACATTCGCCTGGTGGAGGTTCTCGTTTGCGGCCGTCAGCTCATCGGTGAGCGCTCGCTGCTCCTCCAGTCGATTCTCGAGCTCCTTCTGCTGAGATTCGACTCGCTCAGTCTGCCGCTTCAGCTGGCGGGTCTGCCGCTCTATCACCTCTCTTTGTTTTTCTCTTTCGACCACATCGCGGTAGATCGAGCGATTGATCAGCAGCGATAACAGGAATGCGAGACCGCCACCGATGAGGATCGCATAGTCCGCGAGTTGTTCACTGCGCCTCTGCGTCCTTGTCCGGGAGGTGAGCAGGTGACTTTCTTCCTCTTCCATCGCGCCGGTAAGTGCGCGGGCGTGGTTCATCACAACCCTGCCCTGCCCGGTCGCTATCAACTCGCTCGCCCGCTCGAAACCCTGAGTGCGCCTGATTCGCTCGATCTGGTCGCTAAGCCGCATGCGCTGGTTGGCAACGCTCTCGAGCGTGTCGAGACGCTGCTGCTGGATCGGATGATCGGTGGTAAGAGACCGAAGTCTCGCAAGCGAAGCCGGCACACGAATTCGGGCCGTCTTGAAAGCATCGAGATCGGCCGTGTCACCAGTCAACACGAACGCGTGAGCCGAAGTCTCGGCATCGGCGAGCCCGGCGAGAAGTTTTTGCTGCTCGAGGAGCACCTGGCTCGTGTGCTCGACCATCCTCGAGGCGCGCTCCGCCCGCGCGGTGGTCCAGTACGAGATCGCGCCGACTATCAGGACGAGTACGGCAGTGGCGAATCCGGCTGCGATCTTAAAGCGGAGGGGCAGGATGAGGCGGTCGCTCATTCGCCTAATCTACTCACCATCATCCGCTCGGCTATGAACCTCCAACACCGGGGGGTCGTAGCCTATTGAGCTGCCCGAAATCCCCGTAACCGAAGACTGTTGATTACGACCGAAACACTCGACATGGACATGGCAGCACTCGCAATGATCGGAGAGAGCAGCCACCCTGTCAGCGGATACAGAACTCCAGCCGCGATTGGAATCCCGATCACGTTGTAAACGAAGGCCCAGAAAAGATTCTGCTTCACGTTCCTGATAGTCGCGCGAGAAAGCTCGATTGCAGTCACAACTCTCCGAAGGTCCCCGCGAAGCAGCGTCATGTCAGAGGCTTCGATCGCAATATCGGTCCCCGTCCCGATCGCGATACCCACGTCCGCCTCGGCCAGAGCCGGCGCATCGTTGATTCCATCGCCGACCATTCCGACGATCTCTCCATCTGCCCGCAGCTTCTTGACGAAAGCGACTTTCCCTTCGGGCGTGATGCCGGCGTTCACGTATTCGATGCCGACGAGACGGGCGATCGCGCCGGCGGCCTGCTCGTTGTCGCCAGTCACCATCACGACCTTGATCCCCATTTCCTTGAGCCTGGCTATCGCATCGGCCGAGTCGCGCTTCGGCTTGTCGGAAACGGCGATGATACCGGCCAGCAGCCCATCTATGGCCGCGAAGACTACTGTGCGCCCTTGAGATGCGATGTCGGTGGCTTTCGCCTCGAGCTCGCTCGCGTCGATGTTCATCGCTCGCATGAGATCGAGCTTACCGACCACGACCTTTCGCCCTTGAATGATCGCGTTGATTCCCTGGCCAGGCAGCGCCTCGAACCGGTCGATGACCGGAATCGAGATGCTCTTTTCAGCGACGACCTTCTCGATGGCGCGGGCTACAGGATGTTCGCTCGACAATTCCGCAGCTCCAACCATGGAAAGGAGGTCTGTTTCGGTAAACGGCGGCGACGCAATGATATCGCTGACGGTTTGCTCGCCGGTCGTGACCGTTCCGGTTTTGTCGAGTACGATCGTCGTGATCTTTTGCAGCGTCTCGAGACTTGCGCCAGTCTTCACGAGAATTCCGTTCTCGGCCGCTTTGCCCGTGCCAACCATTATCGCTGTGGGCGTCGCGAGACCAAGCGCGCAGGGACACGCGATGATCAGAACCGAGACAAAATTCACGAACGCCATCGAGAGCCGAACTTCCGGCGGCGCGGCGAAATACCAGATGACGAAAGTCGCAATGGCGATCAATATCACGATGGGCGTAAAGATTCCGCTCACGACATCGGCGAGTCGGGCGATTGGTGCCCGCGACCCCTGCGCCTGTTCGACCATCTCGACAATCCGTGACAGTACCGTGTGCTTACCGACAGCATTTGCTTCGAACCGCAGCGCGCCGTTCAGGTTTATCGTCGCGCCGTAAACCGAATCACCGATCTTCTTGTCAACAGGCATGCTCTCGCCGGTGAGCATCGACTCGTCCAGCGATGAGACACCTTCGACGATCACGCCATCGACTGGAATTTTCTCTCCGGGCCGGACGACAATCATGTCGCCGACCAGGACATCCGCAATCGGAGTGTCGACTTCTCGACCATCGCGGACGACACGAGCTGTCTTGGCCTGGAGTCCCAGCAGTTTCTTGATTGCCGCAGTCGCGCTTCCCTTGGCGCGCGACTCCATCATGCGCCCGAGGAGAATTAGCGCGGTGATGACAGCGGCTGCCTCGAAGTACAGCGGCGGCTCCATTGCATGCGGAGCGCTGGAACCCATTGAGGCGATGAAGAATTCCGGATAGACCAGCGCGGCAACTGAATAGAGATAAGCGACGCCCGTTCCGACGGCGACAAGAGTGTTCATGTCGGCGGCCAGATGTCGTGCCGCCCCCCATGCCGCCTTGAAGAAACCCGAGCCGCTGTAGAAAACGACGGGCGTCGTCAGGATGAGCTGAAGCCATCGTGCACCCGGAAAGTTGAGCAGCTCGATTTGCCCATGTGCCATCGCCAACACGAGGACCGGTAATCCCAGCACCACCGCAACGATGAACTTCTTTTTCAGCTCGGCATAGTTGTATTCGTGCACATGGGCATGGGCATCCCGAGGGTCGGTCATGTCATGGGTGCCGTGCATGTCGTGCGTGCCGTGCATCTCGTCCATGCCATGCATGTCGTGCATCGCGTGCGGATCGCTCGGCGCACGCTGCGGCACAATCGCGTCATAACCGGCTTGCCTGATCGTACCGACGATGTTGCCGAGGCCAGTCACAGCTGGATCGAAATGAACAGTCGCCCGCTCTGTCGCGAGATTCACCGTTGCGTCGCTCACACCGTCTGCCTTCTTCAGCGATTTCTCGATACGGTTCGCGCACGACGCGCAGGTCATTCCCGTAATCGGAAGGTCTACTCTTTCCGTATCGGCCTGCCTGGTTTCAGTCATTGCTACCTGCCTGACTTGTACATGAGATCGACGATCTCGTCGTACATCACGGCCGCTTCGTCGTCACTGGCTCGAATCGCCCGGCCGGCGCAATGCTTGAGGTGATTCTTCATCAGCTCCTTGCCGACAGATCGCAGCGCTTCGGTGACTGATGAAATCTGCGTCATTATGTCGGCGCAGTAGCGATCATCTTCGACCATTTTCTGGAGACCGCGGACCTGCCCTTCGATCCGGCGAAGGCGGGTCAGGTTGCGGGCCTTGATGTCGGCATCTACCGCGGTGGCTTTGCGTTCAGTTGGCATTCGGTAACCGTAGTTGGCGTGTGGCGGGTGGCGCGTGGCCGTCAGCGCTAATACCCCGCAGGGGTATTAGTCTACATACCCCCTCCCCCTATGTCAACTACCTGAACGCTGTTTTCGCCGCTGGATCCTTTCGGGCCAGCCGGTACACGGTTCTCGGATACTGGTGGCAATTCGGCGTGTTTGTCCCGCGAACGCAGCCATTGTAGCCAAGCAGGGCGGATGGGAGCGTCTTTGCGCCCCGCAGGTTGTCGGCGAGGACTGCGACACCGTGGCAGATGTTCGATTCGATATCGAACAGATCGGCCGACCCACATCCCCATTTGCCGGCGTGGAACGGCATCACCTGCATCAATCCACGCGCTCCCACCGAGCTCGTGGCACGGGGGTCAAGGTCGGGGTTCTCGGTAAGCAGAACTCCGACGAGCAGGGAGGAGCCGACGTTTCGGCGACGGCCTTCCTTCACCAGCGCGGCGGCTATTCGGCTCGCCCGATCTTCATCGGAGGTGTACTTGCCGAGCACGGAGGCGATGCGTGCCTGCTCACGTCCATCACCGGATCGGTCGCCAAGAATGAGGTCGACGATGTCGGGAAGTGTTGGCTTTTTCGCCACCACCACCGCGGCGGGTAGCGGCGATGAAACGAACGCCGCACCCGACTCAGCACCGGCCCGCGAAACAATCTGCGCGCCCGTTCCCCTGATTCCGTATGCAGCGCCTGCCGCAATGCCTGCCATGCCCAGCACGCCGAAGAATTTCAGCGCCAATCTTACTCGACTCATGAGTCTTATACTAACCAGGCAGCCTATAGTTCAGAAATTCCCGGAATCCCCCTGGTTGCTGATCTCCGAGGGCATCTGCCAGAGCTGCACCTGATTCAGGAGTCCAACCGGGACCGCGACACGGTTGCGCCTGGTATCGAAACCGATGTCAGCCGGCCCAATGACGTTGCTCGGCGTGATGTAGATCGCTCCGTCACCGCCCACAGTTACGTCGTTGAGCAGCACCGCACCCAGCGGACGCAAATCAATCGTCGCCACCGGCAATCCGGTCTTTCTGTTGAATCCCCTCAGCACATCGATGTCGGCTACCCATAGCGTGTCGCCGTGAAGGGTCATTCCCTTAGGCGCGTCCAGTACAGCCCCTGCTTTTCCGCTTTCAGCGAAGATCTTTGCATTAGCGAGATCCCCCGCACTTGCCTCCACGATGTAGCCGTTGCCGTCGTGATCGGATCCGTATCCAACCATGTTCGAGATGAAGAACACGTCCAGGTCAGGGTCGTACTTGACGCCTTCCGGTTGATGCAGGTCGCCAAGCCAGGCGATCTCGCGACCGAGCGGAGAAAGCGATTCATCGGTGCCCTTTGACCGCACCGGGTCACCGTTTCTCGCGCATGCCGCCGCGGCAACACATGCGCTCACTCCAACAACACATTTAAACAGGGACGTTACTTGTATGGGTCTGTTGCCCATCATCGCGGATTTCCTCGACCGGCGGCGCCGGACATAACGGTTGATCGCTATATCGGTGACTCACATGCGTCGATTGCCAGCCGCGTGCCGCAGGCCCGGCTCAGACCTGGCTACACGCTCAACCATCAATGCAGCTCGATCGAGCTTCGACAGCTCGGCGTTCGACAGTCTGTCCAGGCGCGCGGCCAGTGACTCGATCCGTCGGCTGCGACCGACCCACATGAGAGCTTCGCCTTTTTTCGTGGCGCTGATAATCGTGACGCGGCCGTCAGACGCGTCGGTGATCCGCTTGATGAACCCGTCCTTTTCCAGGGCGTCGACGAGGCGGGTCATCGTCGGCGGCTTGACCTGCTCTGCCTTCGCGAGCTGGCCGAGGGTTCGCGGCCCGGCAAAGACAAGCACCGATAGAACGGAGAGGCGCGGGGCGGTGAGTCCGGTCTCGTCGTCCACTTTTCTCAGGGTCCGCAACAGGTGTATTGCGGCCGAGTGAAGGCGGTCGGCGACATCCTCATTGCGCTTTTTGCGGGAGGCCGTCATAATTAGTTAGCTAAGCTAACTAATTAACACTGCGGTCGCGAGAGGAGAATTGAAATGACTGTCGACTCCGTACATCTGGATGCCATCGGCCAAATCGCGATCAATGTGAAGGATGTGGCTCGCGCCACGGCATTCTATCGCGACGTGCTCGGAATGAAATTCCTGTTCGCTCCCCCGAACCTTGCATTCTTCGATGCAGGTGGCGTGAGGCTCATGCTCACGACTGCGGAGAAAGGGGAGTTCGATCATCCGGCGTCAATTCTCTACTATAAGGTTGGCGACATCATCGGTACCCACCGATCGCTGGTTGGCAAGGGTGTA
>DATLDF010000062.1:0-48118 GCA_035525975.1 Gemmatimonadaceae bacterium
GGATGGACCTGAACCAGGCAATCGCAAAGCTGCCGGCAGGAGCAAGACAGATTTTCGTACTGCACGACGTTCAGGGGTATAAGCATGAGGAGATCGCGGAGATGTGTGGAATTACAGCTGGTGGAAGCAAAGCGCAGCTGCATCGCGCGCGGCTCCTTCTTAGAGAGGCACTGACGCGATGATGAAAAATCAAATGACATGCGCCGAATGCGACGAGATGTTCCTCGATTATTTCGAGCGCGAGCTCGAGGGCACCGATCGCTCCCGCTTCGCCGAGCACGTTGCTGCGTGCGTCCGCTGCCAGGGATTGATTCGCGATGTTGACGGGATTCGCAATCAGGCAGCAGATCTTCAGGAGCTCACTCCATCGCGCGATTTGTGGAGCGGAATCGAAGCACGGATTCAGCCGCAGGTTCGCTCGATTGCAACGACGCGTCCTGCGTCCATCTCAAGAACCTGGCTTGCGGCTGCGGCGGCTGCCCTCGTGATCGTGACGTCGGGCGTGACGTACTTCGCGACAGCGCGCTCGGTCAACGAGCAGCCCGCGCCGAAGAAGGCAGCTGCAACTGTGGTTGCGACTCCAACGGTTGCGATGGCACCAACGGCCGCGCCGGAGATCGTTGAGTCAGCGGCCGTTCGGACTGTGACGGCTGATCCTGTCGCGCAGCGGGCGCCGGTTCGCCACGCGCCACAAGCCACACGCCCAGTGGGGTCAACGCTTGTCTCGGCGTCATCTGTGTCGATGCAGCCAACGCCATCGGAGATGGCGTTTGCCGGAGAGATCGTGCAGCTGCAGAGCGTGCTTTCACAGAGGCGGGCACAGCTCGATCCTGAGACCGTGAAAATCGTCGAAGACAATCTTGGCGTCATCGACATTGCGGTTAAGCGCGCGCGGGCTGCGCTGTCAAAGGATCCGGCGAGCGGGTTCCTGACACGCCAGCTCGATAACGCGCTTCAGAAGAAAGTTGAGCTACTGCGGACGGTGGCGTTGCTTCCGGCCACCACTTGAGGGATAAACGAGGAATAATGAAAACTCCATGGATGTTCTGCGGTGCTGTGGCCGTAATGTCGGCAACCGTCGGAATTGATAATGCAGGGGCGCAAGACGATCGATACCGGGAGCGGATCGACACGACGGTGACGCTTGACCGGGGAGGAAGCCTCAACCTCTCGGTTTACTCGGGTCACGTGAATGTCACCGGGGTTCCTGGAACGAAGATGAGGGTGAAGGGCGTCGTCGATCGCGGCGAGCTCAGATTCGATGCGCATTCAACTTCGGTGCGAATGCAGGTTGAGCCCGATGGCAGGCACGGGGGAGCGGCCGAGCTCGAGATAAGTGTTCCAGTAGGGACTCGCGTGCAAATCGACGGCTACTCGGCCCCTTACACCGTGAAGGGCGTAAAAGGAGAAGTGAAGCTGGAGTCGATGAGCGGAAGCATCGAAGTGTCGGACGCCGTCGGACGCACCCAGCTCGAATCGATCTCTGGTTACATCAAGGCCGACAACATCGACGGCGATCTGCGCGTCGAGTCAGTAAGCGGTCGTGTGGACGTATCCAACGTGAATGGGGACATCGAGGCAGAATCGGTAAGCGGGCACGTCTGGATCACGGGTGCAAAGTCGAAAGGTGTCAGGGCGGAAACCGTCAGCTCGTCGATCAGCTACGCAGGGTCAATCGACCCGTCGGGCGCTTACAGCTTCAAGTCGAATTCGGGCCGGATCACTCTGGCAGTGTCGGCGAATATCGGGGCGACGGTGAGTCTCGAGACCTTCAGCGGCAACGTGGACAGCGATTTCCCCGTCACACTGGGAGCGGGCACCAACTCAACTGGGCGCGACAGCCGGTTCGAGTTCAAGATCGGCAACGGCGGGGCACGCATCATCCTCGAATCGTTCAGCGGCAACATCAGAATCCAGCGCGATACAGGCCGCGACAACAAAGAGTGACCCGTGAATGGCAGCGTTGAGTTGAGGAAGGCACGATAGAAAACGCTGACGGCCGTCAGCATTGTTTCATGGAACAGATCCGATTTTCGAGCTGGCGCGTAGGAGGCGTGTAACAATCACTCACCCCACGCTAAAGGATCTGGACAAAATGAAGAGAATGCTCGCAGCGGCAGCGTTTGCCGCGCTTGTCGCTGGCGCAGGCACAGCCTCGGCTCAAGCCGTAATGGTTGGTGGCCAGTCGATGTACCCGACGAAGGACATCGTCGACAACGCAGTCAATTCTGCCGATCACACAACGCTCGTCGCCGCTGTCAAGGCTGCTGACCTCGTTGCGACTCTCAAGGGCAAGGGCCCGTTCACTGTTTTCGCCCCGGTGAACGACGCTTTCGAGAATCTTCCGGACGGAACGGTCGCAACTCTGCTCAAGCCTGCGAACAAGGCCGCGCTAACGAAGGTTCTCACCTACCATGTCGTCTCCGGTCGTCTCACAGCACACGAGCTGATGGAGAAGATCAAAAAGGGCAAAGGCCGCGCGACGCTGATGACGGTAAGCGGCGGAAAGCTGTTCGCAACAATGAATGGTCCCCGCAACATCGTTCTCATGGATGAGAGCGGAAACACGGCGCACATCTCGACGTACGACGTCAATCAGTCGAACGGAGTTATCCAGGTCATCGATCGGGTGCTGCTGCCCAAGATGTAAGGCGCCATACGCCAAGCGCCACACGCCACGCGCTAACAACGGTTTATCTTCCGTAGTAAGCGATTGGCGTTTGGCGTTCGGCGTTTGGCCCTTTATCCTCTATTCAATTGCCCGACATCTCAGCCGAGTCCGTCCGCAATAACAAAGAAGCCGGCCGCTTCGAGATCGATCTCGATGGCGAGCCGGCAGTTTCGAACTACAGCATCAAAGGCGACACGATCTACTTCACGCACACTGAAGTTCCACAAGCCCTTGAAGGGCGGGGGATCGGAAATATCCTCGCCCGCGTCGCGCTCGATTATGCGCGCGCGAACCGACTACGTGTCGTTCCCCGCTGCAAGTTCATTGCATCCTTCATAGAGAGGCACCCCGATTATCAGGACCTCGTGACCGCGGATGAGCCTGGCCCGGCCGCTGCGGCTATTTCCCGGCGGCGGGCGTCTCCGGCAAAAGGATAAACCGCGCGTAATTCGCGGTGTTGAAGTAGGTTTTCGCCGCCTGTTGAAGCATCGCGGGCGTGAGGGCCTTGACCATGTCGTCGTACGGCGTGCCCAGTCCGCCGATGTCTTCCCCTGCCTGATCGCGCGCTGCGATGTTGCTCGCCCAATACGTGTTGGTTTTGACATCGACCTCATGTGAGCGAAGAATCTCTTCACGGACTTTCGCTACGTCTGCCTCGGTGACCGGCGTTGCCTTGAGGCTGTCGATGAGCTCGAGTGTGGCTTTCGTCAGCACTTCGACGTTTTCGGGAGACGATCCAAACGAAACCTGGACGGTGTACTCCTGCCGTGGCTCGCGTGCGCACCCGCCCTGAACTCCGGGGCTGTACGTTCCGGCAATCTTCTCACGAAGCGTTTCATTCAATTTTGTCTGCATCAAAGCCGTGAGCGCACGAAGCTGGATGCGATTCTGCGGGTTGTAGATGCATGAGCCCGAGAAGACCATGAGCGTGTTTGCTTTAGGCTCCGTTCCCTTGTGGACGACAGTCTGCAAAACGCCCTTCGGAGGAGTCACTCCGCGGTCGACCATCATGTCTTTCCGCGCAACGGTGGGCAACGACGCAAGGTACGTCTCCACCAGGGGCTTGATCGACACGGTGTCGACATTGCCGACGAAAACGAAAGTGAAGTCGCTCGCGTCAGCAAATCGAGTCTTGTAGAACGCGATCGACTTTGCGGGATCGACTTCCGCAAACGTTGCCGTGCTGATGGGCCGGGCGCGTACGCTGTGCTGAGAAAGTACTGCCTGCACCGTGTCGCCGAATACTGAGGAGGGATCCGCGCCACGATTCGCCAGGAACGGCTGGACCTGCTGCTTGAATGCGGCCCAGGCTACGGAATCCAGTCGTGGCTGGGTGAAGTCGAGATAGATGAGCTGGAACATCGTCTCGATGTCCTTGGGAGATCCTGTTGCGGACATCCGCTCCTGTGTCTCGGAGAGCGACGGGCTCACTCTTACTGCCTTGCCGGTAAGCTTCTTGTTGAGATCGATCATGTTGAGCGACCCGATTCCGCTCAGCGCAATGATCTGCGATGCCAGCTGCGCTGACATCAGATCCTTGTCCTCGGCAAGCGAGGTTCCACCAGGACTGTAAGCCTGCATCACGATTTCGTCAGCCTTGTAGTCGGTCGGCTTCACGATCACTCGCGCGCCGTTCGAGAGTTTCCATTCCACTCCGCCTATCGTCGAAAGGGCTTTCGAGGCGATGATCTTTCCGGCCGCAGGAGGCTTAGCGACGAGCGCGTCGCTCGAAACCGTTTCGGTCCACGCGGCGAGCTGGGCCTTGTTCGCCTTGTCGAACGCCGCGAGAATTCCAGCCTTTGTCGGAAGGGTCACTCCTTCCTTGACCGGCGAGATTGCGATGATCACGCGATTCTCGTCGGTGATCCAGCTCCTGGCAAGCTTGTTTACGTCAGCAAGAGTGATCGTCGGAACGAGCTGCTTCGTAAGGTTGTACTCGTACTCGATGCCGGGGATCGTCTCGCCGTGAAGGTAGTTCCCGATGTATTCCTCGACGAACGAGGCCGACTGTGTTTTGTCTTTCTCAGCATTTGCCCGCTCGTAGCCGCGAAGAAGATTCTCTCTGGCACGATCCAGCTCGGACTGCAGGAACCCGAACTGATCGACTCTGCGGGCTTCCTTGAGGAGCGCCTCTGCACCTTCCTCGATGCCGCCGTCCTTCACATTCGCATCCAGCGTGAATGCTTCGGTGTTGCGGGCGAAGAAGGCGTCCTTTGACGCGCCGGCTGCCAGGAAGGGAGCGTCAGGCTTCTGCGTGATCTCGTTGAAGCGCGCGTTGAGCATCTGCAGATACAACCGCCCGGTCAAATCGCGCCTGTAGTCGCCGACCGTAATCGTTTTCTCTGCCGGCATCTTGTAAATCAGATTGACGCCGGAGTTCGTCGCTTCCTTGTCACTGGCGATAGCTACCAGCGGTTCCTTGTTGGCCGGAACGTCATAGACTGTCCGCTTCGGCGCTTTTGCCTTGGCCGGCGGGATACTTCCAAAGTGCTTGCGTATCTGTGCCTCAATTGCCTTGGGATCGAAATCGCCGACAGCGACGACGGCCATCAGGTCGGGACGATACCAGTCGTTGTAGAAGCGGCGAAGCTTGGCCGGCGTCGTCGACATGATACTGGCTTCGGTTCCAATCGGTAGCCGCTCCGCATAACGCGAACCCTTGAACGCGACTGGAAGCCACTGCTGAAGCATCCGCTCGCTTGCGCCGCGTCCACCTCTCCATTCCTCGCGCACGACGCCGCGCTCATTCGCGACCTCAGTCGGGTCGAACGTCTGGCCTCGAGCCCAGTCCTCAAGAATAGTGAACGCCTGCTCGACGATTCGCGCTGTATCAGTCGGAACGGGAAGGATGTAGATGGTCTCGTCGAAGCTCGTGCCGGCGTTGAGGTCAGCGCCGAATCGAACGCCGATCGACTCCAGGTACTTGATGAGATCGTTCCTGGCGAAATGCGTCGTGCCGTTGAATGCGGTGTGCTCGACGATGTGGGCCATGCCCAACTGGTCTGGCGCTTCCAGGACTGATCCTGCATTGACGACGAGACGGAGCTCGGCCCGCTTCTCCGGCTTGAGGTTCTGCCTGATGTAGTAGCGGATGCCGTTCGCCAGTGTGCCGATCCGGACTTTGGGATCGACCGGAAGGCGTGTCGAAAGCGGAATTGCGGAGGCAGTCGCGACGACGGGCTTTGCGGGAGCCGGCTTCGCCGCGGTCTGCTGTGCAATTGCGGGAGCAGCAGCGAAAAGAAGGGCCGCGCGCGTGAGGGCTTGAAATCTCATGGATATGGGGCGAAAGAGGCGGCCGTCAGGTGGCGGCCACAGGCAATTGTCTTTTCCAATATCCCTATAATACCGCCAACCGGCCTATAGTGCTCCCGTCGCGGTTGTTAGCATTTTGTTGCCTTCCGGCGAGCTAGGTGCGCTTCTCCACCTGGATCGTGTAGTGGCCCGCAAGCGCAGCGATCGCGCCGATTGCCACCCAGACAGGAATCAGAACTACGCTGGCGACACCAATCGTCAGCGGAATTTCCAGCAGAGAATGCCCGGATTCATTCTTGATCGTGATGCGCCGAGCGTTGCCTTCTCTGACGATCTGCTTGACCTTCTGCAGCAGGTCGTCGCCGCTCACTTTGTGTTCTTCGGTATTCGGATTGGGATTCGTCATTGGCAGGTTGTTGGGGTTCGACATCACTACGCGAGCCTCCACGGGAAAGTGACAGCATTCTTTGCCAGTCCTTCATAGTCTAACAGTTCGGGCATGGGTCGATAATGGGTGCGATGCTGTTCTTTGTGGCACTGGCGGCATTTTACGGGGCGATCGCGTTCGCGTGGTTCGTTGCGCCGATCGTCTCACGATTTTCGACTACGCTTGTCGGAACTGCGCAATACGCTCCCGATGCGATGCTCAACGCGGGTGTCCTCGAATGGGTGTACGGCAGCCTTCGCTCCTCCTCGCTACATGTTTTCGACTGGACGGCAGCGTTCCCGCTGGAGAATTCTCTCGCAGTAACAGAGAATCTCATCGGCTGGCAAGTCTTCTATTATCCGCTCCGCCTGCTGGGACTGGGAATCGTCTCTTCGTACAACGTTTTGCTGCTTCTGTCGTTCGTGATTTCCGGCTTGGCGGCAGCGGCGCTGTGCATGCGGCTCGGCACAAGTCGCAGTGGTGCGGTGATTGGCGGATTTGTTTTCGCGTTCGTGCCGTTCCATGTAACGCACAGCATTCATCTTCAGACGATGGGCGTTTGCTGGGCGCCTCTGGCGATTCTTTTCCTGGACAGAATTCTCGAGCGAGGGCGGTGGAGCGACGTTGCCGGGCTCGTCGCGGCATGCGTAATGACGGCGTTGTCGTCGATCTACTTCGCGGTCTTTCTCGCCATCGTGGTTTTTCTGTGGGTCGCGGGCTCTTGGGTGTTCAGACGATACGGGGCGAATCTGGCTGTGTTGGGGAAACTGGCAGCAGCCGGCGTTGCCTCGATTGTACCGCTGTTGCCGGTGCTGATTCATTACGTCCAGTTCGTTTCGGTGAACGGCCGATTCTCTCATCCATCGGCCCTGATCAGTGTGCTCTCGATGGAGCTGGCGGGAGTCGTGCGCGTTGGGAGATGGCAGGCGCTCTGGCCGACGGGTCCGTTTGAGCCAGATCCGAACTCAGCTCCGGCCGCGGCCTGGACCACCGGGTTTCCGGGGGTTGTCGCAATTGCCTTGACAGCGTACTGGCTCGTCAGAGTGATCCAAAAAAAAGAGAATCGCGAGCTTGCTGCGGTTCTCGTGTCGGTTGCGGTGATCTGCTTCGTATTTTCGCTTGGTCCATACCTCAAAGTTCGCGGGAGTGCGCCGAGCGAAGCCATGCACTGGCTGCCGATGCCGGGAAGGATCTGGCTGGTGTTTTCGACGATCAGGTGGCCCATGCGGCTCTATTTTTTTACGGTCCTGATGATGTCCGTGATGGTTTCGCTCGGAGCGACTTCTCTGCTGGCGAGCGTTCGATCGTCGCGGCGCATGCTCGTGACAGTGGCGCTGGCGGCAATGATGATACTCGAGTACCGGCCGCTGAGCGCGTTTGCCCGACTGTCAGTGGAGGCGGCCGATCCGTTGGCGATGTCCGACGCCTATCCATTCCTTGCCGCTGAAGCAGATCGCGGTGCGATTGCCGAGCTTCCGCTCGCCGATCATGGAGGGCGTCGTGCGCCGATGGTGACGCGCTACACGTATGGAAGTGTTGGACACCTCAGACGAGTTGTCGCCGTGCACGGATCGGTGATTCCACCGGTGACCAAAACACTGGAGACGGCGATGAAGGATTTGCCGGATCGCGGGGCCCAGATGGTGCTTTCAAACCACGGTGTAACGCGGCTGGTGATTCACAGGCCGCTCTTCAAGCGCGATTCCGCTGAAAAGCTCATCGCTGCGCTGAAAGGCGACGGTCTTGCTGTGGTTTTCAACGGGACTGAGGCAATTATCTTCTCGCTGACAGGCCCGCGTCAGGTTCACTGAGTAGGTTTCGGGATATGGGAACCAAATCAGCGTTACTTCGTCTTCTCTCGTTCTCCGCCTTAGTTGGCGGCGGAATCATTCTCTCGGCCGCTTCGACGCTTGCGAAGCCTGCGCGCGATGCAGACCAATCGTGCAACGCATCACTCTGGGAGCGGGTCTACAATCCCGCCCGGCTCGAGCAGGTGAAGTCGTGCATCACTGCGACGGGAACGGTTGCTGAGTCGAACGCCGACACTGACGGTGACCAGCATTTTCTGCTCAAGCTTGACAAGGGGCAGAAGGCCTTGCTGAACAAGCGCAACATGAAGAAAAAGGACGGCGCCCTGGTCGTGGAAATTGTGTGCGCGAATCCTGTGAACGTGAAGAAGGTCAGGCAGACGTGCGTCGGCTACAGGAACACGATTCTCTTGCCCGCAGTAGGATCGCACGTGCGGGTAACGGGCACGTACGTGATCGACAGTCACAACGGCTGGGCGGAGATTCACCCTGCGTCGCGGGTCGAGCTGATTAAGTAGTCATTCCGGGCACTTTTTCCGGCGGGCCAGTATGACTGACGGGCCTGACGGAATAGATTTCGGCCCTGAAGTAATGACTACGCGACCCGGTAGCTCAGTTGGTAGAGCAACGGACTTTTAATCCGTAGGTCCCGGGTTCGAGACCCGGCCGGGTCATTATTTGGCTTCGCGTTTTGCCACCAGGGATGCCGCCGCAAGATCGCCAGTTACGTTCAACGTCGTCGCGAAGACGTCGGGCAGGGCATCCACCGCTATCAGAATTCCGATACCCTCCACCGGGAGGCCAATGGCGGCGAAGAGCGGCGTCAGCATGATGAACGCCCCTCGCGGAATTCCCGGAACTCCGAAGCTGAGAAACACCGCTGCGATTGCGACCGTGGCAAGCTCACGCGCGCCGAGCGGCACGCCGTAGAACCAGCCGACGAACAACGCACCCGCAGTCCACGAGACCGGTGCCGCAATCTTGAACGTCGATACCGCCAGCGGGAGTACAAATCCGGTAATCGCTGGTGGCAACGCGAGACGCTCCGCGCTTTCAATCAGCGCGGGCAGAGAAGCGATCGACGAGCTGGAGCTGAATGCGATCAATTGAGACGGAAGCGCCGCGCGTGCAAATCGGCCGACAGGAATTCCACCGAAGACCGCAACTACTGGATAGAGCAGCAGGATGACGATGATGCAGCCGACCGAATACGCGCCCACATAGAAGCCGATTCCGCCAGCCATCGCGCCGCCAGCATGAGCGGCGAGCGGAAGCACCAGCGCGAACACGCCGATCGGCGCGAGCAGAATGACCCACCGGACGAGCATGAGCATCGCATCGCCAAGCGCGCGGAAGAAGTCGACAAGAGGCTTACGCGTCTCCGGTAGTCCACGCGCTATTGCAACAGCAAGAAGCAGCGTAAACACAATTAGCGGCAGCATTGCCCCATTGGCCGCTGCGGCAACTGGATTCGTCGGTATGAGCGAAGTGAGCCAGCCGGCAACGGTCTGGACCTGGCCGCTCGATGCCACCTCGCTGGCGGCGGCAGCCGCGCCTGCGGGAAGTTCGGGGCGTGCGGTAACAATCCGCGGCAGCAATGAGTACAGCGCCCACATGAGTGGAATTCCGACAACAGCAACCGTCGCACTGAGTGTCACAAACACGATTAGCGATCTTTTTCCAATTCGGCCGATGGCCTTCACGTCACTCGCTGACGCGATGCCGGTGATCAGCAGCGAGATCACCAGCGGAATCACTGTCATGCGAATGGCGTTGACCCACAAGGTGCCCAGTGGAGCCAGCGCATCGGCAGCGTTGAGGAGAGCCTCGCTTCCCAGCGCGCCAATGATCGTACCCAACACGATGGCCGCGATTAGCGCGACGAGAACGCGAGTGCTTTCTTTCATGTGCTCGCGGAAGCTACCGACCCGTCAATCGCGGTCAAGAAGCAACGAACGAAGGCTATCTACCCAGCCAGTACGTTGCCTTGACCTGGAAGATATTTGTCGGGCGGTCGCGGAACAGCGCCGACCTGTCGCGGCTGAAATCAAAGTCTCCAAATCCTGCCGAGCCGTCGCGTTGCTGCGTCCAGACGAAGAACAAGGTGGAGCCCGGACGATATTCGTATCTCACAACGGCCGTTCCGCGGAGCGAACGGAAGTTGAAATCCGGACTTCCGAACGAGAACGGAGCGGCCGCTCCATTTCCATCAGGATCGACGGTGTAGGTAGTTCCGTTCGCATTGCTCCCTGTCGCAATCGTGCTGCCATTGTCTTTGCCATAATAGGTCATCTGACCCGAATGCGGCCTGGCAAATTCCTTGAAGTTGGTGTAGTGCCCGCTCGCGAGGAACGGCTGCGCGAACAGCTCGAGCGTCAGGTTTGGCGTGAACGTAGTGTTCAGACGCGTGTCCATCGAGAACGTCTTCTGCTCGAGACGCCCAAAGACGTAGCGCGTGTTGCCGAAACCAGCGGGCGCTTTTGGATCGGCGAACGAAGTCACGAACTGCTGCGCCGTGAAATCGTGATCCCACGACGGGGACAGCGTGAGACTCGTCGACGAAGTTGGTTTGAGCGTCACGTACGGGTGGTACGCGGTGCGGCCCCCTTCTGAATTGTCTACCGGCGTGCTCAGGTTGTAGTTAAACCCGTACACAATCGACTTTCGGCTGTCGGAGCTCACGTTCGCACCGATCAGCTGGTAGCCGTAACGCTTTGCGGTCGGACCGCCACGCGTCAGGCGCTCGTCGAAGGTGCTGGGATGATAGATCTCGAACACACCCACGTTCCAGAAATTCGGCATCGTCGCAGAAACGTTCGCATGATAATCGGTATCGGTGTGATCGCCTTCGTAGTTCAGCTGCGTCTGCGCGCCGGCGCTGATCCATAGGTTGCGATAAAACTTTCCGGGAGTGGTCCACTGGCGCACGGCGTTGGCAAGCATCCACTTGTAATCGGCCCTGCTGAGAACACCCATGTCGTTCGCCTCGAATCCGGGGCTTCGCCAGTTCTGGATTCCTTCGAAGCGCCAGTCACCGGATTCCTTGGCCAGACGCGCGTAAAGACCGTATCCGCTGAGTGTCGTTCTCGACGGATCAAATTTCGTGTCGAAGATGCCGTCCGTTGTCTCCGTTCTGCCCACGCGCTGGTAGTACCGCGCGCTCGACTGCTGCGCCCGGCGAATCGCGGAAGTATCGCCGGCAATGTTCGTCAGCGCAGTCTGCACGTTGAAGGCGTAGGTCCGGTTGCTCCAGTGATGATCGATGTCGAATCCAATCGCGCCCGCGCGTGAGCGAAGACGTGCTATCTCGTCAGCATTCGTGAGTCTGCGATTTACCAGCGTGCTGATCGCTCCAATACGCGTCGCTCCGTTACGGAAATCCTTTCTCACGCGCCCGATGAAGTAGTTCGCGAGCGGCTCCACTTCCTGCTTGTGGTCGGTGGCGTCGCCATCGAGACGATAGCGCGCGGTCTCACGATTCGTGACTGCGTCAAGAAGTCCGACCGTCAAGCCACCAGCGGTGCGTCCAGTGATTTTCGCAGCGCCAAGAATGCTGGTTGCGTCCGTCGCGTCCATGAACTGCGCGCGCGAGCCGACGAGGCCAGCCAATTGCGGCGAACGTCCAATTCGGCGCGTGTAGATGAGGTTGAGACTCGAGACGTTATTGCAGAAGTAGCAGCTGAACCCGCCGTTGGAGAAATACTGTGAGTTCGAAACGAAAAACGGTCTTTTCTCGGAGAACGTCGTCTCGAAGACAGAGAGATTTACCGACGCAGGATCGACTTCAACCTGACCGAAGTCGGGGTTCACCGTAGCATCGAGTGTGAGGTTCGACGTGATGTTTAGTTTCGCGTCGCCGCCGGCTCGTGCGACGCCCTGACGGTTGGAGTGATACGGATCGTTCGAGGCCACGCGTGCCATTGTTGCGCGGGACGTAACGTACGGAACGATCTCTATCTGACGCGGCTGCGAGGCGACGGTAATGCCGTCGAGAGTTCCGAAGTACGCCGGGCCGCCCGCCTCGTTACTTCTCCAGAACGCCCACATGTCCTGCTCATTTTTCTTGTCTGTGGTACGCCACACCTGCATTCCCCAGACCTGCTCGGTTGCGCGCGAGAATCTCAGCTGCGAAAAGGGAATGCGAAACTCTGCCGTCCATCCGAGCGAGTCGATGTGGCTCGCGCCATCCCAGACTGGATCGTACGAAGTGTCTCCGTCCTTGTGATCGCCCTTCACGCCAAGCGGGTTCAGCTGGAACCAGCTCCGGCTGTTCTTGTCGCGGAACGTGTCGAAAACAAACGCGATCTGGTCGGAAGTGAGGTTGCCGCCGTTCAGCAGCGCATCCCGACGCGTAAGCACTGCTTTTACGCCCTTGGGTCCCAGCGAATCGAACATGCGGGCGCCGATATAGATGGCCGCCTCATCGTAGAGGATCCTGATCTCGGTCTTCTCGCTGGGCTCCTTGCCCTCGTTCGGAAATGACTGGATCAACTCTCCAATCGGTGTAGCGGCCGCCCACGCTGACTCGTCGATCCTGCCGTCAACAGCGATTGGTCCGGTTCGCTTCGCGGCATGGGCAGCGGGACGCGGGTCACTGTGCGACCTGGTTGTCGCCTGTGCGGACGCGACAGTGGAATACAAAGCCCAGCACAGAGCCAGCACTGAAAGCTTGATCGCACGAGGCAGTCGCATTTGTCCCCCCCCAGGAGCAGACCCAGCGCGGGTCAGCGAATCGCGATTCGCGAACTATTGGGGTATTAGACGCCGCGCGAAAGGATTTGGATTCATCCTTGACGAAACCCTTGCACTTGCAAGGGTTTCGCGGTGAGACCGACCCGCCTATGCGAAAGGTCCTTTCCGGAATATCACGTGAATCACTGAGCCCACGGCCAGTGCAAACACAATCGCCCGGAACGCCAGCCGTTTGCGTCCAGTCAGCGTTTCATCTGCCAACCTCAGCTGCAGCCCGAGCACCACCAACACCCCCGGAACGATCGTCCACGCAATTCGCTCGGCGTAGAAGCCCATCGAGACGTAGAAAGCAGAGTCCGCGGCCATGAAAAACATGACGGCTCGTCTCGTGTCGTTTTCCGGCCGCGTCGCGTACCCTTCGACGGTCTTTCTGAAGAGAAATACGACAAGTCCGGCGATCAGGAGCGCTGGAATCATCGAAGCGTGAAGCGCGAATTCGGCGTAAGTCTTTACGTTCCTGGCGACGAGCGGGAGGTACACTCCAAGTCCTTCCGGAAGTCTCTCGTAAAGCCAGACGAATTCGTGGTACCGCTGCGTCTCCGGCGAGTAAAAGGCCCCCGTGACAAGGATCACGATTCCGATCCACAGCAACATCGGCGCGAAGAAGGCGGCGATGAGAGTCGCGCTCAGGATTGACCTTCGCCTGACTTCTCTTTTGAGAGTTTGCCAGCCGTCACCCAGGAGGATGACGAGCGCCGCTGCACCGGCGGTAACCGCAAATGCACCATAAGCCATCGCAAGAATTCCAAAAACAGCCCCGATGAGCGCGGTGTCTCTGACCGTGAGTGTCTTCGCGCGAGGCAGCAGCGGACGCAGCAGCGTCATCGTCGCAACCGGAAGCACGACGTTGAAGATCTGCGTATGCGGCGTCCAGAAGAATGCCCGCGTGACCATGTTGACGATGAGCATCGAAACCGGCAGCAGCACCCAGGCGTCGAGGTACGATTTTCCACGCAGCAGCGGCTTGAACAGAATCACCGAGCCAACGAGAAGCAGCCAGTTCAGGAGGATGAACCCTGCATATTCCGGCGAATACGCGTTGTATTCCGCTGGATAGGGGGGCTTTTGTACGAGGACGTTTCCAGCTTCCGGTGTCATCGCGACGCGAGTCGGCATCCCCCCGGCGCGAAACGGCTGGGAGAGAGCCCATCCGAGCCAGACAGCCAGTGGCCGGCTTTGCCAGTGGCGGTGGGCAACGGTGAACAGGTCGCCGGGACTCTTCGCGTCGTGCTCAAACTCGTAGGAATCCACGTTCTTCACGATGTGGACCGGTCCGCCAAGCTCGACCACGTGAAGCAGCCAGTATTTTTGGATGCCAGGGCTCGGTCGCGGCGAGACGAGAATCAATGGCATCAACAGGCTCACCAACAGCCCGGCGATTACAAAATCCCGCGGTCGCAGGTACTGGCGAAGCTCAAGCGCGTCAACGATACGCGACCACAGCGAACGGTTTGCCTCAGGCATCGCGTATTCTATGGCGCGACGGGTGATTCCTGCCACCCCGCCAGCGAGCGTTCTTTTTCGCTACTTTCTCGAAATGCCCACCGATACCGATCCACGACGATGGCGCACACTCGGCATTCTTTCAGTGGCCGAGCTGCTCGGGATGTCGCTCTGGTTTGCGGCCAGTGCTGTGTCGCCGCAGCTCGCGGCGAGGTGGTCTCTCGATAGCCAGCAAACCGGATGGCTGACGACAACTGTGCAGCTTGGATTTGTGTTCGGGACTGCAATTGCCGCTGCGCTGAACGTCGCCGACATCGTTCCGTCAAAAAGACTGTTTGCGACAAGCGCGGGGATCGCGGCGATAGTGAATGCGTCGATACTTGTCGCGCCCGGGTATGAGTCGGCTCTCATTCTGCGATTCTTCACCGGGTTTTTCCTGGCGGGCGTGTACCCGCCGGCCATGAAGATGATATCGACATGGTTTCAAAGTCAGCGAGGTCTGGCGATTGGGACAATCGTGGGTGCTCTCACTGTTGGCAAGGCGACGCCGTATCTCATTCACGCGCTTCCGAATGTCGGCGTGGATTCGGTAATCCTCACTGCGTCGGTCGGGGCGATGATCGCATGTGCATTGGTCGGTTTTGCCTACAACGATGGACCTTATCCATTCGGGTCGCGGCCGTTTTCCTGGGGTCTGGTGGCGACGGTTTTCAAAGTGCGTGACTGGCGATTGGCGACGAGCGGATACCTCGGTCACATGTGGGAGCTTTACGCTTTCTGGACGTGGATTCCCGCCTTTCTTGCTGCCAGCGTCGCGGCGTCGCGCGCCCCTGAAACATCGAAGGGAGTCATGTCGTTGATCACGTTTGGGACGATTGCTGTTGGCGGGGCGGGATGCGTGTGGGGCGGGCTGACTGCCGACAGGTCAGGACGCGAGCGACTCGTAACCATGGCGCTCGCAGTGAGTGGAACGTGCTCGCTCATCGTCGGACTTTTCTTTGGCGCGCCAGTGTGGGCGATCGCGCCCGTGGCGCTGGTGTGGGGATTCTTCGTCATCGCTGACAGCGCGCAGTTCAGTGCGCTGGTTACAGAGTCGGTACCGTCACACGCAGTGGGAACGGCGCTGACGGTTCAAACCTCGCTCGGATTTCTCCTGACGATGCTGACTATCCAGGGAATTCCGTTGATCGCGGCGAGAATCGGGTGGCAGTGGTCGTTCGCGGTTCTGGCGGCCGGACCTGCATTTGGAATAGCGGCGATCCGGGTTTTGGTGGCCTCTAAGCGGGGACGGCAACAGCTGCCGGCGCGTTGAGCGTCCGTTTCCACTGCATGTAGCCCATAACCGACAGGAGAAGGAACACGAGGTAGAGCACGGCGGTGACGTGGAGATCCTTGTAGATGTACATACCGATGTAGACGACATCCACGGAAACCCAGACAATCCAGTTCTCCAGGAGCTTTCTGGTCATCATCCACTGGGCGACGAGGCTCGTGCTGGTGGTAGCCGCATCAATGTAGGGAAGGGCCGCATCGGTATTGTGTGAAACGAGGGTTCCGAGCACCATGGTGGTGACCGCCGCGATGACCACGAGGACTGCCGCCAGGCGGCCGGTCGTGCGGGTCACCGGCAATTCGGTACGATTCTTCCCTCCGTACAGCCACTGATACCAGCCGTAGAAATTCAGGGCCACGTAGATGACCTGAAGGCCGGTATCGGAGTAGAGCTTGGACCGATAGAAAACGACGATGTACATGCCGACGTTCACGATCGCGGTTGGCCAGCTCCAGATGTTCTGCCGAACACTGAGGAAGACGCTGACGACGCCGAAAAGCGCAGCGATGATCTCGAATCGATCCATTTGACTGGCGAAGGGTAGGATGGCCGGGCGTGAATATACGAGGATATTTTAGGAAATGATTCGAACGCTTCTCCGAACGACGGCCGCAGTAATTCTGGTTTCCGGCTGCGGTGTTCTCCATCGGACTCCGCCCGAGCCGATCAATACCGTAGAACTGCCTCTGGGGTCCGACGGCGCCGCCGACTCGCTGCTTGTCGATGTCCAGCGAGTGGACACGAGCATTGTCGTCGAGATGAGGTACGCGACGACAAACAATTTCACGAAGGCAAGACTCCCGGGTTACGAGGGTAATCACGCTTATCTGCGCAACGAGGCGGCGGCCGCTCTGGCGCTGGTGAACGAGGATCTGCATCGCCAGGGATACGGACTCAAGATCTTCGATGCGTACCGTCCGGTCCGCGCGACCGATGCGATGGTGAAGTGGACGCAGGCGATGAATCGTGGCGACTTGCTGCGCGATGGCTATATCGCGTCGCGAAGCAGGCACAATCTTGGAGTTGCTGTCGATCTCACCGTGATTGACATGCGCACGAAGGGCGAGCTCAACATGGGAACGCCGTTCGATTATTTCGGGCTGGCAGCGCACACTAACAATGCACGGGGCGTCATCTTGAAAAACCGGCTTCTGTTGAAGACGGTCATGGAGAGGCAGGGGTTCACCAACTATGAGAGTGAGTGGTGGCATTTCTCCTATCCAGTGGAGAACCCACTTCGGTTTGACGTGGTGGTCCGTTGAAGATTGAGGTATGGCCTATTTGACGCTCCCAATGAAAGTATTGCCATCACTGATCCGCTTTGACTCCGCGGCCGGTTACGGGTGATGGCAATACTTCCATAAAGAGCCTCAAATAGACCACACCTCAATCTCCCGAGAAGCCTCTTGCTGAGTTATTGTACCAATGTTATAGTACAAGGGTACATATGACCTCTTTTCGTGTAGACCCAAAGGATCCCACCCCGCTGTACGCCCAGCTCGAGAGGGCGATCAGAACCGCGATCGCCACCGGGAGGCTGCAGCCAGGCGCGCAGCTGCCAACTGTCAGGCAGCTGGCGGTGGACCTTCACGTCAACGCCAACACAGTTGCACGGGTCTATGCAGCGCTCGAAAGAACAGAAGTGGTCGAAACGCAACGCGGCGTCGGGACATTCGTTCGCGCCACGCCGCCAGCGGTAGTCAGCGAAAATCGCGAACGAGAGCTGGAGCGGATCATCTCACGGTTCATCCCGGAGTTCGCCGCACTCGGCTTCACGATAGAAGATGTGATCAAACACCTGCAACGCAGGACCAAACAGGAGAAGGCAATCCATGCTCCCGATCGCAAGTAGTACCGGAATCTCGAAGCGCGACAGAAACCCGTCGCCGCCGGCAGATCTGCGAATCAACTTCGTCGCCGTACTGATTCTCATTTTCTCGATCGTGTCGGGCGTCGCGATGACAGCGTTTCTGCAGAACCCGCTGTGGATCGCGCTCGGCGCTCTCACCGGTGGAATTCTCAGCCAGTCGCCGCGCGTCGCCAAGCAGTGGGAACGCGCCGTCGTTCTGCGCCTTGGCCGGTACATCGGACTCCGCGGCCCTGGAATCTTCTGGGTGATTCCGTTCTTCGACAAAGTGTCGTCGTGGATCGACCAGCGTGTCGTTACGACAAGCTTCGCAGCGGAAGAGACACTCACCTCTGACACGGTCCCAGTGAATGTCGATGCTGTGCTCTTCTGGATGGTTCATGACTCCGAGAAGGCTGCGCTGGAAGTGCAGGATTACGCACAGGCAGTGAGCTGGGCGGCGCAGACGGGCTTGCGCGACATCATTGGCCGGACGTCCCTGACCGATCTCCTGCGCGGCCGCGAGAAGATCGAAGCGGAGCTGCAGCTTCTCATCGACGAGCGCTCCAATCCGTGGGGCGTGACTGTTCAATCGGTGGAGATGCGCGACATCGTAATTCCGGCGTCTCTCCAGGATGCGATGTCACGCGAAGCTCAAGCTTCGCGCGAAAAGCAGGCTCGCATCATCCTTGGCCAGGCCGAAGTGGAAATCGCGACGCTGTTCGAGGAGGCATCAAAGTCCTATGCCGGAAATCCCACGGCTCTTCACCTTCGCGCGATGAACATCCTCATGGAAGGACTCAAGGAGAAGGGAGCCTTGATGCTCGTACCGTCGAGCGCAGTTGAGTCGATGGGAATTGGCGGAATGATGGGGGCGGCGGCGATGAGACAGCAGGTGTTGGCGGAGGGGCAGACAATGCCTGCTTTGTCCGCGCCTGCTGCGTCGCCGGTAGTGCTCTAGAGACGGCGCCACACGCCACGCGCGTGGCGCGTGGCGCCTTTCGTGTCTAATGCTCCTCCTCATCGGCATCATCGTCATCCATCGCGGTAGAAGCTCCCGGCCGCGACGGCGTCTCAACCGAAGTCTCAGTCAACTCAGCAATTCCCGCCGATTTCAACTGGGCATTCAGCCCCGGCAATAAAGCACTGATCGCCGACCGCATTTTGCCAAGCTGCGTGTCCAGCTGACCGGATAGAACACGGAAGACTTCCCGCGTCTGCGATGTGGGCCGAGCATCGGTGCTTGCCGCGACTCCGGCGAGTGCGGCAATCTTGTTGTTCAGCTTGATCGGATAGTTGAGAGGGTCCTGACCCGACCGGTTCTTCACCTGGTAAATCTCCTGCTCGACCGCTGACAGCTGATTCATGAAGCTGCTTGCGCTGGTTTCAAACGCCGCGCGCTTGTCGGCC
Source organism: Gemmatimonadaceae bacterium (assembly GCA_035525975.1). Taxonomy (GTDB): domain Bacteria; phylum Gemmatimonadota; class Gemmatimonadetes; order Gemmatimonadales; family Gemmatimonadaceae; genus UBA4720. Next base: position 18,943 of record DATLDF010000062.1, read on the forward strand.
GGCAGCTTCGTCGCCCGATCGGCGATCTGCGAGCGGAAATTGCGAATCACTTTTACCGCATCGTTCGCTTTTGATGTTTCGTCGCGTACCTGAACCAGGAACGCGAACTGATCTGCGAGCTCGGCCTGCGTTGCCTTGCTGCGCGGATCCCGGGCAAGCCTGAAAGTCTGCGTTTCGGTTGAACCCGCAGCGTGCAATTTCACGGTGTACACGCCGGGAATTGCGGCCGGACCGTTCGTTCCTGCTGCCCACATGATGATGTTCTCAAACGTCGACGCGTCCGGGTAGCGCATGTTCCAGACGAACGTGTTGAGACCCGCCTTGTTCGAGACGCGCGGCGGTGGTGGCGCCCGGCGCGGACCACCGTCGTCCGGCGGGGTTTCTTCGCTCCGCGCTTCTGAGCGAGTTGCGGAATCTGCCTTCACTCCAGCCTTTTTGAGGCTGTCCGCGCGCGCGGTCTTGATACTGTCAGCGCGAACTGAATCGCGAGCGACAATTGGATCCTGCGCGCTCGTGAAGCTCTTGATCAGCTTTCCGTCCGAATCGAGGAAGTCCATCGTCACACTCTGGCCGGGAGTCTTGAGCCAGTAGTAGATCACCGCGCCGTTTGGTGGGTTCGTTCCGGTTGGATGATCTCCCGAGGTGCCAGTGCCGCCACCGCCGCCGAACTGAGCGCGATACACGTCACGTGGCTTGAAGAGATGTGCTGCGCTCTTTGTAATCGCAGGACTCAGCTGACGAAGCGCGGAAAGATCATCGAGAATCCAGAACGACCGCCCATGCGTTGCGGCGACGAGATCGCCTTCCTTCACCGCAAGGTCGTGGATCGGAACGATCGGCAGATTCTTTCTCAGCGTCTGCCAATGTGAGCCGTTGTCGAAGCTCACCCACACGCCACGCTCCGTTCCCGCGTATAAAAGCCCTCTGCGTACGGGATCCTCTCTCACCACCCGGACAAACTCCGTCGCCGGGATTCCGTCAACGACGAGCTGCCAGGAGGCGCCGAAGTCCGACGTGCGATAGATGTACGGCTTATTGTCGTCCATCTGGAAATGATTTGACGCGACGTACGCCGTGCCTGCCGAGAAATTCGAGGCATCGATCATCGAGATGCGACTCCACTCCGGAATTCCCCGTGGGGTGACATTCTTCCACGTCTTTCCGTTGTCGCGAGTGACGTGAATAAGGCCGTCGTCTGATCCGGCCCAGATTACACCGGCTTTGACAGGCGACTCCGCAATCGTGAACACAGTCGCATAGTATTCGACTGACGTCTGATCCTTCGTGATGGGACCACCCGACGGTCCGAGGGTCTTCGGATCGTTGCGAGTAAGGTCAGGACTGATCGGCTCCCATGACTGACCGTCGTTCCTCGTCCTGAAGATCACGCTGCTGCCCACGTAGAGCGTCTTTGGATCATGCGGTGAGATCACGATCGGGAACGTCCACTGGAAGCGATACTTTGCATCCACTGCGTCATGACCCATCGGATTGTCAGGCCACGGATTGATGTTGCGCTCGAATCCCGTTCGCTGATCGTGGCGCGTCAGCAGTCCGCCGTACGATCCGGCGTAAACGATTTCCGGATCGTCAGGACGCACAGCGATGTAGCCGCTCTCGCCGCCCCCGACGTCATACCACATCGAGTTGTCGATTCCGCCGTTTGCGCGGCTGGGCCCGCACAGAGTCGAGTTGTCCTGCTGCGCACCGCAGACTCGATACGGAAAATGGTTTGTCGTTGTGACGTGGTAGAACTGTGCCGTGGCCTGGTCCTGCTCTGTCCATGTGCGTCCGCTGTTGAAAGACACGTTCGCGCCGCCGTCGTTCGCGTTGATCATGCGGTTCGCATCGTTCGGCGCGATCCACAGGTCGTGATTGTCACCGTGCGGAACCTGGATGCCGCGGAACGTCTTCCCGCCGTTCGTTGAGCGGTACATGCCAGTGTTTAGCGCGTATACAGTGTTCGTGTCTTTAGTGTCCGCATAAATGCGCGTGTAGTACCACGCCCGCTGCCGGAGATTCCGCTCCGAGTTCGTCCTGGTCCACGTCGCGCCGGCGTCGCTGGATCGGTAGACGCCACCCAAGTCGGCTTCGATGAGCGCCCAGACGATGTTTGAATTCACAGGCGAAACGGCTACGCCGATGTTGCCGAGTGTGCCGGTTGGAAGACCGGCATTGCGGCTGATGTTGGTCCAGGTCTCGCCAGCGTCGGTCGATTTGTAGAGGCCGCTGCCTGCTCCGCCTGACACGAGCATCCATGGGGTCCTGTATGCGTGCCATGTCGCTGCGTACATGACTTTTGGATTCGACGGATCGAGTGTCAGGTCAACTGCGCCTGCTGAATCGCTGACGAAGAGAACTTTTCTCCAGCTCTTTCCGCCGTTCTCGGATTTGAAAACTCCGCGTTCGGCGCTTGGTCCCCAGACGTGTCCCAGAGCGGCGACGTAAACTATGTCCGGGTTTTTGGGGTCAACTCTGATCCGGCCAATCTGCCGAGTGTCGGCGAGGCCGACGTAGGTCCATGTCTTTCCGGCGTCAGTGGACTTGAAGACGCCATCGCCGTGAGAGACGTTGCCGCGAATGGGTGACTCGCCCGTCCCTACGTAAACCACATCGGGATTCGATTCGCTGACTTCGATTGCCCCGATCGTTCCGCCAAAATACTTGTCAGTTATCGGCGTCCACGTCATTCCGCCGTCGGTTGTCTTGTACACCCCGCCGCCTGTGGTGCCGAAGTAATACTCCATTGGCCTCTTCGACGATCCGGCGACGGCGACCGACCGTCCCCCGCGGAATGGACCGATTTCGCGCCACTTGAGAGCGGCAAATGCTGTCGTGTCGTAGGCCGCAGCTGTTACGCCTGGTGACTGCGCACGAGCAAGAGAAGGGATGAAAGTTGCCGCGACCAATGCCGCGCAGATTGTTGACCTTGTTTTGTTCACCTGGTACGTCTCCGGATGGGGGCTGTTGCAGCCCCTAACTAGCTCCCTGAAAGCCCACTCAGCAAGGGTCCGCCGTCGCGGGACGCGACTTGCATGTTGGACTGTTTCCCAGTTGCGACACCGGACCAGAAAAGGAGTGACGATGAACCTGCCATCAGAAAGCTCGGAACAGCGAAGCGAAATGCTCGATCCCCACAGACGTGAAGAGAGGGAAAGCGCCGGCATCGAGATCGCCGGTCGTCTCCTTCAAAAAGGGATTGAAGTAAATGCCGGCGAGGATCCGGGCGTGCTTGCGGACCTGCTGAGCGCCGTCGAAAAATTTGAGAGTGCGGTCGAAGCACGCGGTGGCGATTTGTTCGTTAACAGTCCGACCTCCAGCGATCCCCAGAATCCGGAGTTTGTAGTACCAGCCAGAAAAGCAGACGAGAACCTGGAGGGATACATTCGCCGCATCAACGACTCGGCGGACAATCTCGGATGAATTGGATCTACTTCCATTTGCTCATCAACCACTTCCCGGTGGTTCTTGCGGGAGTGGCGTTGTTGACGATGCTCTTTGGAAGTCTCATCGGACGCCGACAAGCGTGGCTGTATACGGCGATAACGCTCACGCTTGCCGGCGTGTTCGCGTATCCGACTGCCGAATCGGGTGAACGAGCCTCGAAGATATTTCGTGATCGGATGCCATCGGCTCGCGAGCATATCGAGAGCCATGAGGAAGCCGCCAGGCTCACCCTTTGGATTCTCCTCGGCTCAGGCGTCCTGGGAATAGTGAGCTGGTATCGAATCGGAAGTGACGAACCAACGATGCCGGTACCCGGGTGGGTCAAGGTCGCCCTGACAGTTCCGGCGCTCGCATCCGCCGGAGCGGTCGGAGTCACTTCCTACCGCGGAGGTCACATCGGTCATCAGCCGTGGGAGACGTCGTTCAGGGCGCCCCGGGTGATTTCGGCCGATTCGATGATTCGCATCAAGGCATCGCAGCAGCCGATGGTCCCGTCGGCTATCCCAATAGATTCGGTCGTTCGGAAAGACTCGACTGTCCCGGCCAAGCCGCCGCCGACCTAGGTCTCGTCCGCGTCCGTACGCTTGAAGTCGCCGGACGCGCCTCCGCTCTTCTCGAGCAGCGCTATGCCGGTGATCGTCATCCCTCGATCGATCGCCTTGGCCATGTCGTAAACAGTCAGCAGGGCGATCGAGACTGCCGTGAGCGCTTCCATTTCCACGCCCGTCTGTCCAGTCGTTCTCGCGTGCGATTCCGCGCGGACGCCGGGAAGGGAATCGTCGAGCGCGAATTCAACTCTGACATCAGAAAGCGAAATCGTATGACAAAGGGGGATCAGGTCCGCGGTTTTCTTCGCGGCCATGATCCCGGCAATTCTCGCGATACCCAGTACATCGCCTTTCTTCATTCCGTTGGCGCGGATGACTTCGAGTGTGGACTGACTCATTCGAATTGCACCGGCGGCCCGGGCGACTCGAAGCGTAGAGCTCTTGTTGCCGACGTCAACCATCCGTGCGGTTCCTGAATCGTCGGTGTGCGAGAGCTTGGTCATTTGAGCGCGGCCGAGAGATCGCGAAGTAGTCCGGAAGTGATCAGCTGCGGGTTCACGTTTCCACCCGCTTTGATTTTCGCCTGTCCAACTGCGTCGGCAGCGCGGCTCGCTGCAACTGCTTTTTCATTATTGCCGTCGTGCAGCGCAGCCCGCATCCGTTCGCCTAGTATGATGATCATTGAGTCGAGGATGTCGGTGTAGGCGCCGCGGGCTCCGGCTGCTCCGACTGCCATGGCGGCGGCGTGTCGCGTCGACGCATTGGGCGCAGTCGCTGCGTCGATGAGTTTCCGGGCCGATGCCATCGCTTTTCCGCGCGCCTCCCCGCCGAAAAGTGTTCCGGGCGCCGATGAAGCGAGCTGCGCGCGCTCGTTCACCGATTTGGGAGCGCCGGTTTTGTCCAGCGCGGCGGAGACTACAAGGTCGGCGAGAAAAGCACGCACCGCTGCGTCGGTGAGGAAGGGGACTCTCACTGCAACGGAGCGCGACCGAATAGTGGGAAGAAGTGCTCCGGGTTCGCTCGAAGTCAGAATGATCGTCGTTTTTTCGCTCGGCTCTTCGAGCATTTTCAGAAATGCATTCGCTGCCTGATCGGATCCTTCCTGCGAGACCATTCGCTCGGCGTCACCGATGATGAAGACTTTGCGCTTCGCCATTGCGGGTGAAATCGCAGCTTCCTGGACGATCGCGCGCACGGTCGCGACATATATGCCTTCATTCCCTGGCGGCGATGGATAGAGGCCGCCATTGCTGACACGGTCAGCGATTGCATCACGATAGTCGTCGCGGACATCGGCAAGGTCGGGGTCAGCGTCCTTGAGGCGCGGGCGCGGGAAGTACCAGTGCAGATCGGGGTGCGTCAGGTTGACTGCGTACTCACAGTGCCGGCATTTGCCGCAGGGTCGCGGCTGGTTCTCGCAGAGGAGCAGCTGAGCAAGCCAAAGCGCGAGCCGTTGCTTGCCGACGCCCCTTGGGCCGTGAAACAGGAGACTCGCGGGCAGCGTTCCGGCTTGCGCCGACTGCGAGAGCCGGGTCTTCAAGTCATCGTGACCGTAGAGGTCGATCAGGGGCATTCATCAAATATGCCGTTGCTGAAAGGCGGGCACTACAGCGGACGGGCGGGCTTACCCGCTTCCTGGTGTCAGGAACGTTTGGTCTACAAAACCCTGCCTCCACTCGCGCCGCATTCAAGGTCTGCAAAATTCTGGAGGATCATGGCACGTTTCCTGACCACTTAATTGAAGAAATTTTGAAAAGAAACGCGGGGGATTCGATGGCAGCAGATCTGACGGGCCGAAAGGTCGCCGTCCTGGCAACTGATGGGGTAGAGCAGGTAGAGCTGACGGCCCCATGGCAGGCCTTGAAGGAAGCGCGTGCGGAAGTCTTCCTCGTGTCTCTCAAGGCGGGCTCCATCCAGGGCTTTATTCATGACGAGAAAGCGGACACGTTCCCTGTGTCGCGCGTCGTCAGTGATGTGTCGGCACGTGATTTCGATGCCCTCGTCATCCCCGGTGGGCTCAGGAATACGGAAGCGCTTCGCGCGAATGAAGACGCTGTGAATCTGGTCCGGTCGTTTATGGAAGCGGACAAGCCCGTTGCTGCCATCTGCCACGCGCCGCGCCTGCTCGTCGAGGCGGGTGCCGTCGAGGGCCGAACGCTTACGTCGCACCCGGAGCTCGCCGACGTCATCCGCGAAGCGGGCGGGTCATGGGTGGACAAGCAGGCCGAGGTCGATCAGAAGCTCCTTACGAGCCGTAGGCAGGAAGATCTCCCGGCATTCTGCGGCAATCTCGTCGTCATGCTTTCCTCCGCCATCGACGAGAGGCGCCTCGACAAGATGGTCGAACAAAGCTTTCCGGCCAGCGATCCGCTGCCCGGTCCCATTGCATTGAGCTGATGCCAGTGGGGCTGTAGGAAGGAAGGCGCTCGAAGGCGCCTACTTTAAATCGCAAAGTACTTGACAGTCCTCTGTCACTACCTGTATGATATGCGTATGACATCAGTTCGTCCGCTGAGACCCACGCCTTCGAAGGACACACCAGCGCTGCACGTGCGGGCCATGGACAACCTCGCATTCATTCGCGACACGATGGAGGCGGCGGGTTCCTTCACGGCGGTCTCCGGGTGGGGAATGGTCGCAATCGGCGTGCTGTCGATAGTTGCGGCGGTCGTCGCGTCATTGCAGCAGACAGCGACCGGTGCGCTCGCTATCTGGCTGGGACTTGCGGTCTTTTCGCCCGCACTCGGCATCTGGGCGATGATCAGAAAGGCACGCGTCGCAAACATGCCGCTCCTTTCGGGACCGGGCCGCAAGTTCGTCCTCAGCTTTTCGCCGCCGATGGCGGTGGGAGCACTGCTGACACTCGTGCTTTTCCGCGCGGGTCTGCTCGAGGCGATACCGGGTGTGTGGCTGCTTCTGTACGGAACGGCAGTCGTTGCCGGCGGTGCATTTTCGGTGAAGATCGTTCCGGTGATGGGCCTCTGCTTCATGGCCGCTGGTGTCATCGCGCTATTCGCTCCCCCCGACTGGGCGCCGTGGATACTCGGCGCTGCGTTCGGTGGGCTGCACATCGCGTTTGGAATACCTATCGCCAGGAGACATGGTGGCTAAGAACGGAGCGGCGCGCGATGACGCGCGACCCCAGACTCATATGAAGGGCACGGCGGTACGCCGCTCGCCGGCGAAAAAGGCCGAGGAGCTCGATCGTCTCATTCATGAGCGCCTGCGGCTCGGAATTGTGAGCGCGCTTGCCGTGAACGACTCACTCAGCTTCAGCGACCTCAAGAAGCTCATGAACACCACCGACGGAAATCTGAGTGTTCATGCGCGAAAGCTCGAGGAAGCCGAATACATCGCCTGCACCAAGTCGTTCGAGGGACGGATGCCGAAGACGCAGTATCGTCTGACGGCTGCTGGTCGCCGGGCGCTCGAGCGTTATCTCGATCACATGGAAGCGTTGATTCGCGCCACGCGGGACAGGTAGGCAAGCACTCACATGAGCTCTCACACCCCGCGCGGCATTCACGTCGCGATAATCATGGACGGCAACGGCCGCTGGGCGACAGCCAAGGGCCAGATGCGGACTGCCGGTCACATCGCTGGTGCAAGGACGGTTCGGAAGATTGTAGAAGCTGCACCGGACTGCGGTATCGGCACGCTGACTCTTTACGCCTTCTCGGCGGATAACTGGAGAAGGCCGTCGCGCGAAGTCGGTCTGCTCATGCGTCTGTTCAGACGTTACCTGGTTTCAGAAGTCGCCCGTTGCGTCACGAACGGGGTCCGTATGCGAATCATCGGACGACGCGATCGCATTCCCGCGGAGCTGCTCCGCGCGATCAATAACGCAGAGCATGCGACTAAAGCGGGGCGGACTTTGGATCTGCGAATCGCCGTTGATTACTCATCGCGTGATGCGATCATCCGCGCCGCACGTCAAGTCGCTTCGACATCAGAGGACGGCGCGCGCGAAGAGTTCGCTCGGCTCTTGTCTCACGTTGATCATGGTATTGGTGAATCGCGCGATGTCGATCTCCTGATTCGTACGGGGGGAGAGCAGAGGCTTTCCGACTTCCTTCTGTGGGAGTGCGCTTACGCGGAGCTGCTGTTTACGCGGAAGATGTGGCCCGAGTTCGGGCCAACTGACCTGGCCGATGCAGTCGAAGAGTTCAGGTCCCGCGAGCGGAGATTTGGAGCGGTTCCAGCAGCCGCGGCAGGCTAAAAGACGGAACCACGGAGTTCGTCGTTCGCAGTCTTAAGTCACGAGTTAGGGGTAATGAGTTCTTTTGAAAGCGCTCTCAACTCGCTACTCGAAACTTTAGACTGCGAACGACAAACTCAGTGGTTTTTTTTCTTTTCCAGCCCTTAACAACGCTTGTTTCCTCTCGTCTACCTTGTGTCTCCGCGCATAACGCACGAGGACCCAATACCGATTGTGGAGGCAAGAAAATGTCGAGAATTCGCACGGCTGCCATTGGCGCCGCTGTAGTACTTGGAATGGCCGGCGTTGCCGGTGCGCAGACGAAGGTCCAGAGCGACAGCGTCGAAAACCATGGCGACCACCATGGCCAGATGGGCGAGAGAGGCCTGCGCGGCATGCGCGGAATGCGTGGCATGCGCGGAATGCACGGCATGCGCGGCGATCATGGCAAGCTCATGGCCGACCTCAAGCTGACGGACGCCCAGAAGAATCAGATCAAGGCAATTCACGCGAAGTACGAGTCGCAGTTCAAGGCTCTTCGCGATCAGCAGAAGACGCAGTTTGGCTCGATGAAGGACGCACGCCAGAAGGGTGATACTTCAGCGGCAGCCCGCGCAAAGTTCAAGGAGCAGCGCGAAGCTGTCAGGACCCGCACGGTGGCGATCCACCAGCAGGAACAGAACGAAGTCCGCGGTGTTCTTACTGCAGACCAGCGCTCGAAGTGGGATGCAGCGCAGGCCGAGCGCAAGACGAAGATGGATGCACGGCAGAAGCAGATGAGGGATCGCGGCGCCAGAAAGAGCCGCAAAGCGTAGTTCAGCGATTGGGGGTTGGGAGAAAAAGGGTCGTCCGGAAGGATGGCCCTTTTTCTATTTGCAGGAAGTTCTCTCCGAAGCCGGCCGCAGTTTTGTGCCCCGTGCGTCTGGCTGAGCGCGACCCCGAGGTCTACATTAGCCTCTCCACGCGACCCGATCACCTCCAACAAAGAATCGCATGCCAATCAAGGACGGAAAGCGGTACTGCATCAATCATCCAGCCGCGCGTATGAATCGCACCGAGACGCTCAAGGCGCTCGTCAACATCGACGGTTCGTCAGCAGGCGGGACGATCAATGTGAAATCCGGACTCGTCGTCATGCCCTTCGTATGCGAAGAGTGCGGCTACCTCGAGATCTACGTCGCAGACAGAACGACCCAGCACGACAAGTAGTTACAGATGGGTGTGGAAGTCGTTCAGATCAGGCGCCGCGGCTGGGGACAAACAATGCGCCGCGACGCCTGGTGGGTTCAGCCGGTCGTCGTATTCGTAATCCTTTCCAGCTTTCTCGCCTACGCGACGTGGGCGGCGTTTCAGAACGCCTACTACGAACACGGCAACTACCTGTCGCCGTTCTACTCGCCGCTGCTTTTCGGTGATTCACCGGCAGCCTGGTTCGGGCCGAAGCCGCCCTGGTGGCCCGCTCTGCTGCCGTTTTCGCCTGCGCTGATCATCCTGCCGTTTCCGGCCGGATTTCGATTCACGTGCTACTACTATCGCGGCGCGTACTACAAGGCGTTCTGGTCTGATCCGCCGTCATGCGCAGTTGGTGAGCCACGAAAGGGATATCGCGGTGAGAGCTCGTTTCCGCTGATCATCCAGAACATCCACCGATACTTTCTCTACTTCGCGCTCGCGTTCCTGGTCTTTCTCGCACACGATGCCTGGAAAGCGATGTGGTTCACCGACGCCAATGGCGCATCTCACTTTGGCATCGGAATTGGCACGCTAGTGCTCACGGCCAACGTCATCCTACTCGGCGGATACACACTCGGCTGCCATTCGCTGCGTCACCTCGTCGGCGGCGCACTCGACCGGCTTTCGGGCCGACCGATAAGAAAGGCCGCATACGATTGCGCGAGCTGCCTCAACCGCGGTCACATGCGATGGGCCTGGTTCTCCCTCTTTGGCGTTGCGTTCAGCGACATCTACGTACGGATGCTTGCGATGGGTATCTGGACTGACTTCCGGTTTTTCTAGTGGCTGAATACGAAAGACATCAGCACGACGTCCTTGTCGTGGGCGCTGGCGGAGCTGGACTGCGCGCAGCCATCGAGGCAGCGGCAACCGGCGCACGCGTTGGACTCGTCTGCAAATCACTCCTCGGCAAGGCCCACACAGTGATGGCCGAAGGAGGGGTAGCCGCCGCTCTCGCAAATGTTGACGACCGTGACAACTGGCAGGTCCACTTCGCCGACACGATGCGCGGTGGCCAGTACATGAACAACTGGCGGATGGCCGAGCTGCATGCGAAGGAAGCTCCCGCGCGCGTGAACGAGCTCGAAGCATGGGGCGCGGTCTTCGATCGCACGCCTGACGGGCGCATTCTCCAGAGGAATTTCGGGGGACACAAATACCCGCGCCTCGCGCACGTCGGCGATCGTACGGGACTGGAGATGATCCGCACGCTCCAGGACCATGCGATTCATCTCGGGATCGACGTGCACATGGAGTGCACCGTCATCGATCTTTTCAAGGACGGCGACAGCATCGCGGGCGCACTTGCATACGATCGCGAGCGAGGGCGGTTCCGCGTGTTCGAAGCGAAAGCGATCGTTCTCGCGACCGGCGGTATTGGTCGCGCGTTCCACATCACGAGCAACAGCTGGGAATACACCGGCGATGGGCAGTCGCTCGCATACAGAGCGGGCGCAGCACTCCAGGACATGGAGTTCGTGCAGTTCCATCCCACCGGAATGGTGTGGCCGCCGAGCGTGCGAGGAATTCTCGTGACTGAAGGTGTGCGCGGCGAAGGTGGTATTCTGGTGAACAAGGAAGGCCGTCGATTCATGTTCGACGACATTCCGGAGAATTACCGGTCACAGACTGCCGACAACGAAGAAGAGGGCTGGCGTTACGTGCAGGGCGACAAGAACGCCCGCCGTCCGCCCGAGCTCCTCACGCGTGATCACGTGGCGCGCTGCATCATGCGTGAAGTCCGCGAAGGCCGAGGAAGTCCGCACGGTGGAGTGTTCCTCGACATTTCGTGGATCAGGTCGAAGATCTCCAACCCGACGGAGCACATCAAGAAGAAGCTCCCCAGCATGTATCACCAATTCAAGCAGCTCGCCGATATCGACATCACCAGCGAACCGATGGAAGTCGGGCCGACCACTCACTATGTGATGGGCGGCATCAAGGTCGACGGTGACACGCAGATGTCCACGCTGCCGGGACTGTTCGCCGCAGGCGAATCAGCCGCTGGGCTGCATGGTGCAAATCGGCTGGGTGGAAATTCCTTGTCGGACCTGCTCGTGTTTGGAAAACGCGCCGGCGAGTACGCCGCCGCGTATGCCAGCAGTGCGACCGCGGGCTCGATCTCGAGTGAGGCGGTCGATTCCGCTGCAAAACGCGCCCTTGAGCCGTTTGACCGGGCGGAGCAGGCGGAGACGACAGAAGGCCCGTACCAGGTGCAGTATGCACTTCAGGAAATGATGCAGTCGCTCGTCGGAATCGTGCGTCGCGAGGAAGAGATGCAGCAGGCCCTCGATGGACTGACGGCGCTCCGCGATCGCGCGCAGCGTGTGAGCGTCAACGGCAATCGGGAATTCAATCCCGGATGGCATACGGCTCTCGATCTCGACAACCTCATCACAGTCGCTGAAGCTGTCACCCGCTCGGCAATTGAAAGAAAGGAGAGTCGCGGCGGGCATTTCCGGGACGACTTTCCGGACAAGGATCCGACTTACGCCGCATTCAACATTCTCGTCGAGAGAAACAGCGATGGCTCGATGAAGGTGAGCAGGGAGCCCATCGTTGAGATGCGCGAAGACCTCAAGCAGATCGTCGAGGAGAACAAGTAGCGATGACAGCAAGCGTATCGCAGTCGATCGTCGAGAGCGGGCAGCGCGCGGCAGAGCGCAGCGATGCCAGCGCCGGTGGGAAAGCTAAGACGGCGACGTTCAAGGTCTGGCGGGGCGACGCAAACGGCGGAAAGTTCGAGAGCTATACCACCGAGGTGTCAGAGGGCATGGTCGTTCTCGATGCAATCCACCAGATCCAGTCTGAGAGTGCGAATGATCTCGCCGTGCGCTGGAACTGCAAGGCCGGAAAGTGCGGTTCATGCTCGGCCGAAGTGAACGGAATGCCGAAGCTGATGTGCATGACGCGGCTGAACGATCTCGATCTCACCGAGCCGGTGACTGTCGAGCCGATGCGCGCCTTTCCTCCTTTGCGCGACCTCGTCACCGATGTGTCGTGGAATTTCGAGGTCAAGAAACGGATCTCGAAATTCAAGCCCCGCGCGCCTGACGCCGCCGATGGTACGTGGCGCATGCAGCAGGCGGATGTCGACAGGGTCCAGGAATTCAGGAAGTGCATCGAATGCTTTCTTTGCCAGGATGTCTGCCACGTGCTGCGCGACCACAACAAGCACGACGAGTTCGTCGGGCCGCGGTTCCTGACTTATGCCGCCGCCCTGGAGATGCATCCGCTCGATACTGTTAATCGAACCGAAGAGTTGAAGGACATCCACGGAATCGGTTACTGCAACATTACCAAGTGCTGCACGAAAGTTTGTCCGGAAGGGATTACTATCACCGACAACGCTATCATTCCTTTGAAGGAGCGCGTTGTTGATGAGCACTACGATCCTTTGCGCGCGTTCGTTAGACTTTTCAGACGCAAGTCGTCCACGGCGGATTGAGGCATGTCGTCTTCAGGGCTCCAATGGAAGTATTGCCATTTGAACTTCCAATTGCCGTAGGCAGCATTGTATGGCATGGCAATACTTCCATAAAAGCCCTGAATACGACACGCCTCAATCCTGTCATTAGGAATCTTTCATGATTCAGCTCAAACCAATTTCCCTCGGCTCAATTCCACGTGCGATTCAGAAGGCGGAGCGTTACCGGCTCCTCAATCAGTCGTGGGCGGCGGAAAGCATCTGTCTCGACATTCTCGAGGTCGATCCCGACAATCAGCAAGTTCTCGTGATGCTGGTGCTGGCGCTGACCGACATCCACAGTGGCGTTGCAGCGTCGGGCGTGCTTAAGGCGAAAGAGTATCTCGCTCGTATCACTGATGAGTATCAGCGGATTTATTACACGGGAATGATCGCGGAGCGTCGTGGACAGGCGCTGCTCGCGCAGGGTGGCATGGGCTCCGGCGGAATGGCGTACGAATCGCTCAAGGAAGCGATGACACTGTACGAAAGGGCAGAAGCTATCAGGCCCGCCGGCAACGACGACGCGATTCTTCGGTGGAACACCTGCGCCCGCGTACTCGCGGGGAACAGCCATCTCGCACCCGCCAGCGAGCAGTACGAGCCCGCATTGGAAGACTAGCTGCGACCAGCAAGCCGCCTTGACGACCTCGCAGATGGCTTGATCGCAGACCGGTAGATCCACACGATGAGAAGCGGCTGCAGGGGAAGCCTGACCCACAAAAGCGCGACGTAGCCCGTCGATGAGTGGTCGTTGATCGCGTTGACGAGCATCTGGATATTGGCGGGGAACACGGCGATCAGCAGCAGGACAAGTCCGATCGCGGCTGCCTTGCGCAACCGCGGGATAAGCAGCCCAATTCCGCCGGCAGCCTCGGCTACGCCGCTCAGGTATACGAGCTCGAGCGGATACGGTATCCACGCAGGCATTATTCCAACGAATCTGCCGGGAATAACGAAATGCATCGCCCCGGTGAAAACGAAGAGTCCGGACAAAAGAAAACTGTTTCGCGGTGTGTTCATCCTTCTATAATAGTTGGATGCAAAGATTCAGATCGTTGGCTGCAGCGGCTGCAGCTGTTGTCCTGCCGGCGGCGGCTTCGTCGCAGGGACGTATTCTCGCTCAGCCTGAGGCCCGCGCACTGTGGGTCACCCGCTTTGACTACGAATCACCCGCGAAAATCGCCAGGATCATGGAAACGGCGAGTCGCGCGAATTTCAACATCATCTACTTTCAGGCGCGCGCTGCCGGTGACGCTTTTTATCGATCGCGGATAGAGCCGTGCGCCGCGCTGCTTTGCGGTAGGCTTGGCGGCACCCCGGCTTACGATCCACTCGAAGTCGCTGTGCGCGAGGGGCACAAGCGCGGGCTTCAGGTCCATGCGTACCTGAATGCGCTGACCGCCGAGGCGGCTGGAATCGAAGGCCAGTGCCGAGCTCTGGTACCACCCGAATCCGGCAACCCGCGTCACATGCTTCTCGATCATCCAGAGTGGGTGATGAGCGAGAAGTCGGGAAGACGCATGCCATGTCCCAACAGTGAAGAGTACGTATGGTTTTCACCCGCGTTCCCCGAGGTTCGGTCGCGCCTTGCTGCAGTCGCGGCCGACGTAGCCCGGCGGTACGACGTCGATGGCATTCACCTGGACAGGATTCGATATCCGGGAGAATCCTGGTCGTATGATGCCGCGAGCCGCCGCGAGTTTGGAATGGACCCCGCGACTCACAAGGCCGAGTGGAAGGAGTACCGTACGTCTCTCGTCAATAGAATGGTGAAGGAGACTTACGACAGCGTACAGTCAGTCAGGCCCGGCCTTGTGATGTCTGCCGCTGTGTGGGGCGTCTACAGCGACAAGTGGGCATGGAAGACACTCGCCGGCGCGACGAACCTCATGCAGGACAGCCGCGCGTGGGCGAAGGGCGGATACATGGACGTCCTCGTGCCGATGACTTACTACCGCATCGGACCCTACTATTGCTCGCGTATTGACTGGCGCTGCACGCTCGATGAGCAGATGAAGGGAGCGGAGCAGGAAACCGGCCGGCAGATGTACATCGGCATCGATGCGAGCAAGGGCGCCACTGAAGTCCTGAAACAGGTTCGCCTCGCGCGGCAGAAAGGCGTTACAGGCATTGCGATCTTTTCTTTTACCGATGCCGACAAGGCGCGACTCTGGAGTCCGCTGGCCGCCGATCTGTTCAAGCAGCCTGCAGAAATCCCCGACATGCGATGGAAGCAAGTTGGCACGCACTAGGTGAGTGAGCGCGTCTGCGTCATCGTCAATCCGGCAGCGGGACGCGGACGCGGAGCAGCGATGATTCCGCAGCTTACGGCTGCATTCGCGCAGGTCGGCGTAACAGACGTCAGAACTACTGCGGGGCCAGGCGAGGAATTGGATCTTGCTAATGCTGCGATTGCCGACGGATTCACGACAATTGTGGCTGTGGGTGGCGACGGGACGAGCGGAAATGTCGCGAACGCCTTGCTGCACGGCGGACGCCACGTCCGGCTCGGTGTAATGCCCGCCGGAACTGGCAACGACTTCGCAAAGGTACTCGGCACGAGCAACATCGATCCCCTCGCGATGGCAAGGCTTGCGGTGACACCTTCCGCAATCTCGCTCGACGTCGGTCGCGTTGAGGAGACGTATTTCCTCAACTGCTGCGGTTTTGGCTTCGACGTCGCCGTCCTGCAGGAGCTGAACAAAACCAAGTGGCTGCGTGGATCATCGGTCTACATCTGGGCGGCGCTCAGGCAGCTTTTCAGATACAGCGGATTCGACGTTTCGGTAGGGGCCGGGAACGATGTGCGCAGCGACTTCCATATGATGCTCGTCATCGCCAACGGACCGTTCTTTGGCGGCACGTTCAAGATCGCTCCATCGGCGGCCCTGGATGACGGAATGCTCGACGCCGTTTCCATTCTCGACATTCCTGTGGGGAAGCGGCTGTCGATGCTACGCTCAGCTATCAAAGGAACTCACGAAGGTCGCCCCGAAGTTGTCATTCGCCGTAGCGACATGTTCGAAGTGTCTTTTCATGAAGCGCCCTGGTACGAAACCGACGGTGAGCTCCACCGTGCGCAATCCTCTACTCTGAGAATAATTTCGTGCGCCGCTGCCCTGCGGGTCGTTGCTTACGACAGAGAGGGCACTTCTATCGCTTGATCGTTTGTCTGGGCATCGACCAGGCCTTCAGGGCTTCGATGCGATCCCACCGCCTCATACGCAAATCCCATCGCGTTTGAAATCTGCGACACAACTATCAGGGCGGCGATGAGCGCAGGATTTGGCACGTTCTCCGTAAAAGGGTGCGTGAGCATGCCGATGTAGAAGCTCAGCGGCTCCACCTTGAGACTCGACCAGTTCTTTCCGGATGCCTTCCGCCAGTATGGGAGGGCGCCGCGGCCGTAGGAAAAATGCTGCCTTTGCAGACTCCCGAACGTGAGATGATGTGCGTGATTTACCACAGCGTCCGGAATGTATTGAAAATCCCGGCCAAGGTTGTGCCACGTCCGGCAGAAATCCCGATCCTCGGCGGCGCGGAGTGATTCATCGAACCCGCCAGTGGCTTCGAACATCCTTGCCGAAACGGCGATGTTGTTTGACGGAAAGAAACGAGTCCGTCTGGCCGACCTGTCGTTGTAGTAGCGGTGCACATAGTCGATGAGGCTCTGGCTCGCTTGCGAAAACGGATTGTCGCCAAGGCTGTTTACCGTTCGTCCGCCGTGAAGGGACTCCGGCCGGCTGTTGAATGACCGTTCAAGTGCCTCGAGCCATCCGCTTGCCGGAATGCAATCATCATCAGTGAAGGCGATCAGTTCTCCGCGCGCGGATCCTGCTCCGTAATTTCGCGCCGCGCCGGGCCCGCGGTTCGGCTGCGTCAGGACACGGAGATTCAGCCGGCGTGCGACGCCAAGCAGGGCCGCATCCGGACTCACCCCGCCGTCGTTCACAACGATGACTTCGTAGCGCTCCGGTGCGACCGTGCTCGCGGCTATGGCGGCAACGCACCTGGCGAGCTCATCAGGCCTGTTGTAAGTGGGAATCACCACCGAGAGCCGCACGCTCATGCAGAGTCACCAATCATTTTCCAGTAGTCAGCCTGATCGGTGTCATTCAGCGACCTCACACGGTTGAACTCGATCGTTCCCAGGAAATCCGGAGCGCCGCCCGGGCCGAGGATGTACCCAACCATTTCTCCAAGTCCGTCGGCGACGACGGCCAACGCGAGCATCGGGATGATGCGGGGAAAGAGCGCCGAATATCGGTCTGAAGCGCGGACCATGCGAAGGACTCTTGTGAGGCGCACCAGCGGGATAAGTGGTGCGCCGATTGCGAACGCGATCCGCTTTGAGCGGCTCCAGCCAATCACCCGGTGTCCGGCGAACGATCGGCCGCAGTTGAACCGCATGGGAATCGAGTCGCGGATACGGGAAAAATTCAGGTGGCGCGTCTTGGCCCCTGGCTCGAGAAGGAGGCGATGGCCGCGGCTCGCGATGTCGAGCTGAATTACAGTTTCATTCTCGAGCATTCGCTCGAGGTTGTCGCCGTACGACATCAGAATGGCACGGTAGTACGAGCTGTTGTGCCCGGGCAGGTGGTCGGTTTCCCGACGCACTTCACCGTCCAGCCACGGACCGTACTCGAGCAGGAGATTCGCCCAGCTCATCGCGCTATTCGGGTTTGCGTTGATCATGACCGGCCCGACGACCGCGAAGCCTTCAGCATGAGCTGCGATGATCGCTGCCGCCCATCCTGGTTCGGGCGAGGAATGGTCTTCGGATAGAACCACAAACGGCGCCGAAGCAGCGCGTACGCCGCGGCATCGTGAATGGTTCGAGGTTCGTACTCTGCCGCCGTACACGACGCGCGTCGAAGCGAACATGGAAACCTCGTCCGCCGGCACGTCGATGTGTTCAGTTGGCGCAATTATGACAAGTTCGAGGCTGTCGCAGACGGTTTGTCTGCTCAAGGCCCGCACTGTCTGTCGAATCGTCGAAAAGTCGTCTCTCGTCGGAAGGAGGACCGACAGGGATGGCAGTGCGCTCTGACTCAAGTAGAAACTCCGGAAGCGTATCGCAAAACTCTCAGGTGGCCTCTGGGAGACCTTGAGCTTCGCCAACTTCGGAGATCGCCACTCTCCGCCCCAGGCTGGAAGAGAGCTCGGCAGCTGCGATCACCTTCAGTGCGGCGTACCCGTCGTCGAGGTCCGGGGAAGCGCTCCGTCCCATGGTGATAGCTTCGCCGAATGCCCTGAGCGACAGTCTGAAAGACGGCTCGTTGAACGGAGCGCGAAGCTTTGCGTAGAGATGCGCAGCCTTGGCTCGCGGCGATGGAAGCAGGGAAGCGAACTCTCCGCTGGAAAGTGGCGTGCCGGCGGCAGGCGTGTATTCGACGTCGAGAGACTCAGCTCGATCCACGAAGAGGCTCCCCGTTTCACCGATTACCTGCATCCGGTCAGCAAAGGCCTCGCCCAGTCCGAGGGTGACCTTTATGAAGACGTCGTTCTCCAACTCGAGCACGAGCTCTGCCCAGTCGTGCTCTGCGCGCCTCGACTCGATTTTCGCGGTCACAAACGCAACCTCGGAGTCGAACAGGTAACGCGCGAGATCGATCTCGTGCGTGCCAAGGTCGAGGAGAGCCCCGCCGCCCGCAGCGCGGACGTCTCGCCACGAGCCCATGTTAACGGGAGCGGTAAACGCCATTCGCGCGTCACGGGGCGCTCCTATCCTCCCGCCCGCGATCATTTCCCTGAGTTTCCGGTATAGCGGGTTGAATCGGTAGTTATGTCCGATCATGCCGACACGGCGTGACGCCCTCCAGGCATCGAGAACGGGCATCGCCTCACGAAGATCAGTCGCGATTGGCTTTTCGAGATAAACGTGAAGCCCGCCCTCAAACGCTGCCCTGGCCGCCTCGGCATGCATCACGGTGGGCAGCGATATCACGACAGCATCCGCCATCCAGGGTGTCAAAAGCTCGCGGTAGTCCACCGTCTGTCGGGCGCGCTTTGCAATTAGCGCTGCGGCAGCGAGCATCGCGGGATCGGTATCCGCTACTCCAACGATTGCGAAATCGCCGAGCCGGCGCAGCAACGGAAGGTGCGCAGTCTGCGCTACCGTACCGCAACCGATGACAGCAACACGAATCGGCCCCGTTGATACAGTGCGCGGCGACGTGGATTTTATCGCTTCCATCCATCGCGATGGTGTCAGCTTGCTGATTGGATTCACTACTTTCTCTCGAGCAACACGATTCCAGACATGCGACGGAGTCCCTCGCGCGTTTGTGCCGGATAAAGCGACCGATAAACCTGTGACGATGGTGACCTAATTTGCGAACGATTCACGTGGTTAGCGAGCGCAAGTTGTCGCGTCGACTCGCCGTTGTCCGTGACGTTGTGTATGTTCGCGTGATGGCCGAGAGCGCGGGTTGGGTGCGGAGTTTGAGGTGTTTTGCGGACCGGGTTCGCATCGGGGGGTTGCTTGCTGCATCCGTCGTTCTCACCGGCGGTTGTCAGCCTGGTGACAAGCCGAATTCCATTGCCGCACCGACGCACTCGGTGCAGGCACCGGCTCGGGCGGTTCAGCGAACGGTGGCGCCGGCGCGTGGGTTTGCTGTTCGCACGTCGATCGGATTTCGTTCGCGCCAGTACCTGAATCAACATTTCGCGAAGCACGGAGGCGAATTCCGTGGCGCGTCGAAGGCGGAGTATCTCCTTGCTGCGCAAACGCTTCGGGACAGGCCTGTTGGCGGAGATATAGAGGAAATAGTAAGGGGAGACGGGACCGCATCACGCTTCGACAGGGCAAGCGGCGCGTTTATCGCTTTCAATCGTGACGGAACGATTCGAACATTCTTCAAGCCCAACGACGGAGAGCGTTATTTCCGTCGGCAGGCACAGCGGAGCCATTGAACGTGACACGACACAGGACTGGGACTGCCGGCACCGCTAACGATCCAGTGCGGATTTATCTGAAAACGCGCGGCGTGTCGCCGGAGCTGATCGAGGGTGGGCTCGAAGCGGCGATTGAGCGGTGGGATGTGATCGCAAAGACTGCCAGGACCTACGATTTCACCCTCGATGACTGGCTGAATGACATGGACCTGCGCGACATCATCGCAGGTGCGCTGGCAGTCGCCAAGCCCGAGGAAAGAAAGTCTGTGTCGGAGCGGTTGAACAAGGCAGACCACAAGCTTCGTGAGGCAACCGTTAAGACGGGTTCCATCTGGGGCTCCGCAATGGTCGGCGAGTTGGCACCGGATCCGAAGAAGGCCTGGTGGTATTTCAGGCGGCCGTCGGATCCTGGGGAGACGATGCAGGAGGATCTCGAAGCGGCAGGGCTGGACTAAGGGCTCGTGCGTGTCGTTTCGCGTGTAAAAACGGGCACCCCCGGCTTTTCGTCGGAAGTGCCCGTTCTATTAGCACATTGTGGTTTGGAGCTTTAAGAAAGCTCCCGAGGAGGGACTTGAACCCCCGACCCGGTGATTAACAGTCACCTGCTCTACCACCTGAGCTACTCGGGAATAACTCCTCAAACTAACCCCTAACGGGTGGCCAAATCAACCGCGCCGGAAACCCAATTCTCTGGCGCCGAATTAACTTCCTGGGAGCTCGCCGGCTGCACGCATCCTCCCACCAACCAACGACTTAGCCATTTCCATGAGCTCACGAGCGAAAACGTCGGGACTTACGGCTCTCATCACTGGAGGGTCAGGTGGAATCGGCCTCGAGCTGGCAAGGCAGTTCGCTATGCACGGGCATGATCTTGTGCTGACCGCGAGACATCGCGACACGCTCGAGGGAGTCGCCGGCACCATCGAAGGCAAGTACGGCGTGAAGGTCACGGTAATCGCGGACGATCTCACCGATCCCGAAGCTCCTCAACGATTGTTCGATGCGATCCGGGCAGAGAACATCGAAATCCACTTCCTCGTCAACAACGCCGGCTTCGGACTCGGCGGTGAATACGTCGATACTGACATCAAGCGCGAGTTGGAGATGGTGCAGGTGAACATCGTGGCATTGATGCAGCTCACCAAGATGTTCCTGCCCGCTATGATCAAGCGAAAGTCAGGACGAATTCTCAATGTCGCATCAACGGCGGCGTTCCTTCCCGGTCCGCTGATGTCGGTCTATTACGCGTCGAAGGCATTCGTACTCAGCTTCTCACAGGCGCTCGACGAAGAGCTGCGGAATTCCGGCGTATCCGTGACGTGCCTGTGTCCAGGATCGACTGCTACAGGATTCGCGAAAACTGCGGGACTCGAAAACAGCAAGCTGTTCGCGGCTGTCGGCGGGACTACTTCCGAGCAGGTTGCTCAATACGGTTTTGACGCCTTGATGCGCGGAGAGCGAGTGGCCGTCGTTGGGCTCAAGAACAAGATCATGGTGCAGGCGGAGCGACTCGCACCGCGGAGACTGCTTGCTACGATTGCTCGAAAGGCTCAAGAGAATCGGTAACTGCACGGATTGAGGTGGGTCGTCTGATGGGCCTTTATTGGAAGTATTGCCATCACCCGCAACCGCTAGGGGACTCAAAGCGGACCAGTGATGGCAATACTTCCATTGGGGCCCATCAGACGACCCACCTCAATCCTCCCTTTTACAACACCGCCCGTCTCCGCTTGTCAGTCGCCTCTGGCACGCGTGACTTTTTCAGGATTGGCTTGAGCCATTGACCCGTGTACGATTCAGCGACCTCGACAATCTCTTCGGGGCGGCCCATTGCCACCAATCGTCCCCCTTCGGAGCCTCCCTCGGGACCGAGGTCGATGATCCAGTCGGCGAGCTTGATCACATCGAGGTTGTGCTCGATCAAAAGGATTGTGTGACCGTTCTCAATTAGGCGATCCATCACCTCGGCTAATCGCTTGATGTCATCGAGATGAAGTCCGGTTGTGGGCTCGTCCATGATGTACAGCTTTCTGTTTCGCTTCTTTCCCGCGGTTGCAAGCTCGCGAGCGATCTTCACACGCTGTGCTTCGCCGCCAGAAAGGGTCGTCGCAGGCTGCCCCAGCCGGAGATATCCGAGCCCCACCTGCTGAAGCTGCCACAGGGCCTGGCCGAGTTTTTCTTCGCGCGGGAAGAATCGAATCGCCTGATCGACAGTCAGCTCGAGAACATCGGCGATGCTCTTGCCGTTGATCTTCACGTCGAGAACTTCGGGCTTGAATCGCCTTCCGCCGCACGCGTCGCACGGGACGTGCACGTCTGCCATGAAAACCATCTCGACTTCGATCGAGCCAGCGCCTTCACAATCATCGCAGCGGCCGCCTTCAACGTTGAAGCTGAAAGTGCCGGGAGTGTATTTGCGCTGGCGTGCGACGGGTGCATCGGCGAAGATCTGGCGAATCTGATCGAAGGCCTTGATGTAAGTGACCGGATTCGATCGCGGAGACTTCCCGATCGGGCTCTGGTCGATCATCACTACTTCATCTATGGCGTCAGCGCCGGTCAGCTCGTCGTACGCGCCGACGGTTTCGCCGAGGTGGCGTTTGGCGGTGTTCTCGCCGACGATGTGATTCTCGAGGGCGCGATAGAGAATGTCGTGAACGAGCGTGCTCTTGCCTGAACCAGAAACTCCGGTGACGACAGTAAGTGCGCCGATCGGAATGCGAACGTCGACGCCCTTGAGATTGTGCTCTCGTGCGCCGGTGAGATTAATCCACCGCGGGCCCACGCGGCGACGCTCGAGCGGCATCGGGATTTCCTTCTCACCCGTCAAGTACTGACCTGTGAGCGGGCTCTCGTGAACCCTCGACATCGGGCCAGCGAAGACGACGTATCCGCCGTGCTCACCACTGCCCGGACCCATCTCGACCATGAAGTCGGCGACTTCGATTGCCGCGGGATCGTGCTCGACGACGAGAACGCTGTTGCCGGCGTCTCGCAGGCGCATCAACAGCTTGAGGAGACGGCCCATGTCGCGCGGATGGAGTCCGATGGACGGCTCGTCGAGAACGTAGAGTGTGTCAACCAGCTGTGAGCCGAGTGAGTTGGCGAGGCCAATGCGCTGCGCTTCACCGCCCGAGAGAGTGCGCGTCGCGCGATTCAGCGACAGGTAATCGAGACCGACGTCGCGAAGGAACCGGATTCGCTCGCGAGCCTCTCGCATGATGGTCGCCGCGACTGACTGCTCGAACGCGGAAAGGACGAGATTCTCGATCCAGTGAGTGAGCGTGCCAATGGAGAAGTCGGCAACCTCGGCGATTGTCTTGTTGTCGACGCGCACGTTCAGCGCTTCAGGCTTGAGCTTCGTTCCGTGACAATCGGGACACTCCTGCGCCGTTTGATACTGTCGCAGAAAAATCCTGATGTACTGCTTGTAGCGCTTCTCCTCGAGATCCTTGAGGAAGGGAAGCATTCCCTTGTACGAGCGCGTGCGTGCGTTGAGCAGGAGATGCTGTTGCGATGCGGAAAGCTGGTGCCAAGGCTTGTCGAGCGGGATTCCCTCCTTTCTCGCGAACTCGGCCAGTGTGCGCCGTTTCCCATCGTAACGCGGCTTGGTCCATGGGTCGATAGCACCGTCGCGAAGGCTGCGCTCGGGGTAGGGAACGATCAGGGACTCGTCGTACTCGAGAACGGCACCGAATCCGTTGCAGCGCTCGCACGCACCGCGCGGATTATTGAACGAGAAAAGCTGGGGCGACGGCGCCGGAACGCGCGCCCCGTCGTACGCACATTCGAAGCGCTCGGTGAAGCGAAGACGCTCCATCGTGTCGGCGAGAATTATCACGCACTCGCCATCACCGTCGGCGAAAGCAGTTCCGATTGCGTCGGTGAGCCGCCCCGCGACATCATCCGAAATCGCGAGACGATCGACGACGACGAGGACCTCGCTCGACTTGGTGAGATCGATCTTCGCGGCTTCGAGCTCGTCGAGATGAACGACTTTGCCATTCGCAAAAACGCGAAGAAATCCCTGAGCTCTCAGATTCTCGACGACGACTTTGTGGGTGACTTTGTCGGACAGGCGAAGCGGGAACGAAACGTAGAATCGCGTTCCTGACGCGAGTCGAAGGACTGTATCAGCCACTGATTGAACTGTGTCGGGCTTGATCTCGCGGTGACAAACTGGACAGAACGTATGACCGACTCGCGCCCAGAGCAGGCGGAGGTAATCGTAGATCTCAGTCGCGGTTCCTACTGTCGATCGGGACGTTTTTGTAGGATTGCTCTGCTCGATCGCGACCGCGGGAGAGAGTCCCTCGACCGAATCGACGTCGGGCTTTTCCATCCGCTCGAGGAACTGGCGTGCGTAGGCGGACAGCGATTCTACGTAACGGCGCTGGCCCTCTGCGTAGATGGTATCGAACGCGAGGGAGGACTTCCCTGAGCCCGACGGGCCCGTGATGACGGTGAAGGTACGGCGCGGGATTTCGAGGTCGAATCCCTTCAGATTGTGCTGGCGCGCGCCGCGGATCACGATGCTCTCTTTCACATGCTGAATCTATAGAGAGTGTCGAGCCGAACAAACACCGATTCAGCCGATGGCGGTAACCGTCGCCCGGCATCCGTTACCCGATCACCGTTGCCTGGTGCCGGGTTATCGGGTTTCCGGTTGAAACGAACTCGTTCTTAACGGTGGCCGGTGGTTGCGGGCACCGGGTGACAGTGATCGGGTAACGGAAACCGGATGACAGTTACCGCGTTTTTAGGAGGTCAGCGCCGAACGAGTCGCCCGAGGAGGAGGAGCACAATCGCCCCAAAAGTCGCAAGGGCGATCGATCGAAGATCAAATGCCCCGGCGGCGACCGTTCCCCAACCGACCTTCGTTCCAATGAAACCGCCGAGGAAGGAGCCAATGATTCCGAGAAGAATCGTGATGATACAACCCGAGGGGTCCCGCCCTGGCACCAGAAACTTGGCCAGCGATCCTGCCACAAGACCAAGAAGAATCCAGTAGAGCCAGAGCGGCACCGACTATCCCCTCGTCACCCTGTAATCCTGTTACGGTACTCGAGTACGGCCGCGCGTTGCCATGCGGTAGACCCAGAGAAGGATCAGCGCGCCGACGATTGCAAGGAGAAGGCTCTGAATCGAGAAGCCCGTTAGCGGCGCTCCCATCAGTGTGCTGCCGAGGAATCCGCCGATCACTGCGCCGACGATTCCGATGATCATTGTGACGATGATGCCGCCCGGGTCGTTGCCCGGCATTAGGGCCTTGGCAATCGCACCAGCGATCAAACCAAGGACGATCCATGCGAGAAAATTCATTTCTCCTCCGTAGGGTGAGTAGCAGTCCCCGATAGGGTCTGCGAGCCCCGGAAGTGCAACCTGCGTACCAGCCCTCCGGGACGGTGGCGCGGCAGTGCATCAGCCGCTACGATACCGGGAGATGACGACCTCCGCAACCCTGCACGAAGAAGACGCACTCGGGCGCACATACGACGCGCCCATGATGCGGCGGTTGCTCGTCTATATCCGACCCTACGCGCCGCTGGTTTTCGCCGCACTCGCCCTCCTGACCGTCGGCGGCGTTTTGCAGCTGGCCGGACCGCTCCTCACAAAACGGGTCATCGACAAGGCGATCCCGGCGCGCGACACCGCGGCGATAATAACGGCGACCGCCCTCTTTGCGCTTACACTGATCGCCCAGTTCATCTGCTCGTACGGCGAAACGTGGCTTACCAGCCTCCTGGGCCAGCGAGTGATGCGCGACCTCAGGATGCAGATTTTCGCGCACATGCAGCGCCTGTCGATTGCTTTCTTCGACAAAAATCCCGCAGGGCGGCTCATCACGCGCGTCACCTCCGACGTGGAGACGCTGAACGAGCTGTTCACATCCGGAGTTGTTTCCGGACTTGGCGACCTTTTCACGCTCGTCGCCATCGGGATCACGATGTTCATCCTGGACTGGCGCCTCTCGCTCGGCGCGCTTGTCGTGATACCACTCGTTGCCACGGTGTCGCACTGGTTCAGGTCGAGCGTGCGCGACGCATATCGCGACGTTCGCACGCGTCTCGCACGAATCAACTCGTTCCTCCAGGAACGAATCACCGGAATGCGGATCGTCCAGCTCTTCGGCCGCGAAGAAGACGAAGCCGAGCGTTTCCGTCAGCTCAACGAAGACCATCTCGACGCGCACATGAGGTCGATCAGGTACTACGCGATCTACTTTCCCGCCATCGAGCTCCTGACCTCGGTTGCGCTCGCGTTGATCATCGTCATCAGCGCTCACTTTGTCGGCAACAAGACGCTGACGGTTGGAACAGTTGCGGCCTTTCTTCAGCTTGGACGCCGTTTCTACCAACCGCTGCAGGATCTGGCCGAAAAGTTCAACATCGTTCAAGGGGCGATGGCGAGCTCGGAGAGGATTTTTGCGCTGCTCGACACCGAGCCATCGGCAGCGAAATCGAGCGAGCGTCCGTCCCAGCGAGTCCGGTCAAGCGTCGAGGTTGTCTTTGAAGACGTGTGGTTTGCCTACGACATCGGCCACGTTGCGAGGCTGGATTCAGACAAACCGGCTGAACCGGAGTGGGTGCTGAAAGGTGTTTCGTTCACGGCTCGTCCTGGACAAACGCTCGCCCTGGTGGGCCACACCGGCGCCGGAAAGACGACGATCGTCAACCTGCTGATGCGTTTCTACGATCCGCAGCGCGGACGCATTCTCGTGAATGGCATGGACATTCGGGAAATGCCCGCTGACGAGCTGCGCGGGCTGATTGCGTACGTCCAGCAGGACATCTTTCTCTTCGCCGGCGACGTCGCGACGAACATCAGGCTCTCGAACCCGATTCCCGACGAAGAGGTTGCGCGGGCAGCCGCGCGGGTTGGCGCAGATCGAGTCATCAAACGGCTCCCGAACGGCTATGCGCATGTTCTGGGGGAGCGGGGATCGTCATTGAGCGTTGGTGAAAGGCAGCTCCTGTCGTTCGCCCGTGCGGTGGCTGCCGACGCCTCGCTTCTGATCCTCGACGAGGCGACCAGCGCGGTTGACGGCGAAATCGAGGCGGAGATTCAGACTGCGCTGCTGGTGCTCATGGAGGGTCGCACGACGATTGCCATTGCGCATCGTCTGAGCACTATCGTATCGGCTGACGAGATCCTCGTGCTTCACCATGGAGAGGTGGTGGAGCGTGGGACTCATGCGGCGCTGGTAGGCAATGGCGGCCTTTACGACAGGCTATGGCGCCTGCAGAGCGGCGAAAAGGCCGCGCCAGCCCTCCTGGCCGGATAGTGCTTGCTGGCCGTACGGACCTTGGCGTAGTTTGTGTACTCGTTTCTGAACCTCGTTCCAGAGATTTTCCTTTGACTTCTACTATCCCGCGTTCGGCGGGGAGCGCGCCTTAGTGCACCTTGCTGTGTCAGCGAGAACCGATACCGGGCGATTGAGAAAGGGCAATGAGGACAACCTCTACGCCGACGCCAACGAGTATCGTGGACTCTTCATTGTAGCCGACGGCATGGGTGGACACGCCGCCGGAGAGGTTGCCAGCCAGATGGCTGTCGATCTCATTTCGAGTGAGCTCGCCGATCTCAATGACCTCACTGCGGCCGAGGCGTCGCAGCGCGTGTCGGACACCCTGCGTCTTGCGAACAAGCAGGTATTCCAGCGCACGACGACAGAAATCGACAAGACCGGAATGGGCAGCACGGCGTCTGCGCTTCTGTTGTCCGACACTCATTACCTGATCGGTCATGTTGGAGATTCGCGGATCTACCTGGTTCGCGACGGCGAGATGAAGCAGCTGACCCGCGACCATTCGCTGGTTCAGGAGCAGGTCGATGCAGGGCTGATCACCCAGGAACAGGCGCGGCATCATCCCCAGAGCAACGTCATCACCTGCTGCATTGGAATGAGCAGCGACATCGAGCCGGCGATAATCGCGGGCGAGACGCACGTCGGAGACGTTTTTTTGCTGGCGAGCGACGGACTCACGGGAATGGTTGAGGACAAACGGCTGCAGCAGCTTCTTCAATCCCGCGCTGCACCGGAGCGAATCGTCAACGCGATGATCGCCGACGCAAACAACAACGGCGGGATCGACAATATCACGGCGATCGTCGTGAAGGTCATCACCGCGGACACGAGTTTTCCGACCGGTGAGGTAACGCCGGTTCCGCAGCCGCGCTAAGCCGCCGTGGCCGACGTCGGCTCTGAAGGCGAGAGCGCCGATCCAACCGAAACAGTTGCGGATGTCGCCGAGCTTTACCTCGGCAATATTCTTTATTCTCTCGAGGTCACTGCCTTGTCACTCGATGGACAGAGCAAGCCGGCTGACGCTGCGTTCTACCGGGGCATTGGCAGGAAACTCGCCGAGGCGAGAGGCAGGGAACAGCAAAAGCGCTGACGGCCGACCGCTGACTGCTGACTGCCCCGCAGAACGGCGACGCGGTACAGCACCTGCGATTAAATTGATGCTGTACGCTTGGCAGTCAGCAGTCAGCAGTCAGCAGTCAGCACTCAATTGGGGATTTAGAAAATGGCCACAGCTACGCTTCCCGAGTCCGCGCAGCAAACGGACACCTTTCCAATAAACGGCACCGACTACATCGAGTTTTACGTCGGAAACGCCAAGCAGGCTTCGCACTTCTACCGTTCAGCGTTTGGCTTCGAGGTAGTCGCGTACCGCGGGCCGGAAACCGGAACGAAGGACAGGGCGAGCTACCTCCTTCAGCAGGACAAAGTCAGATTCATCCTGACGACTCCGATCAGGGCCGACGGATTGATTGCCGACCACATCAGCAAGCACGGCGACGGCGTCCGCGACATCGCGCTGTGGGTCGATGACGCGAGAACAGCGTTCAAGCTCGCTGTCGAGAGGGGCGCAAAGCCGGCGCAAGAGCCGACGGTCATGAAGGATGAATCGGGAGAGATCGTCATCGCCGCGATTCATCTCTACGGTGACACGATCCACAGCCTTGTCGAACGAAAAGATTACAAGGGCCTGTTCATGCCCGGCTTCGTGCCCTTCAGCTCGCCAGTCGAAGTGAAACCCGTCGGCCTCAAGTACGTCGATCACTGCGTCGGCAACGTCGAGCTTGGGGCGATGAACAAATGGGTCGAGTTCTACGAGCACGTCCTCGGCTTCGTGAACATTCTTTCGTTCGACGACAAGACAATCTCCACCGAGTACTCCGCCCTGATGTCGAAAGTGATGTCGAACGGAAACGGCCGGATCAAGTTCCCGATCAACGAACCCGCTGCGGGGAAGAAGAAATCCCAGATCGACGAGTATCTCGAGTTCTACGACGGGCCTGGGGTGCAGCACATTGCGATCGCGACAGACGACATCATCAAGACCGTCACCGACATGAAGTCGCGCGGCGTTGAAT
>DATLDF010000082.1:0-14209 GCA_035525975.1 Gemmatimonadaceae bacterium
CGGCTGCGGAATGTGCGCGAGCTCTTCGCCTGGGTTGATTGCGATTGTCGTGGACGTCGCGTCAAAATCGCCCAGCTCGGCAGCACCCGGGATGTAGTCGATGTTGTGCTGCTTCATCGATAGCTGAATCGACGCGTAGAAATCCTTTCTGAACTCGTCGCGCGCGGCGGCGTACTGCTTTGCCTCGGGCTTATTGAGGACCACCGCGATTTCCGCCGCGTCCTTGTATCCCCGGAGCGCGAAGAAGTCGTCCCAGTACGAATGCATCGGTTTTGCCGAATAGCCTTCGTGGCTGATCGATTGGGGCATGAGGCCGTAGAAGACGCGCTTGTCGCCGGTCTTGTACTCGTCCGTCATTCTGGAATGCCGAAGCGAGTCCATGAACGCGACCGTGCGCTGGACGTGCGGCCACATCTTCTCGAGGAGGTCCTTGTCGCGCGTAGTTCTATAGTATTCGGCGACCAGGTAGATGAACTCGCCCTGACTGTCGTTTTCGGGAACCGGGTCAGCGCCGCGCGAATCGACGCAGCAGGGGATTTTGCCGTTGTCAAACTGGAATTTGGAGTACCAGTTGATGTAGTCGCGGACTTCGTCGAAGTGGCCGAGTCGGAGGAGGGCGGTCGATGTGAGTGAACCGTCGCGAATCCAGGAGCGCTCGTAGGAGCGGGAGCCTGGCTGAATTCCTGCTCCGTCGCGGTTGATTAGGATGTAGGCGAGGTTGGCGCGGATCGATTCGGCGAATCTTGAAGCGGATCGTGGGAGCTGGATGTCGAGCTTCCCGAGCTTCTCAGTCCACCACTTTTTCGTCGATGTCAGCTGATCGCTGGTCCAGCTGCCGCGGCATCCCTCGAGCGACAAGCCGTGCATACATGTCGGACCTGCGTCGTGAAGAGGAATAGCGACGTCGATGGTCGTGTCTCGGCCCGCACCGAGATCGATCTTCCACGCCAGCGCGCCGGTTGCTCTCCCAAGTTTGTCGGTCGCTGCCCGCGCGGTTGGGAGAGCGTTCGTACGCAGCATATCGACGATGTTGCCCGCGTCAAAAGTCGTGGCGCCGAAACCTGAAGGGGCAGTTAACGGAAGCACGCTACGATTCCCGCTGATTCGAACGCGATTGCCCTCGTAGTAGATGCTGTCGATTTTTGCGGAGCCCCCCTGCGTGTTCAGGAACTGCCACGGCGGGTTTACCTGAAACGGTCGAACTGCGACGTAAAGGGTCGAGTGAAGCGGCGACGACGTTGTATTCTGGATTCGGTAGCGCGCGTAAAGAATCGACGAGTCCACAGGGCCAGCCGCAAAGCTCGTTACGGTCATGTTGATGCCTGGCGACCTCCACGTGACGGTCGGAATCGGGAGATCTACCCCAACGTCGCCCGTCGATCGCTTCGTGTCATTCCACGTAATGAGCTTGTTGTTCGCGAACAGGAATGGCTCTATCGAGAACTGTCCTTTGCCTGACTCGATGGCGCCTTGTTCGTCGATGAGTCCTTCGCGCGTGTCGCCGCTGATTCCAATGACTGCCCAGTAGTTCTGTTTGCGCGAGTAGTAACGAGGGTAGTCTCCGGGGTTGGCATCTTTTGCGACCGCAAGGTAGAAATCGTTCATCGTCGCGGACCACTTCAGCGGCTCAACTGTGATCTCTGATAATCCGGCGTAACGCCCCGTCTCAGGGTTTGCCGTGATCATCACATAGCGGGCGTCTGATTCGGGCAGGTAGAGATAGTCACGAGTGGAGCTGCTTCGCTCGACGATGTAAGCAGTTGTCCACGATAGCCTGTCTTTGGAAAGCTGCACGACATATGAAGCTGGCCGATGATCCCTTTCCCAGTTGACCACCAATCCGCCGAACTCGCGGCGTTTTAGAAAGTCAATCATCAGAATGCGCCCAGGGCTGCGCATTTCATTCCCTGGTCCGGCGACGAGGGTCCGCCAAGACGTAGAGAGTTTTCCATCCATAGCGTCATGCGGCGGATGATCGACAACATCAGACATGGAGATCAGATGAGGCGACAATGTGTAAGGGATATCCGGATCGAGAGGCGAGAGTTCCAGATCATCGATCCAGACCGTGCCCTTCCCACCAGTACCGGCAGTTATGGCGAATTCAATCCCGGCGACCTGCTTCATTTCACCACCGCCGAGCGGGCCCCAGGCGAAGCCAATCTGCCTTTTCTTGCGTGTGAAAGTTTTCCATTCAGGTCCGAAAACGAACCCCGGGTTGTTCGACCACCACACGTTGTCGCCTGTTGGATCGATAAGCTTGAACTCGAGCGCGTTGACCGGCGCGGGTCCCTTGATCTGAAAAGAGAACTCATAGTTCGCCGGCAACGGGAGCTTGAGATCGCGATGAACGACCGCGTACCCACCATGGCCGTGGAAATCGAAGTCGAGCTGCATCGACTTTCCGTGTACACCAGTTCCCTGACTGATCGTGAGCGAAACTCCGTCAGAGGGCACTGCCTTCCACGCAGCGACCGACTCAAAGTCATCGACAACAATCGCAGCCTGGCCGATGATCATCGCCGCAAGAGCAGGGAATAGCGCGATCATCCCTTCACGCTCCCGGCCATCACTCCCTGGATGTAGTACCGCTGCAGGAAGAGAAACACCATCATCACCGGAATCACGGTAAGAACAGATCCGGCCATCATCAGCTCGGTGTCCTGCACGTGCTCGCCACTCAGATTCGCCAACGCGACCGGCAGCGTGTAGTGCGACGCGTCGCTAAGAACGATCAACGGCCACATGAAATCGTTCCACGTCGCGAGGAAGGTCCAGATTGCGAGGGTCGCAAGAATCGGCATGATGCCCGGCACGACGATCGACCAGAAAATCCTGAACTCGCCCGCTCCATCCACTCGCGCGGCATCGAGCATCTCATCAGGAATCGACAGCGCATACTGTCGCACAAGGAAGATTCCGAAAATGCTCGACAGCCCCGGAATAATCACGCCCCAGTAGGTGTTGATCAGCCCCATGTTCTTGAGCAACAGGAACAACGGAAGCATCGCGACCTGCGTCGGCAGTACAAGCCCTGTCGAAAGTGTTTTAAACAAACGTTCCCGGCCATTGAACCGCATCTTCGCGAACGCGTAACCAGCAAGCGAATTGATGAACAGCGAAGCGAACGTCACTACAAATGACACCAGCGCGCTGTTTGCGAGATTTCTTCCAAGGTTGAGCCGCGTGAACAGATCCTTGTAATGATCGAGCGTTATACTCGTCGGAAAAAACCGCGGCGGATAACTGCTCGCCTCACCAGTCGGCATCAGCGACGCCGACACCATCCACACCATTGGCAACATCGCCAGCACCGCACCAAGAATCAGCAGGAAATACAATCCAACCCGCGCCATCTGCTGACGCCGCTTTATCGACGCAGTCGCAATCATCTCGCTCATGCGCGCTCCTTCTGAAGCCTGAACTGCAACAGCGTCGCAATCAGGATCACGATGAACAGCACGAACGCAATCGCAGCGGCGTAACCCATCCGCCACCACCTGAAGCCTTCCTCATACATCAGCAGCACGACACTCGTCGTACTCCTCAACGGCCCACCCTGCGTCATCACATACGGCTCGGCGAACAACTGGAAATACCCGATCATCGTAATGACGGAAATGAAAACGAGCGTTGGAGCGAGCATCGGGAGGGTGATGCTCCAGAACTGTCTCCACGGACTCGCACCGTCTATCTGCGCGGCGTCGTACAGTTCTTCGGGAATTGCCTGAAGCCCCGCGATGAAGATCAGCATGTTGTAGCCGAAGCTCTTCCACACTGCCATCAGGATGATCGCCGGCATCGCCCAATGCGGATCACCAAGCCAGTCAATAGGGCCGAGGCCTATCTTGCTCAAGCCGTAGTTGAAGAGGCCGTACTTGGTGTGATACAGGTAGCGCCAGACAATCGCGACAGCCACGAGCGTCGTGACGAAAGGCGTGAAATACAGCGTCCGGAAGAATCCCTTGAAGCGAACAAGCTTCGAATTCAGTAAAAGGGCCGCACCAAGTGAGACGGCGATCGTCAGCGGTCCACCGACAAATGCGAAGTAGAAAGTGTTCTTGAGCGCGTTCCAGAAATCGGGAGTGTGAAGAAGCTTCACGTAGTTCTGGAACCCGACGAACCGCGTATTCGACGTGTTGGCTATACCATAGATGTCGAAGTCGGTGACGCTCAAGACTAGCGACGCGGCGACGGGCAGGAAAAAGAAGACGAAAATCAGCGTCAGCGCCGGCGCCAGGAAAAACCACGCTGCCGTATTTGACTCGCCGGGCATTCTGAGCCGCTTCGTGCTCATCGATTCGCCACCTTTTGCGACGCGGACTTGCGAACGCTCAACAGAAACCGGCGCTTCTCGAGAATCCCATTCACATCCGCATCGAGCTCGGCCATTGTCTGATCAGCAGTTTTCTTTCCACGAACTGCCTGTTCACCATGCTCGAAGACTTTCGTCGCGATCTGTTCCCACTCAGGAACCTGCGGAGTCGGAACAACGCGATCGAGCTGATCACGAAATGCCTTTGCGTACTTGTTGTTTGCCAGGGCGGTGTCCTTCCACGATTCGCGCCGAGCGGGGAGATCGCCGGTCAGTCTATAGAACTGAAGCTGGATCTCTGGCCGCGAGAGGAATTCCATCAGCTGCCACGCTTCAGTCTTCTTCGTCGATCGCTTGAATAGCGCCAGGCTTGCCCCGCCGGCCAATGAAACGCCCGGTCCGTCAACGCCAGGCAACGGCGCCGTCATCCACTTGTCCTGGAGATCCTTCGGCAGACGATTCGTGAACTCACCGATCTGCCACGGGCCACTGATGTACATCGCGATGTTTCCGCGCTCGAACTCCTGATAGAGGTTCGAGATCTCCGAGCCACTCAACGCCGGCGCGAGGCCGTCCTTGTAGAGAGCCACATAGAAGTTGAACCCCTTCATGAACTGCGCATCGTGGAAAGCCCCGTACTGTCCGTTGTCCTTCAACAGTGGGGATCCCGCCTGAAGTCCAAGGATCACCGGCGGCGGCCACTCTGTTGTCGGGATCAGAAGCGGATACTGCTTCGCCGTCATCTTCGACTTGATCTTCTCCATCGATTTCCGCCACTCGGCCCACGTCGTCGGCATTGAAGTGTAACCGGCGTCCGCGAGCAGGTCTGATCTATAGAAGATCACGCGCGTGTCCACGTACCACGGAATTCCAAAGGTCACTCCGTCTACGACGTTCGTGTTCCAGACTCCTTCGAAGAAATCGGACTTTGGCGCGTCCTTCGATGCAGCGACGAGTCTGTCGAGCGGCTCGAGTGCGTCGATGGCCGAGAATTCAGGCACCCAGGTATTGCCGAGCATGGCGATGTCGGGCGTGGCGTCGCCGACGTAGGCGGTGAGTAGCTTCTCGTGCGCGGCTGACCACGGGATCTGTTGAACTTCGACTTTGATTCCGGGGTGTGCTTTGTAGAACGCAGGGAGGAGCTGAGTGACGACTTCCCCCTCACGCCCCATCGCCCAGAGGCGGATGGTATGATCGTCTGACGGTGACGCGCACGCAGCCAGAACAACTGGCAGAAGCGCAACGGCGGTCAATCGCAGACGCATCGGCATCCTAGTTATCGAGCCACCCGCCGGTGAATCCGGCTTTCTTCAGTCCGCTGACGATGTACTTGTTCTTGCGCATCGTCTTCCAGATGAGATCGGTGCGATAGTTCTCGATCATCGCGATGATCGGACCCTGGTCGATGCCGAGGTAATCAGAGTCGAACCAGCCAATTCCGGGGACGACCTTTCCATCGTGCGTCGCGACGTTGACGTCGAATGTCGGGTTGAACGAATCGATGAATCCGTACGGTCCGAAAACGTGATCGCCGTATTTCTCGCGGATTGCGATGAGCGCCGGGATCGTGATCTCTGGAGCAAACGGAACCGATCCGCCGAGTGCGGTTGGTCCAAGCGTGCCGTCGTCGTGAACGTATTCAGCGGATGCGCCGTGAGCGGTGTACGTCTGGAACTTCCGCATCTTGCCGCGAATGAACATCACGGTGTCCTTCGGACCGTCGCCTGCGGTCAGGCCCCAGATGTCGGCCGAGTAGTCTTTCCAGTCGCCTGGATTCGCCGAGGCATAAGCGCGTTGTGAAATCGTAGCGCGACGGGAATTCTCGAAGTAGTCGATTCCCTTGCCGCGCATGTACGAATCCTTGATGCCGCGGAAGTCGATCCACACGTGCGAGTACTGATGGCCGAAGAGAGGACCGAATTGCAGGTGCGGCTGTCCGTAGAAATCCGCCCATTTGTACGTGCTCCGATATGCTTCCCACGATGCGACGTCGATCGGATGCGTTGGTGAAGCGAGAGCGAGGATGTTCAGGATTATCGCCTCGTTCAGGCCATGCCAGTCGGCCTCGATGTACCCTTTCTCGGGAGTCCATCCCATGCTCACGAGAGGTGCACGCGGTTTTACGTAGCTCCAGTCGATGCGCAGATAGAGGGAATCGGCATACGCGCGAATCGCAGATTCAGTTGCGTTGTCGGCGGTGAAGTACGACTGATCGAAGAGAACTCCGGCAATCAGGAGAGACGTATCTATAGTAGACAGCTCGACAGTCTCGAACCGGTAGCCAGTGTTCATGTCCAGAAAGTGGTAGAAGAATCCCTTGTAGCCTGTGACGGCTGTCGCCTGCGGACCCTGTGGCGCGTTGTACATGAACCGCAACGTTTTCAGAGTTCGATCAGCCGCCTGAGCGCGGCTTATGTATCCGCGCTCTACGCCGATCGGATACGCAGTGAGTGCGAAGCCAATCGCAGCGACGCTGGAGAAACTCTTTGCCGGCCAGCGGTCGGGAGTCAGTCCCGTGTTGGCGTCGCTCTTTTCCCAGAACCAGTTGAAGGTGCGCTGCTCGAGGGTATCGAGGAACGCCGTCTGTCGCGGGGTGAGAGGAACCGGCGCGACGGGGCCTGTGGCTTTGGTCGCCGAACTGCACGCGGACAACAGAAGCGCAGCTACAAGCGAATGGCCGGCGATCAAGCGATTGGCGCGCATTTGTGGAATCCTTTGTTTTCGTTTTCTCGGACAACGCCCTTCCTCGGTACCCGAAAGGGGCGGAACTACGATATCCGGTAACAACTGGACGCAGAATCGGCGCCAACATGCAATAATGACTCGCAAATCGGCGCCGACTCTCACTACCTGATTTCTGTCAACAGCTTGCCCGGCGCTAGAAGTTCAGCTCCGCGCCAAGCTGGATCCGACGTGCATCCGAAACACTGCAGCCTGCCAATCCGAAATTGGTGTCCTTCGGGTTGCCGGTGTTATAGCAGCCCAGGTTATCGTGGTTCAGCGCGTTGAATACGTCGAGCGTGATTCCAAGCGCAGTCGCCATGTTGCCAAAGCGCGGGAAATCCTTTCTCAGGCGCATGTCGACGTTCTGGTATGGGAACGTACCAGGAACGGTGAATCCGCCCTGGATCCGCGGATTGCTCTGCTGATCGGACAGGCCGCAGAAGCGGCTGCAGCCAGCGTCAATAACCGACTTGCCGCCAAGTGTTGCGAGGCCCGACCACTGAATGCCGAACAGGTAAGGAAGGTCCGTTATCCAGTTTGCTACGACGCGGGTCTTCTCGTCGTTCGCCGGATGTCTCGGAATCGCCGTTGCGTCAGGGAATGCGAACGTATCGCCCAGTGCGTCGACACCCTTGAGCTCGCGCTTGGCGAACGTGACGGCAACGCCTGCTCCCCAGCCAATTGCGTCTGGCGCGGAACGGCGGTAGGCGCGATCCAGCTGGACCTGAACCGAGTGATACCACGTCTCGGCATCGTTGGATGAGTAAATGATGTTCGAGAATCCGTGCGATCCCCAGTTGAACGGGAAGTTACAGCACGTGCCGTTTGCGTTCAGTCCGGCACTCGCGAGACCGAGCGTGAACAAGTCCTTGGCGTGCTGATTTGCGTACGTCAGGGATCCTGAGAAGCCGTAAGGCAGAATCTGCCGGACTCCGGCGCTCCACTGCGTCGACTGCGGAATCTTGAATTCGTTGTCGATCAGCCACAGCTCGGGCTTGCCTGAGCTGTGGGCGAGGGCATCAAGTGTTGCGTGATCAGCCGTCAGATATGAATCGTTCCACGCGACTTCAGTTCCGAGTGGCGTCTGGCCTCTCGGCGCGAACAACACGCGATACGTCGGGTGGGTAATCTTCTGGATCTCGTCGATCGCGACGTCGAAGGGAATGCGATCGTAGTACACGCC
The DNA here is from genome assembly GCA_035525975.1 of Gemmatimonadaceae bacterium. Lineage (GTDB taxonomy): Bacteria > Gemmatimonadota > Gemmatimonadetes > Gemmatimonadales > Gemmatimonadaceae > UBA4720. Next base: position 8,223 of record DATLDF010000082.1, read on the forward strand.
CCATCCGCCGTAGACCGTAGTTCTCGATGCTTCGTCGATTCCGTACGAGAACCCGACTCTCGGCTGGAATGCTTTCTTGTACGGCGTGCGGTTGTCACCAGTGCCGATGTAGCGGCTCAGGTCCAGCTTGTGGACGAGGTTCGAGGCGTAGCGCGTGATGGTGTCAGCGCCCACCTTGTCGGTTACGTGACCCGAGTTCAGCATGTTGGATTCGTAATCCCAGCGAATTCCAAGATTGAGAACCAGGCGCTTAATCGGGCTCCAGTCATCCTGGATGTACGCGCCGATCTGCTTGTTGCTCGTCTTTACATACGGGTCGCCGGTTCCGTACACCATCTGGAACGGGTTCGTGTAGTTATATGTCTGATCGCCAAAACCAACGTTGCGGATGTTCTGATACTCGAATTGCGGATTTCCGTCGTTGTTCTTGTTGATGTCGTACGTCGGGAAGTTTCCGCTGATTCCGCCCTTGAAGACGTGCTCTCCGCCGAGCTGGAGTCCCGTGTAGGTGATGTCATCGCGGAAGCTGGGACCCTTCTGGATAAACTCCTGCGTTGACCGGGCGCTTCCGATTTCGAAGCAGCAACCGTTGGGATAGATGTAGAGGCGGTGCGGGATTCCTTCCTGATCCGGGCTGAAGCCACGATGGAAGCGCGTGTAACTTGCCAGAGCTTCGTTGAGCCACGGGCCCGTGAAGAAGCTGTGCTTCACCTGAGCAGCGGTGTTGTAGTTGTGGAAATTGTTCGCTGCCGTGAACGCCTTGTTTCCGCCAAAATCACGCACGTCGGTTTCACGACGATGGCTGACGCTGAACTCGACGTTCGACTTCTCGTTGATTGCGTCGCTGAGCTTCCCGAAAAACAGGTTCTCGCGGAATGGCGAGCCGAATTCGCCGTTGTAATTGCCCAGCTTCACCGTGTCGAGTGCCGCGTATCCGGTAGGCGGCGCCTGGATCGACACGCGGTTCGAGCGGTTCTGATAGTTGCCTTCGTACGAACCGAAGACGTGAATCTTGTCCTTCACGATCGGACCGCCGAAGCTCAATGCTGTGAGCGTGCGGCTGTAGTCGGGCTTCTTGTAGGCATTATTGGCCGCCTTGTCTTTGCGCTGGAAGCTGTCGAGCCCAACCATCCCTTTGTTCTGAAAGCCGACAAGCGCGTTGCCGCTCCAGACGTTGCTGCCCGATTTCGTGGTCGCCGTGATGACGGCGCTCGAAGCCTTCTGGTACTCGGCCTTGAAGTTCTGCGAGATAACGCGGTATTCCTGAACAGCATTGCGCGGGAACGGGTTTCCTCTGCTGGCGTCCTGGCCGGCGACACCGCCCTGCGTCAGGTCATTCTTGAAGCTCGTGCCATCGACAAAAAGATTGACTGACGATGGTGCCTGACCACCGGCTGCGACGGTTCGGAAGTTCCCGTTCACTCTGTCCTCTGTCACCGTCACGCCAGGTGTCAGGGCTGCGAGGTCGAGGAAGTTGCGGCTTGGAGTGGGCAGCTTCTCGATCTGCTCCTTCGTGATGTTTGTTGCGATTTCAGAGGTCTGGGTTTCTTTTCCGGTCGCCGCCGTTACGACCTGAGTCTGAAGTTGTGTTGGCGAGGCGGCGAGTGAGAAATCCTGGACCTGTGTCGATCCGATCTGGACCACGACGGTGCGCGTCTGCGGTGCCGCCCCGATGCGGCGGACGCTGACCTCGTAAGTGCCTGGAATGATACCAGGCAGTACGTAGCTCCCGTCGAGGTGAGCTGTCGTATTGCGCAGCACTCCGCTCGACGTATTGCGAGCTGTGACCTGTGCACCATTTGCCGGCGCGCCGTCAGCACCGCTCACTGTCCCCTTCACGGTTCCAGTCGACGTTTGTGCCGATAGCGGCAGCGCGGCGGCGAACATCACGGCGAATGCCGCGACGAGTCCCCTGATAAATCGGTAAAGATTGATATTCCCGTTGATCATTTACATCTCCCGTTTCTTGATTTGTGGACAGCGGAACGCTGGTACGTGTCTTTCTCAGACCGAAGCCATCGAGTTGTTGAGGGTTGGTGGTGGACGCTCCGCCGGCTCTCCACCGGAGGACCGACGTATTACGATCTCTGTGGACATACGCTCGCGGCGGCGCACATGGTCGTTCTTGTGCCTGATTCCGTGCAGCAAGACCTCGACTGCCCTGGCGCCGAGGTCTGCGATGTGAACTCTTACTGAAGAAAGTGGTGGATCCATGTAGCGGCAAAGTGGAATGTCATCGAAACCCGCGATGGCCATTTCCTCGGGAACCCGGACTCCCATCTGCTTGAAAGCACTGAGCGCGCCTATCGCCATTGAATCGTTTGCGGCGAAGACTGCGGTGGGGCGGTTCCTCAGTGCCATCAACTCACCCGCGACGGTGAATCCACCTTTCTCGGTAAAGTCGCCCTGCCTTTCGAGAGTGGCGTCGTTCTGGATTCCGGCGTCCTTCAATGCTGCACGGTAGCCGCGAAGTCGCTCAGCAGCGTCGAAGTTCCCGAGGGAGCCTTTGATGATAGCGATGCGCGTGTGACCGACGGCGATCAGATGGGCCACAATTTCTTTCGCGCCCTGGAAATTCTGGATCGTCACTGAATCGCATTCGTGTCCGCGTGACGGAGAGCAGAGAAGAACGACGGGAAGATTCGCTGGAACGTTCAGCATGGAGTCTGCGTGAACGTCGGGGGACATCAACAGCATCCCGTCAACGCGTCCACGCATGGCGCGCATTGCTTCTTCGATCTCGCTCCGTCCTTCCCACGACCGAGAAACCAGAATGTGGTATCCCTCTTTACGTGCGGTGAGGTCGATCCCGTGAATGAGCTCGGAGAAGAATTCCCCGTAGAGATCGGGGAGCAGGACGCCGAGTGTGTTCGTGCGATTCGTGATCAGGCTTCGGGCGCCACTGTGGGGAGCATACCTGAGTGTTGCCGCGACTTCCCTGATTCGGCGCGCGGTTTCCTCGCGCACGACAGTCGCGCCGTTGAAGACGCGTGAGACTGTCGCTACCGATACGGAAGCTTCACGAGCAACGTCCTTGATTGTTGCCATCGCCCACGGGTTGACGGACAGGCAAAAATGTAATCGTTTACATCAGGGCGGGGAAGTCAATTGTTCCCGGCCCGGTATTTTGCGAACACGAGACGTCTGAATTCGGAGAGCGAACAGTTACGAAAGATCCGTCGGCCAGAGTGCTGGATACGGCCAATACGCCTCTACCACGCGTCGCTCTCCTGGGCGGTGCTCCCTACTCGACGCTTGTGAGCAATGCCGGCGGCGGGATCAGTAAATACGGCGACATCGCCATCAATCGCTGGCGGGTTGACGCGACTCGTGACGGCTACGGGCAGTGGTGTTATCTGCGCGACGTCACGTCGGGCAAGGTCTGGTCTGCGACTCATCAGCCCGTTTGCGCTGAGGCTCTATGGTATCGCGTTACGCTTGACGACGAGCGCGCAACGTTCGACCGTCGCGACGGCGATCTCGAGACGCGCACCGACGTCACGGTGCCGGCAGGCGGTGCGGCCGAGGCGCGGCGGGTCACTGTAACGAATCGCTCAAAGCGCGATGCTCAGGTCGAGCTGACTTCATATCAGGAAGTCGTTCTGGCGCCGATCATTTCCGATCGCGGACATCGTGCTTTCGGCAACTTGTTCGTTCAAACAGAGTGGTTAGCCGAGGCGAACTCTCTTCTGGCAATGCGGCGCCCACGTTCGGCGGTGATGAAGCCTGTCTGGTGCGGACACACAATAGCAGTCGACGGCAATCGAGGAATAGTGACCTGCGAGACGGACCGGGCCGTATTCATAGGCCGAGGCCGCTCGCAGCGGAATCCAGTCGCGATGGACAATCCCGGCGATTTGTCGGGAACTGTCGGTGCCGTTCTCGACCCCGTTCTTGCTCTGAGGACGACGTTGAAGATTCCTGCCGGTAAATCAGCGTCTGTCGTCTTCACGACGTTCCATGCAAATGATCGAGATGACGCGACGCAGCTCGCTCAACGGTACAGCGGATTCGAATTGGTGGAGACGTTCTTCGACGGAGTTTCGCCCACGGACGCGTCATCAGGCGACACGGCAGTTTATCAGGACGTTGCCGGCATTCTCCTCTTCGGCGCGAAAACAGATCCGTCGGGCATGGTCGGCTCGAATGTCACAGGCGACAGGCGCGATCTTCTGAGCCTCGGACTTACCGGCGAGTTTCCAATTCTGCTGGCAAGGATTGAAACGAGCAGTTCGCCGGCCCGGATCACCGAGATCGTGGACATGCATCGCTACTGGAGCCTCAAAGGCGTAGTGTGCGACCTGGTCATCGTGACGGACGACACTCGAGGAAGCACGAGGCTCAAGGATGAAGTCTCCTTGCTGGTCTCACCCGGCGGCGATGCGGATTCAATGAAGCGAGCCGGGGGCGTTTTCGTTCTCGACATGAGCGAGATGAACCCGAAGCAGACGGCCGCCCTCGACGCCGCCGCAAGAATTCAGATTGACTGCGACCTCGAAACGCTGGCGGAGGTCGCCAATGGCTAGCCGCGGACCAGACCTGCTCTGCTTCAACGGACTCGGCGGATTCAACGCCGAGGGCGAGTACGAGATCCGGCTCGAGGGCGAACAGCTGCCTCCGACGCCATGGACAAACGTCATTGCGAATCCATCCGCTGGATTTATGTCGAGCGAAAGTGGCTTCGGTGTCACGTGGGCCGTCAACAGCAGCTTCTTCCGGCTGACCCCATGGGAGAATGATCCCGTCTGCGACGAGCCGGGAGAATGCATCTATCTGCTGGATGATGAGTCAGGCGATTTGTGGACTGCGACACCCGCGCCGATTCGCGAGAGAACGCCATACGTCACGCGACACGGTGCCGGCTACACGATTTTCGATCATGAGCATGACGGGATCGAGACCAGCCTTCGCGCGGGGATGGCGGAAACCGATCCGGTAAAGATTCAGCTTCTGTCGATTAAGAACTCCAGCTCGCGCGAGCGACGGCTGACGATCACGAGCTACGTCGATTGGCTCATCGGTACCGACAGGGAAAGGACCCAGGGCCACGTGCAGACCGAAATGCTGCCGGGTGAAAGCACGATGCTCGCGGCGAATACATTCGACTTTGACTACGCGAGCCAGGTAGCATTCGCGGCCATCAGCGAAGATCTGACGTCGTTCACGACTGATCGGCGCGGTTTCATTGGCCGGAACGGTTCGTTGTCGGCGCCCGCCGGTCTTTCCACTGAGTTAGATAAGAATCAAACCGACTCAGAGCCGTGCTCGGCCATGCAGATAAACATCTCCCTTGCCCCAAACCAGACACGCGAGATCGCCGTTCTCCTCGGTGCGGTTGAAGGGCGCAGTGAGGCTTTGGCGCTCGCCACTCGTTACAGACAACCACGAGAGGCGTTGGCGGAGCTCGACAAGTCAAAATCGGCGTGGCGGAAAAGACTCGACACGATCAAGGTCACGACCCCCGAGCCGACTTTTGACCTCATCGTCAACCAGTGGGCGCTGTATCAGTCACTGTCGTGCCGGATGTGGGGAAGGATTGCGCTCTATCAATCGAGCGGCGCGTACGGCTTCAGGGATCAGCTTCAGGATTCGATGGCGTTTGTCTACGCCGAACAGAAGCTCGCCCGCGAACACATCATGTTCGCTTCGTCGCGCCAGTTCGAAGAGGGCGACGTGCAGCACTGGTGGCATCCGGACAGCGGCCGCGGAGTGCGGACGCGATTCGCGGACGACCTCATCTGGCTGACTTACGTAATCAATCACTACCTGCGAGTGACGGGCGACACGTCAGTGCTCGACGAAGTAACACCGTACGTGTCGCTGCGCATCCTGGATGAGCATGAGGAGGAGATCTATGATGTTCCGGCCATCTCAACTCGCAGCGACTCAGTTTACACGCACTGCGTTCGCGCGCTAAGGCGCGCGTGCACTGCCGGCGCCCATGGACTTCCTTTGATCGGCGGCGGCGACTGGAACGACGGCATGAA
>DATLDF010000088.1:0-2664 GCA_035525975.1 Gemmatimonadaceae bacterium
GTGTTTCCCATCGCGAGCGCAGGTGCAAGCTTCCACGCAAGCATCAACAGCGGGAAATTCCACGGAATCACCTGACCAACTACGCCGAGTGGGTGGACTTCTACGCCGGGGATGGCGTACTCGATCTTGTCGGCCCATCCAGCGTGATAGAAGAAATGCGCAGCAGCCATCGGCACGTCGAAATCGCGTGACTCCTTGATCGGCTTGCCACCGTCGATGGTCTCCGCGACAGCGAACTCGCGTGCTCTGTCCTGAAGCAGGCGCGCTATTCTATAGATGTACTTACCGCGCTCCTTGCCCGACATCTTCGACCACGTGTGGTCGTACGCTTTCTTCGCTGCCTGGAACGCTGCGTCGACGTCTTCGTGATTGGCCAATGCAATCCGCGACACGACTTTCTCAGTCGCAGGATTGATTGAATCGAAATACTTGCCCGAACGTGGCGCGACGAACTTGCCACCGATGTAAAGCTCGTACTGCGGCTTGATCTTCGGATCAGCCGTCTCTGGAGCTGGATCGTACTCCCACAGATCTCCGAAGATGAGCTGCGGAATCGGCGACCGACTGCCGTGCTTCGATCCGTTGCGCGAGATCTGTCGAGATCCCTTAACGACGGCAGGCTTTGGTACAACCTTCGTGTTTGCCATCAGTAACTCTCCGCGGCTTCTGTGAAGTACCAGGGCGCCTGATACGAACCAGTCTTTTCCTTTTCGATCTGTCTCAACAAGTCATTCAACAGCGACGACGCGCCAAAACGATATCGGCTTGAATTCAACCACGCGTCGCCGAGTGTCTCTTTCACTGCAACCAGATAGTGAAGCGCCTGCTTCGCGGTCTTGATTCCACCTGCCGGCTTCATTCCGATTGCGGTGCCGGTCTCGAGATAGAAATCCCGAATCGCCTCGAGCATCACCTGCGTATTTCCAAGAGTCGCTGATCCGGATGCTTTGCCCGTTGATGTCTTGATGAAATCGCCCTCCCGAATCACACGCATTGCAATGAACGATGCTGCGCGAATCTTGTCGTAGCTCTCGAGCTCAGCTGTCTCGAGAATGACTTTCAGAGTTGCATCACCGCATGCTTCGACAACGGCGGCGATCTCATCCTGAACGCGCTGAAACTCGCCGGCCAGGAATGCGCCACGGTTGATGACCATATCGACTTCATCAGCTCCGTCGGAAACAGCCTGACGAACTTCGACGAGGCGAACCTTGAGCGGCGTCTGGCCCGCTGGAAATCCCGTTGCTACTGACGCGATCCGGATCGGCGAATCGCCGAGCAGTCGAGCCGCGTTTTTTACGAGCGACGGGTAAATGCAAACGGCAGCAACCGGCGGAACCTCAGGATCGCTGGAAGGGTGCTTGGCCTTGGCGATCAGAGACGCGACTTTGCCCGGCGTGTCCTTACCCTCGAGGGTGGTCAGATCGACCATCGAGACCGCCGTCGTCAGCCCCCAAAGCTTCGATTTCTTCTTGATGGACCGCGTCTGGAACTTGGCGACGCGCTCCTCTATTCCGACCTGATCGACAGTCCCGAGGTCGTCGAAAATCCGGTGGAAAGCTGCATTCTTTATAGTAGACATCCTTTCGTAATATCATGGGTGGCGGGGGGTGTCGCCACTGTTTCCGAGGTCGCCGCCCGACACTAAGTTCGTGGCTTCCCTCCACAATTCCGCAATGCGCACGATATATCGACTCATTCTCCTTTCCATCACCATCCCTGTTGCAGCCGCTGCGCAGTCCGGTGCGTCATCACTCGCGACTAACGTTGAATGGGCGGCGTACGGACAAAGCCAGACGGTTGACCGCTTTTCACCCGCTGCTCAGATCACACCGCAGAACGTCAACTCCCTCAGAGTGGCGTGGACATACCGTACTGGTGAGATAGACATCAAGACGCGCCGACCGGCAAAACTGGAAGCAACACCGCTGCTTGTTGACGGCCTCCTCTATCTCTCCACGCCGCTGGGCAAAGTTGTAGCGCTCGACCCGACAACAGGCACCGAGCGATGGACCTTCAACGCTGTTGTCGACGGATCGATCGGATGGGGTGACTTCGCAAATCGCGGTGTCTCCACGTGGCTCGATCCTCGAGCTGCTCGCAACGCACATTGCCGCCGCATCATCTACGCAGGAACCATCGACGGAAGAATCATCGCACTTGATTCCAGAACCGGAACCCTGTGCACCTCATTCGGACAGCGCGGCACTGTCAATCTCCGACAGGGCTTACGCAACACGCCATTCGAAACCGCAGAGTATCAGCTTACATCCCCGCCCGCGGTGATCAGGGGCATGATCGTCACCGGCTCTTCCGTTGCCGATAACAACCGGACAAACGCGGCAAGCGGCGAAGTCCGCGCCTTCGATGCACGCACAGGCGCACTTCGATGGAGCTGGGATCCAATTCCGCGCGACTCCGCAGATCCCGCGTGGAACAGCTGGCGCGGTACCATGGCACACACTACAGGAGCTGCGAATGCATGGTCGGTAATCGCGGCAGACTCTGCACGGGATCTCGTCTTCATTCCAACAGGAAGTCCCAGTCCGGATTACTTCGGAGGAGAACGCGCCGGCGATAATCACTACGCCAATTCAGTTGTCGCGCTTCGCGCGTCGACCGGAAAGGTCGTATGGCACTTTCAGGTCGTACATCACGATCTCT
>DATLDF010000014.1:0-2563 GCA_035525975.1 Gemmatimonadaceae bacterium
TGTACTAGAAGCGGGAACACAACTCGAAAACTTGAGAAGGAGAGACGGCTGCGGCCCTTGCGTTGCACACGAAGGCAAGTGAGCGCAGCATTTCGCAACCGCGACCCTCAAAGGACACAATCGGGTCACGGCGATCACCCACCTGTCGGATGGTCCCTGTAAGTCGTTCCCCAATACGTCGTCCTCGGGGCAACCGTAGGGTCAATCGTGGGAGAACAGGACAGCTTCGCCCGATCGAGCGCGGTCTGCACAATCACCATCGTCTAGCGCCATCACGCGGTCGCCTCGCACCATTCGTTCGTCTTGGCTGCTCAACGCGATTGCGGAAGGGCCAGGAACGACAAGACCGATCCAGCTGATAGAAGTTGTGACGTGCGTCGTGAAGGTGAACTTGCGACGCGGCAGCCGCGAACCCACGAATCCACACCTCGCAAGGGCGCTCATTGAGCGCCACGACCAATGCTACGTGCAGCATCTGAGAACTTCTGAACACGAAATCCGATGACGGGTGTAGAGTACGCCCATCGCGCCCGCGAAACGACAGCCTCGCCTCAGGAGAAATAGTCATGACAACCAAGGGAGAGAACGGAAGAGTTCTCAGGTTCTTCGTCGCGAGCCTAACGCTCTTTTCAGGTGCGGTTTATGCGACCGCAGATCTCGACTTGGATTTCGGAACCGGAGGGAAAGTCATCACGGACATTTCCGGGCGCTTTGACGAGGCGCGCGCATTGGTTATTCAAGCAGATGGTCGAATTGTTGCTGCCGGTGTCACCGGTACTGGTTCCAGCCAAGACTTCGCACTGGTCCGATACAACACGGATGGCGCGCTGGATCGGAGCTTCGGCGTTGAAGGAACGGTCATCACTGATGTTTCGCGCGGCAGGGGTGATGCTGTATGGGCCTTGGCCGTCCAGGAAGATGGGAAGCTCCTGGCTGCTGGCGTCGCGGATGGTGACTTCGCTCTAGCTCGATACAACACCGATGGTTCTCTCGATACGCAGTTCGGCAATGCCGGCACAATCACGACTGACTTCGGTGGAGACGACAGGGCGCATGCTCTGGCGCTTCAGTCCGATGGGCAGATCGTTGTTGCAGGCTTTGCCGACCGCCTTGACTTCGCACTGGCTCGATACGGCGTCGATGGCAGATTGGACGCACAATTCGGAAATGAGGGCAAGGTCATCACAAGCTTCTCTAACCAACCCGATACCGCGTTCGCCCTAGCCATTCAGTCGGACGGAAGGATCGTCGCCGCAGGAGCGACCCGTGGGTTTCCCAGCGCGCAGTACGCGCTGGCTCGATATAACACGAACGGCTCGCTCGATAAAGACTTCGGCGCTGTGGGCATAGTCACGATCGATTTCGACAGGGACGCCAGAGCACATGCCTTGGCTATTCAGTGGGATGGAAAGATCCTGACCGGTGGCTTTGTCAATAACGGTTCCAGCGGGGATGCCGCGTTCACTCGACATAACGCGAACGGGACGCTGGATCGAACGTTCGGGATTGGCGGTAGGCTGCTCACCGATTTCGGCGGCCGTAATTTTGGAAATGCGCTGGCAATCCAGTCGGACGGAAGGTTCGTCGTGGCAGGGGCTGACGATTTCCCTCCCTACTATGATTTCGCGCTGGCGCGTTATCAGTCAGACGGCAGCCGAGATCTGACCTTTAGTCGCGATGGAACAGTCCTCACGGAGTTCGGGGGCAACAGCTGGATCAATGCTATTGCCGTTCAGTCGGACGGGAGGATTATTGCGGCGGGATACGTTCGGCAGCCTTCCGGCGCTGATTTCGCTCTGGTGCGGTATGCCAGCGGTGCGCCTTGATCCGTCGCTGGTTCTCTCCGCTAGACAGGAAGCACGGCAAGAACCTCACCCTGCACCTGCTGTCGATTGGCGTTGATGTTCCACCAGAGTTCAAATCCGATCTACATCGTTGAAACGACAGCCTCTGGGCACGGCGAGATAGTTGCGAGTGCGCGCCAGACTCGCGCATTTTATGATCACCAAATTCCGGAGCAATTTCGGATCGGCGCGTACCTAATGCGTGCAGGCGATTCCGAAAACGCATGGCCGATCCAAAGAAGAGATGTCTTTGGTCGATAAAAAAAGAGCTTGAGCCCGCTCTCGACGCCCCTCGCTCTTGAATGGCGTCGGCAACAGTCCATCACAGGAAGGTTGGCGCCCATGTCACCACATCCAGGCGCTTGGCAAAGTGCAGCAAGACCGGCTCCCCCCGCAGATCGAGACCACTTGCCGCAGGGATGCTATTGCGACGAAAGGCTCCCTCGGCACGCTGCAAGGGCCAGGGCCGGTGATGAATGTCCAAACGATAGGGGCGCCCGCGCCGCGTCCGATGATACAGACAGTAGCGCTCGGTGAGGAAGTATTCGAGTGACCCGGACACGGCCGCGAAGGGTGCACCGACCGACGCGTACACACTCTCACACTCCGCGTCCTCAGTCCCTCGCCGCACGGCGCGGTGAGCGACGCGATTCCCATCGCTGACGGATGTCATCGTGGCGAGGTGATACGGAAGGTTGAGCGTCCACCGGGCGGCCCGA
>DATLDF010000057.1:0-19805 GCA_035525975.1 Gemmatimonadaceae bacterium
TGATGACCCGTCGCGCTACCGGGGTCCATCTCAAGTGCAGCCACGAATTCACGGTCCGCTTCGGCAGAGCGTCCCTGAGCGGTAAGCGAATTCGCGAGCGCAAGCCTGCCTTCCACAAGCGACGAGTCCAGCTCGAGCGCCCGGCGTGCACCCTCTTCTGCTTTCTGCAAAGTCGTGTTGTCGGGAACCTGAGTCCATCCCGGCAGGATGCTGTAAACCATCGCTCTGCCCGCGTGCGCTCGCGCAAAGTCCGGATCACGCGCAATCGCCTGGTCGAAATAAACAATGGCCTGCTTGAGGTTGTCGCCTCCACGTTTGGCGAACAGGTACTCGCCCTTCATATAGAGATCGTAAGCCGCAACGTCGTCAGTTCCGCGAAGCGCGTGCACGTCAGTCTTGGCGGCAGGCTTCAGACTGGCTTGCAACCGATTCGCGACGCCACGCGCGAGATCCTCCTGCACCTGAAACACGTTCGTGTACGTCGTGTCATAACGCTCGGCAAACATCTGCGACCCATCTGATGTTCGGTCCACATGGGCCGAGACGAGAAGGCGGTCCCCGTTGCGGCGAACGCTTCCCATCAGGACTACGTCTACGTTCAACGATTTTCCGATCTCCTGCGGTGTTGCGTGCTTTCCTTCGAAAGCTGCTGCCGACGTGCGAGCCATCACGCGAAGTCCGGGAATGCTCGAGAGAGCATTGGCCATCTCATCGGCCATTCCGCTTGCGAAATACACCATGCTCGTATCGCCGCTCAGATTCTCGAAAGGGATAACTGCAATCGATCTCGGGGCATCATTGCTCGCGAACGCCTTCCGTCCGACTGTAAACCAGGCAGCTGCCCCAATGAGCAAAACTGCAGCGACGCCCACGGCGATGGGCTTGGCGAAGCTCGCGCTCTTGCCCGTATGCGGCGGGGAATCGGTCGGCGTGATTGAGGACGCAGTCGCAAACGGCTCGAGCGCATCGTGCAGCGCAGCTGCGCTTTGCCATCTATCGGCTGGTCGTTTCTCCAGGCAGCGCATGAGGACCGCCTCGAGCGCTGCTGGAAGGCCTGGACGATAACGCGAGAGCGGATCAGCCGTCTGCGTCACATGCGCTGCCAATATCTGCTGAGAGGTAGCACCGACAAACGGAGTGCGGCCGGTGAGCATCTCGTAAGCCATCACTCCAACAGAGTAGATGTCGCTGCGATGATCGATGCCGGGATCGGCCGCGGCCTGCTCGGGCGACATGTACGAAGGCGTGCCCACCGCGAGACCAACACTCGTTACGCCACCTCCACCGGCCGACGCATCGCTGACTGCCTTTGCAACACCGAAGTCCGCGACGAGCGCGTGCCGGCCGGACAGCATCACGTTGTCGGGCTTCATGTCGCGATGCACTACTCCGTGGTCGTGAGCGTGAGAAAGCGCATCGACGACTTCAACAAGCAGCCGCACCGCTTCGTGCACGGGAAGCTCACCTTCGCGAGAGATACGCTCGCGCAGCGATTGTCCCGACACGTACGGCATTACATAGAAGAGAAAGCCGTTCGCATTCCCGGAATCGAGAAGCGTGAGAATGTTCGGATGCTGAAGCTGGGCCGCGATCTCGATCTCGCGAAGAAAACGCTGCGCACCAATGGAGGCGGCAATGTCCTCGCGGAGAACCTTGATCGCGACATTGCGACGGTGCTTGAGATCCTCTGCCAGATAAACGGTTGCCATGCCGCCGGAGCCCAGCTCGCGCTCGATGGTGTACCGGTCGGCCAGAGCCTGCTGCAGTCTGCTGAGTACGTCAGTCATTGAATGGGGATAGACTGGGCGTGGGCGGCGTCAATCGCAAGCTTGACTTGTCTCGCAGGCGCCCTGCACGGTCGCTTGTTACGCCGGGTCTGGCCCCGTATCTTCGGCAAATCGAAGCTCATTTAGAAGCGGTCATCTCACGAAGGGGGTCGCCATGTTCGGATTCCACTCTCGAAGATTTACGCAGCTGGCAGCATTCGCTATGGCGCTTTCAGCCTGCAACAACGCGGAGAAGGCAGCGGCTGATTCCGCCGCCGCTAAAGCTACAGCGGACAGCGCCGCAGCAGCTGCAGCGCCCGCCGCAACGACACTTTCTCTCTACGATCGACTTGGCGGAAGGGACGCGATCATTGCGGTGGTGGACGACTTTGTCGCGAACGTCGCGGCCGACAAGCGAATCAACGCGCGGTTCGCAAAGACCGACATCCCGCACCTCAAGCAGATGCTCGTCGACCAGATCTGCTCGGCCACCGGCGGTACATGCACCTACACCGGCAACTCCATGAAGGACGCGCACAAGGGGATGAAGATCACCGATGCCGACTTCACCGCGCTGGTCGAGGATCTCACCGCCAGTCTCGACAAGCATAAGGTTGCTGCCATCGACAAGGACGAGCTTCTCACCGCGCTTGGGGGGATGAAGGGCGACATCGTCGGCCAATAAGAACTGCCGCTACTCGCTTAAGCGCTATTCGCTGTGTAGCCACTACTATCTTGTCCGGCATGAAGCGAATAGCCCTGGCGCTTGCTTTGACGCTCTCGACTGCGTGTGCGATTCGACAGCCAGCCACCGCGCCCGGGCCGGCGGCGGCTCCTGACCGGACTCCGACCCAAACCTCGGAGTCCGCCAGGGCAGTTCCTGTCCCCTTTGAGCCGATCACTGAGGAAGACTTCGCCTATTTCGACGTCCACCCGATGATGGTCCCGGTTGCCGGAGTAGACCCGCGAACCCTGCGGGACACCTTCCACGAACGCCGCGATGGAGGACGTATTCACCGCGCGCAGGACATTCTCGCTCCGCGCGACACCCCAGTCCTCGCGGCCATTGCCGGCGAAGTCGCGCGCATGTCCCAAAACTCACTCGGCGGCGTCACGGTCTACCTCACGGACACTGAACGTCGGTACGTTTACTACTACGCTCACCTCGATCATTACGCCGACCATCTCACGGTCGGCTTGAAAGTCGATGAGGGCACTGTCATCGGATACGTCGGCACCAGCGGAAACGCACCGCCCGACACCCCGCACCTGCACTTTCAGGCAATGCGGATCAAGCCCGGCCAGCGCGACTGGTGGAACGGCACACCCGTTGACGTAAGGCAATTCATGATCAGACCAGGAAAGGCAATCGAATGAAAGGAAGCGAACGGGCAGGGTTCAGGGCCGAGGCTCATCATCTGACCGCGACCGTTCATGTGGGACAGCATGGACTGTCGCCATCTCTCATCACCTCGCTCGACGACGCCCTGCGGACTCACGAGCTGGTCAAAGTAAAGCTCGGCAAGGCGGCGGAGATCAAGCCCAGGGACGCCGCGGCGCAGCTCGCCGGCGCAACGAAGTCGGAAGTCATACAGGTGATAGGCCGGACGGCCACCTTCTACCGCGAAAACCCCGAGCTGAAGAAGAAGAAAGGCGACCTGCCCCCTTGGCGCCGGTAGTGTGTCCGGGGATGACCATGCACCGTACCGGGCCCTCAACGACTACATCAGTTTACACGTATTTAAGAGGTAGGCTCACCCTCTAATTTCCCAGAATGTCGCCACGCCCTCGTCGAATGCCGGATTCCGCAATTCTTCAAGCTGCGTCGAAGATTGTCGCCCAGACCGGACCTGATAACTTCACCCTCGCCGACGTTGGGCACGAAGTTGGACTCTCCGCTGCGACGCTGGTCCAGCGGTTCGGATCAAAGCGCCTTCTCATGCTCGCGATGCTCGAGCAGATGACCAGCATGGTGAACGGGCGCTTTGCCGCAAAGGTGGCCGCCGGGGAAACGCCGCTTGAATCACTCTATGCGGCGGCGCTCGATCGGGCGGATCCGACGCACGGACCCGAGAGCATGGCCAACGCGTTGGCGTTCCTCCTGACGGAAATCAACGACCCCGATTTCCATGCGATCGCGGTGAACAGTGCCACGCAGGCAGTTGCGGCGTACAAGAGCATGCTCGACAACGCCATCGAAGTCGGTGAGCTGTCGGCCGCTGGTGTCGACACCACCGAGCTGGCCGAGACGATTCATTCGATGACGCTCGGCTCCCTTATGATGTGGGTGATTCACCGCGACGCGGGATCGAAGCCAAGGACCAGGCGGGATCTCGACACGCTTCTCCGCCCCTACAAGCGGAATCATGCGGTGTCATCCAATCACGCAAACGGCTCAAAAACAACGGGGCCGATGTCGATGACCTCGGCCCCTGATGACGCTGATTAGGTAGAGCTAGTAGCGCAGGTAGGTCATCGTAAGACCCTGATCCTGGATGACAAGACGACCGTTCGTCGCTGTTCCGTAGAACGTCCGTCCGGCCTGCGTGGTAAAGGTGATGTCACCGTTGTATTCATCGTAATAGCCATAGCTCGACGTCGATGACGTCGTCGATCGTCCGTTGATTGTCTCGCGGATAATGCCTGCCTCCGAGTAGCTGCCGTCATTCTCGAGGGAGATAGTCGCGCTCAGGACTTCCTCGTAATAACCGGGCTCCTGGTAGATGAGCGCGGGTGGCTGAGCTCCGTTGACAGTTCTCAGCTCGTATGTGCCGGTGATTCGTCCGCTGCTGATTGCGTCGATAGCGTTGCAGCCGGAAAGAACGACAAGGGACGCGAGGGCAACGCCCAGAGTCCAGACCTTTCGCATTGGTGTCTCCATATTGAGCAGGCCTGGCGGGCACGCCGGCGTGGCGCAGTTCTCCGTTCGGGCCGATATCAGATCAATACACCAGAAACGGTCAAGGGTCCGCTGGCGGAGATGGGGAACGGGCCTATCTTGGAAGAACCCCGACAGGAGACACCTTGGGAGCAGCGGCGGCGATAGCGGTAATGCGGATGAAGGAGCGCGAGGTTCGCGAGGACTTTCTGCGGGCGGGGGCGACGATGCCGATCAATGCGATGTCCCTTGCCGACGTCGGTATCGGCGAGAGCATGGCGGTGCGACGGCTGATCAAGCGCGCGGTGATTAGGGAGGCTTCGCCCGGGATGTTCTACTTCGACGAAGAAGTCTGGCTGTCCGTTCGGGCGATGCGGAGGCGAATGGCAATGGTAATGCTTGTCATTCTGATCGCTTTCGCCATTCTCGCGACTTTCGGAGTTCGCACTTTCAAGTAGCTTCCGAAGCGGTTGATATTGAGCCCACCCGCCCTATTTTTCGGATACTGTTTTTCGTTTTCCCCGAGCCTCAGAAATGCCCTACGTAATCACCGAAGCCTGCAAGGACACAAAGGATAGAGCCTGTGTTGATGTCTGTCCCGTCGATTGCATTTACGAGGGGCCAGACCAGCTCTTTATTCACCCCGACGAGTGTATCGACTGCGGAGCGTGTGAGCCTGAGTGTCCGGTGACTGCGATCTTCCCGGAAGAGGATGTGCCCGCGAATCTGAAGGAGTACATCGCTCTCAATAAAGAAGTCTTTAAGAGCGAGAATCCGCCGGGGCGGCCGAACCGTTGAAAACTGCCGTAGATTCCCGCCTCTACCGGTTGAAGTACCAGTCCTTCCCCATAAACAGCGCCGTCAACGCAGCGTACTGAAGGAAAGTCGACGTCTCCGACTTGAAGGCCTGCCTCCAATCGTGCTCCCCGGTCACAGGCTCGTCAGGTTTTTTGGGCAACCATCGTGGAACGCAGTTCTTGTAGTCGAGGTACACGCGTCCGAAAGTCGACTCGAGAACTCCTTCCTCGTAGCGGACGATGAACCCGTACTCAGCTCCAAAGAGAAGCACCGCGATGGGGAGGAACCACATCACGCCCGAGATCACGGCGAAGCCCATCCACACGAGAAAGTTTCCGTTGTAGAGCGGGTTCCGGCTCCACGAAAAAATTCCGTAGGTGACGAGCCGCTGAACATTTCTCGAGCGGCGTCGTGTCGTTGTTCCCGCCGCCGCGACACCGGCCAGACGAAACGCCTCTCCCAGCAGGATGAGAAATGCGCCGACGATCCAGCGGTTTGGTGAAGTGCTGCCGGGCGCGACGAGCGGAACTCCCAGAAAGAGAATCGGGAGCCATCCCCGATTCCTGAACAGCAACGACCCGATTCGTGCCGAAGGCGTGAGCTCGGCCGCGCTGACCTCACGATGATCGGCTGCCGCCTTTGCCGATGGATCCTGACCAGCTGGCGTCGTCATGCGTCCGTCCAGGGAGGGAAGATTTCGCGCCATTCATCGGGTACGGGCATTGGACGTCCGTCCTTGCCGAGAGTGACGTATACGACCTTGAGCTCGCAGACTTTCTCTCCGCGCTGATTGGTCGCGACCTGCCTTACAGTGAAGCTCGTGTTGCCACTCGCGGCCAAACCGGTGCGAATGATGAAATCATCGCCGGGCATGGACGGCGCGCTGTAGTCAGCGTCGATGTGCCTGACGACAGCCCACTGCGCACGGCGGACGTAATCCGCGAACGAGAGGCGTTTCTCCAGCGCAGCCCAGCGGGCGCGCTCGAACAGTGTCAGTATCACGGCATGATTCACATGGCCGGCTGAGTCGCAGTCGCCAGGATAGATATGGATCTTCAGTTCGTCAGACATCGCGCGTCAAATGTTAGCAGGAAGAGAACGGGCCGGTCGCTCGACCGGCACTCGGCAAGTGCGGCAACCCATGCTTTCGCACTGTAGGTGCCATCGAGCCTGATGCCTGCCGCTTCACGCAAAATAGCGGCAGTAGCGTCCGAGCCGGGCAATGGGCGACCGTAACCGCCGCCGTAAACATCATGAACGATGCGAAATCGCGACGGATCGACAACTGGAAGTTGCTCGCCAGTGAGCCGAGTTATCAATGAAGAGGTTCGTCTCACCAGCGACATCACACGCCGCCGGTTCACGACCGCGCGCGGGCCCACGCGCGCTCCGACCACTTCTATAGGAAGACCGGCGATCGCGAAGCCGAGCAGTAGGCCGGCACTGGTGCCGCCGGACCCGAGCGGTAGGACGAGTTTCTCGGGTTGGGGGAGAATTCCGGCCCGAATCTGCAAGTCCAGCTCGAGGGCCGCGTTGACGTGGCCAAGGATGCCGAGTGGGGAACTGCCGCCGATGGGGATGAAGCGGGCGCGGGTTTTCCATGCCTTGAGGCGCGCGATGCTGAGGGAGATGAGCGTGCTTTTCCGTATTATCGAGGTGGGGGCCAGCGCCTCGATCGCACCTGACACGTCCATCGCCACCGGATTCATGTCATGCGTCCAACGATAGCTCACAACGCCTGCACCAAGGCCCCCGGCGTGGCGGATCGTCGACAGAATGTGGGTCGAGCCCGCGCCACCAACGGTGAAAACTGTGTCGCCAGGGCCAAGTCCACCGAGCAGGAATTCGAGGGATCGGGCCTTGTTGCCGCCGCAATTCGGGGCGTTGAGGTCATCCCGTTTGATCCACATCTCCCCATCAATCAAGGGGTGCTCTACACGGTGAACCGGCGACGGCAAGGAGCAGAGCTCTGCGCGGTCGAGCGATCTTAGTGTTTCAAAGCGATCGTAGAGAGGAAAATCGCTCACGGATTTCGTGATCGAACCTCCTCGCGCTTCGCGTCGAACCGATAGGCCGGGTGCCACACGCTACCGGTCGCGACGTTTCTGTTTCGCCTGCGATTTCTTTTTCGCAGTGCCTCTTTCGACTTCGACCGCGTGCCGCTCGAGTATTTCATCCTGTTCGGCATCCCATATATCCCGGCGGTTGCCGATCATGAGAATGAGCACCTCTGCTTCTTCCGCGTTGACTCGGTCGGTCCGGTTCTTTCGACATTCGATTCCTACTCTGGTCCAACCTGTTGATCTACGGCAACCGATAACGAACGCGCGCTACATCATTTTGCCGGCGGCCGCTGCCTTTCCACCGCGGCCCAGAAGGCAGCCTCTTCGAGCACTCGGTCTTCGCGGGACTCGATTGCTTCCAGCCGACGGGCAGCAATCTTGGCAAGCCTGCGATCTTCGCGGGCCTCGTTCAGCAATTCGACCATCTCCATGCTGACGAGCGCCGCCACCGGCTTGCCGCCCTTGAGCACATAGACCGGAGCCTCTCTCGAAGCTTCAAGCGTCTTTTTCGTGTCCTTTTTCAGCTCACTGACGGTCGTGACTCGACTTTCGGCACCAACTGTAAACATCCTTCCCCCAATATCCCGTGGATAAAGTACCTTCTATAGTACTAAACAAGATACTAAATTTCAACCCAGCATAAATGAAACGATGGGTGTACCTACGCCTCTCAGGTTATTCCCGCCTCTCGCGGTTTTTGTTCGGATGCCACTAGCTAGATTGGGAACATGAGCACAACGGCCTCAGAGCCCCTCCTGTATATCGATACGCAGCAGGGTGCAGACGATTTTCTAACGGACATTTCCGGAATCCGGGAAATAGCTGTCGATACCGAAGGAGCGAGCTTTCATCGCTTCATCGACCGAATCTATCTCCTGCAAATCTCGACGCGCGAGCGAAGCGCCGTCATCGACCCCCTCCCTATCGGCATGCCGAAGGGCCTCGGCGAGATCCTCGAGGACAAGAATATCGAGGTCGTTTTTCACGATGCCGATTACGACCTGAGGCTGCTCCACCAGGATTACGGCTGGCATGTGAATCACATCTTCGACACGCGCATCGCCGCTCAGCTGCTGGGCATCAAGGCGTTCGGACTCGCTGCGCTCCTCGAACAGTTCTTCGATGTGAAGCTCGACAAGAAGCACCAGCGCGCCGATTGGTCGCTGCGTCCTCTTCCGCCCGGCATGCTCGACTACGCGGCGCAGGACACGAAGCACCTGCTCGATCTTCGCGATGAGCTGAAGGCAAAGCTCGATAAGCTCGGGCGGTGGGAATGGGCCGAGGAAGAGTTCAAGCGACTGGAAGGGACGAAGTGGGAAGAGGACGATGGGTCCGGCGCATTTCTTCGCATCAAAGGCGCGCGTGATCTCACCCGGCGTGAGCTCGCGCTACTGAGAGAGCTGGTGCCGTGGCGTGACTCTGTCGCGAAGGAACTGGATCGCGCGACATTCCGCGTGATGGGCAACGAAGTTCTTCTCGACATCGCACGCACGGCTCCGCGCACGGCGAAGGATCTGTCAACCATGAAAGGAATGCCGCGCGGAGTTCTCGAGCGCGGCGCGTCGGCGATTCTTGCGGCAATCACGCGCGGACTCGAGGTCGCTGAAGAAAATCTTCCTAGATTCCCCCGTGCGCCGAAGTGGGATCGTGAAGAGGACTTCGATTCACGCGTTGCCAAGCTCAAGAGCGTGCGCGATGGTGCTGCGACGAGATTGAATCTCGATCCTGGTGTTCTTTGTTCGCGCGAGAGACTCGAGGCCATTGCGCGGAAGAAGCCTGAGAAGGTCGGCGATCTCGAGGACGTGCCAGGATTACGACAGTGGCAGATAGGCGAGATGGGCGAGGATTTCGTAAAAGCCCTGACATCCTGAACGCGGTCCATCAGGATAATCGCGCCGAGTCGGTGATACTCGTTACGGGAGCGACAGGATACATCGGAGGCAGGCTGGTGCCACGCCTGCTCAAGGAAGGTCACCGCGTCCGCTGTCTCGTGCGGGATCCTGCTCGCCTTCAGGGCCGCGCATGGCACGACGATGTTGAGATCGTCGCCGGTGATGTGCTCGACGCTCAAAGTCTTCAGTCAGTGATGAGCGGCATCGAGGTCGCGTACTATCTCATCCACAGCATGGGTGCTGGCGGCGATTTCGATCAGCGTGATATTGCAGCAGCACGCAACTTTGGGAATGCCGCAAAAGCGGCCGGCGTTGAGCGTATTGTTTATCTGGGTGGACTTGCCGAAGCATCGCCCGGTCTCTCGGAGCACTTGCGCTCGAGACAGCAGACAGGCGATGCACTGCGCGAAGCCGGCATCCCGGTAACCGAATTTCGCGCCGGCGTCATCGTCGGGTCCGGCAGCGTCTCGTTCGAGATGATCCGCTACCTCACGGAGCGCCTGCCGGTGATGATCTGCCCTCGCTGGGTGTACACGCGCACGCAACCGATCGGCATTCGCGATGTTCTCGATTATCTCACGGCCACGCTCTCAGTACCAGAAAGCGCCGGGCGAATCGTGGAGATTGGAGGCGCTGACGTTGTGCCATACGGGCAGATGATGACCATCTATGCAGAGGCGCGCGGTCTTAGAAGATGGCTTCTGGCTGTTCCTGTTCTGACTCCACGCTTGTCATCCCTTTGGGTCAATCTTGTGACGCCAATTCCGGCAGCGATCGCGCGACCGCTGGTGGAAGGTCTCCGCAATGAAAACGTCGTTACTGAACAGTCGGCGCGTGTGCTTTTTCCTCGCATAACTCCGACTGGATATCGCACTTCGGTAGAGCGCGCTCTCGAGCAGCTCAAGGCAAGCACTGTCGAAACGACCTGGAGTGATGCGCTGAGCACGAGCCAGCGGGATACCACGCCGGTGGTGCTGACCGATCACGAAGGGATGATAGTCGAGCACCGACAGTGCGACGTTGCAGCAACGCCCGAGCGAGTCTATGAAATGTTCACTGGGCTCGGAGGGGAGCGCGGCTGGCTCTACATGGACTGGGCCTGGAAGGTACGCGGATCCGGCGACAGGCTGATTGGCGGAGTTGGACTCCGTCGAGGGCGGCGAGACCCTGCCAACCTCCGCGTTGGCGACGCTCTCGATTTCTGGCGGGTCGAGGCCGTCGAGCCGGGACGACTCCTGCGTCTTCGGGCCGAGATGAAAGTTCCTGGCAAAGCGTGGCTGCAGTTCAAGGCCACGCCGCTCGACGGTGGCGGCACCCACCTCGAGCAGACTGCGTTCTTTGCGCCAAAAGGATTAGCTGGATTGTTGTACTGGTATGTTCTCTATCCGATTCACCGCGTGATATTCAGTGGACTGATCGAAAGAATCAGCCAGGGTGCGACAATCCTGAACGGCGGTAATCGATGACCGGTATCTGTTACCCGATCACAGTTGCCCGGTGCCTGGTTATCGGGTGTCAGGTTATTTCGATCGTTCCTTTACGGCTTTCTGAAAACCGTACAACATTTTGCGCACTGCCTCGACACCGTCGAGAAGACAACGACAGTCTCTTTCGCTGACCATCTCCAGGCTTCCGGCTAATCTCGAATGGGCCTCCACCTCAGAGGTTGACGCCAGTGCGTACCCCAAAAAACGCAGTGTCTCCCGCGGACTCTCGTGTGCATTTCCTTCGACGATGTTAGTTGGAATCGACATTGCAGCTCGTACAAGCTGATCTCGAAGGGAAACCGCCCCGGGTCCTCGCAGGCCGTTTGCGATACGGTGAGAATCGAGTGCGAGCTGCTGTGCGGCGTGCCACACCCTGAGCTTCTTGAAGTCCGACATTGTAGAAGCATGCCGCTCGGTGCGCTGGAAGAGTGAATCCAAATCCAGCCCAACTAATTGAAATGCTGCCGGAGACCGAATGACCGGGTAGCAGGTAACGGTGATCGGGTAACGGGTCACCGAAACCGGAAACCGCACGGTCGTTATCTGGTGTCGGTTACCCGATCACCGTGACCCGGTACCGGGTGTTTCGGTATCCGGTAACAACACTCCTAGAACCCGAGGTAGGCCCTCACCCGCGGTTCCATCTTCTCGGGCGTCCAGAACGGAGCCCACACGAGGTTCATCGTAACCTCTTCAACCCCTGGCAACGATTTAATCTCGCGCTCAGCATCACCCATGATCTCAGGACCGCTCGGACAGCCGGGTGACGTCAAAGTCATGTCGACCTTGACCTTCGGTCCGTCAACAGTGATTCCGTAGACGAGCCCAAGGTCGAGAATGTTGAGATTGAGATCAGGATCCTTCACTCTGCGAAGCGCGAGCTTGACCTGATCCTCGCTGACGACGCCCGTCGTTGCGGGCGCCTGTTCCGGTGCTTCGACGTTGTCGGTCATACCCTGAAAACTAGCTGCGTTTCCTGCTCGACGAGGCTTTGGAGGTGGATTTCTTCACGGCCTTTTTTGTCGTCCTTGTCGAGTGCTTTGCCTTCGATGCGGAGCTCTTCGACGACTTCCTGGACGATGACGCCTTTCTCGCCGCCGACGATGACTTCTTCGTCGACCGCTTCACCGTGACGCAGCGAACGCGTGCGCGCTTGCTCCTCGAGCTGCGGGCGCTGCGGGCCCTGGTGCAGCGAACGGGCGTCGGCGCTGGACGGCTCCAGCCCAGCTCCCTGTCCGACCGGAAAGCGTCGGGCATCGCGAGAACAGGTGTCGGCCCGTCCATCACTGCCAGAACTGCTGCGTCTGACAGATCGGATCGAACGTCGGCGATAACTCTTGCCGGACGATCGGCCCTGGCCGCATGGACGCGGTTCGTCAGGAGAACGACGAACATCTCGCGATCAGGATCGATCCAGATGGACGTTCCCGTGTATCCGGTATGTCCGTAGGCGCGCTCGGTGAGGTAACGGCCGGAGCCGTAATCACCATCAGCAGTGTCCCAGCCGAGCGCGCGGTGACCCGCCGTCCGCTTGGTGAACAGGGAAACTGTCGAATCACTCAGGATCTGCGTGCCTTCGTAGTTGCCGCCGTTCAGCATCATCTGAGCGAAGATCGACAGATCTGCGGCAGTGCTGAACAGTCCGGCGTGTCCTGCGATGCCGCCCAGCGCGTAGGCGTTCTCGTCGTGGACTTCGCCCTTGATCGGGTACCCGCGCGGCGGATGAACTTCCGTCGGAGCGATGCGATAGCGGAGCGAGTCTGCGGGACGATAGAACGTGTCGTGCATCCCCAGCGGCGCGAACACGCGCCGCTTCAGGAAAATGTCGAGACGCTGTCCCGACACTGCTTCGACGATCATGCCGAGTATGTCGGCGCCGAGATCGGAATAGATGTAGCCGGTGTTCGGGGCGTACTCGAGCGGCGTCGAGACGACGAAGTCCCGTGCTTCCTGCGGGCTGTGCGAGATGCGCCACAGATCGCGTCCGGCCGGAAGACCCGAACGGTGAGTAAGGAGCTCGCGGACGGTGACCTGATCTTTCAGGGCGCCCGAGAATGCGGGTACGTAGCGGAAGACCGGCGCGTCGAGGTCAATCTTCTTCTCGTCGTAGAGCACCATGATGGCGGTGGTCGTTCCGACGACTTTGCTGAGCGACGCGATGTCGTAAATAGTGTGCTCGGCGTCAACCGCGGAGCTCGAGGTTTCCCAGGAGAGCTTGCCGAAGCCGCGTTCCCAGACAGCGGCGCCCTTGCGACCGACGACGACGGCGGCACCGGGGTACCCGCCGGCCTTTATGCCTCGCTGCACGACCCTGTCAATCGACTCGAGTCGCGATGCGGACATCCCAACAGCATCGGGCGCCTTCGCGGGCAAACCACCACCGTTACCGTTGACCAGGGACAGGGCGGTCACAATTACCTTCAGCAAATTTCCAACTCCTTCTATACTGATCACTACAGGCAACTAGTCAGCCAGGTTCCATGCTTTCAGGAACAATTGTTCAACTTTGTTGCCGCGGCACTTTCTACAGGGGGGACGAGTCGCTCTATAGAGCGTCACGAAGGTTTGCATACTAAGGTCGTTTCCGCGCGTAGCAAGCTTTTTTTCGCCGCTCATAAGCCGTGAGCCTGAGCGGGGAGTGATTGAGCTCTGAGCCTATAACGTCAACTTCCCGGGTGAAGAAGCAAATAGCCTGAGCTTTCCAGCGAGAGCTTGGAGCCCGGTCGCGAGTAATATCATTGTGCCGTTTGGCTCCCAGCTCTGGCTAAATAAGCTCAGGCTCCGGGCTTCTTCACCCGGGAAGTTGACGTTATCAGCTCTGAGCTCCTGGCTCTTGCTCGCGGCTGCATCTACAAGGCAACCCCCCTGCAACTCCCCGTGACTAATTTCCTGACGGGATGCATACCGACCAGCTAGAACTTCAGCGCGCCATGAAAGGCGATGAGGCGGCGATGCGGCAGCTTTGGCTGCGCCATTCGCCGCACATCGACGCCGTTGTCCGCCGCTTATGCGGGGACCACGACGTCGCGGCTGACATCGCCCAGGAAGTCTGGATTCAGATCTTCAGGGCGCTCCCGGGCTACCGGGGGGACTCGCAGTTCGGAACGTGGGCCCATCGAATCGCAGTAAACCGGACGCTCAACGCGCTCCGGAAAATCAAGAGAATCTCGAAGATCGAAACCGAGATCGAGGATGACAGTGCTTTCGTCGAAGGCGACAGCGACAGGACCTTTCTCGCGGAATCGATCGAGCAGGCAATGGGACAGTTGTCGCCGGGAGCACGGACGGTTTTTGTGCTCCACGACATCGAAGGATACACGCACGATGAGATCGGCAGCGAGCTCGGCATCACGTCGGGCGGCTCAAAATCTCAATTGTTCAAGGCACGCGCCAAGCTTCGCCGGCTTTTGGCGCACGTCGTCGATGAATCAACTGCCGGCGTGGGAAGGACACGTGTTGCCCCTATCTGAAAACGCACTGGATGAACTTGTCGCTCGCGAGCGCGAGCGCGGAGCACCTCCTCTTACCGACTGGAGCTCTCTGAGCGCGCAGCTGCGCGCAGAGGGGCTTATCAAGTCGTCGCCGGAGGTCGCGTATCAATTCACCCTGACCAGGCGGTGGATGCAGATCGCGGCTGGTCTTACGCTGGCAGTCGGAGGCGCGGCAGTCGGACGAGCGACTGCGGGATCGCCAGCAACTCCCGACAGCGCTGTGCAGCCCGCTTCGAGCAACAGTGCGTCGATCCAATCGCAGGCGTCGTACACGCAGGATCCGGTAGCCGGCGCAGAGCAGGGTGCGTCTAACGTTTCGACCAACGCAGCGTTCAGCTCTCCCGACGAAGCATGGGATGTTCTCAATCGTTCCGGCGCCGAGTACCAGCGTGCATCGGCGTATCTCTCGTCAACGGGGAATACGCAGACGATGCCGACGGAGCCTGAACAGTACAGAACCCGTCTCGCTGCGCTCGACAACGTGATGCAGGAAATGCGCGGTGCGCTCAAGGAAGCGCCGCAGGATCCGGTAATCAATCAGTACTATCGCGCCACAGTTGGTGTGCGTGAAGCGACTCTCCGCCAGCTCGGGACAACGCTCCCCGCCGGCGCGAAGCTCAATCGATTTTAGGAAAAGGAATGAGGGCGATGAGACTTACTCGATCATTATCAGCGGGATTGATAGCGGCGCTGTCGTTGGCGCCGATGGTCGTGCGCGCGCAGGGACCGCAGTCGAAAGGCTGGGTCGGGATCGTGATAACAACCGGCATCGGTCAGACCGATCGTAACGGGTCGATGGTTTTCAGCGATTATCCGATTATCGAATCGGTTGAGCCTGGCTCGCCGGCTGAACGCGCGGGGCTGATGACAGGCGACCTCATTCTTTCGATCAACTCGCAGGATCTTCGTAGAAATCCGATACCGACGAGCGCGCTGCTCGAGCCTGGCCAGAAAGTGTTGATCAAATACAAGCGCAACGACACTTCGAAGTCGATCACGTTCACGATCGAGCCGCGGCCGGCCGGGAATCCGCAGACTGTCGCTCTCTCAGTGATTGGTCCGGCACCAGGTCCGGAGCGCCGCCTGGCGGGATCGAGTCAACAGGTGACGATCAAGCGCGCCGCCGCCCCGGTGGTCGAGATCAGCCCGCTTGCGATCCCCTCAGCGACACCAAGCATCGGTATTGCGGGCGCGCTGCTCACTCAGCTCAACGATGATCTGCGCGCAGCACTCAGTGTGAAGGGCAGCGGCGTCTTCGTCATCAATGTCCAGGTGGGTACGCCTGCTGGAGAAGCGGGTCTCAAGAGCGGGGACGTAATTCTCAAGGCCGATCGGGAATCAATCGAGAATCCTGGTGAGCTGCTGCGGGTGATGCGGGCGGCGACGGAGAATTCGGTGCGGCTCGAGCTGGTTCGTCGTCGGCAGCCTCGCGTCATAATGCTGCGCTGGTAGTGACTGCCGACTCCGCACTCCCGCAGTTTGTCAATCGAGCTTCCGTGCTTCCGGTACCAGCGACGCGTGAATCGCCAGCGCAGCAATAGCTCCATCTGACGCGGCCGCGACCGCGAGCTGCGGCCCCGGCACAATGTCTCCAGCGGCAAATACGTTCATGACTGACGTGTGATACCGTTCATCGATCTCGATCAACCCTGATTCATTGCGCTTGCACTTGAGCTGAGCTCCCAGGTCGTCTGCCGGATACTGGCCGATCGCAAAGAACAGCCGATCGCAGTCGAGCTGCATCCCGCCTTCGAGAGTGATGCACCGGATCTCCTTATTCTCTGAGCTGACCTTCTCGATCTTCTCCTCGAGAACCGGAATATTCAGTGCCTTCAACTTGTCGAGCCACGCCGGCTCCATGTCCGGCTTTTCGCCATTGGTGCAGATGACGATCTCCGGCGTCCAGGTCGTGATCGAGAAGGCCATCCCAACAGCTTTTCTTCCCGCACCGACAACGATTGTCTTGCACCCTCTCACATCGTAGCCGTCGCAATCGGGACAGACATGGACCGTTTCGCCGTAACAATCGGCCAATCCAGGAATGCGCGGCCACACGTCCTTGATGCCGATGGCCAGCAACAGCCGTCGCGATTCAATCTTGTCACCCGACTGAAGCGTCAGAACAAAGCGCTCGGAGTTGACGTTCTCAACCTTGTCCACGACGGCCGCGAGGAGCGTCGCTCCAAAACTCTCTGCGTCATCGCGCCCGCGCTTTCGCAAGTCGGGAGACTTGATTCCCTGGGAGCCGAGGAAGCCGTTGACGCCGCGGGTTTCCCAGTTGCGCGGGTCGCCGGAGTCGATGAGGACGACGGAGTGGAGGTAGCGCGCGAGCCAGAGCGCGGCGGAGAGACCGGCTGGTCCCCCACCCACTATCGCTACATCATAGACATCCTGTTTTTCAGTCTTGGTCGAAGTCATCGGACTCGGAAAATGCAAGAAGAAGTCCTGTCGCGAACGCCAAATCCTGAACTGCTGGATTTAACCTCCGAGGCCGCCCTCGGCGGTAAATCTTTCAACTTCTATCAGCCCAGGAACGTCTCGACCCGGTCAAAAAACTCTTCCGGCGCCTCCCAGAACGGGAGATGTCCCGCGTGCGGAATCAGTGCGAGCTCAGACCCCGGAATCAGTTCGTGAATCTGACGCGCCACTGAAACGTCGAGAAGGTCTCGCTCGCCGTGGACAATGAGAGTCGGAACTCGAATCATCTGAATAATTGAAGTCCAGTCATAGCCCTCGCGCCTCAGACGCGCGGCGACGGCAGCTCCAGTGGGACTGTTTGCTTTGGGTGACGAGAAGATCGCGCCAAACTCCCGATCAGCGAACCACGCCGGGTAGAGCGCTGATGTGTACTCGGCGTGCGCCTCGATATTGTCGGCCTCGAGAGAAGCTGGATCGAGTCGTTCCAGGGCTGCCCGTCGTTCCCCTTCGAGGCGAGCGATGGCTCCGGAATGCAGTCGTGACAGCCAATCCGATGTGGGTCCAACTGCATCTACACTGACGAGCTTGTTGACGGCGTCCTGGTCTTGAGCCGTCGCAAGCATTGCGATCCCACCACCCCACGAGTGTCCGAGGACATCCCATCGCTCCAGCCCAAGTGCCTCGCGGATGGGAGCGACGTCGCCGGCGTCGTATTCGATGCGGGATGAACGGCGGCCCGGCGGCTGTTGAGACTTTCCGCGTCCGCGCTGGTCGAAGAAAATGAGCTCTCGCTTTGCGGCAAGCGGAGCAAGCGCTGGCCAGAGAACCTCGTGTCCGAAGTGGAGTCCGCCGTTGATGCAGAGGAGGGGCAGTGACCCGTCGACGGGCGGCGACCTGAAGACAGCGAAGTCGAGGCCGCGTGCCTTGACGGTCTGCTGAGTGAGCGGAGGGGATTTCTTCTGCTTGCGCCGAAAGGCGAGAAAGCGCTCACGGGCCGAGCCGTGATGAGACTCGACTGTTATCGCTTTCATCTCTCCGATGCGTCTTCGCGGCGAACTCCGTCTATCGCGAGAATAAGATCCGGTCCGAACGCCAGGGACGGTGTCATGAATCCCGGCGACGACATTCCGCTCAGTACGCGCCTGACACATTCGATCGCCGTGCGCACGGTCAGCTCGTAGCCCTCGGGCCCGAACAACCTCGCCGCGAACCTGTTTCCCTTTCCATCCGACGCCTCGGCCCAGAAGCGACTCTTTCCACGCTCGCGCGCCTGTTCGTCAGGCCCCGGTGATCCACTTCTCACTCTCGATTGAAGCCATCCATTGATCGGCTGCCGCGCGAGCAGCGGAAGAAGCGGCCTGCCATACGTCAGCACCGTTCGCATCGCATCCGGAATCATCATGTACACCTCGATGTCCGGAATGCCCGTGCTGTAGAAAGAAGTGGCGACGTCGCCCCAGGGCATCGTCGTGACTTCAACAGGCTTGCTGCTGAATACGACTTTGCGACTTTTCCACGCCGACGGAACGCGAATGATCTTACCGTCTCGTCGTATCGCGCCTCCGTTGCCGATGTTCTGGATCGATGTCAACGCAGTTCCGCGCGAGATGCTCCCAACACCCTGGATCGCGATCACAAGATTGGTCGCGCAGGGAATTCGGCGCGCAACGTATGCAGCCAGACAATCGCTCGGCACTACATCGAAGCCGGTTCCCGGCAACAGCATCAGGCCGAGCTTCTCAGCCTCCTTGCCTTTGCGCGCCATCATCTCGAAGACCGAGATCTCGCCCGTGATATCGAGATAATGCGCGCCGTTTCGCATGCATGCGTCGGCAACCTGTTTCGCGGTGTGCGAGAACGGTCCCGCACAATTCAGGACGACGCGGTTTGTCTCAGGCAATGAGTTGATCGCCGCATCGAGCGACTTCGCGTCATCGACGCTTGCGACCCGGTGCTCAAGATCGAGCTCGTTCGCGAGAATGGCAATCGCATTGGCGTTTCTGCCGGATAGTATCGGACGCAGTCCAAGCGACGCCGCTCGCCGCGCGATGAGCTCGCCGGTGTATCCAGTCGCGCCGTAGAGAAGAAAGTCTCCTGCGATCATGTCATCCGGGAGTCGTGTGACTGAAGGCGATCGATGTCGGCTTGAGTGTCGATATCGACCGCTGCGCCGTCGATTCTAATCTGCTTTACCTCCCCGGATCGTGCGCGCAACCAGCGTCCCGCGCCTTCGTCACCGTTGAGTTCCATGAGGCTTCGGAAATGGTCTGAGCCAAAGACAGCCGGAACTCCAATGACGTCGTCGTATGACGCTGCGACGATTCGGTGTTCGGCGTCGAACGCGTCGATCAACGCCTTCAGGCACTTTGAAGCGATCAGCGGTTGATCCGTCGTCATGACGAGCGCTGCGTCGCAGCCCATCGCCTGGACCACTTCGATTCCCGTTGCGAGCGACGACGCCAGACCCGATTCCCAATTTGGATTGAGCACGACAGTGACATCGTTGACCAGCTCCACGGCCGATCTGACTTCGTCGGCAAACGCGCCAACTACAACAAAGACTGAACCCGCTCCAGCTGACTTCGCCGCCGCCGCCGCGCGCTGGACGAGCGTCTCGCCCTCGAATTCAACGAGCTGCTTTGGCCGGCCAAGGCGGGTTGACGATCCCGCGGCGAGAATGACAGCGGAGACGTTCTTTTTCAGCCGGTGCTCACATTCGCGCGTCGGCCCGACGGCTCGTGGAGAGGGGCGCGTCGGTCGCGAAGGTGTCCGCCCGTTCGTCCGCTGATCACTGCTGAGACTTCGGCGATGACTGCAAGCGCGATAGCGTCGGGCCCATCGCCTCCAATGTCGAGGCCGATCGGCCCGAAAACAGTGTCGCGAGGTGGCGTCGATGCGTCGTTCAGTGCCGCGATCTCACCGAACATTCTGTCTGCGCGCGCACGCGGACCGAGGATGCCGACGTAACCAACTCTGGCGTCGAGTAGTGACCGGACGTACTCGAGGTCCCGC
>DATLDF010000070.1:0-17171 GCA_035525975.1 Gemmatimonadaceae bacterium
CTGTCGTTATGGGCAAGCCAGAGATATCCGACCGGCTCGTAACCGGAGTCGACGCCCGTCTCGTCTTTGAAGGATCGCAACTTTTCGCGAGAGAGAAGCGACAGTTTCACATTGATCGGTGTCGCGAACTGAGCGCGATAACCCCCAGTCGCACGGCCAGTGCTTCCTGTACCCATTGTCGTGCCGCGATCGAGCACCACTACATCGCGGACACCAAGCTTTGCAAGGTGGTAGGCGATGCTCGCGCCGACAACTCCGCAACCAATGACCGCGACCGAAGCGTGCTGGGTCATTTCTGTTACGTCAGAAGAGGATTGAGGTGCGTCACCTGAGGGGCCCAATGGAAGTATTGCCATTAATTCATTCCCGTATCGCCAGCCATGATTGTAAAAATGGCAATACTTCCATAAAGCCCCTCAGATGACGCACCTCAATCCTCTTACCTCGGTTTCCATTTGCCGCGAGCGACCTCGGGACTGAATCCGTCGAGTCCGCGAGGAGGGAAATCGAGAGTGCGCCCCTGCTCGGCGCTCATGTAGGCTGTCATTAGGATCTGCATCACCTCGACTCCATCGTCAAACGTGAGCATGCCTTTCTCACCACGCAGGAAGGCATTGACGAAATGGCGGTTCTCGTTTGTGTAGCCATATGCCGCGGCCTCGTCAGCAATTACGGGCATCTGTCCCATCTCGGCGTTCTGCTTCTCGACCAGGTCTTCGCCGGCTCTACCTTTGACCTCACGCGAAAAGAAGAGCTTCAGGCCACTGTCGAGAGTGTTCCAGGACATCGAGTACTCGGGGCCGAGCAGCTCGGCCGACAGTCGGAGGCCCGCACCGACAAAACTCCATGACGTTGTGACTTCACCGATCATCCGCTCGCCGCTGTCCGCCTCGTATTCGATCGTTGCACGAGCGAAATCTTCAGCTGGACGCTTTTTGTAATCGACGTCCTTGCCCATCGCCTTGGAAAGCCGCTTTGAGTAGTCGGGGCGGGTCCACTTGAGTGATGCGATGTGTCCAGTGATGCGAACGGGGCGAATCGACGACCGCTTTTCACCGGGCTTGGTCAGCAGATGCCGAACGACCTCGACCGAGTGACACATCATGTCGTTGAGTACGCCGCCGCCCTGAAGCGAGGCCTGCCAGAACCACGGCATGTGCGGTCCGCTGTGCTCTTCCGCCGCGCGCGCGAGGTAGGGACGCCCGGTGAGCGCAGCTCCACGGGCCCAAATGAGTTCCTTGCCGCGCGTGATGTCGGGAGCGAAGAGCTGGTTTTCGAGATAGCCCGTGTTTAGCCCGACGCTTGCTGCGAGCTTGGCGACCTTCTTTGCTTCGGCGACATTGCGGGCAAGAGGCTTTTCGCATGCCAGACCTTTGAGCTCCGCGCCACCGCGAACTGCTTTGACTATCTCTTCGACGTTCTCGATGCGCGCGTGGTTTGGTCCGCAGAGCCAGATCGCGTCGATAGCAGGATCGGCGACCATTTCCGCGATCGAGCGATAGGCCCGCGCGTCGCCGACGCCAAGTTGCATGGCAAGATCGGCGGTCGATTTGGCGTTCTTCGCGTTCGGACTCCACACACCGCGCACGTCCGAATCGCGAACGCCTGCGAAGGACTGAATGTGGAAACGAGCATTGAAGCCGCTTCCGATGAACCCTACGCCGAGCCTATTGGCCATACTGAACTTTGACTCGCGTCTTCATCATGTCGTGAGAGACCTTCAGCTTCGCCATCGCTTCAGGCGGACAGCCGTTGAAGTTCGGGTTGAAGACGTTGCCGACAAAACGAACGTCCTTGTAGCCCATCTCGCTGGAGAAGAATCCACTTGCCGTCAGGTCCCGAAACCTGTTGAAGAAGTTCACTCCCTGACTCATCTCGGGCTTTGCCTTTTTTGGCCATGCGATGTCGTCAAGAACCTGTTTGCGCTGCGCGTCCGTGGATTCAACGAAGTGCTTGCCGAATCGCTCGAACGATTCCCGATCCATCCATGCGAGGCCGCCGCGCATCGACGTTTTGCTGTCGCGCGATGCTTCAGCATCGTTCATCAGCCAGTCCATGTACTCGGGCACTTTCGCATCGGTAGCGGATCCTGAGCGCTCATCGGCGGGAATGATGTAATCGACGAGCATTCTTACAGTCTTCCACTCTTTCGGCGTAAAGAACTTCGGAGAATAGGGCGGAGCTGAGGGTGCAACTTCGTCCGACGTGAACACCTCTGCTGCACGAGCAAGCTGCGGGGCAGAGAAGTCCCAGGCAGCGGCAAATGGCAGAAGCGCCAGCGCCTTCAATGCATCGCGGCGGGCGATGCCTTCCTTGTGGTCTTCGCTCATAACGCCCTCGCTTTCATCTGCTGCGCGATGTAGTCCGACGTTCTCCACGCCAGCGCGAGAATCGTCCACGTAGGATTCTTGTCAGCCTGCGACACGAACGGACCGCCGTCAGCGACGAACAGATTCTTCACGTCGTGTGACTGACAGTTCCCGGTGACGACAGAAGTCTTCGGATCGGCGCCCATCCGGGTACCGCCGAGCTCGTGGATGATCGTGCCGCCGTCGGCGATGTTGTAACCCTGTTCCTTTGTCGGCATCGGGCTGAAGACCTGGCCACCCATCTGCGTAATGAGGGCGCGGAAAGTCTCCTGCATATGCTTCACCTGATTGAGCTCCTGGTCGGTCCACTTCCAGTGAAAGCGAAGAACCGGAATGCCGAACTGGTCGACTACCCGCGGATCGATCTCGCAGTACGTATCGTCGTTCGGAATCATCTCGCCGCGACCTTCGAATGAAACGGTCGCGCCGTAGTATCTGCGATAGTCATCCTTCAGCTTCTTGCCGTAGCCGCCACCGGGTGGATAGTTCTGAATTCCACCCATGAACCCTGCGCCCGGCTGGCGCACGCCTCCGCCCACCTCGATGTGATAGCCGCGCGCAAAGTCGAGCTTCTTGTTGTCTAGCCACCACGGCATGTACACGTGCATTCCGCCGGCGCCGTCTTCATTGTGCGTGACGTGATCTTCCATCGCGGGGATGTGGCCGGAAACGCCAGTACCCGTCGTGTCGGTGATGTACTTGCCCACGGTTCCACTCGAATTCGCCACGCCGTTCGGGAATTTGGAGTTCTTCGAGTTGAGGAGAATTCGCGCGGTCTCGAGCGCGCTCGCGGCGAGCACGACGACCTTCGCGTTGACGCTCATGTCCGAGCCGGTGTTCTTGTCGACGTAGGCGACGCCTGTCGCGAGACCATCGGGGCCGAGCAATACTTCGCGCACCATCGCGTTCGTGATGAGCGTTAGATTGCCTGTCGCCAAAGCCGGCGCGATCAGGACGTCAGGACTCGAGAAGTTGGAGCGCGTCGCGCAGCCGCGGCCGCACTGGCCGCAGTAGTGGCACGCGGCTCTGCCGTTAAGCGGCTTCGTGATAACCGAGCGGCGCGCAGGAATGCAGGTGATGTTCAGCTTGTCGCTCGCATCCTTGATCAGCAGCTCGTAACAGCGCGGTGCCGGAGGCGGATGAAAGATTCCGTCGGGCTCGTTGTAGATGCCTTCCTTGCTTCCATAGATGCCGATCAGCTCATCTGTCTTGTCGTAGTACGGAGCGACGTCGTCATACGAAATGGGCCAGTCATCGCCAAGTCCGTCGCGCGATTTGCCCCGGAAGTCGTTCGGTCCAAACCTGAGCGAGATTCTTCCCCAGTGATTCGTGCGCCCGCCGAGCATCCGTGCGCGCCACCAGGCGAACTTGGTTCCCGCTGCGGTCGTGTAGGGTTCCCCGTCGATCTCCCATCCTCCAACGCATCCGTCGAATTCGCCGAATGGCTTGAGCCGCGTGGAGCCGCCGCGCCTTGGACTCGAGTAGTTGGGGACCATCATCTTTCCGTCGCCCTTCGAGGCATACCAGTTCCCGCCAGCTTCGAGCATCACGACCTTCGCGCCAGCTTTTGACAGGACGTAGGCGGCCATTCCACCGCCGGCACCCGAGCCGACGATGCAGACATCGAATTTCTTGGGGGCGATTGACATCGAGTCTCTAGAGGATTGTTGTGAGAAATTACGGGCTCGATTTAAGAAGTGCCGTCAGCACTTCAGAATCGCAAAGCATCCAGATATCGATAACTCGTCTTGATCGAGGCAAGCGGAGGTTTCGTTTCATCATTCTCGACAAAAGCGTGCTTCACACCGCCGCTTTCCCCGGCGCGGAAAATCATTTTCCAGTTGATGGTGCCCTTGCCGACGTCCAGCATCGCACGCCTCGGAGCAGGACCCATGTCCTTCATATGCAGCATAGGGAAACGGCCAGGGTAGCGCTCCATGTACTTCACTGGGTCACCTCCTCCCTGAGTCATCCAGAAAACGTCAATCTCCATCGCGACCTTGATCGGATCGCACTCCTTTAGAAGGAGATCGTATGGAACCACACCGTCAATCGGGGTGAACTCGAATGAATAGTTGTGGTAGCCGAGCTTGACGCCGGACAGCATTGCCTCGTGCCCGGCCTTGTTGAATCGGGCGGCGATCGCCCTGTAGCCGGGAATTGTGCGCTCGTTCGCATCGATCCACGCGCACACCAGATACTCGTGCCCGATCGTCTTCGCCTGTTCGAGCAGCGATCCCCACTCGGCGCCGAGTTGTGGCATCTGCACGTGCGCTGCCGGTGCCGCGAGACCAAGGTCATCAAGCATTTTCCGGATGTCGCCAGCCGAATGTCCGAAGTAACCGGCAAATTCGACTTCCTTGTATCCGGCTTTCGCGACCGCGGCCAGTGTGTTCGGCACACTGTCCTTCATCTGGTCTCGGACTGTGTACAGCTGCAGTCCGATTTTGCCGATTCTCTTCGATTCGGGTGATGACGCGAGAACTTTAGTCGTTGAGCCTGTCAGGAGTGCTCCGGCCGTGGTTCCAATGAAGGTTCGCCTATCCATCGTACTAGTGACGAAATTGCCGTTGGCCTGTGAATACCATGGCGATGTCGAACTCGTCCGCAGCGGCGATGACTTCGTCATCGCGAACCGATCCACCCGGCTGTATGATCGCTCGAATTCCCGCCTCAGCCGCCTGTTCGACTCCGTCGCGAAACGGGAAGAACGCGTCCGAGCCGAGCACGGCGCCCTCAGTGCTGTGGCCAGCAAGACGAGCCTTATGGACAGAAAGGAACGCCGCATCGACGCGCGACATCTGGCCCGCACCGATTCCTATCGTCGCACCGTCCCGCGCTAGCAGGATCGCGTTCGACTTCACGCTGCCGACAGCACGCCAGGCGAACGCCATGTTCACTCTCTCATCGTCAGTCGGCTGGCGTTTTGTCACTACAGTCCACCCCTCGAGCTCCGAAATTGGCTTTGCGCGCTCCTGCACGAGAAAACCGCCACGCACCCTCTTGAAATCGAGCGCGTGATCGCCCCACTCGGCGTGCCCCTGGAGAACCCGAAGATTTTTCTTGCGGCCAAGTATCTCGAGGGCTTCGTCAGTAAATGAAGGAGCGACGATGCACTCGACGAAGAGACTCGACACGGCTTCCGCCGTCTCGGCATCTACCGGCACCGTAAACGAGATGACGGATCCAAAGGCGGAGACTGGATCGCACGCCAGCGCTTTGCGATATGCGTCTATGGCACTCGTGCCGGTCGCGAGTCCGCAGGGAGTCGTGTGCTTTACAATCGCGCAGCAGGTCTCAGTCCCGAACGGATCGGTCGCGAGCAGGGCACCTTCGAGATCGAGAAGGTTGTTGAACGAAAGCTCTTTTCCGCCTTTCTGCGTGAGTCCAGCAAGTCCCTTGCGCGCGCGCTCGACATAAAAAGCGGCCCGCTGCCCGGGATTTTCTCCGTATCGAAGTGTCTGCGCACGATCGAGTGAGATAACTTCCTTGTCCGGAAACTCCTCCGAGCGCTCGCACGCAAACCAGTGCGAGATCGCCGCATCATACGCCGCTGTGTGCGCAAATACCTTCTCGGCCAGAAGACGCCTCAGCTCGAGGTCGTCATCGTTCGCTTCGAGCGTCGCCAGCACGCGCGCGTAGTCGGCCGGATCGACGATGACCGTTACCGACTGAAAGTTCTTCGCAGCGGATCGAAGCATCGAAGGGCCGCCGATGTCGATATTCTCGATTACTTCGCCGGGGGTCACACCCTGGCGCGCGGCAGTTGCCTGAAACGGGTACAGGTTCACGACGACAAGGTCGATCATCTGAATTCCGTGCTCGCTTGCAACCTTCACGTGCTCGATGTCGTCGCGCCGCGCGAGCAGGCCGCCGTGAATCTTCGGATGCAGGGTCTTCACCCGGCCGTCGAGCATTTCCGGGAAACCTGTGAGGTCACTGACGTCTTTTACCTGGAGACCGCCTGCGCGAAGCGCCTTGGCGGTTCCTCCGGTGGAGACGAGCTCCCATCCAAGTTTTGAAAGGCCTTCAGCGAAATCGAGAAGCCCTGTTTTGTCCGAAACAGAAAGCAATGCGAGAGGCATGTCAGTAATCTGCGAAAAATTTCTTGTCGTTGAGCGAAGCGACCATCTCGATGATGGCCGGATAGACCCTGTGCTCGACCTCGAGCACGCGGGCAGCGAGGGACTCTGCTGTGTCGTCGTCGCGAACGGGAATTCTCCACTGGCCGATTGTCGGCCCGTGATCGAACTCCTCGTCAACAAAATGGACTGTCACGCCGGTTGCCCGCGAGCCGGCGGCGATAACGGCAGCGTGAACCCTGGAGCCGTACATCCCCGCGCCACCGAACTCAGGCAAAAGGCCTGGATGGATATTGATGATACGCGCGCGATATGCGGTGACGACTTTCGGCGGCAGATGCTTCAGGTAGCCCGCCAGCACGACCAGGTCGATTGAGTGTCGTTGCAGCAATCCGAGAAGTGCAGTCCCGTCATCGGAATGGTCGAACACTTCAGCGCGGATTCCTGCAGCCCGCGCCTTGTCGAGCGCGCCGGCCGATGCACGGTTCGATGCGACGAGCGAAACAACCCCGCTTGCCGAAGCGCCGAGCTTCGCGTTGAAGTCGATTATTGCCTGGAGATTTGTGCCTGAGCCCGACGCGAGTACTGCAATGCTGACCATCCGGCGATTCTACCGTCGGCGGGGAGTGTCAGTAAGAGGGTCGCGACACCTCGATTGGTCTTGACAGAACGCGCACCGCACGACTGTCAGTTGGTGCAGAGAAACCAGTCGAGTGCAGTTCCGAGCGACGGCGCAATTCGCGCCACTTCTGAGGCCTCGACGGTTTCCGCCGTTGGCGTGTCGGCGTGCGGAACAAGCACTGCGTCGCCACCGAAGGAAAGTCCTGCCTCGATGTCCCGCATCCGGTCGCCGATGTAGAGCGACTGAGCCAGATCGACTGAGGGAATTTCCGCTTGAGCACGCCGAAAGAGTAGATCGCCCGGCTTTCGGCACTCACACTTGTCCTCGGGAGCGTGTGGGCAGAAATACGTTGCATCGATGTGCGCCCCGAAGTCTGCGAGGAGCGAATCGAGGCGCGATGCGACGGCGGAATAATCCTCGAGCGTGAAGTATCCCCGGCCGATGCCCGACTGATTCGTTATCACGATCACCGGAATCATCGCCGTATTTATTCTCGCTATCGCCTCGGCGGCTCCGGCGATGAGATGGACTTTGTCCGGACGCGACAGGTAGTGAGCGTCGTGGATGATTGTCCCGTCGCGGTCGAGAAACACCGCAGTGGGCAGTCGGTTCAACCGAGTACCTTCACGATCGCGTTTACAAGTGATACATCGTCGCGAGCCGGGAAACTGCGGAGTTCGAGAATAAAAGCGCCTTCGAAAATTCTCCCGATGATGGGTGGATCTCCCGCGCGGAGTCTGGCTTCGGTTTCGTTTGCGTTGCCGTTGAGACGCACGGCAAAGGAGGGAATCGGCTTCGCCGGAAATGCTCCCGCGCCGACACTCGCTTCACTCTCGATGACGGATGATTCAATTCCTGTTTTGCGGAGCTCATCAGACAAGCGCTCGCAGCGGGACCTGATCGCGTCGGCCGGTGCAGTAAGCATTGCCAGCGCGGGAATCTCCTTGAGCGCCACGTCGCGGTCTCTGTAGAGCTCCAGTGTCGCCGTAAGAGCCGCGAGCGTCATCTTGTCCACCCGCAGGACCCTCGCGAATGGATCGCGTCGCAGAAGATCGATCATGTTCTTCTTTCCAACGATAATTCCCGCCTGCGGGCCACCAAGCAGCTTGTCACCACTCATCATAACGACAGACGCGCCCGCATCGAGCGCATCGCGGGCGGTCGGCTCTCCCGAAAGGCCGAAGTCACTCAGGTCGATCAGAAGTCCGCTGCCAAGGTCGTGGACGATCGGGATTCCGTGCTCCGATGCGATTGGCGCAAGGGCGTTGACCTCCACGTCCGCTGTGAATCCTGTCAAGGCAAAATTGCTGCGGTGAATCTTTGCGATTGCCCCGGTTCGCGAGCTGATAGCGCGGCGGTAGTCGTCGAGGTGTGTGCGGTTAGTGGTGCCAACCTCAATGAGTGTCGCGCCACTTCGCTGCATTATGTCGGGAACTCGAAAGCTTCCACCGATCTCGACAAGCTCGCCTCGCGACACGATTACCTCACGGCCCCGCGCGAGAGCGCTCAGTGTCAGGACAAGCGCTGATGCGCAGTTGTTGACTACGATCGCGTCCTCGGCTCCGGTAAGCTCCCGGAGCAGATCGACACAGTGCACGTAGCGCGATCCGCGCTTGCCAGTTGCCAGATCGTACTCGAGGTTGCTGAAACCTTTCGCCACGTCCGCGACCGCATCGATCGCTGATTGAGCGAGAGGCGCGCGGCCGAGGTTGGTGTGGAGAACCACACCGGTGGCGTTGAAGACCGGGCGGAGCGAGCGGGTAGTTGCCGCGCGGATGTGGGATTCAATTCTCTCGGCCCAGTCGGTGATTGCTTGGGACGAACCGTCGCGACGAGCCTCGTCGATTGCCTGCCTCACGGCGTTCACGACAACTGAGCGGGGATTCGCTTCGAGCAGCGCTTTTGTTTCAGCAGTTTCGAGAAGGCTGCCGACGCCAGGCATCGCTCGCCGCGCGTCGGTCATTTCTTGATTTGTACCGGCGGTGCTGGCGGCGGCACAGCGCCAGGAACCGGGCTTGCTGCAGGCGGAGCGACTTGAGCGGGAAGGGCAACGTCCTTCTCGCTCGTCTTCGCAACGCCGATGAGATTTTGTATGTCGGAAGCTCGAACGCGATAAGTGATTCTGGGGCGCAGCGGTCGCGCCAGTTTGACCACGAGATTTCGCAGCGGGACGGGGCGGGATGGTTTGCGGACGCCCGCCGTTGCCGCCGCCACCGCTGCTGCTGCGCCAGGTGGGAGCTTTGCTGCTGCCGCTGGTAGTACCATCGCGCTGACGGGCAGGTTTTGGACCGAATCGACTGGTGGCGCCGTCACCGACAAAACCGGGTTTGTATCAGTTGAATCAGCGCTATTGCGAATCCGAATCGAAGCGGGCGTTGGAAGAGCGGTAACTGACAACGCATTGTCGAACAGTAGCTCGAGAGTCACGGAATCCTTTACGACAACAGAGGACAGTCTCGTTCCGGCCGAGTCATGCGCGAATGCGAGCAGCTCGACCCGGGCGGAGTCGGCGACAGTCGCGATGACGGTGTCGTATGGCTCCCGAGGATCGATGCCGCGGTTGTTATTATCGTCCTGAAATCCGCGAACCCGATATCTCTCGTTGGGAATATTGCGGAGGGTGAAGTCGCCGGCAGAGTCGGTCACCGTCACGTAAACTGTTGTAGTATCGCTCACGGGACGGGCTTCTATTAATCCGCGCGGGATAGTACGACCCTCTGCCCAGTTAAAAAGCGTTCCGGTAAGTCGACTGGAGGCGATCGTCGACCCAGTCGAAAAAACTGTCGTCGCGCCAGTGTTCCGGGTATTACCACGCAAATCCGTCATGCCCGGAAGCATGTTGATCGTGTAGGTGGTATTCGCCTTGAACCCTCGCGACGGGCGAACAGCTACTTCGCTCCGATGCCACTCGGCCTGCGCCTCGCCATTACGCGGCGAAATCAGGAACAACCCGTTCAATGATGGAGCGCCAGACGGCCGCTCGTTCACAACTTCATCGAACTGAAAAATCACTTCACGCGGTCGTACACCCGTCCTGGCGCTGTCCGGGACGATCCGCACGATCTGCGGAGCCTGCGTATCCACTGGTCCGCCAGGAGGCGTCCCTGGTGAGGCGCATGCCGAAAATGCGAACACCAGACCAGCGGCTCCGACTTTCCTCATGATCCGCAAAGCGACACGACTTTCTGTGTCAGCTGCTCGCGACGGGCTGTCCATTCGGTGAGTTTCTGGCGCTCCGCAGCGACCACATTAGCCGGAGCGCGATCGGTGAATCCAGGATTCGACAGTCTTCCTTCCAGTGCTGACAGTTGAGTCTCGAGCTTCTCGAGCTCGCCCTTCGTTTTACGGCATTCCTTGTCGAGGTCGATCACACCGGCGAGCGGGACGATGATCCTGGAACCTGTGGAAAGAAGTATTGTCGCGCCCGCTTCACCGGCGCTGCCGCTTGCTGAATCGATATCGCATCGCGTCAGGCGGGTGATGAAATCGCCTTCGTCTGCGAACACGGAGGTGTCACCGTTTGCGTTTGTGGATGACGACGTGTCGAGGTGCGCGTGGATGCGGTCGCCCGGCGGAAGGGAATAATCTGCGCGAAGCTGGCGGATCGAGTTGATCGCCTCACGCGCCAGATCGAATTCCGGCTCAGCGGTGAAGTTCGAATTTCTCGTCGGCCATGGAGCGACGGCGATAAAATTGCCACGACCCTCTGTCGCGATGGGTAAACGGCGCCACAGGGTTTCGGTAATGAACGGAACAATCGGCTGAAGAAGGCGCAGCGCGCCGTCGAAGCAATGCGCGAGAACCGCCCGCGCGACTGCACTGTCGTCGCCGCCAGCGGCGATGCGAGACTTCGTGCTCTCGAGGTACCAGTCTGCCAGCTCATTCCAGACGAAGCGACGGGCCGTCTCGGTGTACTCGCTCAAACGCAGGCCGCGGTACAGCTCCGACTCTGTCCACACCCCACCCCGCGGACGCGCCGGTCCGAGGGCAGCATCGCATTCAGCGATCGCCTCATTCAGCCGGTTCAGAATCCACCTGTCCGCGCGTCTCAGCTTGTCGGGCGAAATTGTCTCGACGGGCTGAACAGTTTCCCCGCCGACGTTCGTCAGCAGGAATCGGCCGATGTTCCAGAGCTTCGTGAGGAAGTTGCGTCCCGGAGAAAACGATTTCTCGAGATCATTCGGATCGAGCATGACGTCGGCTCCCAAGCCGAGTCCTGCGATCACTGTGTAGCGCAGCGCATCGGTGCCGTACAGGGCAATCACGTCCAGCGGATCGATGCCGTTGCCTAGTGACTTCGACATTTTCACGTGCTTCATGTCGCGCACCGTGCCGTGCAGATATACAGTATGGAACGGCGCTTCTCCCATGAACGCGAATCCGCCCATGATCATTCGTGCAACCCAGAAGAAAAGAATCTCTGGTGCGGTAACGAGATCATCGGTTGGATAAAACGCCTTGAGATCAATCGAATTTCTGTCAGGCCATCCAAGGGTAGAGAACGGCCATAGCCACGACGAGAACCACGTGTCGAGAACGTCTTCGTCCTGGCGCGCAGGCCCGCCGCACTTTGGGCACTTAGCGATGTCATCGCGACTGACGGTGACTTCTCCGCACCCGTCGCAATACCACACAGGTATGCGGTGTCCCCACCAGAGCTGGCGCGAGATGTTCCAGTCGCGAATGCCCTCGAGCCAGTTGATGTAGACGGCCTCCCAACGCTCCGGAAGAATCCTGATCTTTCGATCACGCACGGCCTGAAGCGCCGGCTCGGCCAGCGGCTTCATCTTCACGAACCACTGATCTGACAGTCGTGGCTCGACGACCGTGTCGCAGCGATAGCAATGACGGACTGCATGGGTGTGGGCGTCGATCTTCACCAATGCATTCAGATGCTTGAGCATCTGCACCACACGCTCGCGTGCCTCGAAACGATCGATGCCAAGGAGCTCTGCTGGAACGCGTGAGCCCGCGTCGGCTCCGTTCGCCATGTTGCCTTCAGGCGACAGAATTACCGGCATCGGCAGCTTGTGCCGCGTTCCCATCTCGAAGTCGTTCGCGTCGTGCGCCGGCGTAATCTTCACCGCACCGGTTCCAAAGGTGGGATCCACACCTTCAGCGTCGGCGATGATGGGGATCTCTGCGTTGGCAATCGGCAGGGTGAGTGTCTTGCCGATGAGGTGCTTGTAGCGCTCGTCGTCAGGATGCACAGCGACTGCAACGTCGGCGAGCATCGTCTCCGGTCGCGTCGTCGCTATTGTGATGCTGCCGGTTCCGTCTGTGAGCGGATAACTCACATGATAGAGCGCGCCCGTCTCATCGCTGTGCTCTGCCTCCTCGTCACTCAGAGACGTGAGGCAACGCGAGCACCAGTGAATGACGCGATGTCCCCGGTAGATAAGACCGCGCTCGTGGAGCTGGACGAATGCCTCGCGAACTGCTTTCGACAGCTCGGGTGACAGGGTGTAGGCCGTGCGGGTCCAGTCGCACGACGATCCGATCGCCTTGAGCTGCTCGAGGATTGTCCCGCCAGTCTCGGTGACGAATTCGGTCGTGCGCGCGACGAACGCATCGCGTCCGAGATCGAAGCGCGTCTTGCCTTCGCCAGCGAGCTGCTTTTCAACGACGTTTTGTGTTGCAATGCCCGCGTGATCTGTGCCGGGCACCCAGAGCGCCTCGTCGCCACACATGCGGCGCCAGCGAGTTACGACGTCCTGAACGGTGTTGTTGAGGCCATGCCCCATGTGCAGAACCGCCGTCACGTTGGGCGGCGGCATCACGATCACGAAGGTGTCCTTATCGCCTCCGGCTCGTCGCGATTTCGCGGGATCGGCAGTAAAAAGGCCGGCATCCAGCCATTCCTTATATAGGGCGGCTTCGGTGGATGCCGGATCATACTGCGGTGGGAGCTCGGTCTGTGCGGGTATCTGCGTCATCTCTTCGCGCAAGTTAACCGGCGCATTTTCCTCGTGTAAGACCGGTGCGAGGACTGCGGGAAAATCGGCGGAACCGCTGAGGCTGTGAGAACTGCGGAGATCGCTGAGAAAACCAAAAAAGGGGGGAAACGGAACTGCGGGAAATGCTTTGGTGATAGTCTGATTTTACGGTGAGAGTTGATTGCCATTATGAAAGAGCGAGCAAAGCGAAATCCGGCCGAAATCGTCAATGACGAGTTCACCCACAGGGTGCTCGGCTGCGGCATCAGGATTCACAAGCGCCTGGGAGCTGGCCTTCTCGAGAACGCCTATGAGACCTACTACTACAACGAGCTAGTAAGAAATGGATTCAGCGTCGTTCGGCAGAAGACTCTGCCTGCGATTGACGAAGGGGTGGTGGTGGACCTGGCCTACGTCCCAGACCTGATCGTGGATGATCGGCTGATTATCGAGCTCAAGACAGTGAAGAAGCTCATACCGGAATTCGACGCCCAGGTGCTGACGTACCTGAAGTTTTCCGGAATCAGCGTGGGTCTTCTGATGAACTTCCACGCTTACCCCTTGATGAGCGGAGTGCGACGCCTGGTCTGGAACCATCAAGACCCCGAAAAAAAACCGGCGGACCGCGACATCCCCGCAGTTCCGCCGTTCCCATAATTTTTTTTCCTCAGCGGTCTCCGCCGTTCTCAGTGCCTCAGCGGTTCCGCCGCCGTTCCGCCGTTCCGCCGCCGTTCCGCCGTTCCGCCGCCGTTCGGCCGTTCCGCCG
Source organism: Gemmatimonadaceae bacterium (assembly GCA_035525975.1). Classification (GTDB taxonomy): domain Bacteria; phylum Gemmatimonadota; class Gemmatimonadetes; order Gemmatimonadales; family Gemmatimonadaceae; genus UBA4720. Next base: position 13,776 of record DATLDF010000070.1, read on the forward strand.
TTCCGCGTTTAGTTCAGGTCCAGCGGATTAGCGACGTGATCAGCCTTCGGCACTCCACTTGGTGCGATTGGCGAACCGTCGGCGCGCCCGGCCTTCTGACCCTTCTTGGCTCGCTGCCGACGCTCTGCCTTCAGATCGTCTTCGGCATCATCCAGGTCAATCGAAACATCGTCGAGGATGGCTTCCTCGAGCCCCGGATGCGGATCAGAATGACGGTCCACATCAGCCGAGCTGCCCTGATGAGAGCGGCCCGTTCCTACGCTGCGACCTTCCCACTGGCCTTCAGTCAGCGACGGATCCCCATCTTCGTAACGGTCGGCCAGCTCTTCCATCAGGTCTTCGTCGTCGCGTACGGCGAGACGGTTCACTACAGTGTCCACGCCGATGACGCCACGAGCCACGACGACGGCCTGCTGAGATTCATCTTCGGCGTTAACCCAGCCGGTCAGCTCGACGATTCCTTCGTCGATAGCGCCGATGTCGATCGCGCGCTCGCTGAGGATTGGATCGTTGCGGAAGGCCTCCAGAACGCGCTCCTCTAGCTCCTCCGTCGCATCGAGAGGACCTTCGTCGGTCTCATCCTCCTCGAATTCGTCGTCATCGTCGTCGTAATCGTGATCGTGCGCGTGGGCGTCGAGCTGGAGATTGTCATGCTCGCCGTCGGCGGCCCTTCCGAAGCGGTCGCGAATCTTGGCGGTCAGTCCGGAGATTCCGCCGTACTGCTGTGAGACCACAACTCCAGCGGCGAATCCTGCCAACGCTCCAAGCGCAACGTATAGCGCGCTCGTGGCACTGGATTCTTCCTCGCGATATCTGAATGGTGACATGTATGCAAACCTGTGGCGAAGTGGCGAAGGATATCCTCAAACGATAGCTTACGCACGAGCAAGTTAAAGGCCATCTGCGGCACGGAATATTTGATGTCAGAAATGTTGACCCTAACCCTCCCCGACGGTGCCACTCGCCAGGTCGAGGAGGGAACTTTGCCGCGCGATGTGGTCGGTTCCATCGGCCAGCGGCTTCTTCGGGACGCCCTTGCAGTCGAAGTCGACGGCGAGGTGCAGGACCTCGTCACGCCCCTCAGGACTGGTGGCTCGTTCAAGGTTCTGACCTCCCGCGACCCGGCTGCACTGGACGTACTGCGTCACTCCGGGGCTCACATTTTGGCCACTGCCGTCCGCCGGCTGCGTCCCGACGCCAAAATCGGCTTCGGACCGGCGATTGACGAGGGCTTTTACTACGACTTCGAAGTGGAAGAGCCGTTCACGCCCGGGGACCTGGAAAAGTTCGAGTCCGAGATGCGGAAGGTCATCGCGGAGAAGTTCCCGTTTCAGCGGGCGGAGGTGAGCCAGGCGGAGGCGCGCGACAAGTTCGCCGACGATCCGCTCAAGCTCGAGCGTCTCTCGGAATTCAGCGAAGAGGAGATCATCTCGACCTACACGGACGGGCCGTTCATCGACCTGTGCCGCGGACCCCACGTTCCAGATACTTCATACTTGAGGCATTTCAAGCTGCTTCACACCGCAGGCGCGTATTGGCGCGGTGACGAGAAGCGACAGATGCTGCAGCGCATCTACGCTACGGCGTTTTTCAATAAGGAAGATCTCGAAGAACATCTTCACCGGCTTGAAGAAGCCAAGCGTCGCGATCATCGATTGCTCGGTCATCAGCTCGACTTGTATTCCACCGATCAACGCGTCGGCCCGGGACTTATTCTCTGGCATCCGCGTGGCGCGATCATTCGCAACGAGATCGAGAACTACGAGCGCGCCCTGATTCTTCGTCACGGTTACGAGCTCGTCTACACTCCGCACATCGTCAGCGAGAAGTTGTTCCAGGTTTCCGGGCATCTCGAGAACTTCAAGGACAACATGTTCGGCGCGATGGACGTCGAAGGCGCGTCGTATCGTCCGAAGCCGATGAACTGCCCGGGACACATCTGCATCTTCCAGGGGCACAGCCGGTCGTATCGCGACCTTCCGATCAGGTACGCCGAGTTCGGGACTGTGTACCGGTATGAGCGTAGCGGAGTGCTGCATGGAATGTTGCGCGTTCGCGGATTCACTCAGGACGATGCGCACGTGTTCTGTACGCCCGAGCAGGTTCCGTCGGAAATAGAGCGTCTTCTCGATCTTGTCGACGAGATGCTCAAGACGTTCGGCTATCCGTATACCATCGAGCTCTCGACAATGCCTGAGAAGGCACTTGGCTCGGCGGAGCAGTGGAATGAGGCGCAGGATCTGTTGTCTGAAGTGATGCGGAAGCGGGGCCAGGAGTTCACCATCGACGAAGGTGGCGGCGCTTTTTACGGACCCAAGCTCGACTTCAAGCTGATCGACGCGATTGGCAGGAAGTGGCAGGGACCAACAGTGCAGCTCGACTTCAATCTGCCCGAGCGTTTCGACATCGAGTACACAGGTGCGGACAACGCTCCGCATCGGCCGGTGATGCTGCATCGCGTGCTCGTCGGATCGATGGAGAGATTCGTTGGCGGCTTGATCGAACACTACGCCGGTGCTTTCCCTGTCTGGCTCGCGCCGGAGCAGGTTCGCGTGATTCCGATCGCGACAGATTTCACCGAAGCGGCGAAATCGGTGGTCGATCGGTTGAAGGCCGCCGGTGCACGCGCGCATCTCGACGATCGGTCGGAAACTTTGAATTACCGAATTCGCGAAGCGGAGACGCTCAAGATTCCGTACATGGCGATCGTCGGAAAGCGCGAAGCCGAGAGCGATTCAATTGCGTTGAGAATTCGGGGGGCAGGCAAGAAGCAGGATGTCATGACTGTCACCGATTTTATTGAAGTTGTAAAGGGTCAGATCGAGACGAGGGCGTTGACGCTGTAGAGAGAGCGCCTCTCGGAATTTTCGGGCAGTCAACAAGGAGCTGTGAATGTTCATCGGACATTTCGGGGTCGCGATGGCTGGCAAACGGGTAGCGCCAAAGGTGTCGCTGCCCGTTCTGTTCCTTGCGGCGGCATTTGCCGACACCCTATGGCCGTTTCTTGTCGCGGCAGGAATCGAGACCGTTCGAATCGCACCCGGTGACACGAAACTCACGCCTCTCGAGTTCGTGAGTTATCCGTGGTCGCACAGCTTGCTGATGCTGATCGTGTGGGGCGCGATCTTCGGCGCGGTGTATCGGCTCTACACCGGCGATGGCCGCGGCGGCGCCCTCCTCGGCGGACTCGTGGTGAGTCACTGGATTCTTGACTGGGTAACTCACCGGGCCGACATGCCCCTCTTTCCCGGCGGGCCGAAGTTCGGGCTCGGGCTTTGGAATCATCCAACCGCGAGTATCGCGGTCGAAGTTGTCGTGTTCGCGGCTGGTGTAGCGATCTACGAAGGCATGACGAAGGGTAAGGACAAGGCAGGCCAGTACTCTTTCTGGTTCATG
>DATLDF010000093.1:0-14174 GCA_035525975.1 Gemmatimonadaceae bacterium
ATCGCACCCATCTTCTCGCGCGCTTCCGCTTCGCTCATGCCGTAGACGAGGAAGTGGGTTTCCACGTGACCGGTCGCGACGGGGTCGCCAATTCCCCAGCGCACGAACAACAGGTATCCGGCATACGGCCGCGACGGATCACCCGTGGCATCGGTCATTATCTCCACGCTGTACGAAGTTCCGTCTCTGCCCTCGAACGCCGGCGGTCGCGCGTGGACCGCCGTGTAGCCGCCGACTGTATTTGCGTCGCCCCTGGAATGATCCGCGGGAAGAAACTGGCTCATCGCTGGCTGTTTCTCCGGCCGACCATTTCCTTGATCACGTTCCCCGTGATGAAGGCGACGTTCGCCGGACGTTCTGCCAGTCGGCGCATGAGGTACGGATACCATTGTGTTCCATAGGGCACATACACGCGCATCCGGTAGCCCTCCTTCACGAGCTTCTCCTGAAGATCGCGGCGCACGCCGTACAGCATCTGGAACTCGAAGCGATCATTTGAGATGTCGTTCTCGCGGGCGAAGCGCTTTGTCTGCGTGACTATCGCCTCGTCGTGCGTCGCAATACCGGGGTAGTGACCGTCGGTAAGCAGCAGCTTCATGCAGCGCACGTACGATTCGTCGACGTCCTTCTTGTCAGGATATGCGACAGTCGCGGGCTCTTTGTACGCTCCCTTGCAAAGTCTGACCCGCGCGCCCGCCTTATTCGCTGTGTCGACGTCAGATGCCGACCGGTACAGGTAGCTTTGCAACACGATGCCGACGTTGCCTCGATACGAGGGAAAGAGCCGCTCGTAGAAAAGATCGAGCGTCTTCTCTGTGTAGTCGCTCCCTTCCATGTCGAGACGAACGAAGCTCTCGTACTCGCGTGCCTTGTCGAGAATGTTCTGCATGTTGGACACGCAGAGATCCTCGGAGATGTCGAGCCCCATTGCCGTGAGCTTCACTGACGCATTCGCGTCGAGCTTCTGTCTGCGAATCTCGTCGAGCATCCGGATGTACTGCCGCGCTCCATCGCGCGCTTCGCTCTCGTTGCTGACGCTCTCACCGAGCAGGTCGAGGGTGGCGGTAATGCCTTTGGCATTGAGCTGCTTCACCGCGGCGAGCGCAGTTTCGAGTGTCTCCCCCGCCACGAATCTGCTGGCGAAGCTCTTCGCCATGGCATTGCGTCGAACGAACTTGAAAACCCGGGGCTGCGACGAGAGGTACAGGAGCGCGTTGCGAAGCATTTGCTAGTTATGGAGAGGCGGGAGGGCGCGCAGTATCGGATAGGTTCCCGAAGGTCGGAGCTCGTTATCGAGATAGTTCCAGTCGACGAGCCCGTCTTCACTTTGCGGCTCGAGCAGATAGACAGAGAGCGGCCCGCGAGGAAGCAGGGTCACGTCAACAACGTAGTAGGAACCGGGAAGCGGTCCTGAGTAGTCCCGCCAACGGCCCTCGAGGCGCGTTTCCTTGTGCCCTTGAAACGCGCGCGGCGCCGTGACAACGGAGTCGATTGAGAACTGCTGAAGACGCATGCGCTTTCTCGCGAGGCTGAGCGGCCCCATCGCGACGTTGACTCCGTGCAGCCGAAGAAGACGGACAACGGCGGTATCACGTGCAGGGATGAAGTATCTGACCGGCATATCGGTCCAGAGCGTCGCCTTGAAGCGATCGTACACCGGCATTTTCACGGTGACAAACTTGCCGGTGCGCTTCAGCCCTTTGGGAACTCCGGCCTGAGTGCGAATGTCGCTCCCGACGCGCTCCATTACCTCGGCCACGACATTCTGCGAATCGGGTGCAGGAATCATCTCTGTCCGAAGCGGATACGAGTGCGGGAATCGGGTGCGCGGTAGCTGCGCCCTCTTCTCCGCCGCGAGCGAAAGGATCTCCTTCACGAATGCATATGTAGCCGCGACTCGTTTCTCGAACGGATCGTGCGAATAGGCTTCGCTCAAAATCGCGACCCTGCCGCGCAGTCCGTAGTAATTCGTTCCGAAGCGGGGGCGCGCATCGAAGGTGTACCACCCTTTCGAAAGAGTGTCCTGGGAAAAGAAATCGCCGTAGTCGAACGCCGCGTAACCGTGTCGCGACTGCATCCTCTGCCTGAGCACTGTCAGCATCGAGTCTCTGGCCCACACGCCCAGGGGGGCGGCAGGATTCAGCGGCGCAGCGTACGTCAGCGCGTATCCGTGGTAGCTGCCATCGGTGGTGTGAAGATCGACGAAGACTTCCGGATCCCATTTGTTGAACATCGCCAGCGAAGCGCGGGTCTCGGGGGCCTCTGCCTTGATGTAGTCGCGATTCAGGTCAAAGCCTTGAGCGTTCGCGCGAACTCCGACCATCTCCGGGCCATTCTGCGAACCGCGATTCCTTTCCTGCGAAGCGAATTTCTCGTTGCCATCGGCGTTGTAATCAGGAACGGCAATCAGAATGATCGAGTCGAGCACATTGCGGCGCTTCGAGCCCGTCAGGTCGCGCAACAGCGCGAGCAGGGCCTCTTTCCCTTCGACTTCGCCCGCGTGGATGTTGCCCTGCACGTAAACGATTGGTCGATTGAGCTTGCGTGCTTCGTGTGGCGTGGTAACACGCGGTCTCGAAGCAATCACATACGGAATTTCGCGGCCTTCGTTAGTCTTTCCGATCGAGCCGAAGAAAAGCTCCGGCCGTCCGCGAAGCGAATCCAGAAACGCCATGACGTCAGAGTAGTGCGACGTCTCGAGGTAATTCGTCCTTTCAGCCCTGGTGCGCGGGCCTTGCTGCCCAACCGCGCTTCCTGCGAACAAAAAACACGCTGCGACCACTGCGCCTTTCAAGCTTCTGCCTGTCACGATTGCGGGTAGAATCGTTCGCCGCGACGCGCCATCGAAACCAGCAGCTCCGCCGGCTCGAACCGTCCGGGGAATCGGTCGTTAAGATCCTCGAGCTGCCTCACGATATCCGCCACGCCGATCGTATCCATGTACCTGAACGGGCCACCTCTGAATGGCGGGAATCCGAAACCAAACACTGCGCCAATATCTCCATCTCTCGCCGAGCGAATGACCGTCTCCGCCAGACAGCGCGCCGCCTCGTTTAGCATGGGCAGAATCGTGCGATTCTGAATTTCTGTCGCCGGCATTTCAGTGCGCGACTGAAGCTGGGTTCCGCTCGTCGCTGTCGTCTCGCGAGCACCCGGTGCAAGCAGCGCATACACACTCTGATCGACGTCGCCCTTTTTCCCTTCCTCGTCGTAGAGATAAAAACCCTTCTTCACCTTGCGGCCATATCTCCCAGCGGCAACGACGGCCTGCATCGAGGCCGGCGGAGCGAAACGCTCACCAAATGCCTCGTGCATGATCTTGCCGGCCTTCGATCCGACATCCAGTCCGACTTCATCGACGAGGGTAACCGGCCCAACAGGAAATCCGAAATCTGTCAATGCCTTGTCGATTGCATCGATCGCGACACCCTGGTCGAGCAGGCGTCCCGCTTCGTTGATGTAAGGCGTAAGAATGCGATTCACGTAGAAGCCGGGACCGTCTCTCACCACAATCACTGTCTTTCCGAGTTTCTTGCCGTACGCGACAACGCTCGCGGTGACAGAAGGATGCGTCTGCTCGGCCGTTATCACCTCGAGCAGCGGCATTTTTTGAACTGGAGAGAAGAAGTGCATGCCGAGCACACGATCTGGTTCGCGAGCGGCCTCGGCAATTCGCGTAATGGGAATCGTGCTCGTGTTAGACGCGTAAATCGCAGACGGGCGAATTACCTGTTCAGTCTCCTGAAGCACCTGGTGCTTGACGTCGATGTCCTCGAAAACCGCCTCGATAACGAGATCGACATTCTCGAAGCCGGAGTAGTCGACAGTCCCGCCGAGCAGCGTCATGGTGTCCGACAGCTGCTGTCGCGTGATCTGCTTCTTGATCAGCCGCTCTTTCAGGATATCGCGCACAGCTCCGAATCCCTTGGCAACGCGACCGTGATCGGCATCCTTCATCCTGACGATCGTTCCCTGCTGAATCGCGATCGAAGCAATGCCGGCCCCCATGAAACCCGACCCAAGAATTCCAACCTTGTTGACTGGCATCACAGACGCGGCGTCAACTCCGTCAACTCCAGCGTCTTTTTTGAGCGCAGTTGTCGCAAAGAAGATGAAGATCAGCTGCTTCGATACTTCGGTCATCGCCATCTCGCCGAATAGCCGCGCTTCTTCGCGATAACCCTTGCTTGGTCCACCATTAAGGCCGGCTGCTACTGCTTCGATCGCGGCGAGAGGCGCCGGATAATGACCGCCGGTTTTCTTGAGCATCTCTTCACGTGCTTTCTTGAGAACAATGCGACGGCCTGCCGGGTTCTCGTCGAGGAGGAACCCGGTCATTCCGCCGCTGTGCTTCTCGTGACGACGGGTTCCTTCGGCGATCTCCTGCGCACGTTGAATCGCAACTTTGCGGAGAATCGACGGGTGGACCAGCTCGTCGATAAGTCCGATCTGCAACGCTTTCTTTGCGCGGACGTTCTTGCCCGTCAGGATGATGTCGAGCGCGGCGCGGACTCCAATGAGCCTCGGAAGGCGCTGCGTTCCGCCGGCACCTGGTATCAGTCCGATCTGAACTTCAGGAAGCGCAAGAACAGTTTTTGGATGATCGGTCGCGATTCGATAATGCGCCGCGAGCGCAAGCTCCAACGCTCCCCCCATGCACGCGCCGTGTATGGCGCAGATGAGAGGTGTCCGCATCTCGTGAATCGAATCCAGCAGAAGCTGTCCGTCGTGGCTCAGGCGCTCCGCTTCAGCCGCTGACTTCAGCTCGAGGAATTCATCTATGTCGGCGCCTGCTATCCAGCTGTCTTTCTTCCCGCTTAGCAGAACGGCCGACTTCACGTTCAGATCGCGCTCGAGACGATCGAACAGCGCTACGAATTCGTCCTTGAGTGCGCGGTTGAATTTGTTGACGGGCGAGTCGGGCAAATCGAGCGTGATCACGGCGACGCCGTTGTTGATCTCCGTTGAGAGCGCGTACGGAGTGCTCATGCGTCACGCTCCACGACCATGGCAAAGCCCATTCCGCCTGCCGCGCATACAGTCATCAATCCAAACTGTCCGTCCCGACGCGCGAGCTCGTTCAGAAGTGTCACGGTGATTCGCGACCCAGTTGCACCGAATGGATGTCCGATTGCGATCGACCCACCCATCACATTAAGGCGGGAGAGATCGACTTCGCCAACGGGCTGCGAGAAGCCGGCGCGCTCGGCCCAGTACTGCGATTCGAATCCACGAAGGTTCGACAGCACCTGCGCAGCGAAGGCTTCATGCATTTCGACGAGATCAATGTCCCTTAGCGTCAGTCCCGCGCGAGCGAGTGCAACCGGAGCTGCCAGCACAGGCGCCTGAAGTAGCTGCTCACCCGGATCGAGCGCTGCATATGCGTACGACTTGATGTAACCCAGCGGCTCGTAGCCGAGCGACTTGGCTTTCTGCTCGCTCATGAGGAGGACGCATGCTCCGCCGTCGGTAAGGGGAGATGCGTTTCCGGCGGTGACGCTGCCGTAACGTCGGTCGAAAACTGGCTTCAACGCGGCGAGTGCCTCGTAACTGGAATCCGAACGAATGCCGTTGTCTGACGTGACGACACTCTCGAACTTCGGCGCCACGTAAACCGGCATTATCTCCGCGGTGAGACGCCCGTCAGTTGTTCCGGCCGATGCGAGGCGATGCGATCTCAGCGCGAAGTGATCCTGGTCCTCGCGAGAGATGTCGTTGAGCTTGGCCATCTTCTCGGCCGACTGGCCCATGGATTCGCCAGTGGATGGCTCCGCGATCGCGGGAGTGATCGGAATGAGGTCCTTCGGACGAACCCGCGACAGAGCTTTTATCCGCCCTGCCATTGTCTTGGCTTTGGAAGCGAGCACGAGCGCTTCCGCCATTCCGGCTGAATGGAGAATCGGAACGTTGGATAGTGACTCGGCACCGCCGGCGATCGCGACGTCGATGTGACCGAGTGCGATCTGATCGGCAGCGTCAGTGATCGCCTGATTTGCTGAAGCGCAGGCGCGGCTCACACTGAATGCCTGGACGCCTTTGGGCAGCAGCGGCATGAGCGCAATCTCGCGAGCGATGTTCGGAGCGACGACCGATGGAACAACAGTTCCAAACACGAGCGCCTGGACTTCGCTGCCGCTCAGGTTAGTCCGCTGAATCAGCTCCGCGACGCAGAGTTTACCGAGATCGATGGCTGAGATCGATTTGAATGCCGAGCCCGCTTTGGTGAACGGGGTCCGCACTCCGGCGACGATGGCGACGCGACGACCATTACCAAACGTGGGCATACGGGGAACTTAGGTGGCGCGTGGGTATCTTTCTAGGATGCAGCGCTCCTTCGCGGCTCTCGAATCAACGAAGTTCGACGTGCTCGTGATCGGAGGTGGTATCACCGGTGCGGGTATCGCCCGTGACGCGGCGATGCGGGGCCTCAAGGTCGCCATCGTGGACAAGGGCGATTGGGGAAGCGGAACGTCGAGCCGCTCGTCTCGCCTGATCCACGGCGGTATCCGTTACCTCGAGCGTGGACAGGTCGGACTCGTGCGTGAATCAGTGCGGGAACGGGAGACCCTGTTGAGGATCGCTCCTCACCTCGTCAAGCCACTCGAGTTCACGTGGCCGGTCTACCGGGGCGCCCGGCTGCCGAAGTGGAAGCTGAGAGCAGGGCTGACGGCGTACGACATGCTCGCAGGCGTCGGCAGACTCCGGCGTCACGATTCACTGGACGTGCAGGGTGTGCTGACGAACGAGCCGGATTTGCGGAAGGACTCGCTCGTTGGAGGTGTCAGCTATTACGACGCGTCTACCGACGACAGCAGAATCACTCTCGCTAACGTGCAGAGCGCGGTTTCGCACGGAGCAGTTGCCGTCAACTACGCGCGAATTTCAGGACTGACGGGCCCGGCGGCGAGTACCGGAGCGATTGCGCGAGACCAGTTGTCCGATGCCGAGCTGCACGTTTACGCGCGCGCAGTCATCAGTGCGACCGGTCCCTGGCAGGCGCGCGGCACCAAGGGCACTCACATCGCGGTACCTCGTCACCGCATTGCAAATCGATCCGCGGTGACGCTCATCTCTCCGGTTGACGGTCGCGTGATGTTCGTGATTCCCAGCGGCGATCAGGCCATTGTCGGAACAACCGACACGTTCACGATCGAAAACCCCGACCAGGTGCGCGCATCTGAAGCCGATATCGACTATCTCCTCGCGTCAGCCAACGGGTATTTCCCGGATGCCCGTCTAACACGAGACGATGTGGTTGCGGCGTGGGCAGGGATTCGACCTCTCGCCGCCGCAAAGGCTGGTACGAACCCGTCAAGTATTTCGCGTGAGCATCACATCGAGCGCACGGGAAAAGGCCGAATCGCGGTAAGCGGTGGAAAACTCACGACATATCGCGCGATGGCCGCTGAAGCAGTCGATTGTCTCTTCGATGAGCTCGGAATGAAGTCACCGGCTTGTCGCACCGCGGATGAAGAGGTTCCTGGACGGGACAGAAACGAGCGCCGCGCAACGATAGAGGCTGCTGATCCCCGGCTCGCGCGATCCATCGTCCAGGGCCTGCCCTACACCGGCTCTGACATTGCCCTCGCCGCGCTGGATGAGATGGCCGTCACGCTCGCCGACGTAATGGTCCGGCGCACTCACATCGCCTTCGAGCTGTCTGATCACGGATTGTCAGCGGCTCGATCGGTCGCGACGGTGATGGGAGAAGCATTGCGATGGGGCGACAAGAGAACTCAGTCGCGCATCGACGAATATCCCGCCGAAGTCGAACGCCTGTTCGGACGCTCCGCGATCGGCCGATTATCAGGCCGTTGGCATCACGTCTCGTGAATCGTTTTTATCTTGACGATTTTCAGGCGGCGAATCGTCGCTGGAAGCTTCAGTATCGTGGTTTCGCCAACTGATCGTCCAACGAGTGCCAACCCGATGGGCGACGACATGCTGACGTGCCCTTCCTCGAACTCGACTGAATCTCCAAAAACGAGATTGTAGGTTTCCTTCGTGCCCGTTTTCTCGTCCTCGACAATCACTTCGGAACCCAGGCCGATCTTGTCGGTGGGTATCTGCGCGATGTCGATTGAAGACAGCTTGCTCAGTCGCTGGCGCAGCTGACCCAGCCGGGCCTGCACGAACTGCTGGCGCTCGAGTGCGGCCTTGTACTCGCTGTTTTCGCGAAGATCGCCATGCTCGACGGCCTTACGAATCTCGGCCGGCAATATGACGTTCAGCTCGTGCTGAAGCTTCTCGGCTTCAGCGCCAAGCGTCTTTTTGAGTTCTTCGATCATCTGGGATGCTGCCTGAGGTGAGTAAAACGTCCGAGCGCCCGTTCCGTTTGGACGGGCGCTCGATATTTGAACCTAACCAGCCATTTGGTCGCCGCAATCCATGCCTATGAGGCGGCCTCCGGACCGGCCGTTCTGAGGGTCGAAGTCTCCTCCTGAGCCCCGTAGGCATTGATCACCGCGTGGGCGGCCTCGGCCGGGTCATCGGTGAGGATCATCAGGTCGATGTCACCCGGCGAGATTTTCTTTTCGGCCAGCACGCGGGTCTGGAGCCAGCGCAGGAGACCCGCCCAGTAATGTCGTCCGAAAAGTATTACGGGGAACTGGTAGATCTTTCCCGTCTGAATGAGTGTGATGGCCTCGAACAGCTCGTCGAGAGTGCCGAACCCGCCAGGGAAGATGATGAACGCCACCGAGTACTTGATGAACATCGTCTTGCGAACGAAGAAATAGCGGAAGCGGACAAGCGTATCGACATAGGGGTTTGCCCCCTGCTCGAACGGAAGCTCGATATTGCAGCCAATGGAGCGACCGCCGGCGAGGTGCGCTCCCTTGTTCCCTGCTTCCATGATTCCCGGCCCGGCCCCCGTAATGATCGCAAAGCCAGCCTCGGCAAGCAGTCGCGCGACTTCCTCAGCGGCCTTGTACATCGGATCTTCCGGCGATGTTCTCGCCGACCCAAAGATTGTCACGCCTTTGTGAACGTCAGCCAGCGTGTCGAACCCTTCGATTATCTCACCGGTAATGCGCAGCACTCTCCACGGATCGGTTCGCGTGAAGTCGATGCCCGGCGCCGGCTGTTGAAGGAGTTTCTCGTCCTCAGTGACCAGCGAGTCGCTGCGAATCGACTCGTCTACCTGCAGACGCCTGTCAGTCGCCCTGCGCTGCGGGGTTTGCGACGGAGGCAGGCGACCGGCCATCATGTGACCTTCCTCCAGCCGCTCCTTTGTCCCGGCCCTGGCGCCTTTTTCGGCCGAGGCCCTCAGCTCGGGATCGGCCTTCTTGCCCGTTGGCGTCCGCGGATGCTTGGCGCGCTGACGTTTTGGCTTGGCCGGAGTTCTGCTTGTATCAGTGCTTTTCTTTTTCTTCATATCATGACTCTAGCAAGATGAGCCCTTGCCCGTAATAGTGCTTGTCGCCGACGGCGCGCGTCCCGATGTCCTTGCAAGTGCAATGCAACGCGGCATCGTGCCCGAGCTGAGGCGATTGCGGGACGAAGGCGGAATGCATACCGTCACCTCCGTTTTCCCCTCGGTGACCGGCCCGGCGTACGCTCCGTTTCTGATGGGCCGGTACCCGGGACCAATTGGCCTGCCGGGACTGCGGTGGTACGATCGCGAGAGGAAAGCGTCTCGGCTTCCGGGTCACTCGCGCAGCTACGTCGGGCCTGAGATGAGGCTCATCGACGGCGACATGGACGCTTCTGCACCAACCATTTTCGATCTCGTCCCATCGAGTGTTGGTGCGCTCAACGTGATCAACCGGGGTCTCGAAAAACAAAACCGGATTGGAAACGGCCTCCGCTTCATCGCGCGAACGAGCACCACTCACTTCAGCGGCAAAGTTCGCGGCTGGCTTGCGATCGACGAGCACGTTGCCGGTCAGGTTGCCGAGCAGATTCGAGCGAAGCGGCCGGACTTTGTTTTCGCCGCGCTTACCGGCGTTGACAAGACCTCTCATTCCGAGGGACACGGGAGCGCTTATGTCGACAAGGCCCTGAGGATCGTGGACAACACTGTCGCAGAAATTCGCGGCGACGCCGAAGCTCGCGGCGTCTGGCAGGACACTCATCTCTGGATCGTGAGCGATCACGGCCATTCAGCGGTAGAGCAGCACGACGACCTCGCGGGATTTGTCCGGCGAATCGGTTTCAGGACGATTGCTCATCCGTTCGTCCATCGCCCCGGCGCCGAAGTCGCAGTAATGGTGAGCGGGAATGCTATGGCGCACATCTATCTCGATCTTCGGAGTCGCGTTCGTCCCTATCTGCCGACGATGAGCGAGAGGTGGCAGCCGTTGAAGCACGCACTGCTTGCCCGGGACTCGGTGGATCTCATGATCGTACCAGTTTCTCCCGGAAACTGTGAGATCCACACCCAGAGACGCGGACACGCGACAATGAGCTGGACCGATGCGCACATCAGCTACACGCCGGTAACTGGTGATCCGCTCGAACTCGGCGCACTCGATCGTGTCACTGAGGATGAGTCGTACGAAATCACTTTCTCTACCGACTATCCCGACTCGCTCGTTCAGATCTCGAGACTCTCGGACTCGCCGCGATCAGGTGAGATCATACTGTCAGCTGCGAGGAACTGGGACCTTCGCTCCAAGTACGAGCCGATACCGCATTTCTCTTCGCACGGCGCGCTTCACAAGGAGCACATGCTCGTCCCCTTGTTGATGAACAGGGCGGTGACGATCAAACCGCGCAGAACCGTTGACGTGATGCCGAGCGCACTCAAGGCGCTCGGATTGTCGATTCCATCCGGCTTGGACGGAACGTCGTTCCTCTAGGTCGTAAACTCCACCGGAGTTCCCTTCAGGACAGCGCGTGCGAGAAGCACTGCGTCCCAGTTCGTCAGCCGAACGCATCCGTGGGAGCTCGTCATTCCGATCGTGTCCGGATTCGGTGTTCCATGGATGCCGATGTGCTCCTTCGACAGCGCGATCCAGACAAGACCGACAGGTGAATTCGGTCCGGGCGGCAGCCGAGCACCTGGTTTCGTGTCGGGAACGTCAGAGAACAGCGTTGGGTCGTAACGAAAAACCGGATTGAACTCCACTCCGACCACTCGGAATTTTCCGGTCGGAGACGGATCGTATTTCGAGCCGAGCGTAGATGGAAAGTGATAGAGCAGCGTGCCGTCGGCGGCGAAAGCGTGGACGTAGTTGCCACTCTTCGCGACCTGAATTCGTGCGATGCGTTTCTGCGGCGTCGGCGGCATCGGCTCCGCGTCGGGGGCCCAGATCACATCGCCGGGCTTGAGCGCGGCGAATCCAACGCCCGGATTCAGTCTCCTCATCATCTCGAGCGACGTATGAAATCGCTCGGCCATTGCTTCCGTGACCGACGCGTAGCAAAGGCATCGCATCCGAGCCTGCTCGTAAACGTTGCGTGAGAGAACGGGGATCGTTCCCTTCAGCATCTCGGCGTCAACGGTGACCTGTCGAACGAGGGGTCGAGCGCCGGCAACTGAGATGAGGCGATCGTAGGTCGCGGCGTCGAGTACTGATGTCTGCGGAAGGTTTTGAGACTTTTGAAACCATCGCAAAGCGAGCGCGGTGTTTTTTGCTGCGTGCCCGTCAATCACTCCGACTGAAAATCGCGCGCGACTCAGAAGAATCTGCGCACGAGCAATGACAGGACCGGCTTGCGAGCTGAGCTGTGCATCGGTCGGGTTCGCGTTGACCGCGGCTGCGTTGACATCCTCGATTCCAAATTCGCGAGGCCGTTCAGTTTCGGTTGATTCAACCGGATCGATGTCGCCGGTTGAGACGTTGCCGCTGCGACCAGCGCACGCCGTGTGCAATGCAACAGTTCCGAGAATCCACAAGATATTTCGTGATTTCACCATACCTGTCCCTTCATTTTGACCTCCCAGCCCGAACCTGCTGCAACCACTGCGCCGATGTAATCGGCGCCGAGGTCGAGCATCGACGTTGTGAATTCAGTGGAGTCGTCGGCTTGAATCCCGGGCCGTCTCGCCATTCGCGATGGGCCGTTCCAGCTTCCAAGCCCTCTCCAGACGCTCGCTCCGCGCGCTTTGGTTCCTGCCTCGCGACGACACCAGATCGACAGAAACGCGCGAATCATCTCATCCGCCGGCAGTGCCGCGAGCTCGGCGTGCTCGTCGGGCGTGAAAAACCGCTTCGAAACCTGAAGCGCCCGCTCGATGTCGCGAACACGCTCCATATCGATGCCCACTTCGCGACCTGAAGTGACCGCGATCAGTCCGAGTCCACCGGAATGAGTGTTGTTGAAAAAGATTTTCCTGGGGCCCTGATCCATGAGCGCCGGCTTTCCATCACCGACGACAGTGAAATGGATATCCGGCGCTGGAACATCGGTGTAGAGCGACAGCACTTGCCGCATTCTTCCGCGAGAGATGACGTACTGGCGATATCCGCGCGCGTCGACAAACGCTTTCGCCCGCGTTTGCTCGCCAAGTGAGAGCGTGTCGTACAACTGGGTGACATGTTCTTCAGGAATGTCGAGTGGTGATTCCCATACATCGACTATGTCGGGCGCGAGATCAATCAAAGCGCGAGTATCTCCACCTCAGCCTTGCCGTCCTCAATGGTCAGCCGCGCGACGGTTGGCAACAGCTTGAATCTCTGCTGGCCGGCTGCGCCGGGATTGATGACAAGCTGGTTGCCCACGCGTGATATCAATTGGCGATGCGTGTGTCCGTAGACAACGATATCGTGACTGTAACGCTCCGCGAGTTTCGCGGGCGTTGGGCTGCCGACCTCGTGCCCATGACTCACGTGGACTGACATTCCGGCGATCTCGAGAACCACTTCCTGGCTCCGGCTCGGGTCGTGGATGTCGTCTGTGTTGCCGTAAACGGCATGCACAGGCGCGATAATCCTCAACTCCGTGAGGATCTCCTCTCCGCCGACGTCGCCCGCGTGAAGAATCAACTCGACTCCAGCCAGCGCCGCATGAACCGATGGCCTGAGAAGGCCATGTGTGTCCGAAATGAGACCTACGACTGCTCGATTAGCTTGCTTCGTCATTCTCTATATTACCTGAGCAATGTCATGGTCACGACTCTCCCTTGCACTCGCCGCCCGGTCGCTCACGCGCCCGAGCCTGGGAATTGACCTGATTCGAGTCGCCTGGCGGTTTCGCCGTCGCGACTGGTACACGCGGTTTCCGTTCCTCCCGGTTCCTGATCCGACGTATATCCGGTGGCGCATGTACACCGCATACGGCGACTACGAAGCAATTCCGCCCGCGCAGGACGTGGAGCGCTACGCGCGGTGGGCGGTGAAGTGAATGGCCTGGCCGACCTCATCAAGGCGCAGGCGTATGGACTGGGGTTCGATCTCGTAGGTATCACACGTCTTGGCCCGGCAGAGACAGCACCGATGTTCGAGGAATGGATCGGGCATGGCTACGCGGGCGAGATGGGATACATGGAGCGCTGGGCTGACAAGCGTCGCGATACCAGACTGCCATTTTCCGGAGTGTCGAGCGCCGTCGTCGTCGGACTCAATTACGGCGGCACTTCACCGTCAGGTCCAATCGCGCGTTACGCGCGCGGCGACGATTACCACGAAATAATGTGGAGCAAGCTCGACGCTCTCCATGCGTGGATTTCGAAAACGTCGGGCGTTTCGATCGCAGGAAAGTCCTACGTCGACACCGGACCAATCCTGGAACGCGACCTCGCTCGACGCGCGGGACTCGGCTGGTTCGGCAAGAACGCCAACCTGATCAACCCGCAACTCGGCTCATTCTTTTTCATCGGCGCTCTGCTCCTGGATGTAGAGCTCGAGCCCGACGCTCCGTTTGAGGCCGATCGATGCGGCACGTGCACGAGATGTCTGCAGGTGTGTCCGACTGACGCATTCGTTTCGGAGCGCGTTCTCGATGCGACGAAGTGCATCTCGTATCTCACGATCGAAGCGCGCGGAGCGATTCCCGAAGATCTGCGTGAGAAGGTCGGATCACTCATTTACGGCTGCGACATCTGCCAGGACGTCTGTCCATGGAATCAGCGCTTTTCGCGTGATGCGACGCTCGCTGAATTCGATGCTCGGCCAGCGCTCGCGTCGAATGATTCGCGTGCGATCGCGAAAGAGATTCTGCGATTGGACGTCGACGAATTCCGGGCGGAGTTCAAGGGTTCTCCGATGAAACGTGCAAAGCTGAGCGGG
>DATLDF010000021.1:0-21912 GCA_035525975.1 Gemmatimonadaceae bacterium
GTCAGCGTGTGGCGTGTGGCGCGTAGCGTGTGGCTGTTTTATTTAAGAATCTTCGTAACAACACCGGCGCCGACAGTTCGGCCGCCTTCACGAATGGCGAAGCGGAGTCCCTCGTCCATTGCGATCGGCGTAATCAGCTCGATCGTCATCTGTACGTTGTCGCCCGGCATCACCATCTCCATCCCTTCCGGCAGCTCGCAGCTTCCCGTCACGTCCGTCGTGCGGAAGTAGAACTGCGGACGGTAGCCCTTAAAGAACGGCGTGTGTCTGCCGCCCTCCTCCTTCGTCAGCACGTAAACCTCGGCAAGGAAGTTCGTGTGCGGCGTGATTGAGCCGGTCTTCGCCAGCACCATTCCACGCTCCACATCTTCCTTTCCAATGCCACGAAGCAGAAGTCCGACGTTGTCGCCAGCGCGGCCTTCGTCCAGAAGCTTCCTGAACATCTCCACGCCCGTGATGACCGTCTTCTTGTCGGCGTTGAAGCCGATAAGCGAGACTTCCTCGCCAACCTTAACAATTCCGCGCTCGATTCTTCCGGTCGCAACTGTTCCACGGCCGGTGATCGAGAACACGTCCTCGACCGGCATGATGAACGGCTTCTCGGTCTCACGTACTGGCTGCGGGATGTAGTTATCAAGAGCGTCCATCAGCTCAGTGATCTTCTGGCCCCACTCCGAGTTCGGATCGCCCGACTCGAGTGCCTTGAGAGCCGAACCCTTGATCATCGGCGTGTCGTCGCCCGGGAAGCCGTACGAGCTAAGAAGCTCGCGGACTTCGAGCTCGACCAGCTCCAGAAGCTCGGGATCGTCAACCATGTCGACCTTGTTCAGGAAGACGACGATGTAGGGCACGTTTACCTGCTTTGCGAGCAGGATGTGCTCTCTCGTCTGTGGCATCGGGCCGTCAGCGGCCGACACTACGAGAATCGCTCCGTCCATCTGCGCGGCGCCCGTGATCATGTTCTTCACATAATCGGCGTGGCCCGGGCAGTCGACGTGCGCGTAGTGACGCTTCTCTGACTCGTACTCCACGTGAGCCGTCGCGATCGTGATGCCGCGCTCGCGCTCTTCCGGAGCCTTGTCGATCTGGTCGAACGCCACCGTCTGAGCCAGGCCCTTCTTCGCCTGGATCGCCGTGATCGCTGCCGTCAACGTCGTCTTGCCGTGATCAACGTGGCCAATCGTGCCAACGTTTACGTGCGGCTTCGTCCGCTCAAATTTCGCTTTGCCCATTTATAAATCCTCTAAGTGCGTTGGTTTACGCCTTTACTTTGTTCATGATCTCTTCAGCCTTCGACTTCGGAACTTCCTCGTAGTGGCTGAACTCCATCGAGTACACTGCACGTCCCTGCGACTGCGAACGCAGCTTGGTCGAATAACCAAACATCTCTGACAGCGGCACGCTCGAGGCAATTACCTGCGCCTCACCGCGCTGCGTCATTCCACCAATCTTTCCACGGCGCGCCGACAAGTCGCCGAGGATGTCGCCCATGTAATCGTTCGGGCAGACGACTTCGACGTTCATGATCGGCTCGAGAATCACCGGGTTCGCGCGCTTCACTGCTTCCTTGATCGCCATCGAGCCTGCGATCTTGAACGCCATTTCGCTGGAGTCAACGTCGTGGTACGAACCGTAGATCAGCTCGGCCTTCACGTCGACCATCGGATAGCCCGCGATAACACCATTCTCCAGCGCTTCCCGCATTCCGTTCTCGGCCGGGCCGATGAACTCGCGCGGGATGCTTCCGCCGACAACCTTGTCCTCGAACACGAAGCCTTCGCCCGGCTTCGCCGGCTCGATGTTGATGACAACGTGTCCGTACTGTCCCTTTCCGCCTGACTGACGGACGAACTTTCCTTCGACCTTCTCAACGCGCTTCTTGATCGTCTCGCGATACGCAACCTGCGGGCGACCGATGTTAGCGTCGACCTTGAACTCGCGCTGCATACGATCGACGATGATCTCGAGGTGCAGCTCGCCCATTCCTGAGATGATCGTCTGCGACGTCTCGGGATCTGTGTGAACGCGGAACGTCGGATCTTCCTCTGACAGCTTCATCAGCGCGATCGCAAGCTTGTCCTGATCTGCCTTCGTCTTCGGCTCGATAGCGACGTCGATGACTGGGTTCGGGAACTTCATCGCTTCGAGGATGATCGGATGCGCATCATCGCACATCGTGTCGCCTGTGCGAGTGTCCTTGAGTCCGATTGCAGCGGCGATGTCGCCGGCACGCACTTCCTCGATTTCCTCACGCTTGTTCGCGTGCATCTGCAGCAGACGTCCAACGCGCTCGCGCTTGTCCTTGCTCGAGTTGTAGACGTACGAGCCGGACTTCAGCACGCCCGAGTACACGCGGAAGAAGGTCAGCTTACCGACGAATGGATCGGTTGCGATCTTGAACGCGAGCCCTGAGAAGGGCGCCTCGTCATTGACCTCGCGCGTCTCCTTGTTAGTGTCGTTGTGCGGCGTGTGACCTTCGATGGCCGGCACTTCGACAGGCGACGGGAGATAATCGATGACCGCATCGAGAAGGGCCTGTACGCCCTTGTTCTTGAATGCTGCGCCCACGAGAACGGGTACGATGAAGCCGCCGACAGTCGCTGTGCGAATGGCGTGACGGATTTCGTCGTTAGTGAGCTCGACGCCCGAGAAATACTTCTCGATCATCGCTTCGTCATGCGTGACAGCGGCTTCGATTACCTCGTGGCGCGCCTTCTCGACTGCTTCCTTATAGATGTCAGGCACGTCAACAACCTCGAACGACTTGCCGAGCGTGGCGTCGTCGAAGATGTACTGCTTGCGCTCGATGACGTCGATGTGGCCGGTGAAGAGCTCACCCGAGCCGACTGGCAGCTGGATCGGATACGCTTCCTTGGTGAGGCGGTCGCGGATCATCGAGAGACAGCGATCAAAATCGGCGCCCGTACGATCCATCTTGTTCGAGAAGATGAGACGCGGAACCATGTAGCGATCGGCCTGGCGCCACACGGTCTCGGTCTGGGGCTCTACGCCGGCGACTGAATCGAGAAGCGTGACGGCACCGTCGAGCACGCGAAGCGAACGCTCGACTTCAACGGTGAAATCAACGTGTCCCGGGGTGTCGATGATGTTGATGCGGTACTCGATGTCGTTTCGTGTCCAGAACGCAGTCGTAGCCGCAGACGTAATCGTGATACCGCGCTCCTGCTCCTGTTCCATCCAGTCCATCGTCGCGGTGCCTTCATGCACCTCACCGATCTTGTGGGACTTTCCGGTATAGTAGAGAACACGCTCGGTCGTAGTCGTCTTGCCGGCATCGATGTGTGCCATGATGCCGATGTTGCGGTAGTGAATGAGCGCTGTTTCGCGTGCCATATGATCCTGATGAGCGCCGTCCGGCTTGCCGGCTGCGCGGGTAATTCGTGTGAGGTGTATCGGGGCCGAAAAGTCCGGGCACATTCAACAAAAACGCGGGTGGACCAGGTCGCCCTTGGAAAGGGCCGGTATCCATCCGCTGCCGCCGGGTATTTTCCGCTGCTGAAACGCGGGAGGGGACCCTGAGGCGCGCCGAGTAAAGCAAGGTTCGGCGGTTGAGTTGTGACTAGCCTTGAATAATCACACCCAGCGGGGGTGAAGTCAACCGGAACGGACCCGCTTTCAAGGGGTTAACCTGCGTTGGAGGTTCTTAAGCTATGCGCCGGAAATTGCGAGAGGGCATCACCAAATGGAGGCACTAATGCGCTTTGAAACGCTCATCGCGGGCGGATTGCTAGTTGTCGCGGGAATGGCAACTGCGGGTGGCTCGCTGCCCGGCCGGCCGGCCCACGTCGTTGACACCGTCTTCGTGAAACAGCCGATCGACTACGCTGAAGTCGCGAGGCGCGTCGCCGCGCTCAACACTCAACGGGTCCCAACGACCATCGACGGCGATCTGATCGTAAAGGGGCGCATCGGTGTTGGAGGAGCTCCCGAGCCGAACACCAACTATCCGATCACCGTCCACGGCCCCGGCGATGCCCGCATTCTGTTCATTTCCAACGAAGCTTTGAACGACGGACAGAGGGTCGGAACCCAGCACCGCCACGTCGGAGCAATTGGGGTCTCGCACGACGGCGGCCTTCGGATGGATCAGAACGCCGTTTGCTTCAAGGACACTCGTGGGTGCGTTGTCGACGACAAACGCCGGCGCCGCGCATACTCCGGCTATGACTCGATGGGCGACATGTCGTTCTTCCTGTCCGATGTCGACTCAGTGAGTGGACAGCCGACAGCGCCTCCCATGCAAAACCTGGTTTTATACCTGATGGCCTGGGATGGAAGCATCAAGTTCACCGCTCATCGGCCGGGACAGAAAATCTTCTTCCAGGGTAGCTCGACGCCTCGAGCGGCAGACCTTCAGTGGGAAGTTCCGCTCCGGTGAGTCAAGCACCTGACAATTTGCTGGCGCGCCAGGTTGCATGGAGCAACTTTGGGCATGTGGTGTATGTAGAGGGTTGGCTGGAGGTGCTCAATTTGCACTTTACGCCGTTTGTACCTCTTTCCCCTATCATGGAGTCGCGATGACGTCAGCGATTGTCAGTCCGCTGTCATTACGAAAAATCCTCAGCTTGTCCTTTCTTGCCGCGACGGCATTTGCCGCAGCTGCAATTCCGCAGGTTGCGTCGGCGCAGTCGAGAATCAGCGGTGCGGCCATCAGCAAGGTCGCGCGCGACACGCGCAAAGTGTCCATCTCTGCGTCCGTCGGCACGTCCGCTACCGGGACTATTCAGTTCATTCATAACAGCCCGGCCGGTTTGACTCGTTTTCGCGGCCAGGTGAGCTGCGTGAGCGTGAGCGGTGGAAATGTTCAGGTCACAGGAATCATCGACAAGGGCGAAACCGCGACTGGTGCGCTTCTGGATGGCAAGGCGTTTGGCATCACGGTCGCCACTTCGACTTCACCGCAGACGTTCTCCATGCCCAGCTACGGCGAGCCCGGTGCAATCGCGCCGTGCAGCGGTGGACGGGGCGAGACGGTTCCCGTAACCGAAGATGGTATCAAGCTTCATTGACAGCATTTCGGCGGAACCGCTGAGACGCTGAGGTCGAACCGCGAGATCGCTGAGCCGTCCACCGGTGGGCACTCAGGATTCACCTGAGCAGCAAAACTGGTTTGTGGTCAACAACAGAACGGCGGACTCCATTGTCCGCCGTTCTGGTTTTACCTATTGAGCTGTTTTCCCAGCGTCCTCTGCTGTTCTCAGCGCTTCAGCGGTTCCGCCGCCTTGTTAGAATGGAGTCCGCACACGCAACCCGACATCGAACGTGTAGTAGCTCACGTTGGTCTTCTCTCCTTCGTAAGTCCCTTTCAGGTCAAGCTTCTGACCTACGTACCGAACCTGAGGCGTGATGCTGAACAGCGCCAGGATCGGAATATCGAGTCCCGCGCCGATTTCGTAGCCTGGAGTTCGGTCGGTCGTGATCTTCGTCGCGTTAGCGCCCGTATTCGTTCCGTTTATCTCGTTGAACGTCACGCCCGCCTTTGCCCACGGCTTCACGATTGGGAACAGCGGAAGGCCGACTCGCACGCCGGCGCTCACGCCTTCGAGCTTGTATTTGCCGCTCGACGAACACACGGCCGTTTCGCAATCAAAATCGATGTGGTCGTACCCGGCGTAGAAGCCGAGTGGTCCGAGGCTTACTCCTGCGTCCAGGCCGTATCCCGTTCCGGGCTTGGCCCCTCTGATCACTCCATCTGTAGCCGTCGGCTGGTATGCGTCGGAGAACGTTCCGCTCGGAACTCCCATTCCACCGCGAACGCCGAAGTACGCCAGCTGTGCGCTGAGCGGCGCGGCCGATGCCGACAGAATTACCGCAATAACCCCAAGTCGAGCTGCTGTCTTCATTTCAAACCTCTCAGTAATTAATCTTTTTCGCATCTTCTGCGGCCCTGGATGAGACTCTTCGCTTTCATTTAATGTCTACCGGGCGCCTTTCCAGCCAGGACCGCGCACCACGCGACCGGCCTTGGCGCCGGTGTGTGTCCCGTCTTTCAGCACCTGAGTGCCGTTGACGAAGACGTCGACCATCCCTGTAGAGTATTGATGCGGCTGGTCAAATGTCGCGAGGTCACGCACGCGCGCCGGATCGAAAATAACTACATCGGCGTAATATCCCGGCTGTAGCTGTCCACGCTCCTTGATCTTTAAATTCCGTGCAGGCTGTGACGTAAGGCGCCGAATCGCCTCTTCCATCGGGATGATTTTCTCGTCGCGGACGTATCGCCCGAGCAGGCGCGCAACGTTGCCGTAGGCGCGCGGGTGTGTGCTGGACTTGAGAAATACACCTTCGGGCGCCGGCGCTTCCGCATCAGAACCAAAGCTTACCCAGGGAATCGCAACCTCACGTCGCACGTTTTCTTCTGACATCAGGAAATAGACGGTGCCAACTCGGCTTCCATCCTGAACCACGAGATCCATTGCCGTCTCTTCGGGCGATTTGCCGCGAATCTTAGCCACCTCGGCCAGGCTCTTTCCGGTGAACTTCTTCAATGAATCTGCCTTGAAGCCCACAAGCAGGATCTGTTCGGGGGATTCTACGGACGCGAAGAAATTCTCCCACTTGTCGGTTGGCAGTCTCATTTCCTGCGCAACGCGAGCGCGGATCGCAGGGTCCTTGAGCCGTTTCGCCCACTCCTTGTAACCGCCTTCCTGCACCCACGGGGGCATAGATGCGTCCAGGCCGGTCGCACCGGCCGTGTACGTGTACATGTCCGCGCGGATGTCGAGCCCAGCCTTTCGCGCGGCGTCCACTTTTGCAATCACGGCAGGCAGCTTATCCCAGTTTGGTTTGCCTGCCGCCTTCAGATGATAGATCTCACCCGCAACACCGCCTTCACGCGCGATGGTGATCAGCTCGTCAACGGCTTCGAGAAGCCTGTTCCCCTCGCTGCGCATGTGCGAGATGTACGTCGCGCCATACGGCGATGCGGCCTTCGCCAGTGCAATGAGCTCGTCAGTCTTCGCGTAGAATGCCGGCGCGTAGATCAGTGACGAGCCGACACCAAGAGCTCCTTCCTCCATCGCCTGCCTCACGAGGGCCTGCATTCGCGCCAGTTCTTCGGGCGTGGGCGGCCGATCTGCGTATCCAATTTCATGAACACGAATCGTTGTGGCGCCGACAAAAGACGCAACATTCGGCGAGATTCCGCGCTTTACTATGTAATCGAGGTACTCGCCGAGTGTGGTCCAGGGAACCTCGTACTTGATGTCGCCCTGCTCGTCGATTGCGTCTTTTCGCATTGTCTCATTCAGGGGACCCATGGAGCTGCCCTCGCCCATAACCTCGAGCGTGACGCCCTGCTTGATGTCGCTCATGGCGCGC
Organism: Gemmatimonadaceae bacterium; assembly: GCA_035525975.1. Taxonomy (GTDB): domain Bacteria; phylum Gemmatimonadota; class Gemmatimonadetes; order Gemmatimonadales; family Gemmatimonadaceae; genus UBA4720. The sequence continues at coordinate 7,342 of DATLDF010000021.1, forward strand.
CCGTCTTCGATCAGCGATTCGGTTGCCCAGCTCAGCATGTTTATGAAACCCGGAGCAACAGCGAGACCATGTGCGTCGATTTCCTGCTTCCCGCGCGAGCCACTGAGATTCCCGACAACCGTGATCCGGTCCCCATCGATGGCGACGTCGGTCTGCTGTCCCAGCGATCCGGTGCCGTCGTAAACCGTTCCGCCGCGAATGATGACGTCATGCACTCTCATCTTGAGTACGTTGGGCGCCGGTTTTACCGACACGCACGCAATGGACAGAAGAACAAAAACAGACCCTGCCATGGTTCGCTTCATCAGGTCAGTCCCCCACCGTTGCCATGCACTCGATCTCGACTTTGCCGCCAAGCGCAAGCGCAGCTGCGCCAAACGCGCTGCGAGCTGGCAGGTGTTTCTGAAAATGTTGAACGTAGACAGCGTTCATCGCCGGCCATTCGCTCATATCGGCCATCATCACCATGCACTTCACCACGCGGTCGAGCGACGAGCCGTGCCGCTCGAGAATCGTCTTCATATTCGCAAGCGTCTGCCTCGTTTCGGCCTCGATACCGCCGGGTACGATTTTCAACGATGCGTCGGTCCCCATCTGACCCGACACGTAAAGCATGTTGCCCACGCGAACTGCGGCAGAAAACGGAAGCGATGTGGCGGTTGGGAAAGGATAGTACTCCACATCCGCCGATTCGACGCTGTTGTTCACGGAACTTCTCCTTGCAGGATTTTACCCAGGATATTGAGATCGATGTTTCCACCGCTGACGATGCACACAACTTTTTTTCCGTCGAGAGCACCGCTTCGTGCTGCTGCCAGGGCCGCAGCACCAGCACCTTCAGCAATTATTTGACACCCCTCGGCAAGAGTCTTTACGGCGTCGGCGACTTGATCGACGGACACGACAATTGACCCGGCGAGCAGTGACTGCACGAGCGGCCACATCTCTTCGAATATCGCCGCACTTCCCATACCGTCGATGAACGTCGGTGTTCTGATTATGGTTGCGGGTGCGTTCAGCTTGAATGATGCTGCCAGTGGCGCCGCGGTCTCTGCTTCGACCGCGTAAATTTTCGTCCGAGGACTGATCGCCGCAGCAGCCGAGGCGATTCCACAGGACAGCCCGCCACCGCCGTACGGAACGACGATCGCATCGACATCAGCGAGATCCCCGAATATCTCAAGTCCGATCGTCGCGTTGCCAGCGATCACTCCTGCATCAGCAAATGGATGTACAAAGAATCCATCCATGTCGGGATGACCTCGATTGACCAGCGTTTTCCACCACTCGTCAAACGAGACTTTGACGACCTGGCCACCGAGTCGCTCGATGGCGTCAGTCTTTGCCTTTGGAGCGGTGTCGGGAATGACAACCCGGCACTTTACACCGAACTCCCGCGCGCACCACGCAACGCCTTGCGCCATGTTGCCGGCGCTTGCGGTATAGACTCCGCCAGAAAGCGCGTCGGCGCCGGCGATCGCCATCGAGTTTGCCGCGCCGCGCAGCTTGAACGATCCGATCGGCTGGAGATTCTCGAGCTTCAAGTAGATGTCGGCTTTCGAATCGTGGCCGTGGTACCGGACCAGCGGCGTTCGAATGGCAATTCCTGCGATGCGCTCACGCGCGGCAAGAATTGACTCGACCGACACCGGCGTCTCACCCGACGCGGCCTTATTGCTTATCAGCATCCCCAAAACGCCTTGCTGCCTTGTTTGAGACGGGCCTAATATGCCGAAACAACCTGTGCGCTGCCGACGTCACCTGCAACCCTTCAGCCGCTGAACTCGATAGATTTTCAGCATGGTTGAAATCGGCATGCCCACTGAGTTTGCGGGCAATTACCGGATCGAGCGGGAAATTGGTCGCGGTGGGATGGCGGTTGTCTACCGCGCCCACGACGAGCGACACGATCGCACCGTTGCCCTCAAGATGATGAATGCGGAGCTGGGCGATGCGCAGGGCGCCGACCGATTCCTCGTCGAGATCCGACTCGCGGCCCGTCTCAATCACCCGCACATAGTTGCGCTTTACGACTCCGGGAAGATTAACGGTCAGCTCTACTACGTGATGCCATTCATCAAGGGACCGAGTCTTCGCGAGTACATCACCAAGCGTGGAAAACTTCCCCCGGAGGAAGCTCTCAAGTTTGCCGCGCAGATCGCGAGCGCCCTGGATCATGCGCATCGATTGAATGTCGTCCATCGCGACATCAAGCCTGAAAACGTGATGATCTACGAAGGCTCTGCGCTGGTAACCGATTTCGGAATCGCGAAAGCCATCAGCTCGGCCAAGGCTTCAAACCTCACGCAGACCGGAACGTCGATCGGCACGCCGGCGTACATGAGTCCGGAGCAGGCGCTGGGAGAGACTGATCTGGATGGACGAAGCGATCAGTACAGTCTCGCATGCGTCGTCTACGAAATGCTGACAGGCGAGGCGCCATTCAGCGGTGACTCGCCTCAGGGTTTGGTGGCGCGGCGCTTCACCTACAAGCCGCCATCGCTTAGACAGACAGTCAGGACACTGTCCGATACGGCAGCATCGGCGGTCAGTCGCGCGCTCTCACTGGAGCCCGGGGATCGATTTGCGACCGCTGCCGAATTTGGTGCGGCCCTCGCAGCCAGGGCACGCGACAAAGGCCTGGACGAAGTCAAGCCGTCGATTGCCGTGCTCCCATTCTCGAACATGACGGCCAACGATGAAGATGAATTCTTTTCCGACGGAGTTACGGAAGAGATCATCAATTCCCTGAGCAAGATTCAGGCGCTCGAAGTCGTTTCGCGTCGCTCGGCGTTTACATACAAGGGCCGGGATCTAGACATGCGCGAGATCGGATCAGAGCTCGGCGTAAAGAGTCTGCTCGCGGGAAGTGTACGCAGGTCTGGAAAGCGACTTCGTATCTCGGCTGAGCTTATCGACGTCGCGACGGGATATCATCTCTGGTCCGAGCGCTTCGACCGCGAGATGTCGGACATCTTTGCGATTCAGGACGAGATCGCGGCCAACATCGTCGACGCACTTAGACTGGTACTGACTGAGCGGGAACAGGCCGTCGTGAAATCTGCACGAACCGGAAGCGTAAGAGCTTACGAGTATTATCTTCGCGGCCGGCAGCTCTGCCACGTCTTCGGGCCGCAGGCGTTCGAAGCAGCTGAAGAGTCATTCAGACGCGCGATCGCGCTCGATCCAAGCTACGCTCTTGCATACGCGAGTCTCGCCGAAGCGTCGGCAACGCGGGACCTCTACTTCACCACCAACGCGGAGGCGGTTGAACAGGCCGTCGCGGCAAGTCAGAGAGCCGTGGAGCTCGACCCCAATCTCGCGGAGGCGCACGCCGCTCATGGCCTGGCGTTAATGAGCCTCGAGCGGCCGGAGGAAGCGGAAGCGGAGCTTGTGACGGCCATGGATCTGGATCCCACTCTCTTTGACGCGCCTTATACATACGGCAGACTTCACTTGCTGCAAGGGAAATCAGAGACGGCCGTCAAGTATTTCGAGATCGCGGCGAACTTGAATCATGACGACTATCAGGCGCTGACACTCGCCGCAGGGATTTATCGCGGACTTAACCGGACCGACGAGATGAATCGCGCCGCAGCCCGGGCAGTGGACGCCATGGAACGGGCGCTCGTCGCCCAACCGCGAGACGCGCGTGCACGCTACCTCGGCGCCGGAATGCTGGGCATACTCGGGCGGGATGACGAGGCGAACCAATGGGCCGTGGCGGCGGAGGAGATCGCCCCGGACGATCCGCCCACTCTTTACAATCTCGCCTGCTTCCACGCAATTGCCGGTCGGGGAGAAAAAGCGCTCGACCTTTTGGAGCGCGGCGAGAAACTCGGATGGAATCGCTTCGAGTGGGCGAGCCAGGATGCCGATCTCAATTCGATTCGCGAGCATCCGCGGTTTGTGCAGCTGCTAGACCGGTTAAAGGCGAGCGTAGAAGCCGCTCACAAGACGAACGTCAACACTTGATCCAGCCTTGATTAGCCGGCAGGTTCGAACCTCCTCTTGTCCGGCACTCCCGAAAGCATCAGCAGCGAGCCGAGCATCGCGATAGCGACAGTCACCACGGCTGCACGGTACGCGAGCGGAGCGCCAACGCGCGGAGTCAGACCATCTACAGCCAGCGACCATATCACCGGGCCAAGAATTGCTGCGGCACGACTCGATAACACGAGCAGGCTGAAAAAACGCGCCGCCTCTTTATCCGGAACGAGCGTCAGCATCAGTGGACGCTCTGCCGTCGCCGTGCCGCCGAATATGAACCCGATCAATGCGCCGACGATCCAGAATCCTGTCTTGCCTGGAACCAGGACCATTGCGATCAACAGCAAAACCCATGACGAAAGAACAATCATGAGAGTCTTCTTGGGTCCGATACGATCGACGAGCTTACCCAGGGGATAACTGCCAAGAACAGCCGGGATGGTAAGCGCGACGAAGATCATTACATCCTGACCTCCCTTGAATCCCATGGCGTAAATGGCGTAGAGAGCCATGTAGCCGATGATCGTTCCCATCGCGTCCTGATAGAGGAATGTCGTCAGGATGAATCGACCGAGTCCCGGATATTTCCGCGTCGCCTTAACAGTCTCGAAGACTTCGCTGAATCCTTTTCGCCAGTCGACGCGCTTCCCGCGAATCAGTCTGTGATCTCGGCAAAAAAGAATCAACGGAAAAGAAAACGCGAAGAACATTAGGCCTGTGGGAACGAACGTTGAGACACGCCCGCCATTGTGCGTGAACGGAATGATCGAAGTCAGCGTGTTCATTACGCCGCCCGGTAATGCACCGACGATGGGCAGAGTCCAGTTGAAGAACGGAAACGCGATCAGAACACCGGCGATCGAGCCGACGTATCCGAGCGCCGTGCCGAAGCCCGAAAGTGATCCGCGTTTGGCCGAAGGTGTCAGATCCGGAAGCATCGCATTGTAGAAAGGCTGCGCTCCCTGGTACGTGTAGTCGGCAATCACATATGCACCGAGAATCAGCAGCAGCGGCGTGCCCGTGAGATGGAAAAAGCTGACGGCCGGGGTACCTCTCACTGAATCGCCAATGGCCGGCGCCATCAGCTGGCCGACGACGCCCATGGATATGGTCGCGATGCACGATGCAACGGTGAACCACACAACGAACGGTTTGTGTCTTCGCGTGGTGTCCGACACGGCGCCAAAGATCGGAATCGAGACGATGACCAGTGCCGAGACCAGCGACTTGGCCATCGCAAAGCGGGTGTTCGACACGCCCATGTCGTGAACCAGCCACGCCGTAAGGAAAAGCGTGCCGATATTCATCGAGAATATCGTGTTCGAGAAGTCGTACATCGCCCAGCTGAAGCGCTCGCGCGCGAGCGCTTCGGCTACGATCGCGTCTCCATCATCAACAGCGGGGATCTCGATTGGCTCAGCTAATGCCGCCATGGGACTCCAGATTGAAGTGACCTTTTCGGATGGCCAAGTCTACGGAGGCAGAAGCCGAGTACTAATACGTAAAGTTACGTAACAGGGGATATGCAAACGAAAAGGCCGCTGAATTCAGCGGCCTTTCGTTTTTTTCATGAGCAGCAGACTACCAGCGATAGTGAGCGAACGCCTTGTTGGCTTCGGCCATACGGTGGGTGTCTTCCTTCTTCTTGATTGCGTTGCCTTCGCCCTTCGAAGCTGAAATCACTTCAGCTGCGAGCTTCTCGGCCATCGACTTCTCCGAGCGACCGCGTGAATACAGGATCAGCCAGCGCATCGCGAGCGCCGTGCGGCGATCGGGACGAACTTCCACCGGAACCTGGTACGTGGCACCACCAACTCGGCGGCTCTTAACTTCGACGGCGGGCTTGAGGTTTGTCAGCGCCTGCTTGAAGATCGTCACGCCGCTCTGGGCCGTGCGGGTCTCGACCAGGTCCATCGCATCGTAGAAGATGCGCTCGGCTGTCGACTTCTTGCCCTGGTACATGATGGCGTTGATGAACTTCGAAACTGTCTGGCTGTCATAGCGCGCGTCAGCCAGGATGGTGCGCTTTACCGACTTCTTGCGACGGCTCATTTACTTCTTTCCTCCAGCAGGTGCGCCCGCCTTGGGCTTCTTGGTGCCGTACTTCGAACGGCTTTTGTTGCGGCCGTTGACGCCTGAGGCGTCGAGCGATCCGCGAACGATGTGATAGCGAACGCCCGGAAGATCCTTGACACGACCGCCGCGAATCAGCACGATCGAGTGCTCCTGCAGATTGTGTCCCTCGCCCGGGATATAGGCGGTGACTTCGAAGCCGTTCGTAAGACGAACACGGGCAACCTTGCGGAGGGCCGAGTTAGGCTTCTTGGGCGTCGTGGTGTAGACACGGGTGCAAACGCCGCGCTTCTGCGGGTTTGACTTGAGAGCAGGTGCTTTCTCTTTCTTCTGTACGTCGCGGCGACTCTGCCGGACGAGCTGATTGATTGTCGGCATTAAAGCTTCTGGGGTGTAAAAAAGTCCCCGCAAAACGGGACGGGGTTAGCCTCTAAACTTAAGCAGGGCCGAGGGTTTGAGTCAACCCGAGTATCGCCCACGACTTAACGTCGGAGGCTGCGCCTGCTATTGGCTATTGGCACACTGGCCAGTCAGCTTTCGGCCTGTCAAACCTGAGGAAACTCCCCCATTCAGGCGTGCCGACTGGGTAGTTGGCCAAGGCTATCTAGCTAATTCTGCCAACAGCTAATAGCAGGCGAAGCCCCCGGCGTTTCTTGCTGGCGAAGCCCCCGGCGTTTCTGCTGGCGAAGCCCCCGGCGTTTACATCTTAGAGGGTAAGGCTAACCCCAAGGTACTGATTTCTGCCGTATGCCGGATCGATGCCTTCTGCCCTGATCCGGCTGTAGTAGTGACGGTCTAGAAGGTTGTTGACGCCCCCCTGGATGCTGATCTTTTCGGTGATGGCCGCCTCCGCGGTGGCGTCCCACACGGAGTAACCCGGAACCCGGAAATTCGCGGTGTTGTTGTCATCCGCGAATTGCTGCCCGTTGAAGGTGCCAGTTAACCCCACCTTCATCCGATTCTTCACGCTGTAGATCGTCCCCGTCCGAACCGTGAAATCGGGCGCATGCTGGGGCGATTTACCGTTCTGCGGACCGGCGACGAACTTCGCATCGAGTAGCATCGCGTTGCCGTAGACGCTCAATGTGCTGCGTCTTTTGAGGTTCGGCTGGCCACGCAGGACGTCGGACGCCCAAAGAACGTCAAACTGGACCGATGCCTCGACTCCTCTGTGTCTGGCATGGCCAACGTTCTGGACACTCGTAACGCCACTCCCAAGACTGACGGCACCGATTTGATTGTCGAAATCAAGCTGAAAGGCACTTACGTCCCAGCTCGCGTAGTCGGTTGGGTTACCGCGAAAGCCAATCTCGAACTGACGGCTCCTGCCTTCCTTCAGGTCATCGTTGATGACACTCAGTGGCTCGAGGGGGACCGCTTCCGTAAACAGTTTCGGACGATACGACTGCGAAAAATTGGCATAGACCGAAGCCGGAACTACAAGCTCGTACTCCATTCCAATGCCGCCAAGCGGAATGAAAGTAAACTCCTTCCGGTCACCGAGCGGTTTTCCAGCCGCAGTCTTACCGGCGTTTACACTTTCGTTGACGCTCTGCCAGAGGTTTTCGAGGCGGACACCCGGCGTTACAGAGAAGCGCCCCATCTTGAAACGGTTCTCGACGAACAGGGGCACGTACGAATTCTTACGCACGTTTTTTTGCTGGAGCGGACCGTCTTTCGCGTCCGGAGTCGGTCCAAGCTTATCGGTGCGCGGCGAGTTCGTGTGGTAGAGCATTCCGCCGGCGGCGATCGTCTGAACGTTGCCGTTCCACACCCAGTGCCTGCGGAAACGGGCGTCGACGCCTTCGTTGTAGAACTGCTGAAGCTGAATCGCGTTGTGAATTGAGTTGGGGCCGGTGGGAATGACCCCGAAACCGCCTCCAAGCTGCCGCCGGCTCAATCGATAGTTGTACCGATGCCACCCCTTCACCGTCAGCTGCGTTTCCTCGCCGAAGTCTCTTTCCCACCCCAGCGATGCATACTTCCGCTCGAGGCGGAAGCGATCGTTCGTGCGAGACGACCCATTGCGATTCGTATCGTAGTTAACCGTGTTCGGGCCGGTAGCTTTGGTCAGACCGCCCGCCTCCCCATGTTCCTCGGTGTAAGCGTCGACGCTCAGAACCCAGCGGCTGTGACTGGCGGCGTCGAGGATAAGACGGCCACTGCCAGAGAAGAGTCCAAGATCGCTGTTTGTCTTTCTGAATCCGTCCCACTGGCGATGATGAAAATCGCCGTAGTATCCCAGTCGGCCGGTGGTACCGTCGATCGAGTTGTAGGTCGTGTAGAGCTTGTCACTGCCCACGGTATGCTCGGGCTTGAAGACGAGCTTCTTGTTCATGCGCGGCCGGTGAGTGATGTAGTTGAGCGAGCCACCAGGCTGGGGGCCGTACATCAGCGAGGCTCCGCCGTGCAGAAACTCGATGCGGTCTACTCCGTCCAGTGCCGGCGTGTAGTACGCCTCAGGGTAGCCGAACATGTCCATCGTCAGCGGAATGCCGTCCTTCATCACCTGCGTGAACTGCGTGCGGTAGGGATTGAGTCCGCGATAGCCAACGCTCAACAGGGGCATGACGTCCTCAGCCAGAACGAGCCCTGGAGTTGCCGCGAGGGCCTGCCGGTAGTTGTGATTCACGATTTTTGGCATGTCGTCGAGTCTGATCACCTGAGTTTTTTTCCCCGAGGTGATCTTTGTCCCGTCCACGGGCGGGAGAAACGGACTCTTTTGGGGCGCGTGCGTGGCAGTAACGACAATCGAAGGCAGCAGGACGGAATCGGGACGACCTTGGGCTTCAAGCGAATCGACTGAAAGCGCGGCAAAAGTGCCGAGCCATGCTTTCGTAACTTTTCCGAGCGGGGGCAACTTGGATCGCATCAACAAAATCCTCGGTCGTTGCAAGGGTTTGCGTACGCGGGCTGAAGGAGGAGCTTTCAAAAGTCGAGCGGCGAACTCAGCGTTTACCCTGACTCGATCAAGATCGTTCCCTGCCTGTCGCGACAGGCAATGGGAACATTTGTTTCCAGCGGCTAGCCCTTCCAGCCGCTCATTGCCGGCAGCGTATCGCGCTTTCGAACTCCTTCCTCGAACGGACCTAGAAGGTGCGAGATACTGTTGGCGTAGTAGCTGATGAGGCCCCTGTTCGCGGGCATCACCGCCAGCCCTCCGGATGTTTCGACGAGCATTCGGCGCATGTGCAACATCTTCCAGGCTCGGTCGAACGTTCCTTCGATGTCGCCCTCGGACCGTATGACTTTCGCATTCAGCTCGGCCAGGACGTCGCGCATGTCAGCCATTCTCTCGATCAATTTTGCGCGCGTAAAGAAATCGCTGTCCAGTGATTGAATGGCGGCGCATGCAAGCGTCACCGGAGTTACAGGCACGATCTCCCCAATGCGCGCCATCATGGTGTCGCACAGCTGCTGGATGCGCGCCAGTCTGTCAGGTCGAGGAGACTCCAGCACCGTCTCGCCGTTCTCGTCAACCTCGGCAAGCCACGGAGCCAGATGCACCGGCTCTCCGATTACAACCGCCGCGCGGCCGTATCGCTTCATGCGACGCGTTACAGCGCGTGCCGCGTTCCACCACAGATATCGCGTGACCTCGTACATCTGACTTCCGAGCGCAGGTGTACGACGGCCTTCCGATACAGCGAGCTCGCGCAACAGAGACCGGTCCTCCAGAACGCGATCGTAATTGATCGCGACGGGCACCAGATAGATCCTGTCGTGATATTCCGGATCACGCGCGACGCCGATGATGTAGTCGAGCAACCCGATCTTTCCGGCTTTCAGCTTACCGTCGCGAGTGAGTCCACCCTCGGGAAAGATCCCCTGGGTAACGCCATTCTTCGTAATGAGCTGCACGTACTGCTCGAGCACGCAGTGATAAAGCGGCTCGCGGAACTTCCTTCTAATGAAGTAGGACCCGAAGCTCTTGAAGATGTATTCGAGTGGGAATGCGCGGGCCCACTCGCCGACCGCGTATGAGATCGCGACGCGACCAGTGAGCACGTAGCCCACCAGCAGATAGTCGGCGTTGGAGCGGTGATTCATCAGGTAAACGACAATCGCATCGTCGGGAAGCGATTTCGCGCCCGCGCTTCCGTGCTGGTCAGCCGAGACCTTGTAGAGCGAGTTGAGCATTGCTCGGCTGACGAGATAGCCGAAGCGGTAGTACGCGAGGATGCTGAAGAACGGCACGATCTCGTCGACGTAGGCCTCGACGGTTTTCCACGCCTGCGCTTCAGAGATTTGCTTTTCTTTCGCGTGAGCGCGAACTGCCTTGGCGACCTGATCGTTCTCGAGCAGCAGCGCGCGAATACGCGGCCGAGCAGTGAGCTTGAACCTGTCGATGCGGCTACCGCGCTTCTTCAGTGAGCGAAGAGCGCTTCGGTTGATTCGATCGCGGATGAATCCGAAAGCCATGAACTCGTCAGACTTGAGGTAGCCGGGGGCCTCTGGCCACATAGTACGGTCGTATCCGGAACGAAGCAATCAGCGGTCTGTGGCCTACGGGCCCCGTTTTTGACATTGAACGACAGCATGAGAACACTTCGGAAAGCCCATCCCCTGCTGGTTCGCGCCGCTTGCATGACGACCGTCTTCGTCGTGGCAACCGCCTGCGTGGTCTCCGATAAGGACCGGTCCTCGAAAGCGGATTCAGTCTCGGTCGCAGCGCCCGCAACCTCGCCTGCGGCAACGTTCGATACGGCAGACATATCCGCCCCGACCTGGGCTGTCGACAGCGCGGACACCGCCGGCCTTTCGCTGCGACAGACAGATTCTGCCCAGGCCGAAGCGTCATTCAAGCGCATTTCCGGACAAACTGCAAATGCAGCACTGACGTCGTTCGGCGGGCCAATTCCAAAGGGTGGATCGACCGCACTCCGACTTCAGATTCTTCTTGATCGCGCCGGCTTTTCGCCTGGTGTCATCGATGGAGCGTGGGGAAAGAACGCGGCGCAGGCATTTTCGTTCTTCCGTTCATCGGGGAAGGTGGACAGTGCGTCTGCCGGCCGGCGCAGCGATTCAGCGACACTCGACAAGGCTTCATATGAGCAACTTCTCGCGGCCGGAGGAAGCGCGCCGGTCGTCACGTCCTATACAGTTACGGCCGAAGACGTGAAGGGCCCGTTCGTCAAGATTCCTCAGGACGTATACGAGAAGGCGAAGCTCCAATGCCTTTGTTACGCGTCGCCTCTCGAAGCACTCGCCGAGAAATTCCATTCATCGCCGCGACTCTTAAAGCAGCTCAACCCTGGCGTCGATTTGACGAAAGTAGCGAGCGGCACGTCGTTGACTGTTCCCAACGTCGCCGACTCGGCCGGAAATGCGAGCGGCCAGGTTGCAAAGCTCATCGTGTCGAAGACCGGCTTCTGGACGAACGCAGTCGACTCGTCGGGACGCGTCCTTTACCACTTCCCATCGACACTGGGAGCTGGATATGATCCCTCACCGACTGGCGACTTCAAGATCACCGGTGTTGCGCATAATCCGGCTTTTCACTATCAGCCAACTCTGTTCGCCGAAGTTCCGGACAGTAAGCCAAACGCTAGACTTCCCGCCGGTCCCAATTCGCCAGTTGGCGTTGCATGGATGGCGTTGTCCAAGCCCCACTATGGAATTCATGGAACGTCAGATCCTGAAACGATCGGTTATGCGAGCTCACATGGCTGCGTGAGACTGACCAATTGGGACGCCGAGCGCTTGTCGAAGCTGGTTCGTCCGGGATTGCCGGTGGTGTTCCAGTGAATTAGCGGAATTGGATGGCCGTCCATCGCTCGCGACCAGTTGCAACACCAACAATGGTGCCGATGACGAGACCTGAAGCGCCGCCGAGCATGCCACCAAACGCGGCGGCCTGCCCTCGACTACAGTCGAAAAAGCAGCTAGGGGACCGTTCAGAGTAAGACGCGGCGCCAAGCAGCGCACCGGAGGCGATCCCAATGCCAAGGCCCATCGCGCCCTTGATAAGCGCGCCCGCCACTCGGTGACGACCCGTGCTGACTTCGAGTTTTGTGACTTGCGTGGATGCCGTCGTACGAACAACGCCGGCTGCATCGGTGATCAACGACAGCGAGTCATGGGTCGACCCGATGAATCGTCCTGAAAATCTGCGGCCGTGCGACTCGGTGATTCGGACACGAACGCCCTTCTCGACGTCCGGTGACTCGCTGTGCTGATACAGCGCTCGACATCAGGCAAATGGCAAAACCGATGACGCCAACGACTTGAGATTCCTTTTCTTTCAGCATCACGCTCTCCGTTTGAAGTACGGGAGCAATCTTGGTCGGGAGGTAAACGAGACCCATACGTCGTCTGACGTAGTTGCCGTCGAGACTCTTTCGAAGGAGGCGTTGTGTCGGCGGAGGCGGCGCTTGCGAGCGACCGAGGAGACCGCTGGCTTTGGACATGAGCTTTCTGGAAGAAAGCGAGCGTCCAGGCGGGCTCCGACCGAGGCGAGCGTGCGCCGACGCAGCCGATAAAATGCCGACCCCCGCAACAGTCCCCGCCGAAGACGAGACAAAAAAAGGGAGAGCAACTAAGCTCTCCCCTTTCAGTAACTCAAGACTGCGAAGGAAAGACTACTCCTCGTCGTCCCCGAATCCTTTCGGAAGCGCGCCGACTGGCGGCAACACATCCTCGAGATCCGGCTCCGCAAGAATCTCCGCGATCGACGGCTCCGGAAGAATCTCCGGCTCCGGCGGAACTGGAGCACCCTCGATATCAACTTCCTGGTAACGGTACATACCAGTACCGGCCGGGATGAGGTGACCGATGATGATGTTCTCCTTGAGGCCCATGAGCTCGTCTCTCGCGCCGCGAATTGCAGCGTCCGTAAGAACTCGTGTCGTCTCCTGGAAGCTCGCCGCAGAGATGAACGACTGCGTCGTGAGACTGGCCTTCGTGATTCCGAGAAGGAGCGGCTCCGAAGCGGCGGCCTCTTCCTTCTTCTTCTTCGCCTTGTCGTTGGCGTCGCGGAACGTCTGCTTGTCAACGTGCTCGCCTTCAAGGAACGGCGTATCACCCGACTCGAGAACGCGAACCTTCTGAAGCATCTGTCTGACGATCACGCCAATGTGCTTGTCGTTGATCTTGACTCCCTGCAGGCGGTAAACCTCCTGCACTTCGTTGAGCAGATACTCCTGCACCGCGCGCGGGCCCTTGATCCGCAGGATGTCGTGCGGATTGACGGGACCTTCCGACAGACGATCTCCAGCGCGCACGCTGTCACCCTCGTGTACTCGAAGGTGCTTGCCTGCGCCGACCTCGTACGTGTGCTCCTCGCCCTGAGCGCCGCCAACGGTCTCGGGCGGACGGACGAAGATCTCACGCTTGCCGCGCTTGATGTCTCCGAAGCGCACGATACCGTCGATCTCCGACACCGTCGCCGGATCCTTCGGCTTGCGCGCCTCGAAGAGCTCGGCAACACGCGGCAGACCACCGGTGATGTCGCGCGTCTTGTACGCCTCTCTCGAGACCTTGGCGAGAATGGTTCCTGCGCCAATCCGCATTCCGTCGGTAACGGTCAGCTGTGCGCCAACCGGCATGACGAAGTCGCGTAGACGCTTTTCCTTTGCGCCCTTTGTCTCCCAGATCTCGATGTGCGGATGCAGCTTCTTCTCGCGATCCTCGATAACGACAGTCTGACGCATACCGGTGAGCTCGTCGAGCTCCTCGGACAACGACTCTTCGCCAACGAGATCCACGAACCGAATCGTGCCTTCCACATCCGAGATGATCGGATTCGAGTACGGGTCCCACGTGAAGATCACCTGGTCCTTCTTCACGTTCTCGCCGTCCTTTACCATCAGCGTCGCTCCAAGAGGAACCTGGAGACGAGCGCCGATCTTGTTGTCCTGCGACGTTCTGATAGTAAGCTCGCCTTCGTACGACGTGACAATCTGCAGCCCGTCGGCGTTGGTGACACTGATCAGTCGGTCGCTGTACTCGATGATTCCATCGACCTTCGACTTTCTCGCAGTCTGCTCAGCAATACGAGCGGCCGTTCCACCGATGTGGAAGGTTCTGAGAGTAAGCTGCGTTCCCGGCTCTCCGATCGACTGCGCAGCGATGATGCCGACTGCCTCACCCTTATCGACCATGGACATGGTCGCGAGGTTGCGGCCGTAGCACATCTGGCAAAGTCCGCGCTTCGCTTCGCACGTGAGTACGGAACGAATACGAACTGTTTCAATTCCCGACTCCTCGATGGCCTTGGCCATGTCTTCGTCGATGAGCTGTCCAGCTTCGGCCATCAAGGTACGACGACCCGACTGATCGGTTTCGTGCGGATCCTCGATGTCTTCTGCTGCGACTGTGCCGACAATACGCTCGGCCAGCGGCTCGATGATGTCCTCGCCTTCCTTCAGCGCGCCGACTTCCAGTCCGAGGATCGTACCGCAATCCTCTTCAGTGATCGTCACGTCCTGAGCGACGTCAACAAGGCGACGCGTGAGATAACCGGCGTCGGCCGTCTTGAGCGCCGTATCGGCGAGACCCTTACGTGCA
>DATLDF010000025.1:0-9087 GCA_035525975.1 Gemmatimonadaceae bacterium
GGAAGCGCACGAGAAGATGGGTGCGATTCTCTTGAACGACGCAGTGGAGGAGCTCAATCGCGGAATCGAGAAACGCGACACTCCCGGCCGCCCATGGTGGCAGGCGATGAACGACGAACAACCTCAGTGAGCGAGGAAGCACTGACGGACGACCGTCGCAACGCCATTGTTATGAGTGGAACCGGCGGGATCTGGAAGGTAAGAACCAGCGACGGCGAAACCCTGGAAGCGCCAATGCGCGGCCGGTTGAAGAAGCTCGATGACTCCCTGAAGATGACCGTCGGTGACAACGTCGTTCTCGACAAGGAGCCGATAGTCGGCACCTGGGCCATCGCCGAAATACTTCCACGAAAGTCCCAGCTTGCGCGGCGAATGCCCGGTGGCGGACACGGCGAGCGCATCGTTGCCGCGAACGTCGATCAGGTGGTCATCGTCTTCGCTGCCGCGAAGCCGGAACCGCACGTACGCATGCTCGACAGGTTTCTCGTCATCGCTGAAGGAAATTCGCTCGAGCCGCGCATCGTGATCAACAAGATAGATCTTGTTGACGCTGACGAGACGCGGGAGCGATTCAAGGACTACGCAGCCGCGGGCTATTCTCTCCATTTCACGAGCATGAAGAAGGACATCGGGCTCACGGAGCTGCACGATGTTCTCGCCGGACGGACGTCGGTGTTGAGCGGCCCGTCAGGCGTTGGAAAGTCTTCGCTGTTGAACGGGATGTATCCCGGACTCAATCTGCGTGTCGGAGAAATCAGCGAGTCGGTGAACAAGGGACGTCACACGACTGTCGGGGCAGTGATGCATCCGCTTCCGGATGACGGATTTGTCGTTGACACACCCGGATTGCGCGAAGTTGGAATGTGGGGAATGCCGTCTGAGCATCTCGACGCGTGCTTTCCGGAGTTCAGGCCGCTCATCGACGAATGTCGTTTTGCCGATTGCACTCACCTGATCGAGCCGCAGTGCGCTATCCGCGACGCAGTCTCTGCGGGAGAGATTAGCTCGGAGAGGTACGACAGCTACTCGAAGTTGAGGGGCGAGCTCGAGCACACGGAAAAGAAGTGGGCGATCATGAAGCAGAGCTCGTACGACGCCAGGAAGCGCGGCCGATAGCTACTTGGTCACACGCGAGATAAATCTTTCGATCGCATACGTGCTTATCTGCCCACAGGGACCCTTGAACACGTAGTCGCAGCCATGCGTTCCCCACGGAAGTTCGATGAAGAGATTTGGATTTGGGGAATCCGATGCCAAGTCGAGCGAGGAGATTCGCGGCGTGTGGGCGCTGCGCAATGCCGAATCGAGCCGTGCACTCTGTCTCACGGAGACCAGAGGATCAAGCGTTCCGTGGATCATTAAGGTCGGGGCAACTCCGTACCGCACAAAATTGATCGGCGACGAAGTTCTGTACGCCTCCGGAACAGCAGCCGGAGTTCCGTTCAGAAAGGCGCGCAGCGTCTCAGCACTGTTGTAGACCCGCGCATCGGCCGGATTGTCCCACCCCCACTTCTGATCGGTCGGTCCGTAGAAATCAACGACACCCTTTATCGCCGGATCGTTTCGCGTGTAAGCGGCAATCAACGCAAGCTCAGCTCCGGCCGAGCGTCCAAGCAGAACGATCCTGGTCGAATCAATACCAAACTTGTCCGCGTTCCCCTTCAAGAACGATATAGCTGCATCGATATCCTCCGACGCCGCCGGATGCGGAAACTCAGGTGCAAACCTGTAACTCGGCGACGCGACAACGTATCCGCGCGCAGCAAGGTAGTAATTCAGCGCGGATAACTCCGCGCGGTTTCCACTTCTCCATGATCCGCCGTGTATCGCGATTACGAGCGGTGCAGGTCTGAGCTGCTTATCGCTTCGGTAGACGTCCAGCTGCAACGGTTTTGCAGAATAGGTGGCGTATGTCTCTGTCGTAATGCTGACGCCAGGCGAGGGCGGCTTACGGAACAGCGTGAGTACCGAGATCGGTTGGCTGCGCGGTGGTGCACCAGGGAGTGCCCGGGGCACAGTACCACCAAACGCCTGGTGAAGCTGGAGCGACAAATTGCGCCCGACATTCAACCCTCTCATCACCGGCGACAGCAGAAGGCACGTCGCAGCGAGCGCGAATACGCTGCTCACCTTTCCGAGTCTCGTCTTCCACCCGGGAACCAGCAGAGCAATTCCGACAATCGCCAGCCAGTGACCAAGCTCGGCCACCGCGATCGACGCCTGCCACAGGAAGTAGCTGATCGGAGGAAATACCGTCAGCAACGAAAACAGAAAAAGAAACGCCGCGAGTATCAGTCTGATAAACGCGGCATTCGTCTCACGTACCCGAGGAATCAAACGTCCGATCCGTTCAAATTCAGATTCAGCACGATAGGAATCGCCGGGTCGAGGGAGTCCCTCACCGAACAGTAGTTGTTCGCCGATAGCTCAATTGCACGCATGGCGTTGGCGCGATCGATACCCTGACCCGTGATCGTGAAATTCAATGTTATATGCTTAAACTTTCTCGGGATTGAATCGACCCGCTCGCCAAGCACCTCGACGTCGAACGTAGCGGGCGGCGTTCTGCGCTTGCCGAGGATGTCCACGACATCGACAGAGACGCAAGTCGCCAGCGCGGCGAGCAGCGTGTCCGGCGGACTCGGCGCATTCTGCCCGTCTCCGTCGACGAGAATCGAGGGACGCCCCTCTTTGGCGCATTCAAAATTCCTTTCGCCTTTCCAGTTGACCAATATCCGGTTCGGTGCGCTCACGCCGGCGGACCCTTCTCGATTGGCGCGCGAACAGCATTTCCCCACTCAGTCCAGCTTCCGTCGTAATTCCGCACTTTGTCGTATCCGAGCAAACGAGTGAGAACGAACCATGTGTGAGATGAGCGTTCGCCGATCCGACAATACGCCACGATATCGTCGCTGGATTTGAGGCCTTGCTCGGTTTCGTAGATCGCACGAAGCTCGTCCGCCGACTTGAAGGTGCCGTCAGTGTTCGCAGCCCTGGCCCACGGAACGCTCCTGGCGCCCTTGATGTGTCCCCCGCGCAGCGTGCCTTCCTGCGGATAATCGGGCATGTGAGTCCTGACCCCGCTGTATTCATCGGGAGAGCGAACGTCGACAAGCTTCTTGCCTGCATCGGAATGGTCGCGGACCTGCTTGAAGAACGCGCGAATCTTGTCGTCATCACGCGGCTTGGCCTTGAACGATGTCGCGGCGAGCTTCGGAACGTCGGTGTCCATCTCGCGGCCTTCCTGCTCCCACTTGATGCGCCCGCCATCGAGAATCCTGGCGTTGGTGAAGCCAAAGAGCTGAAACACCCAGTACGCGTACGTTGCCCACCAGTTGTTCTTGTCCCCGTAGAAAACTACAGTCGTGCTCTCGTCGATTCCCTTTCTTCGCAGCAGGTTCTCGAACAACTCCTGCGAGATGTAGTCGCGCTGCACGGCATCGTTCAGGTCTTCGTGCCAGTCAATCTTCTGTGCGCCCGGAATGTGTCCGGTGTCATATAGAAGGACATCTTCATCACTCTCGAGAATACGAATCGCGGGATCATCGAGATGCTCGGCCAGCCATGCTGTGCTGACGAGTGCCTCGGGATGAGCATATCCCTTCGCCTCGATTGACTGATCGTATGCGGTATTTGCCGTCGCCATGGTGTCTCCGGAAGTGCGAGTACCGGAAACAATCTTGAGTCCGGACGACTGTCAACCGCACTCCAGCGGGGGCATCTTTCGGCATGAAGATCCCGGCAGGCGCGCGAGATCCGGTGATGGAGCCGTACTTGCGCCACGTAATCATATGTACGGGTGGATTCTGCTCGCCCGAGCGACGGGGCCGGGGTCTGTATTCGCTCCTGGCGTCGCTGCTTCAGCGGGAGGACCTGCTTTTCGGTCCAACGCGGGTAAAGAGAGGTGAAACGCCGTGCCTTGGCGTGTGTTCAGGAGGCCCGATCGTGGTGGTGTATCCCGACGGCGTATGGTACGCGCACGTCACCCCAGAGCTGCTCGAGCGGATAGTCGTCGAGCACCTGAAAGGGGGACGAATCGTCGAAGAGGCGGTATTCCATAAAATGGAAGGCTGAATCCGCTTTCGGCTTTTGGCGCGTGGCTTGTGGCGTGTGGCGTGTGGCGTCGTGCCGTGCCATCCCCCCTCGTTAAATTGTAAGAAATGACCGGTCCCCTGAATCCCCGCCGTCTGGCGCTTGGCGCAGCCCGAAAATTCATGTTCGAAGGAAAGGATCCGGAGACGATTCTCGAGCGCATTTCGGGCATCGACCGTCATGGCAACATCCTTAACCAATCTTCACCAACAACAGAGGACCTGATGTCCCGTCCACGTGACCGTATCCTTCAGAACCTCGACGAGATGTACAGCGAGGCTTTCCAGCGCGCCAAGGAATCGGGCGACGCGTCGCAAATGACGTCGCTCGACTTCGCCTATCGCCGGGAGCAGCTCTACTTCGAGATTCTACTCGACGTTCGCGACGCGGTGGAGCGCCGCTGACCCTTCAGTCCGGGACTGTGACGAAGGTCCGCACCACGAGAGCGCATCTGTGAGCAAGATGGCGCTCTTTGTCGCATTCAATATCGGCGTTCTCGCAGTGCTGGCGATCGATCTTGGCGTCTTCAACAAGAAAGCGCACAAAATCTCGGTAAGGGAAGCCGCAATCTGGAGCAGCATCTGGATCACGCTCTCCCTGGCATTCGCGGGCGTGATCTACTGGCTGCAAGGCCCGCAGTCGGCGCTTGAGTTCGTGACGGGATACCTGATCGAGTACTCGCTCTCGATCGACAACATCTTCGTCATCGTCCTGATCTTCTCTTATTTCAGGATTCCGGAGAAATATCAGCACCGCGTGCTGTTCTGGGGAATCATCGGTGCTCTCCTGATGCGCGGATCGATGATCGCCGCCGGCGCCTTCCTGATCGAGCGGTTCCACTGGATCATCTACGTTTTCGGCGCATTCCTTGTGTTCACGGGAATTCGGATGGCAACTCACGACGAGTCCGATATCGAGCCCGAAGCGAATCCGGTTCTGCGGCTCGTGCGTCGGCTGCTACCAGTGACGCACGACTATCGCGGGCAGGACTTCTTCGTGAAGGAAGCCCCGAAGCGCGGAGAAGCCGTCCGCATCATGGCAACGCCGTTGTTCGTCGTTCTCGTTCTCGTTGAGACTACGGACCTCATCTTTGCCGTGGATTCAATTCCGGCAATTTTTGCCGTAACTCGCGATCCGTTCCTCGTCTACACCTCGAACGTCTGCGCCATCCTTGGCCTGAGGTCTCTGTACTTTCTCCTCGCGGGCGTCATTCACACGTTCCGCTTTCTCAAGCTCGGTGTGGCGGTTGTGTTGACTTTCGTCGGCGCGAAGATGCTGCTGGGGAGCGTTTACGAGATTCCGATCCAGATGTCGCTTCTCGTCATCGTCGTTATCCTGGTATCGGCGGTTGTCGCGTCGATAATGTTCCCCGCAAAGCAGGAAGCTGAATAGACGCCTTCCTTGGGCCCGGTTTGGCTCACCGGAAGCGGGCAGCTTCGAAAAGTCTGGCGGGAAACCGGCAGGAACTTATGTTATTGGTCTTGTCACGTCCTTAGCTACCACCGTCCCGGCTTGAGAAGGAGAGAATGATGAGTCGCATCCTGTCCCGCGCTGCCCGCCTCTGTACTGCCGTTTCAATCCCGCTGCTGTTCGCGGCGGCTACGCCGTTTGCCGACGGCATGACGTACGAATTCACGATTAAGTCCCAGAGCACTCGCACCGGTAACAAGGAGACGGTGACGATGAGCGGACGCGGCACTTATGCAGGCGATCAGGCGAAGCTCGAGATCTTCAACGCCGGTCCTGCCGGAAACACGGGGATGTTCGGCGGAAAAGGCTCCTATTTCATCATCAAGGGCGGTGGAAAGGAGATGTTCCTCGTCGATCCCGCCGAGAAGCAGTACATGGCGTGGGACATCGCGAATCTCATGAGCGGCGTCACCAAGATGATGGGTGCCATGGGCGGCATGATGAAGATGGAAATGACGGACATTCACATCGACGCCCAGGACATGGGCGCAGGACCCTCTATTCAGGGATATCCCACCCGGCACATGCGCATGGTCCAGAACTACACCATGACCGCGACCGTCTTCGGACGGAGCAATAAGTCGACTACCGCCACGACCACCGATTCCTACCTGTCGACGACACTCAGGATTGCCAACCCGTTCACGTCGAACAGCGAACAGTTTGCGGGGGCCGCGGACATGTTCAACAATCCCGATTTCAAGCGGCAGCTGATGGCGGCCCAGGCAAAGATGCCGAAGGGAGCAGTTCCTCTCAAAACCGTGACCACGAGCGTTACAACCGACGGCAAGGGCAAGGCTGAAACGACAGTCAGTACGATGGAAATGACGAACTTCAAGGCGTCGAATATTCCTGCGTCGGCTTTCGAAATTCCGTCAGGCTACACTCTCGTTCAAATGCCCAGCATGAACATGGCCGACAGCCCGAATGGTGGCGGTGCGTCCAACGGGAAGGGCTCGACTGCAGAAGGACCCGTGCTCAACGCTGACTCCATTGCTGCCGCGGCAAAGCAAGGCGCTGCCGAAGGCGTAAAAGCCGGCACGAAGGAAGCCGCCAGGGACGCCGCGGCCAAGAAGCTGAAGGGCATCTTCAAGCGCTAGTCGCTAGCTTCCAGGGCAATGGCGGGGTGGCCGTACTGGCTACCCCGTTTTGTTTTTCATCAATCGACCAATCGCAATGTCACTCGCCGCATTCGCCCGCCTCATTCCATTTCTTGTCGTCATAATCGTCCTCCTGGCGCTTTATCAGTTCTATACCGCGGTCATGTTCGCGGTTCAATCGATGTACGCGTTTGCGCTTTTCAATGCGGTGTTCGGATTCGCCGGCGTTGTCCTGGCCCGGGCGCTGTGGAACCACCGGAAGGGCTTCAACCCGCCCGCGGCATGATTTTCGACTGATTGGCAGCCATGCCAATCCCTGAAAGACAGTCCGTAGCGGTCGCCGACCCGGCCGCGCGAGCCCGGGCGCTCGCCAAAATGCTGGATGCGGCCATCCGCATTCCGGGCACAAATCGCACAATCGGCCTCGACCCGATCCTCGGGCTGATGCCCGGCCTGGGAGATCTGGCAGGAGCCGCGCTCTCCGGTTACATCGTGCTCACCGCAGCACGCCTCGGAGCGCCCAAAGCGGTACTAGCGAAAATGCTGATGAACCTTGGAGCCGATACTCTCGTAGGGTCAGTACCAGTACTCGGCGATCTGTTCGATGTGGGCTTTCGGGCGAACATCCGGAATTCGGAGCTCCTCGACACTCACCTCGGACAGCCGATAGAGGCGCGCCGGTCAAGCCGGTTCACGGTTGCTGCAACCGGCGGGGCTTTGGTGCTTCTCGCAGCAGCGGCAGTCGCTCTGGCGATCCTGTCGGTAAAAGCGCTGAACTGGCTTGTGAGGTCCTGATCGAACTCAAATTTCAGAGAGGAAACAATGCGGGAGCGCTACAACATGGTAAAGAGCGGCATCGGCTTCGGTACTGCGCTGGCCATCGCGATATCATGGAGCATCCACCACTCCATTCTTTGGGCGATTATCCAGGGCATCTTTTCCTGGCTTTACGTGATCTATTACGCGGTCACGCGATAGCGGAAACCTCCACAATCCGCCTCGGAAGGGCCTGATAGACTAGCTTGCAGGGGTACCAGGCGCGCGACTCGTACGAGTCGCGCGCGAGCCATTTCATGAAGCTCGACCCCAACTGCAGAGAACGAAGTGCCTTTTTCATCATTGAATCTCGATCCCAGCCTCCTCAAAGGTCTGAAGGAGCTTGGATTTGTCCGTCCGACACCCATCCAGGCTGACGCAATACCACCAGCAGTCGCCGGAAGGGATGTGCTCGCTTGCGCCTCCACCGGAAGCGGCAAGACCGCCGCGTTTCTTCTCCCGATACTCGACAAGCTCATCAAGCGTCCGCGCGGCACGACCCGCGCGCTCGTCCTCACGCCAACTCGCGAGCTTGCCGCCCAGATCGTCGAGCAGCTCGAAGCGATCGCCACACACACTCCCGTAACGTCCGCCGTCGTCATCGGCGGCGTCGGAATGGGTCCGCAGGAGCACGCGCTCCGCAGTGGCTTCGACGTAATCGTCGCCACACCAGGCCGACTGCTCGATCACATGAAGTCGCCTTACGCGAAGCTGGACAAGATCGAGCATCTCGTGCTGGACGAAGCCGATCGGATGCTCGACATGGGATTTCTGCCGGACATCAAGCGGATCCTCAAGTATCTCCCGACAAAGCGTCAGACTCTTTTCTTCAGCGCGACGATGCCGGGCCCGATCGCGCAGCTCGCCGGCCAGATGCTCAAGAATCCAGCGACGATCAACCTCGATCGCGGATCGACACCGGCAGTCGGAATCACGCAGGCGCTCTATCCTGTGAACCAGGAGCTCAAATCAGCCTTGTTCCTTGAGCTGCTCAAGCGCGGCGACATGAAGGAAGCCCTCGTCTTTACCCGTACGAAGCACCGCGCGAACCGTCTGGCCGAGTACCTCGTGAGAAACGGAATCAAGGCCGAGCGAATTCATGGCAACCGATCGCAGACGCAGCGGACTGAAGCTCTCGCCGGATTCAAGAGCGGGAAGTACAGAGTGCTTGTTGCAACAGACATCGCCGCACGCGGTATCGATGTCGAAGCGCTGGGTCACGTTGTGAACTTCGACGTACCGCCAGCATCAGAGGACTACATCCACCGCGTCGGCCGTACAGGTCGCGCCGAGATGACGGGTGAAGCGTTCACGTTTTATTGCCCTGACGAAGAGCAGGACATCAGGGCGATCGAGCGCGCGATCAACAAGAAGCTTCCGCGCGTTATCGTCGAAGGATTCGATTATCACGCGCGTCCGGCGCAGAGACTCGAAGTCCCGCTGGCGGAACGAATCGCGGAGATCCGGAAGAAGAAGGCAGAGGATCGGGCGAGGTCTGCTGCCAAAGCTGCGCGCCGGGGTGGTGGAGGCGGTTCTCCCTCTTCCCATGCGAAGCCGGCTTCTGGGAGATCTTCTTCGCAGAGATCATCCGGCCCTCGAGACAGGACAT
>DATLDF010000052.1:0-2625 GCA_035525975.1 Gemmatimonadaceae bacterium
GGCGCGTGGAATGAGAGCCTTGACCGTGGCGTTAGGCGCCGTGTAGCATCCACGCCCTGCCAGTTCTGGGAGATCGTTCAATGGTAGGACAAGCGGCTCTGAACCGCTCAATCGGGGTTCGACTCCCTGTCTCCCAGCCAAGCTTCCGCTGACCGCGCGGGAGCGTACTTTCTTCGTCGAGCTAAACGAACGCTGTGTCGGAGAGCAGCGATATCCTGCGTTCGGAATTTTCGTCTCTCGAAATGGTCTCGGCTTCCGCAAAAGACCTCATGACGCCGTCATGCTTCCGTTCAGCCAGACGCTTACGCCCGCGAAGGCACTTATTTTCCGGATCACGCATCGGGACAACGTGCCTTGGATCCTGCGGAACGGCCTGCACTGCCAAAACTCCGCAACCTGCGATCCGTCGTTCGTGAGCATCGGCAATCCGGACTTGATTGACGTACGGAAGCAACGTGTTGTGACGATCCCTCCCGGTGGAACACTCGCCGACTACGTGCCGTTTTACTTCACTCCCTACTCGCCGATGCTCCTGAACGTCAAGACCGGCTACGCCGGAATACGCCAGCGACGCAACGAAGAGATTGTCATGCTCGTGTCGTCGCTTTCCGAGTTGAAGGGAAACGGTGTGGCGTACGTCTTCACCGATCGTCACGCAAAGCTCGAGACGGTGACGTTCTACGATGACGACGCGAAGGTCGCCGAGGCAGTCGATTTCGAGCTGCTCCAGCGCCGGGATTTCAAACGCGATCCGGAACGCCCGGAGAAGGTCGAGCGGTACCAAGCGGAGGCGCTCGCCTACCGACATGTGCCACCCAGCGCCATTCTCGGCATTGGCTGTTACACTTCGACCATCGAGCAGGAGCTGAAAGCCACGTGCGCTGACCACGGTGTGACGGCCAAGGTGGTACGCCGCACCGACTGGTACTTCCCATGATCCGACTGACGACAGGGAACCTCCTCGATGCGGGCACTGATGCGGTGGTGAACACCGTGAACACGGTCGGCATCATGGGGAAGGGCATCGCCCTCATGTTCAAGGAAGCGTTCCCGGCGAATTATCGCGAGTACGAAGCCGCATGCAAGCGCGGCGACATCCGGACCGGCGAGATGTTTGTCACCGAGCGACCACTGATACTCGGTGCGCCGAGATGGATCGTCAATTTCCCGACGAAACAGCACTGGCGCGGGAAGGCGCGGATCGAGTGGATCAAGGACGGGCTCGAAGATCTTCGGCAGATCGTCGTGGAGAAAGGTATACATTCCCTCGCCCTGCCGCCGCTCGGCTGTGGCAACGGCGGGCTCGATTGGCGCGTCGTCCGCCCGCTGATCGAACGTGCTTTGGGTGATCTACTGGATGTGGATGTCGTTGTGTACGAGCCGACATCCGAGTATCAGAATGTCGCGAAGCGCGGCGGTGTCGAGAAGCTCACCCCCGCGCGTGCTCTGATCGCCGAACTGGTCCGCCGCTACTGGATTCTTGGCATCGAATGCTCATTACTGGAGATCCAGAAGCTCGCGTGGTTTGTCGAGCGTGAGATCGTCGCAAGGGGGCTGCCGAACGAGCTTGACCTCCAGTTCGTTGCGCACCGCTATGGCCCTTACGCTGACCGACTCAAGCACCTCATAGAC
Source organism: Gemmatimonadaceae bacterium (assembly GCA_035525975.1). Taxonomy (GTDB): domain Bacteria; phylum Gemmatimonadota; class Gemmatimonadetes; order Gemmatimonadales; family Gemmatimonadaceae; genus UBA4720. The sequence goes on from DATLDF010000052.1 coordinate 1,633, forward strand.
TACCTCGACGGGAGCTATCTACGGTCCCAAGTCCGCATCCCAGACGCGAAGCCGACTGACGTCATTGCATTCGATGATTCGAAGCGTGATCGTGTCGCCGCCTATCTCAAGTCCGAAGGATCGGTATATCTCCCCGCTCTAGAAGGGGTTTCACGGATCATCCAAGGGTTCGAGTCCCCACTCGGAATGGAACTGCTCGCGACTGTCGATTGGCTGATCGTGCGCGAAGGTCGACGACCCGATCTTGCCGGCATCAAGGCCGGACTGCGCGAGTGGCCCGGCGGGGCTGACGCAGGAGAGCGGAAGCTGCGACTGTTCGACGACCGGATGTTACTGCTTGCGATCGACCGCATGACGGCATAGCAGTTTTCAGGCAACTGGCGTTGGGTGTCAGTCTCTCCGACTCGCCAAGTTGAAGCCCGTGAGCGGCGTTGGACTCTTCGTTCATCGCGAAACCGCGCTCGAGATCGACGAAACGGCGAAGCAGTCAGACGCTCGGCGGTGATACCGAATGGAACCTCTAGAGCTGGAGAGCCAGCGGAGGCTTGCGAAGGCGGTGCTTGCCTTGCGGACGAGTCGCGCTGCTGTCCCGCCGCCGATTCCACGCCGAGCGTCCCGCATTCGGTGGCTCGCACTCGGCCGGGCGAGTCGATGGTTTTACGGTCGCGCTGACGCCGGGTCGGCGAAACGTTCGCCTGCTGAGCTTCCCGGCGCATGGCGGCTTCTACATCGTCGCTTCACTTGTGTGGATGTGTGTCGTTGAGCGGACCTTGCTGCCCGTGACTGATTACATCGGCGAAGCGGTCTGTGTCGCGGGCACGGGGATCATCCTGTACGGGATCACGCAAACGACGCGAGACATTCTCGTGACGATTCATCGGAGCCTTCAAATGCGAAGCTAGTGGTGTGACATCCTCGCTGTGTCAACTACATCCGGACGGAGTGAGACGATGAAGATCAGCCGCCGCTCTTTTCTCAAAACTGCCGCAGCCA
>DATLDF010000064.1:0-29703 GCA_035525975.1 Gemmatimonadaceae bacterium
ACAGTGTCGCGAGGTGGCGTCGATGCGTCGTTCAGTGCCGCGATCTCACCGAACATTCTGTCTGCGCGCGCACGCGGACCGAGGATGCCGACGTAACCAACTCTGGCGTCGAGTAGTGACCGGACGTACTCGAGGTCCCGCGCATAGTGGTGCGACATCACTACCGCAGCCGTGTGCGTGGTCAGATCGACCGATTGGCCAAGCTTGAGCGAGTCGGCGCACTCGACGACTACCGCGCCGGGAAACCGCTCGACAGGCGCGTGAGCCACAGGACGGTGATCGACGACGATGACATCCCAGCCGAGCTGAGTCGCAAAGCGGACAAGGGGCACCGCGTCCGGGCCGCTTCCGCAGATCACCAGACGAATTGTCGGCGTCACGACTTCGAAAGCGACTTGAACTCTGCCGAATTCAGACAAGAGTCCGCGACGACCTGCAGCGAGCGCCTCGTCTTTCATCGATTGCGCGGCCAGGAGCGCTGATCCGTTGCCCCAGTCTCCAGTCGTTTCAACGATGCTGCCCCCGAGAAGCGCGTGGGCTCCGACTTCAGGGGTCCCGTGCTCGTCTTCTGCGACATTCGTCACCGTCGCCAGTATTGACTGCGTCTCACTGCGCAGCGCGTGGACGAGCAGGTCGCCAACCTCACGAGCCTGCGTTGAATTCAACGGCTCGAGGAGCACGTCGATCAGGCCGTTGCATCCGAGCCCAAGGCCCCATGCAGCATCATCGTCGGCTCGGGTGTCGTAGGTAACGACCCTCGCGATTCCCGTCTCATGAACCTTTCGCGCGTGGTCGGCGAGATCTGTCTCGAGGCAGCCACCGCTGACGATTCCAACCGTCGATCCATCAACGCGCACCACCATTCTCGCACCCACACCGCCGTAGCTCGAGCCCGTGACGCGAACCACGGTCGCGACAACGATAGAGTCTCCCGCGTCTGCGGCGGAGGCAAGAGCGTCGACGATCGAGCGGTGAGTGGTCATCCTTTCAATTTATCGAGTCCCGCGGCGGCCAGGATCTGCAACCATAGGTCGTCGAGGTGGCGCTGTTCTGTAAGGATATTTCCTATGCCGATTCGCATGGCCACTCGACCGTTGAGGTTCGTGTGGGTGATGTAATTCCGCCCGGTTTCGTTGATCATGTTCACGATCTCTTCGTTCATTCTGTCGGCGACATCACCATCGGCTCCGGCCGGAACGTATCGAAACGCAACGACTGCCATCGACTGCGGAGCCGCCATCTCAAACGCTGCGTGCGCCTTCACGAGCTGTGCGAAGTAGTCAGCGAGGCGACAGTTCTCGCGAATTCTCGATTCAATTCCCGAGCGCCCGAAAGCGCGAAACGTCATCCACGCTTTCAACGCACGGAACCGGCGGCCAAGCTGATAGCCGTAATCCATGTAGTTGATCGCGCCGCTCGATGCGTCGAGCTTGAGATACTCTCGCGTCAGCGAGAAGACTTCCTTGAGGAGATCGGGCCGCCGGATGTAGAGCGTGCTGAAATCCAGTGGAACGAAAAGCCATTTGTGCGGATTGATCACCACCGAGTCGGCGTGCTCGACCCCGTCGAATACGAATCGACCCTCGGGAAGAATGGCCATCGGTCCGCCGTACGCCGCATCGACATGAAGCCAGACATCGTGCTCTCTGCAAATCTCGGCGATATCCGCGACGGGATCAACGCTCGCGGCTGACGTTGTTCCAACAGTCGCAACGACGGTGAGCGGCACAAACCCCTGGCTCACATCGGCGCGGATAGCATCGCGGAGCTGTGATGAGTCCATTCTGAAAGCATCGTCGCATCCCACGCGGACGACATTCTCTTCGCCGAATCCCAGTACGATCGCCGCCTTCTCGAGCGAGCTGTGCGCCTGATCGGAAGTGTAGAGCCGGTATCGAGGAAGGTCAGTGCGTCCGGCCATTCCTTTTCGGCGAATATCTCCACCCTTCGCTTCTCTCGCCGCCGCCATCGCGTGAAGCACTCCCGTCGAGGCCGTGTCGTACACGATTCCGGTGAACTTGTCTGACAGTCCGACCATCTGCCTTATCCAGTCGAGCACCACCGTTTCGAGTTCGGTCGCGGCTGGAGAAGTTCGCCAGGTCATCGCGCTGACGTTGAGCGCCGCCGATGCGATCTCACCGAGAAGCGCAGGGCCGTTGCTGGTGCTCCCGAAGTACGCAACAAATCCTGGATGACCCCAGTGCAGAACGCCGGGCATCACGACCCTGTCCAGGTCGGCAACGATTTCGTCGATGGACTCGGGCAGCTCCGGAGGCGACGAGGTTGTCATCGCCGCTATCTCACCAGGCGCAACGGAAGGCGCGATCGTCAAACCCTCCACCTTCTCCCGATAATCCGCCGCCCAGTCGGCAAGCGTATGCAGATGCGCGCGCAAATCCTCAGGTGACACGTCGCCCAGGGGCCCGAGCGGGCTCCTGGAAACGGGCGTCTCGGCCCCGGGCACGTGTGTTGCCCCTGTCGCTGTCATGTTCGACGCATTGATTGAAGGACTGACCTACATACTCCCGATAAAGTCGCTGGCTCCGCCAACCCAGGAGCTATTGAGTTACTTCCAGGCTCTAGTCGCAATGGACGGTGTCGAGTTGATCGTGGTAGACGGCTCGCTGCCCGAAATCTTTGAGATGCACTCGAAAGCGCTCGCAGGATTCGCGCGACATGTCATCCCCGATCCAGATCTTTCGACCCCGATGGGCAAGGTCGGTGGTGTCCTCACTGGCGTTCGTCTCGCATCTCATGAAAGAATGATCATCGCGGACGACGACGTTCGCTATGACCAGAGGTCTCTTTCGGAAGTGAGAGACCAGCTTTTGACCGCCGACGTTGTTCGTCCCCAGAACTTCTTCGATCCGCTGCCGTTCCACGCGATCTGGGATACGGGCCGAATTCTCCTCAACCGCATTTCGGGCGGCGATTGGCCCGGCACACTCGGCGTCCGCCGGTCGGCGCTCAGGCGAACTGACGGATACGACGGCAACGCGATGTTCGAGAATCTCGAGCTTGTCCGCACAGTGGTCGCGAGCGGTGGAACCGAAGTTGTCAGGCCGGATGTCTACGTCAAGCGACGTCCTTCCACGGCGCGCCACTTCTGGTCGCAGCGTGTTCGGCAGGCTTACGACGAGATCGCTCGGCCCGCGCGACTCGCTTGGCAGCTCGCAATACTTCCGCTCGTTCTGCTCCTGGCTTTCAAGGGCATGTGGCTCGTGTTTCCAGTCGCCGTCGCAGCGATCGTGGTCGCCGCGGAGATTGGCCGAAGACGCGACTTCGGCGCAGCGTTCTTTCCTGCTTCCGCATCGATACTTGCGCCCGCATGGATTCTCGAGCGTGCGATTTGCAGCTGGCTTGCGGTCGGGGCTCGGGTGTTTCTCGGAGGAGTTCCGTATCGCGGGCGAATTCTGCGTCACGCCGCGACGCCGATGCACGATCTTCGCGCTCGCTTTTCTACCGTGATTCCGCTGGATGAGCCGAGTGCAGCTCAACGTCGATCGGCTTGAACGTGCCGTTGTTCGAGAGCTCGGCCGAGCACGCGGTGACGCCGACGATCAAATCCATCTCGGCGCGCAGGAACAGGTAGTCGCCCGCTTTTGACGGTGGCGGTTTGATATCAATCTTACCGTCCTCCTTCACCTGAACGTTCATGAAAATGTTGAGCGTTGTTGGAATCGCATTGGGCTCGATTCCATGCTCTGCGAGACTCATGCAGAGATTCTCGAAACAACTAGGATGATGTCCTGTAGTGCCGTAGATGATCGAGAAGGTCTCGGGGCTGCATGGAGTGAGAAGGAAATCGTGACATCCCACAGTGTCGTCAACGATCGTCCACATTGGCCGGCTTCGGTTTGAGTAGAGAGTGTGGCCTGTGGTGAGATAGATGGTGTTGGCGTAGTCGATCGTGCGTCCAGACGAGAGCCACTCTGATTTGTTTTCGAGCGAAAACGACGTCAGGTCAGAGACCTGTTCGCCATTCGGATCGATGATCTTGAGATGCTCACCGCGCCGAACGATGAGCGCTGCGCCAGTCTGAGGTTCGAGGTGAAGGCTTTTCCGAAGTGTCATGTCGGGCGCGGGTGAAACGGGCACTTCCACGCTGCTTCCGATTCCTTGCCTGAGTATTGTCGTGCCTCGGATCTGGCGCCGAAGTCAGCGAGAGAAGCGTTCGGCTCCTGTTGAAGCTCGAGGTCGCGTTCCCGAATCGCAAACTTCAGGCGCTCGAATCGCCCTTCCTGCCGCAGCCTGTCGAACTGCGCGTGGGGATTGAAAACGAGTGCAGCTCGCGAGAAGCGACGTGAGAGCCGTGAGCTGCCCGGATGCAGACCGACGACGAAGAACGCTCGCTCGGCAAAGCTGAACCCGAATTTCGGGTCCTCCGGGTTTGAGCTGACTGACGGGTCCCACTCGTTGCTCCCGTCGTTTTCATGAAGCCGCTGCAGCTGAGTCCAAAGCGCCTCTTCGAAGAGAGACTCTGTTGCTGGAGGTCGTCCGCGAAAAATTGCCACGAACGCCGCGAATGCCGGTCCGTCGAGCTGCGCTTTTTCCGAGAACGACCCGAGGTCGCTCGCTAGCTGAGCTGTTGTTGCTTCGGAACCCAGCTGACCGTAGACGCCGAGGGTATAGCCGCGCTGGCGCACAAGCCCCTTGCCGGCAAGGCACGGGAAAGTGGGCTCCTCGACGAACGAACGGAATTCACTTTCGACACTTATGACATTCACAGAAACATGTTCCGGATCCAGTTCGGGCTGAGATACACCTCAACCCAGCCTGGATTGAACGCCAGTCGGGGAGATTCGGATTGCCTGCGAATGCCCAGGTCCGCCCACTGTTTCGCGGGCGAAGGCTTCACGCTGTATGGGAGAACAAAGCCGTGGAAGCGGTGGCGCGTATCGTTCAGGCTTAGCGCCTTCACGTTGTGCCGCGCCCGCTTTCTCCAGAGCGAGAGCCACCCGGATGCCGGTTTCAGCATTGTTGCCCCGCGGTTCATTCCGAGATGTTCGGCCCACAATCTCGCCCGAAGCGATGCGACGAATCCGTTGGGCGGAACTCCGTCTGTTCCATCGCGCACGATCGCACAGATGTCGAAGTTGCGGACTCTGCGAAAGAGCCTTCGCGCCACGGCGCCTGCGAAATCATTTCCGTAGGAATCGAGCGAAACCCCATCGAGATTTGCCGAGCCTGCCATCGCCCAGTTGTCGTCGACGATGAGCACCTTGCTGTGAACGAAAACCTGGCTCGCAATAGCAAGACGACCCGATCTCGGCTCGGCTGTCCACAGCGAGAATAACCCGACTCTCGGGTGATCCATCAGCCCGGACGTCTTCAGTCTGTCGTTCTGCCAGCCACGGTAAGCCGTGATGTCTGGATTCTGATTCAGTACGACTACCAGCTCGAGGTCCGGGTTCCTGTCGAGTGCGTCGCGCAGCGCCTTTACGATCGGGCGTGAGCTGAGGTACTGGTGCTCTACATAGATGAGTGACTTCGCGCGTGAGATTCCCTCGAGACATGCAGCGAGAATTTCCTTGCGTCCGCTTCTCGCGGCGCAGCCCGGGGAAGTCGACACGAGCTGCACGGCCGCGTTACTTCGTTTGCTGCGCATCTTTGGACGAGTCGGCTCAAGGGAGTCTGACTCGCCGGGTCGGCAATGTCCGTTCGCGGTTTTCCACCAATCATCGAAGATCGCTCTCGCCTCGTTGACCGGGTTTCCAGTCAGGCGGATCGAGACGTCGTGAAGTGGGCGTCCACCGAGCTCACGACGCGGCCTGCGCGAGTCGACCGGCATGTGCGATGAGTCGTCCCAGTATCCGTTAACGAATGGAGATCCAACGAGGAACGCTTCGTCGTCGTCGACGATCACCATCTTCGCGTGCATCAGCTGAGGAAATCGTTTGACACCCCTGACATTCACGTCCTTCGCCGAGTGCGAGATGAACCATTTGCGCAGCGGTTTGACGGTATCGAGAAGGAGCGTCTGGTTCATCAGAATTCGAACGTCGACGTTGCGGTCTCTCGAGGCGGCAGCGACAACGCCCGCAAGACTTACATCAGGCTTGTGGCCCGTTCCGTACGCAATGCAGTCCGCGTCGAAGGCGAGCTGCGTGATTCTGATCGATGTTTTCGCGCCGGTTATCGACTTGACGACGCGGTCGTACGCGGCGGCATTGTCGATGAGCCACTGACACTCGCGATCGGCGTCAGTAGAAACAACGGCCGGCCGTAGCCCAACTGCGTCGCGAGGCGATCGCATGATTTCAGGCCGCATTCACCCGCTCTTGAACCAGACCGCCGGGCGCGGCGGGCCGGGTTGTCTTGATCGCAATCACCGGCTGTAAAGCGCGCAGGTCGGACACTGCCGCAATGACCATCGCGATGGCGAGAGGCAGGAGATAGTAAACGACTCGGTAGACGACGAGCGATGCCGCCACGATTCCCTTGCTCAGTGTTGGATCGGACATCGTCAACAGTGAGATGAACGCCCCTTCGAAAACTCCAACTCCGCCCGGCACGTGGCTCGCGACTCCCGCAGTCTGAGCGACGATGTAAATGCCAAGGAAAGTGGCGTATCCGATAGTCACTGAGGGAGGCAGTAGAGCGAACAGCACAGTGCCGGTGAGCAGCCAGTCGAAAACGGACAGGCTTACCTGAGCGAACGCGAGGCGGCGTGACGGGGGGTGCATTTGCCACCCATTCCGGCCGATTGTGCCTCGTCCGATGAGCGCCCAGGCGATGTATGCGATGGCCGGAATCGAAAGAGCAACGCCGAACAGCTTCATCGACCCACCGAAGCGCTCCGGAAGTACCGCGGGGCTCTCGACGAGCGCAACTGCGCCGGCGGCCAACAAGCCGAGGGTCGCGGTAATCGTGACGAATGTGCTGATTCGAGCGACCGCTCCGGCCCCCACCCTGTACCTCGCATAGACGCGCATCCTGACCGCGCTTCCGGTGAGGACGGCGAATCCGATCGATTGGCTGAAGGCGTTTGCCACAAATGACGTCAGCATTGCGACACGCGCCGGGACTTTCCATAAGGGCTCACTGATTTCGTATCGAGCGGCGTCGCGAAGTGCCATGAGCTCGAAGATTCCTATGATGAGGAAGCTTGCGGCGGCGATGGCGACGGCCGCGAGGATCCTTGGCAGGCCGAAACCGGTGATCGCGCCAATGACCTCTTCAGCGCTCACATTGGCGAGCTCGCGCCTGAGGGCGACGAACGCGAGACATGCAAGCGCGATTCGCACTGCGATCCACGCCCTGTTCCCCCATCGTGCCCTGTTCGTATCAGCGCTCTTGCCTTCCAACCAGTCTCCTCTGTTGGATGCCCGTAAAGGCAACGGTCATGCCAGTTGCCGCACCTGTCGCTCAGGGGCATCTTGTCGAGGCGGGCTCGACGTTTGTGTCTGGTTATCGGGGGAACAGAGATGGCAGCGGTAGGAAACAGCGTCGCACGAAAAGACGGGATCGGCAAGGCGACAGGCGATGCGCGTTATGCGGACGACCTCGTCTTCCCGAACATGCTGCACGGCCGGACAATCCGTTCGACAGTCCCGCGAGGAAAGATCAAGTCGATCAGGTATGAGTTCGACACGGCGGGCTTCACGATTGTGGACTACCGCGATGTGCCTGCAAAGAACGCGGTCGACCTTATGTCACAGGACCAGCCTTTCCTGGCCGAGCACGAGGTTAAGCACATGGCCGAGCCGATTGTCCTGCTTGCCCATGAAGACAAGGAAACCGTCAACGCCGCGAAGGTAGTCATCGAGTATGAGGCCGAAGAGCCCATGTTCGATCCCGAGCAGTCCGACGTCGTATTCAAGGCGATCGACATAGTGAAGGGCGATGTGAAGGCAGCTCTTGGTCGCGATGACGTCGTCATAGTTGAAGGGACATACTCCACCGGACATCAGGAGCACGTGTACATCGAGCCGAACGGAGTGATCGCTGTCCCCGAGGATGGTGGCGTTGCGATCTACGGTTCGGTTCAATGTCCGTTCTATGTAATCAAGGCGCTGCGCTGTCTGCTCGGATCTGCGCATCCGAACGTTCGTGTGATTCAGACAGAGACCGGCGGCGGGTTCGGCGGAAAGGAAGAGTATCCGTCGATTATTTCCGGTCACGCAGTAATGCTCGCGCTCAAGTCGGGTCGTCCGGTGAAGATCATCTACGATCGCGAAGAGGACATGGTCGCGACGACGAAGCGTCATCCGTCGATTGTGAAGCATCGCACCGCCGTGACGCGTGATGGACATCTTGTCGGAATGGACATCGACGTCCTGATGGATGGCGGCGCTTATGTCACTCTTAGTCCGACAGTTCTTTCGCGCGGATGCATTCACGCTGCCGGGCCATACTCCTGCGACAACATTCGCATTCAGGGCAGGGCAGTGTTCACGAACACTCCGCCGAATGGCGCGTTCCGCGGATTCGGCGCTCCACAGACTGAGTTCGCCGTCGAAGTTCACATGGAGCGAATTGCCGAAGCGCTTGGAATGGATTCCATCGAGCTTCGCCGGATCAATGCACTCAAACCTGGCGACAAAACGGCGACAGGTCAGACCCTTCGCGACGACTCGAGCGCGCACATGGTTCTCGAAGAAGCACTGCGGCGCACCGACTACCTGAAGAAGCGCGCCGATTGGAAAGGGACGGACAAGGCGATCGGTCTGTCGTTGTTCTATCATGGCGCCGGATTCACCGGAGCCGGTGAAAAGAACCTGAAATCGAGAGCTCGCATCGACCTCACTCCAACAGGAGTCCGCATCGCGGTGGGAAGTACAGAGATCGGTCAGGGAACCCGCACCATGCACGCCCAGATAGTCACCGACGCGCTCGGCATACCATATGAGAGTGTCGAAGTGGCGCAACCTGACACGTCGAAAGTCGCCGACAGCGGCCCGACGGTCGCATCGCGCACGTGCATGGTGGTCGGAAAGATTCTCGAGGAATGCTCACACGAAATGAAGGAGAAGCTCGGCGGACTCACTCCGGCCGAGTACTACGCGAAGAACGGCGAGCTTTCGATTGAGCGCATGTACGAGCCGCCTGACTGGATCCAATGGGACGATTCCAAGTACCTCGGCGACGCATACGCGACATACGGCTGGGGATGTGATGTCGTTGAGCTATCGTTCGATCCCGATACGTTTGAGGTGAAGCCGATCAAGATCACGGCGGTTCAGGAGTTTGGCCGCCCGATTCACCCAGCTCTCGCGCGCGGACAAATCGAAGGCGGCACCGCACAGGGACTCGGCTACGCACTGCTCGAGAAGGTCGTGATGCGCAACGGAGCGATGGCGAACGGCCAGCTCACGAATTACGTGATTCCGACTACCCTCGACATGCCCGAAGTAGACGTGGTGATGATGGAGAATCCGTATCCGGGCGGACCGTTTGGCGCGAAGGGACTGGGTGAGCTGCCGATGGACGGACCGGCGCCTGCTGTTGTGAACGCGCTGCGTCAGCTTGGCATCGACGTGCGCGACATTCCGGCGACGCCAGAGCATCTCTCAACCTGCGCGGTCGCCTGATGCAATTCACACTGAACGGAACCACGAAGGAAATCTCCGGCAATCCTGCGGCTCGTCTCATCGACGTGCTTCGCGAAGAGCTGCTGATGACGGGCGTGAAGGAAGGCTGCGGTGAAGGCGAGTGTGGAGCGTGCACCGTGCTGATCGACGGAGAGCCGGTGTGCTCGTGCATCATTCCGGTCGGCCAGGTCGAAGGTGCTGACGTCGTAACGATCGAAGGACTCGGCGGCACGCATCCGCTCCAGGAGCTGTTCATGAATGAAGTCGGCGCGCAGTGCGGCATCTGCACGCCGGGAATGATCATGGCAGCGATGAAGCTCGGCGATAAACCGACTCTTGAAGAAGTGAAGGTCGCGCTGGCGGGAAATCTCTGCCGTTGCACGGGATATTCGGCGATCTATCGCGCGATAATGAAGTGGAAGGGAATGCCCGAGCCGGACAATGCAGACAAGCTGGTGATCGTCGAATGAGAACGACGATGTCTGAGGTGAATCTCCGGAGGGCGGCGTCGCTCGACGAGGCGCTTGGAATTTTGCGTGAGGAAAATCGCACGCCGATTGCCGGCGCGACTGATGTGTACGTCGCTCTCAACTACGGAACGACCGGTGTGCGCCAGTTCCTCGATATCTGGGCGCTCGACGAGCTGCGGACGATTGTGAAGCGCGATGACACTCTCGTGATTGGTGCGTTGACGAGTTACACGTCGCTGATCCAGTCGCATCTGGTGGCCGAGCATGTTCCGATGCTCGCGGAGGCGTCGCGGCTCGTTGGTGGCGTGCAGATTCAGAATCGCGGGACTCTCGGTGGGAATGTGGCGAATGGATCGCCGGCGGCGGATGGAGTTCCGGTACTTGCTGCGGTCGATGCTGTTGTCGTGCTTCGCAGTATTGACGGGGAACGGCGGGTGCCGGTCAACGAGTATTACACGGGCTATCGCAAGACGGTGATGCGGCCTGATGAGTTGATTGTTGCGATCGAAATTGCGCCTGTGATTGGCAAGCAGTGGTTCAGGAAAGTCGGAACGCGTGCTGCTCAGGCGATTTCGAAAGTTGTCATGGCTGCGGTGCGAAGCGACACGCCGCGGATTGCATTCGGCAGCGTTGCAGCGACGATTGTGCGAGTTCCTGAAACTGAGAAGGCGCTTTCGTCAGGACAGTCGATTGATGAGGCGGCTGAGATTCTTGGACGCGAGCTCAAGCCGATTGACGACGTGCGGTCGACTGCAGACTATCGCAAGCGTGTCTCGATGAATCTCTTGAAGCGCTTTTGGGCCGACACGGATTAGTTGCGCCGGGCACGTTCCGCACGTACGTTAAAGCGTACGCATAGCCGGGAGTGAGATACATGATTCCGAAAACAATTACGCCAACTGAGCTTCGCCAGAACGTCTACGGGATCGTCCGTGAGGTTGCGACGAAGGGACATCGCTACCTGATCACGCCGGACGGGGGCGAAGCGGTAGTCCTGTGTTCGCGCGATGACTACAACGCCCTGATAGCTGAGCGGCAGCTGCTGCGTGACCTCCGGCAATCGGAAGCCGATCTCGCGGAAGGTCGCATATTCACCACGGCCGAAGTTCGACGGTCCATTCGCGAGCGAGCGGCGAAGAAAAAGGTGGAAGAGCAGCGCCGTAAGGCATGAGGGTTGTCTGGACTCAGCTAGCTCGTGATCGGTTGGACGAAATATTTGATTTCATCGGGGCGAATTCCGCGCTCCGGGCGGCTGAGTTCTGCGAACGGCTCATCGACGCGGTCGATCAGCTCAAAGTTCATCCTTTCAGCGGTCCTGTGCTTCCCGAAGATCCAGCCTATCGCCAACTGGTGGTCGACGAGTATCGAATTGCATACAGGGTTGGTGAGGACGTGGTATCAATTCACACGATCGTTGCGCCTGGCATGACCTACGAACATGCGCTCTAGCATAATCCGAAGCACTCGTGTTCTGACTCCAAAAGGTGTGCGGCCCGCATCCATTCACGTAGAAGGACGGGCAATCGCTCAAATTGCTGAATGGGATCAGTTGACCGGCGCAGCCGCGGTAACTGACGTAGGCGACAACGTGGTGATGCCGGGAATTATCGACACTCACGTGCATGTGAACGAGCCAGGACGCACCGAGTGGGAAGGCTTCGAGAGCGCGACGCGAAGCGCAGCGATGGGCGGAATTACTACGCTGCTCGACATGCCGCTCAACTCGATCCCGGCGACGACGACAGTCGCCGCCCTCGAAGCGAAGCGAGAAGCAGCCAACGGAAAGAGTCTCGTGAACGTCGAGTTCATCGGCGGAGTAGTTCCGGGCAACGCGCAAGATCTGCAAGGACTGGCCGACGCAGGCATTCGTGCCTTCAAATGCTTTCTCACACCCTCGGGCGTCGACGAATTCCAGAACGTCACCGAAGACGATCTCCGACTCGCATTTCCAATCCTGGCCGAGCTTGGACTTCCGCTGATGGTCCACGCCGAAGATCCTGCGCTGATCCGGCAATGCTTGCCATCCAGAAGGTATGCGGACTATCTCGCGTCACGACCCGTCGAAGCAGAGCACGCCGCGATTCGGTTGATGGTGAAGCTGATGGAATGGTGTCCGACCCCCGTTCACATCGTTCATCTCTCCTCCGCGACATCGCTCGACATCGTCCGCGAAGCCAAGGCGAAAGGATTGCCGCTGACCGTCGAAACGTGTCCGCATTACCTGACCTTCGCGGCCGAGGAGATTGCTGACGGCGCGACCGAGTACAAATGCGCGCCGCCGATTCGCAGCGCAGCCGAGCGCGATGCTTTGTGGGATGCGCTGATCGCGGGCCATATCGACCTCGTCGCGTCTGACCACTCACCGTGCATTCCATCGCTAAAGGAAACTGGCGGCGACTTCTTATCCTGCTGGGGCGGAATCGCATCGCTTCAATATTCTCTGGCGGCAGTCTGGACCGGAGCGAGAGAACGGGGCGTCGGAATCGACAAGGTTTCCCAATGGATGAGTGTTGCGACATCGCGGCTGGCTGGTCTCTCGAAAAAGGGCCGTCTGGCCGAGGGATTCGACGCCGACATCATCGTCTTTGATCCGGACTCAAAATGCTCCGCACAATCCGGTAAACTGTTGTCTCCATACGAAGGCCGGTCACTTTCGGGAAACGTCATCGCGACCTACGTCGCAGGCGAAAACGTTATGTTGAGCGCGCCGCCGAACTGAACTACCGGAACTAAATGCCCTCTTTTACAGACCTGATCGACCTCGCATCCGAAAGGCTCGGAGGCGGAGTGCTCGCCGCCAACGACGAGTTCTTCGCACCCAAGGAGGCGCTGCTCAAGCCGACCGCTCCGGAGTGGAAGGAGGGCTTGTACACTGAGCGCGGCAAATGGATGGATGGCTGGGAAACCCGCCGCCGCCGCTCCGCCGGACACGACTGGGCCGTCATCCGGCTCGGCGCCCCTGGAAAGATCCACGGTGTCGTAATCGACACCTCGTGGTTCACGGGCAACTATCCCGAGCGCGCTAGCATCGACGCAGCGACAGTCGACGGAACACCATCGGCCGAATGGCTGAGCGGAAACGAAGTACAGTGGAAGCCGCTACTGGCCGAGACAGCTCTCAAGGGCAACGCCCCGAACGAGCTCGAGATCAAAAGCGATCTGGAGCGCGTCACGCATCTCCGTCTGAACATCTTTCCGGACGGCGGTGTCGCGCGCCTTCGAGTGCACGGCGAAGTCGTTCCGTCCCCGAAGACCTTTGCCGATGGCCGCGAAGTCGATCTCGCCGCGATGGAGAACGGCGGCTATGTCGTCTCCTGCAGCGACATGCACTACGGTCATCGCCAGAATCTGATCCTGCCGGGACGCTCGACCCATATGGGCGACGGCTGGGAAACGAGGCGCCGCCGCGGGCCGGGACATGACTGGAGCATCGTCAGGCTCGCGCGCCGCGGAGAGGTGCACCGGGTGGAAATCGACACCGATCACTTCAAGGGAAATGCGCCGGGCACCTGCATGCTGGAGTGGTGCGACGCCGCCGGCGACCTTCAGCCCGAACAGGAAACATGGGGCACACTGGTTGCGAATTCGCCACTTCAGCCACACTCTCGTCATGTCTTTGAAGTCACCAATCCCCACGCAGCGACCCACGTGAGACTGAACATCTATCCAGACGGCGGAGTAGCCAGGCTCCGATTGATCGGACAAGCGAGCCCGAAATGACGACTTTCGTCGACGAGTTGAACACACTTCCAGCATCAGAAGCGGCTGAGCTTCTCCGCGCGTGCAATGGTGCGAATGCGTGGGTGAAGCAGATGGTGGCGAAGCGTCCGTTCACGTCAGGCAGTCAGCTCCTCGCTGTCGCGGACGAAGTCTGGAGCGGTTTGTCCACAGATGAAAAGCGCGAAGCATTTGAGCATCATCCGCGAATTGGCGAAAAGCTGAGTGCTGCCGCGCAGAATGACAAAGCGCTCGCGTTCGCCGAGCGTGAGCAGGCGCGCGTGAAGCTCGCGTCGTCGAGCGCGCACGATCAGATGTCGCTTATCAACCGCGCCTACGAACATAAATTTGGTTTCATCTACATCGTGAGTGCGGCGGGCAAGGAAGGACACGAGCTGCTCGACATCGCGCGGAAACGGCTCAGAAATGATGTTCCGACCGAGATCCAGATTGCGACAGAGGAGCAGCGCAAGATTACCCGGCTGCGGCTCGAGGCGATGATTGGGGCAGACGCTGGATGAGCACTATCAGCACTCATGTGCTCGATACGTCACTTGGAAAACCGGCAGCTGGAATTCGAGTAACTCTTCGTCGCGACAACAGCTTGATCGGATCGGGGACGACCGATGAAGACGGTCGCGTGCGAGATCTGCTCGAGAAGGACTCTGCGCTGACCGAGGGGGATTACACTCTGTCGTTCTCTGTGGCCGATTATTTCGCGAAAACCAAACGCGACACTTTCTACAGCGATATTCAGGTCAATTTCCGGATTGGTGCCGGTTCCGGTCATTACCACGTTCCGTTGTTGCTCAGTCCTTTCGGCTACTCGACGTACCGGGGGAGCTGAAGCGGAAACCGCCTCGCGGTTGCGACCTCGCGACCCTGTCGTCCAATAGACAGAGTTCACGGAGGGTCTACCAGCAGCGGGGTTGAAAGACACGCTCGATCAACGGAGGCGTGTTTGAAGCTGATTCTCGCGAAGACAGTGCGGTCACGCGGCGACTGTATGTTGCAGTCTGCCGGGAAGCCGGGCATGAGGTGATCGAAGCGGCTGACGGAAGGCAGGCTTGTGACGCCTTTGAAGCTGAGCAGTGCCCCCTGCTCGTGCTGGACTGGTCAATGCCCGTCATGGACGGACTCGCAGTTTGCCGGCGCGTCCGCGAGCTGCAACCGACCGGCGAAGCCTTCATTCTGATGGTGACTGGCAAAAGCACCCCGAGCGACGTCAACGAGGCGCTCAATGCGGGCGCTGACGACTTCATATCGAAGCCGGTAATGGCTGAGCATCTAGCCGCCCGTCTTCAGATCGCCGAGAAGCGGATTCTCCAGAACGAACACCAACGGCGCAGCCATGCCACGCTGGCTCGGGCAAGATGGCTCGCTGACAGTCTTCGCGATTGCGCTCATGCACTCCAAGGTTCCGCCGGGTCGGTGACCGGATACCTCGTTTCCGAAATCGCCGAGGAGCTCGAATTATTGGGCAGGAATGGTCTTGCCGCCAGCGCCCGGCCAACGTTTGCCCGACTGGTAAGCGAGGTAGCAATCCTTCAGAAAGCACTCGATCAATTCACCCGGCAAGGGTCATGAGAGCACTCCCCGCGAACCTGACAATGTTCTATCAATCCTTACGCGCGACATCACCGACTGCTGCGCATGGCTGACGCAACTTTTGCATCACGCCAGGGCCTGGCCCTTCTGAGGCTTCGCCGCGCCCAGGCAGAAACGGCCTCGCAGCTTCAACTTCGTCTTCGCCAACTATCGAGGCTGTGCGGTCCTCCTGTACTGCTGGGGAGCCTCGTGATTCTTGCCGGCTGGGCACTCGGCGATAACCGCCTACAAACGCTTTTCATCGGCCAAGTGACGGTGAAGCCGAACACGGCAGCAGCGCTAGGCGCAGGTGCCCTTGCCCTTGTGCTTCTTGCTAACTACCACCAGGTGTGGGCCCGGTACACCGCCATCGCCAGCTCATCGCTGGTGCTCGCTACAGGGATGCTCACCCTCGGCGAATACATCTTCGGTGTCGACCTCGGAATAGACCAGATCCTGTTCAACCTGACCCAGGACCCTGGGAATGCCGTTGCCGTGTCGCGCATGGCCGCGGTGTCGGCGAGCGAGTTCGTGCTGCTCGGCGCAGGACTACTTGGACTGACTTTTCGAAGTCTGCGCGCTGACAAGCTTGCGCAGCTGCTTTTTCTCTTTACCGGCGCAGCTGCGTTGACTGCATTGCTGGCCTACATCTATGGCGCAATCCCGACAACCGGTACAGGGCAGGGCATTCAGATAGCAATTCCAACTGCCATCATGCTTTTGATTCTTTCAGTTGGGTCGCTCGCGCTCAGGCCACATGCCGGATGGATGCCGATCGTTCTATCGCGGCGCGCCGGCGGAGTGCTTGCGCGCCGCCTGCTCCCTTTCGCGTTTTTCGTACCTCTTTTTCTCGGCGCGCTGAGGGTGCTCGGCACCTGGATAGGCGGGTACAGCGTCGCTGCCGTGGCTGCTTCAGTTGCTGTTCTCACGATGATATGCTTCGGAAGCGTCATTGCATGGACGTCGAGGGCGCTGAATGATGCTGACCGCCTCCGCGAAGCTGCCGAGCGGGAGCAGCACGACGCCGAAAATGAAAATCGAGCCGCGCGCGCTAAAGCCATAGCCGAGAAGAGCGCGCGAGGGGCCGCCGAGGCGGCGAGAGAGGTGGCGGAGCAGGCCGCCGTGAAGATCACGGAAGCACTCTCCCTGCTGGACCTCGTACTCAACAGCTCACCCGTCGGTTTCGCTTTGCTGGACAACGAGTACCGTTGCCTCCGGATAAATCCTGCAATAGCGCGAATGTTCGGAATTGCAGCAGAGGCCGATCACGAGGGCAAGTTTCTGGATTTCGATATTGGCGATGGCGAAAGCTTCTCATTGTTGTTCGACCGCGTTGCCCGTTCTGGCGAAGCGATTCGAAATCTGCAGATGTCGCGCGAAGCTAAGGGCGAAGCAGGCAAAAAATGCCACTGGCTGATCAGCATCTATCCGGTGTGGGGGTCGGATAGCGATTCGATTGGACTGGGTCTGGTCATAGTCGACATGACCGAGCGGAAGGAGCTGGAAGCAACGCTTTTGCAATCACAGAAGGTGGAGGCTATCGGGCAGCTGGCCGGAAGTGTGGCTCACGACTTCAACAACATCATTACCGTAATCAAGAGTTATAGCGAGCTGGCCCTGATGGACGTCGAGCCGGGCACTCCCCTGCATGGCGACGTTTCCGAGATTCGAGCCGCGGCGGACCGTGCCGCCGGCCTGACTGGCCAGTTACTGGCCTTCAGCAGAAAACAGGAGGTGCAATTGTCTGCTCTTGATCCGGCGGCAGTTATTCACGGACTCGAGAACATGCTCTCCCGTCTGATCCCGAAAACCATCCAGTTGAGCGTTCACGCTGAGCTGAATGCGGCAGAGGTAATCGCTGACAGGGGACAGCTGGAGCAGGTCCTCATGAATTTCGTCGTAAACGCCAGCGATGCGATGCCATCCGGCGGCGACTTGATTATCGAGACAAGAACCGTTGAGCTGCACGAAGGCGATTGCTGCAGAATGCTGAAGGCGAAACCTGGATCATACGTAAGAATCTCCGTTTCAGACACTGGCGAGGGCATGACGCCGCAGACGCTGGAAAAAGCCTTCGAACCGTTCTACACCACAAAACCATGCGGAAAGGGTACCGGACTGGGGCTGGCCACCATTTACAGTATCGTGAACCAGTTCGGGGGCGATATTTCCGTTCAGACGGAGGTGGGAGTGGGCACGACCTTCAACGTGTTCCTTCCGCTTTCAGAGCAGGAGAGCAGGAGGGAGCCTGGAACTTTGCCACGCCGTGCGACGATGCTTGTCGTTGATGACGACACATCGGTGCTCCAGGTTGTTAGTCGCATCCTGCGCGGACACGGCTACGACGTGATACAGGCGTCTGGCGGAGACGAAGCGCTGAAGATTTACAACGAAAATCCCAGTGCGATTCATCTCGTTTTGACCGACATAGTGATGCCCGGGATGACCGGGCTGGATCTGGCAAATGCATTCGAGCAGCTTACGCCTGGCGTCAAGATTCTTTTCATGACGGGTTACGGTGTCGAACGGTTGACAGACCGCGAGCTCGAAAAGGGACGAACTGGGCTCGTACTCAAACCGTTTACGCCAACCGCGTTGCTGACCCAGGTTGGGGATATCCTCGACGTCGGCGAAGCGGCGTGAGCATCCACGACTGAGCTGCCGAACAGGAGCTTCAACCGCGGCCGGCGTTTTACCTCAGGAGATTCATCCGTCGCAGAATCTGCTGGAATCGCGGATCTTTCCGGATAGGATCGAACGCGGGATCGGCGATCGGATTGAGACTGGTGACGAGCGCGATGTCGTGCACCTGTACCGCGATCTGGAGAGCCGAGATGGCTTTCTCGTAGTCACCGAGTCCAAGGTAGATGTACGCGACAGCAACGGCCGAAACATTTTCCCGACTCGTCCTTTCCTCGAGGGAGCGTAGAATCTTGAGCGCGTCATCTCTCCGGCCAACTTTGCCATAAACGTATCCGAGCTCGCCTTTTCTGATGGCGAGCTCGGGATCGAGCTGGTTCGCCTTCTCCAGCTCCTTGACTGCGAGGTCGTTCCTCCCGGCAAACAGATATGCTTTGCCGAGCTCGGTGTGCGAAATGCCGATATCTGGATAGCGGCTGATTCCGTCCTTGAGCACGGCAATCGACTTGTTGTAGTCCCTCTTCATGTCGAGCGCGTGCCCGAGCGCTGTTGGAATTATCGGAGCGAACGGGTCGAGCTGCTGCGCCATCGTCAGCCGGATGACTGCCGAATCGACACGTCCAGTGTGGAACAGATACTCGCCATACCATTGCTGCGCAGTGGCGTTGTCGGGATCCTGGCTGATCGCCGCGCGATAACGATTTCCGGCTTCTTCAAAATTCCAGCTGTGCACATTCATCAGCCCGAGTGCGGCGTTTGCTTCGGAGAGGTTCGGGTCTATTTGCAGAGCGCGAAGTGCAGCAGCCCTGCCACGATCGGTAACGTCTGACGGAGGGGAATCTGTGTACTCCGGCAGGAGAGCTGACGATGTGGCCAGCGCGGCGTATGCGCGGGCGAAGCCGGAATCTTTTGAAATCGCCTGATTGAAAATTGTTATCGACTGTCGCAGGTTGTCGGCGCCGCGCTTGTTCAGCAGAAATTTGCCCTGCAGGTAGAGGTCATACGCCTGCATGTTTTCGGTGCCGCGCGACTTTTGCGCGATTGACGTCACCGCCGTGTCACCCATCAGCGCAGGCTTCAGATTTTCCACGATAGCGCTCGCAACTTCTTCCTGAATCGCGAAGAGATCAGTTGCGGCCCGCTCGTACCTCTGGTTCCAGATCGTCTTGTCATCGGCGACGTTCACGAGGCTGGCGTCGACGATAACTCTGCCGCCCTGGCGGGTTACTGAGCCTTCAACGATTGCGTCGACGTTGAGCTCCTTTCCGATTTGCGCAACAAGCATGTCTCTGTTCTTGAACGAATATGTCGACGTTCTCGATGCGAGTCTCACACCGGCCAGCCTGGTGAGCGCGTTCGCGAGCTCGTCTCTCATGCCATCGCTGAAGTACTCGTCGGCCTTGTTGCCTGAAAGATTCTTGAACGGCAGCACGGCGACGGAGTTCAGGTCTTTCGCCCGATGCTGCATGCTGTAGAAGTAAAAAGCTCCCGCAGCAGCGAGCACGACAATGGCGATGATGAGCGGTATCAGCCATTTCCTTTGCGCTGGTGCGGGCGGAAGGGCCGGAGCTGTTACGCTCGGCGTAACCGGGGTAATTGCCGGATTGGACACCGTCGGAAGCAAGTCACCTGATTCATCCCAGGTCGCAAGCTTCCGCATTATCTCCTGGGCCGTCTGCGGACGATCGGCGCGCTGCTTCTCGAGGCACTGCATCACGAGCCGCGCCAGCTGCGCGGGAACGGCCGGCCGACGGCCCTGAATTGGATCCGGAATCTTTACAGCGTGCGCAGCCATCAACGCCTGCTGGCCACGCGCGACGAACAGCGGCGTGTTGGTCAGCATCTCATACGCCACAACACCGAACGAATAAATGTCGGCACGATGGTCGATAGACGGATCAGCGACGACCTGCTCCGGCGCCATGTAGGCCGGCGTTCCAAGCGTCGATCCGTCCGATGTCAGCGCCATGCCTCCCGGCTGAGTCTTCGCTGCCGACACGGCCTTCGCAATTCCAAAATCGGTGACAACGGCGATGTCTTCGGACAGGAGAATGTTGTCCGGCTTGATGTCGCGGTGCACAACGCCGTTCTTGTGCGCGTAGGCGAGTGCGGAAGCGACCTGAGTGAGCAGCCGCACAGCATCCTCGATCGGAAGCTCGCCCTTCTTCGCGAGATGCTCCTTCAGCGACTCGCCTTCGATAAAGGGCATGACGAAGTAGGGAAGGCCATCCACCTCGCCTGAAGACAACAACGGAACGATGTGCGGGTGCTGGAGCCGCGCAGAGACCTGGATCTCGCGCTGAAAGCGCTCTCGCTTCATTGCGCCCGACATCTGCTCCGACAGCACCTTCACCACGACCTTCCGGCCGAGATTCTTCTCCTCGGCCAGAAACAGACGGCTCATGCCTCCGGCAGTAAGCTCCCGCTCGAAGGAGTACGTTCCGCCGAGGGTCTTGTCGAGGGTGTCGCGGAGGTGGTCAGTCACGGAGAGGCTTCCCGGGCATTTTCAGAAAATAGCTCCAGAATCCCGGGTGAGTCAGTCGTTTACCGCGAACCGGCCTGCTGGGCCGCCCAGTTGCCAAGAATCGCCCGCTCGGCATCGGTGATTTTCGTCCTGTTGCCGAAGGGCATGGTGCGGGTCACGAACGCCCGTTCCCGAATCCGGGCGGCGTGCGCGACGATCTGCTCCGGGGTGTCGAACATGACCCCTCCTGGTGCAACTGGAAAGCCAGGATCGGTGGGCCGATCGGAGTGGCAAGCGGAGCAGCGGCGGTCGACGATGTGGCGCACGTCGGCAAACTCCACCGGGCCTGTCGGAGCCGCGGAAGCCGAGGCCTCCGGGAGGGAGCCAAATTGCATGATCGCCCATAACGACAGCACGCTGGCGACAATTACACTTCCCATCACTGGTTTCCAACTGGTCAGACCCCAACGGATGTTGAGAACGTGCCGAACCGCGACGCCGGCGGTCACCAGCACGATAAGAAGCAGCCAGCTCAGCCGGTGCCCGTAAAGCGACGGAAAGTGATTGCTCACCATCAGAACGATGACGGGAAACGTGAAATAGTTGTTGTGGATCGAGACGCGCTTGGCTCGCGCGGAGATCGCGGGGTCGCCTCCCTTGTCGCCCGAAGCCGAGGCGACGAGCAGGCGCTGGGACGGGACAATCGTCCAGAACACATTGCCCGCCATAATCGTCGCGAGCATCGCCCCGACATGCAGGAACGCGGCTCTGCCGCTCAGAACGCGAGTCAGCTCGCCCGCGATTCCAACGAATGCGACTATCCAGACAATTGCCGCGAGTGTCGGCGCCTTTGGCGCGACAAGGCGCTGCATCGCTTCATATAAGATCCAGCCGCCAAGAATCGCGGCGAGTCCAATAATGCTCGCGTTGAGATGGGTGAGTCCGCCGACAGGGTTGTCGACCATCGATGCCCGTCCGCCTGCGTAGTAGACGATGAACAACAGCGCGAATCCGGTGAGCCACGTGGTGTACGCCTGCCACTTGAACCAGTGAAGCGGCGCGGGCATCTCTTCACCTTCGAGGAGCGTCTTCTCGACGTAGTAGAATCCGCCGCTGTGAAGCAGCCAGATGGACCCGATTGGCTTCTTTGTCTGCCCGGGCGTATCTGCGGGTACGAGACTTCGGTCGATCCAGTTGAAGAGAAGGGAATTGCCAACCCACATGATGCCGGCGATGACGTGCACCCATCGCGCGACGAGGTCGAGAAGCTCGATTGTGTTGCCGTTCACTTCCTTCCCTTCATGATTTTCACGAAGCTGCGTCCACGGAATTCCTCGGCTGTCAGTCCGGTCATCCGAAGCGCTTCGTCCTCAGTGATGGCGCCGGAATTGATGCCGCGAAGGAAGAAGTTGAGAAGACCCTGGCCAGTTGCAGCGTCATCGAATACGTCACCAACAAGTGTGGCCTGAGCAGCTTTGCCAACGAAATTGCTGAGACGAACCCCAGCGGCGTCGATTCCCTCGAGGAAGAAACTGTACAACGCCGCGTAGCGCGTGACGAGCTGCGCGGGATGCAGATCCCAGCCCTGGTAGAATCCAGCCGCGAGCGACCAGCGAATGTCGTCGAAGTGAAGCTTCCAGGCCGCATGAACACTCGCCGCATTCTCGGTCTGCTGTTGTGCCGTCAGTGCTTCGCCTGCTGCAATCCGGTGAATTGGAACGGGCATCACCGTGGTCGATCCATCGGAAAGCCAGACGTCGGTGCCGGCGAACGCGACCTGCATGAAATGCTTCGCGAAATCGCACGCCGGATGACGCATTCTCTGATGCGCCGCGGTGATGTTGATGCCGGCCGTGTAGTCGTACGTCCCGAAGTGAGCGCCGCGCAGTCTTCCGTCAGACGCGTCACGTGCGCGGGCCAGCAGCGACGTCCCTTTCGAGTCCATGATTATCTGCGGTGTCTCGACCATGAGCTCGAACAGCAGGCTTTGACTCGCGAGGCCGAGCTTCTGCTCGAGCTGCCTCAAGACTGCCACGGTGTATTCGACCTGCTCGATTATTGTCACCTTAGGGATAGTGACAATCCATCTCTCCGGCAGGCCGCCGCTCTCGACGAGCTTCGTCACCACGAGATCGAGCGTGCGAATGCTGCGAACTCGCATCTCCTCGTTCAGCGGCTTCACGCGCATTCCGATGAACGGCGACAGCGTTCCGGCCGACATCCCCTTCGCGACCTCAGCAGCGACGACATTGGCGTGACCGTCTTCCTCCGCATCGGGACGATTGCCGTAACCGTCCTCGAAGTCGATTCGAAAATCTTCGATCGGCTCGCGCGCCAGCTTGTCGCGCACCCGCGTGTTGATCGTGTCGAGCGCTGGATGGTCGGCGATCCCAAGCGCGGAGCCGAGTGTGCTGGAATCGGCCATGTACTGATTCATGGCGCGGAGTGCAATGGCTCCGAGCTTGGGAACCGAGTCAGCCGCGAAAAGTTGAGCGCCGCCGTACACGGTGTGCACAGGCTGGCGTCCCGGACCCTCGCCCGGATGAGATTCAGCGAATTCGATGTTGGCTTCGCGAAGCGCTGCCTGCGCCTCCGCGAGCATCGATGCGTCGTGTGTTGCGCTCATCTATGATCGTCTGGTGTTCATGGTGGACCGATGACGACGGGACTCAAGGCGACCGAGCGCGTCGCATACCATCCCGTGACCCTGTAAGCTGCCGGTGCGATGGTTCTGTTCCTGATCACAGATCCAATGTTGAAATCAAAGTACTGTCGCTTGGTTTCTCCGGCAGCGAAAGTAGTCACCGACGGGTCGGAGAGATTGAGAATTCCGCCGATGGCCGCGGCCGGCGCAGAGAGCGCGCGGATCTCAAAAGCAAACGGCGCCGCCGGGACGCCGTTGATAATTGGCAGAGAAAGACTCACCGGATGCGAAGTCCGGTTGCGCGCCGATACCACGACAGAAAAGACACCGCCGTCAACGCTGAGTGAGGGAGGATTGGGCAGGACTTGGATGGAGATGTCGAACGAATCCATGGAAGCCGCTGGATAGCTCAAGTAGTCCTGGCTGGCGGGGCCCGCATCGGCCACACATTCCTTTGTGCAGCTTACAAGCCCCGCGCACTTCTCGAGGAATGCTGATCTTGGATGTCCGGGCTGCCTGACAAGCGCGTGAAGCATCTCGTGTCTAACGACGGCGCCATCGAGGCGTGAGGAGTCGGCAAGCACCACCCTGTTGCTTCCGGCGCTCCAGTATCCCGTCACAAGCTCTTTTTGGAGTTGAAACGACGAGCCTGAAACGCCGAACCAGGTAACATCGGCGAGCGGCCTCGTTACACCCGAACACGACTCCACCATCTTCCACCACTTGTCGTAAACGAGCGGCGGAGAGAAGGCATGCGCTGTCGACGGAAGGTCAGGATCGACGATGCGCTCGCAAGCCGTCGTAAAGAATGCGACGGCCGCGATCATCTGTACCGACAAAAGGGCCTTTCGCCACAGGGGGAGCTTCACGACACAAAGGTCGCACCTCGACACGCTGCCGCGAAAGCGGCGGCCAAGGGCTGAACTTCAATTCGCTGGCGGCGCCGCAGGCTGATCCGTGAATTTTACCAGGTACCCAACTGCCCCTGGATTAGAGCCTTCTACCCATTGTAAATCTTTCCGCTTCGGGCGCGGTACAACTCAAGCACGGCGCGGGCTTCTTCGCGAAGCACATTCCGCACGATCGAAATCCCGCGGTCCTCGAGGTACTGATAAGACTCCGGAAATACCGGCCCCTCCTCGAAGTTGAGCAGCGATGCATCTTCTCGCGCAGCGGCGTACACGACGCGGTGCACTCCGCTCCATAGTGTCGCACCAAGACACATCGCGCAGGGCTCGCATGACGTGTAGAGCTCGTGGCGCGGCAGGCCGGGCGAGTTCAGGGAGAACGAGCCGACTCGCTGTTGCGCCATCATGAACGCGACCATCTCGCCGTGCAGCGTGCAGTTCGACAACCTCACGACGCTGTTCATGCCCACTGCTACCACCCTGCCAGTATCTGACTCGAAGATCGCGGCACCGAACGGCCCGCCAGTTTCGCGCTCCACATTCTCTCGCGAAACGGCAATCGCCAGGCGCATCCGGTCGTGCTCGCTCGCGTATGGGGTGCCCCACTGAACGAGAGAATCAACCCAGTCAGGATACTCGACATGGACTTCGGGATGGTCGTGTGTTGCGCGCATGGGTACAACGTTGACCCTGCCGGAGCACAGATGGAAGTGGTTTATCTCGACGCGTACGATTGACATATCAAAATATGTTGATATGATTATGCCCATGCCGAAAGTCGCACTCGACACCGCCCGCGCGGCGCAGCTGTTCCATGCTCTATCGGACGAGACGCGCCTTGGGATCATCGAGATGCTTCGAGACGGCGAGCGGTGCGTCTGCGATCTCCAGGGTGACCTCGACGCCGCACAGTCCCGGCTGTCGTTTCACCTGAAGGTCCTTCGTGATGCCGGTCTCGTTGCAGACCGCAGGGAAGGCCGCTGGTCCTATTACACGATCGTCCCCAAGACGCTGGGCGAGCTTCACGACGTGGCTGTTTCGCTCCGGGAGTCGCAGCGCCGAACGCTGCGGCCTGGGAAGTCGTCGTCGGGCTGCTGCGGGTGATCGCCGTTTCGCAAATACTTCAGCCTTAAACTTTCTCTTTTTTCTGACGTATCAACATTTTTTGATGGAGCATTCCGGATGACCGCACTGCTGCAGGACAATCTCACCGCTACCGTTCGGGAGAAATACGGAGCCGCTGCGCGCCGGGTTCTCGAAAGCGTCGAGGAAGCGGGCACAGCGGGTGTTTCATGCTGCGGTCCCGTGAATTCCTGCTGCGGCGGGGCTGCTTTTGAGGGCGCCACCGATCCGATCACATCGGATCTTTACGTCACCGGCGAAACAGACGAGCTGCCGGAGGCGGCCGTGCTTGCATCGCTTGGGTGCGGAAATCCGACAGCGCTTGCACAGCTCAACCCGGGAGAGTCCGTCCTCGACCTGGGCTCAGGCGGGGGCATCGACGTAATTCTATCTGCCCGTCGCGTCGGTCCCACCGGCAAGGCGTTCGGACTGGACATGACCGACGACATGCTCGAGCTCGCCCGGAAGAACGCGAAAGAGGCGGGCGTGACAAACGTCGAGTTTCTCCGAGGCCGGATCGAGGCGATTCCACTTCCCAACAACTCGGTCGATGTCATCATCTCGAACTGCGTCATCAACCTGTCCGGTGACAAAAAGAGCGTGCTCAGTGAGGCATTTCGTGTCCTCAAGCCTGGTGGACGTTTCGCTGTGTCCGATGTGGTAGTGCAGGGCGAACTGCCGGATGACGTCAAGCAGAGCATGGAGCTATGGGTCGGCTGCGTTGCCGGCGCTCTCGAGGACAAGGAGTTCGTGAGGATTCTCGAGGAAGTTGGCTTCACCGACGCCAGTGTCGAAATGACACGGAAGTACAGCTTTGAGGATGCGAGGACCTTCCTCGGAAACACTGGTCTTGATACTGACCGGATTGCCACCGAGGTAGCGGGTCGAGTCGGCGCCGGTTTCGTCAGGGCAAAAAAACCAGGCGTCGCAAATTGACTCTCTTTGAAACATGAGGCTTGACAAAGGGTGTGATAACACCTACATTCAGTCCATGATCTCCGAACTCAGAACCGAGCTGAAGCAGAACAAGCCGTTTCCAAGCTTGCATGAGGAGGCGTCGCTGAACATTCAGCGCACAGCAGGAGTGCTTGGCGACGAATTCGCTCCTGTCCTCAAGCCGTACGGGATCACCGGAACGCAGTACAACGTCCTTCGAATTCTGAGAGGGGCGGAGCCCGATGGGCTTTGCCGGAACGAGGTCCGGGAGCGTCTCATCAACAAGATGCCGGACGCCACCCGCCTGCTCGACAGGATGGAAGCCGCCGGACTGGTAACTCGCTCACGCGAGGAAGAAGACCGGCGGATGGTCAGGACCCGAATCACCACGCAGGGCAGGGAAATTGTCGACGCACTCGACGCGCCCGTGGGCGCCAGGCACAAACAGCAGCTTGGCCACCTGTCGGCGGATGAGCTCAAGACCCTGGTCAACCTTCTGACGAAAGCCCGCAACCCGGGTTAAAGCCCTTTTTTTTTTGAAGTAATAGGTGTTGTCACACTAGTCAGTGCAACAGTCACTTTTCACAGTTCAACAAGGAAAACAAAATGTCATTCTTCAGCTCCCCCTCGAAGCGCCAGATCAACCTTGGCCTGCTGGTCCTCCGTGTCGCAATCGGCGCAATCTTCGTGATGCACGGCGGCCAGAAACTCTTTGTCTTCGGATTCGACGGTGTCGCCGGCGCATTCGGCCAGATGGGAATCCCGATGCCCGGGATCCTCGGACCCTTCGTAGCACTCGTTGAGTTCTTCGGCGGACTGGCATTGATCTTCGGACTGCTCAACCGCCTCGCAGCATTGGGTATCGCATCGACTATGGTCGTCGCAATCCTCCAGGTTCACCTGAAGAATGGCTTCTTCAATCCCGGTGGTGTTGAGTTTCCGTTGTCGCTGCTTGCCTCGACCGTTGCGCTCGCAATCGTCGGAGCCGGTGACTGGTCGTTCGATTCGCTGATTCGGTCGAAGGTTTCGCCGGCTCAGGTTGCTGCTGAGAAGCCGTCACTCCGCAGGGCTGCGTAACACTTACTGCATCAAGAACGACCGAGGTGGCCGTTTACTCTCGAATATTCCGATCACCAGGCCGGCCGTCGATATCCCGAAGCTCATCCGCCGCAGCGAGAACGTACCCAATCTCCCTGGACAAAGCCCGCGCCTCCTGAGTGACGCTGGTGACATCCTCGAGAGCGGACTGAAGGCCTGACGAGCGCATCTTCAGAAGATCGAGCGTCAGGTTCTGAAGAAGCACCCCCGCGCTCTCGTACTGCTCGGCCAGCGCGTCGCGGGACTTCACCAGGTTCGCGATCATGTCGCGCTGGCGGCGCAGGAGTCGCAGCATCCGGTTCTTGTCCGAGCTCTCGGAGGACTTCCCGGTTTTGGCGATGCGTTTTTCGAGCGCTGACAATCTGTCGGGGCCGATCTCGCCGTCCAGACGATGGAGAGCAGTCGCGAGAGCGGCGACGCGGTTGTAGAGAGCATCGGCCGTCTCTTTCACATCAGGGAGAAGCGCCCGATCGCTGTCGCCCATTCTGCCGACAAGGTCGCGGACGGTTCGTCGATCGTTTACCGCCTGGCGAAGCACGTCGCCGCGCGGGCCGATCTGAACTTCGCGGCTCACTCCTGGCGAATCGGGTTCAACTGGTAACGGAGTCTGCGGAGAGGAGGCGAGTGTAGGCATGCCCGCACCGGGTCCCGGCCCCGGCCCAACGGGAAGGGGGCCCTTGTTTCCAAACACATCGCTGAGGCGTGCACCAGCAGCCCACAGGTTCCCCGCCTCTCTCGATAACCCCATCATCATTCCAAGCGCGGGAAAGACGGCCCACCAGAAGTGAGGCGAACCCTGCTGCGTGGCCATGTTGATAAAGAAAAGAAATGTCGTAGTGCCGACGTAGCTGGCGAGGTGTCGTCGAAACCTGCCAATACGGTCAGGAAGTGGCCGCGCGTTTTCGCGCTCCTCTCTTAGCCACTGCCGCTCCTCCCTCATCTCAAGACCGGGCAGCGTTGGGAGTCGTGGCGCCATCGTGACGCGGCCAAAGCCGCCAAACGGCGACTTCGCGTTTCCACGCTCTGCTTCGGCCATCGTCGGGTACGCCGACAAAGTTGGTGCTGACACCGGCGCGCCTTCGAGGGCCGAGCCGACCGCGGCTCCATCGCTGAAGCGATTCGATGGATCCTTCTCGAGAAGTCTCATTACGATTCGCTCGAGATCGGGCGGAACTCCGTCTCTCAATTTCGACGGCGGCACCGCCTGCTCCGTGACCTGCTTCATCATGATCACTGGAGTGCTCGGGCCGGTAAACGGCGGCTGCCCCGTGATCATGTAGTAGGCGACTGCGCCCAACGAGTAGAGATCCGACCGACCGTCGAGCTGCCTGTCGCCGGCGCACTGCTCGGGCGACATGTAGGCAGGAGTTCCGATTGCCGTGCCTGTCGCGGTGAGCCGTGTGTCGCCCTCGGTCGCGGCACGCGCGATCCCGAAGTCTGTCACCATTGCCCGTCCCGACTGTTTGTCGATCAGGATGTTGTCGGGCTTGATGTCGCGGTGCACGATGCCGTGACGGTGCGCGTAGGAAAGTGCGTCCGCAACTTCTCTGAGCACGCGCCGCGCGTCGGCAAACGGAAGCGCGCCCGTCATCCGGACGCGATCGCCGAGATTTGGGCCGTCGATCAGGGCCATCACGAAATACGCGAGTCCGTCCTTCTCATCGACGGAATAGATCTGCACGATGTTCGGATGGTTCAGCCGCGCCGAAGTCTCGGCCTCGCGCATGAATCGCTCGCGCACGTCGAACCTGAACGCGAGATCGGGCGGAAGGAGCTTGATCGCAACGTCCCGTTTGAGGCGCGAGTCACGAGCCCGATAGACGATCCCGGCGCCTCCGCGACCTATCTCGTCCTGAAGCACGTACGCCGGAGCGAGGCCCCGCCCGACGCGCGCGCGGAGATTGCTTTCTGGAGTTGACTGCGTTGGGTTGGTCAAGCGGTCGGGATAATGGTCAGCGTACGGGACTATGATAGGGGAAACGCGCTTGCGAAGCTATCATCATTAGATGACAGAAAACGCTCAAACCTCACGAAAAAGCAGCGACTCCTTTCACCTTCTCGATGCTTACTGGCGTGCAGCCAATTATCTGTCGGTGGGCCAGATATATCTGCGTGCAAACCCGCTGCTCAGGGAGCCGCTGAAGGTCGAGCACGTGAAGCCGCGTCTTCTCGGTCATTGGGGAACGACGCCCGGCTTGAATTTCATCTACGCTCATATGAATCGCATGATTGTCGAGCGCGATCTCAACGTGCTTTTCATAACGGGGCCGGGACACGGCGGACCGGGAATTGTCGCGAACACATACCTTGAAGGGACCTACAGCGAAGTCTACCCGGCAGTTCCAAAAGACATTGCAGGACTCCAGCGTCTCTTCCTTCAGTTCTCGTATCCGGGCGGTATTCCGAGCCACGTTGCTCCAGAGACACCGGGATCAATTCACGAAGGCGGCGAGCTCGGCTACTCGCTTCTTCACGCCTACGGCGCCGCGTTCGACAACCCGGACCTGATCGTCTGCTGCGTCGTCGGCGACGGTGAGGCCGAGACGGGCGCGTTGGCCGCGAGCTGGCACTCGAACAAGTTCAT